>NZ_CP060828.1:6583750-7317500 GCF_014489635.1 Streptomyces roseirectus | reverse complement strand
CGGGCCAGTTCGGCGCCCTCGACGATCTCTCCGGCGCGCAGCAGGACGGCGCTCGCCTCGCCCTCGGGACCGCAGACGAGGTTCATGCAGTGCCACATGCCGTAGGTGAAGTAGACGTACACATGACCGGGCGGGCCGAACATCACGGCGTTGCGGGCGGTGCGGCCGCGGAAGGCGTGGGAGCCGGGGTCGTTCGGGCCGTCGTACGCCTCGACCTCGGTGACGCGTACGACGATCGGGCCGTCCGGGGTCGTCCGGACCAGGAGGCGGCCGAGCAGGTCGGGGGCGACCTCCAGGACGGGGCGCTCGAAGAAGGTCCTGGGGAGGGGCGTACGGTCGGGGCTCGCGATCATGGCCGTCGAGCGTAGTGCAGTCGGGGTGCGTGCCGAGGGGCGGAACCGGACGTGGCCTGAACGCGTTGGTAGGGATCGAAGGCCCGGTCAATCGGACGTAGAACAACGAGCCGGACGTAATACAACGAGGGAGAGTCATGGCGTTCAAGAAGCTGCTCGCGAGCCTGGGTGCGGGCGGGGCGTCGGTGGAGACGGTGCTGACCGAGGTCAACGTCGTGCCGGGCGGGGTCGTGCAGGGTGAGGTGCGGATCCAGGGCGGGTCCGTGAACCAGAACATCGAGGGGCTGTCGATCGGGCTGCAGGCGCAGGTCGAGGTCGAGGGGCAGGACTCGGAGTACAAGCAGAACATCGAGTTCGCGAAGGTCAGCCTCGGCGGGGCCTTCGAGCTGCAGGCGGGGGCCGTGCACGCGGTGCCGTTCGGGCTGGACATCCCGTGGGAGACGCCGGTGACGTCGATCGGCGGGCAGCCGCTGCGCGGGATGAACATCGGGGTGACGACCGAGCTGGCGATCGCGCGGGCCGTCGACTCCAGCGACCTGGACCCGATCAACGTCCACCCGCTGCCGGCGCAGCAGGCGATCCTCGACGCCTTCACCCAGCTCGGGTTCCGTTTCAAGAGCGCGGACATGGAGCGCGGGCACATCCGGGGTACGCGTCAGAAGCTGCCGTTCTACCAGGAGATCGAGTTCTTCCCGCCGTCCCAGTACCACGGCCTGAACCAGGTCGAGTTGAGCTTCGTGGCCGACGAGAACGCGATGGACGTCATTCTGGAGATGGACAAGAAGCCGGGCCTGTTCAGCGAGGGCAGTGACACCTTCCGCTCCTTCCAGGTGGGTCTGCGTGACTTCCAGGGCACGGACTGGGCGGCGTATCTGAACCAGTGGCTGGCCGAGGTCGGCAGCAAGCGGAACTGGTTCTAGGCTCGGGTTCCGAGGAACGACCCGATTCAGGAGGTACCGAGGTGTCCGAGCTCAAGCGGCGGCCTCTCCCCCATGACTTCCACCCGCCCGTCCCGGCGTTCTCGGTGACGAGTGAGGACGTCACGGAGGGTGCCACGCTCAAGGCCGACCAGGTCTACGCCGAGGGGAACGTCTCGCCGCAGCTGCGGTGGGAGGGGTTCCCGGCGGAGACGAAGAGCTTCGCGGTGACGTGCTACGACCCGGACGCGCCGACGGGCAGCGGGTTCTGGCACTGGGTGCTGTTCGATGTCCCGGCGTCCGTGACCGAGCTGCCGGCCGGCGCCGGTACGGGCGAGTTCAAGGGGCTGCCCGAAGGCGCCGTCCACGTCCGTAACGACTACGGGACGCGGGACTTCGGGGGTGCCGCGCCGCCGGCGGGGGACGGGCCGCACCGGTACGTGTTCACGGTGTACGCCGTGGACCAGGAGAAGCTGGGTGTCGACGGGGACGCGTCGCCCGCGTACGTCGGTTTCAACCTGCGGTTCCACGCGATCGCGCGGGCGCAGTTGATCGGTGAGTACGAGGTGCCGGCCGCGAACTGACGCGGTTCAGAGTTCACTCGACGTTTGTCCGCCTCTGGTCTTGGAAGTGATCAGGGGCGGGCATTTTTTATTGCGTTGTCCATCTCGGCGTGCCCGTCCAGAGTTGATCCACGCCCGCCGGGGAGCGGGCCGATGCGCAACGGGAGGTGGGCTGGATGCGGGACACGCTGGTGCTGAACGCGAGCTTCGAGCCGCTGTCTACGGTGACGTTGAACCGGGCCGTCGTTCTGGTGCTCCAGGACAAGGCCGTCGTCGAGCAGGCCCACCCCGAACTGCGTATGCGGGGCGCCGTGGTCGACATACCCGCGCCGCGGGTGATCAGGTTGTGCCGGTATGTGCGGGTGCCGTTCCGCAGACAGGCGCCGTGGTCGCGCCGGGGGGTGCTGGTGCGGGACCGGCACCGGTGCGCGTACTGCGGGCGCAGGGCGACGACCGTGGACCATGTGGTGCCGCGGGCGCAGGGTGGCCGGGACTCCTGGCTGAACACGGTGGCGTCCTGCGCGGAGGACAACCACCGCAAGGCCGACCGGACGCCGGAGCAGGCGGGGATGCCGTTGCTGAGGGAGCCGTTCGAGCCGACCCCGGCCGACGCGATGCTGCTGTCGCTGGGCGCGGAGGATCTGCGGGCCCTGCCGGAGTGGCTGAGCCGGGACGCGGCGTAAGCCTTCCAGGGTCGCCGGGACTTCCAGGACTTTCTGGACGACGATGAGGGGCCCCAACTCGAGTTGGGGCCCCTCATCGTCGTCCAGAAATCGTCGTCCCGCGGGACTCAGTCGATCTGCGGCTTCTCCCGGCGCTCGGGGTTCTTCTCCAGGTTGCTCGAACCACCGCCGTTGCTGCTGCCGTTGCCGCCTCCGCCGAGGCCGCCGAAGCTGCCCATGGCGCCGGAGAGGCCCTTGAGGGCGTCGCCGATCTCGCTGGGGACGATCCAGAGCTTGTTGGCGTCGCCCTCGGCGATCTTGGGGAGCATCTGGAGGTACTGGTAGCTGAGGAGCTTCTGGTCGGGGTCGCCGGCGTGGATGGCCTCGAAGACCGTGCGGACGGCCTGGGCCTCGCCCTCGGCCTTGAGGGCGGCGGCCTTGGCCTCACCCTCGGCGCGCAGGATCTGGGACTGCTTCTCGCCCTCGGCGGTGAGGATGGCGGCCTGGCGCGTGCCTTCGGCCGTGAGGATCGCGGCGCGCTTGTCGCGGTCGGCGCGCATCTGCTTCTCCATCGAGTCCTGGATGGAGGTGGGCGGTTCGATCGCCTTCAGCTCGACGCGGTTGACGCGGATGCCCCATTTGCCGGTGGCCTCGTCGAGGACGCCGCGCAGGGCCGCGTTGATCTCCTCGCGGGAGGTGAGGGTCCGTTCCAGGTCCATGCCGCCGATGATGTTGCGCAGCGTGGTGACGGTGAGCTGTTCGATGGCCTGGATGTAGGAGGCGACCTCGTACGTCGCCGCGCGCGCGTCGGTCACCTGGTAGTAGATGACGGTGTCGATGTTGACGACCAGGTTGTCCTGGGTGATCACCGGCTGCGGCGGGAACGGGACGACCTGTTCGCGCAGGTCGATGCGGTTGCGGATGGTGTCGATGAACGGGACGACGATGTTGAGGCCCGCGTTCAGCGTCCGTGTGTAGCGGCCGAAGCGCTCGACGATGGCGGCGCTCGCCTGTGGGATGACCTGGATGGTCTTGATCAGGGCGATGAAGACCAACACCACCAGAATGATCAGGACGATGATGACCGGTTCCATCGTGCTCCCCGTACCCTTCTCCGCCTCGGCGCTTTCCGACGATCCTATGGGTGCCGACTGGCTGTCGACGATCTTATGGGTGCAGAAGATCTTGCTGGTCGAGTCTGTCAGACCTTCACATAACTCGCAGGTCGTTCAGTTCAGTTGGGTCGTCGCGCGGAGGCTCACAGGACGATCGCCGTAGCGCCTTCGATGTCCACGACGTCGACCTCCTGGCCGGGTTCGTAGGCGCGGTCGGTGTCCAGGGAGCGGGCGGACCAGACCTCGCCGGCGAGTTTGATGCGTCCGCCGGAGCCGTCGACGCGTTCGAGGACGAGGGCCTGTTTGCCCTTCAACGCGTCGATGCCGGTGGGGAGTTGGGGGCGCTGTCTGCTGTGCCGGTTGGCGATCGGCCGTACGACGGCGACGAGCGCCACCGAGACGACGACGAAGACGAGCACCTGTCCCACGGCCCCGAGGCCGAGTCCGGCCGCGACGGCGGCGGCGATCGCGCCGACCGCGAACATGCCGAACTCGGGCATGGTCGTGATCACCAGGGGAATCCCGAGCGCTGCCGCGCCGACGAGCCACCACACCCACGCGTCGATGTCCACAAGGTCAATGGTAGGTCCGCGAGGTCGGCGCGGACAGAGCGCGTGCGGGTCAGGAGAGCGGGAGGCCCTGGGCCGTCCAGCGGTCGCCGACCTGCTCGACGACGAGGGGGAGGCCGAAGCAGTGGGAGAGGTTGCGGGAGGTGAGTTCGAGTTCGACGGGGCCGGCGGCGAGGACCTTGCCCTGACGGATCATCAGGACGTGGGTGAAGCCGGGGGCGATCTCCTCGACGTGGTGCGTGACCATGATCATCGAGGGGGCGATGGGGTCGCGGGCGAGGCGGCCGAGGCGGCGGACGAGGTCTTCGCGGCCGCCGAGGTCGAGGCCGGCGGCGGGCTCGTCGAGCAGCAGCAGCTCGGGGTCGGTCATGAGGGCACGGGCGATGAGGGTGCGCTTGCGCTCGCCCTCGGAGAGGGTGCCGAAGCGGCGGTCGAGGTAGTCGCTCATGCCGAGGCGGTCGAGGAAGGCGCGGGCGCGGAGTTCGTCGACGTCCTCGTACTCCTCCTGCCAGCCGGCGGTCATGCCGTAGGCGGCGGTCAGGACGGTCTGCAGGACCGTCTGGCGCTTGGGGAGCTTCTCGGCGAGGGCGATGCCGGCCATGCCGACGCGGGGGCGGAGTTCGAAGACGTCCGTGCCGGGCTTGCCCAGGGTCTCGCCGAGGACGGCGACGGTGCCGGCGCTCGGGAAGAGGTAGGTGGAGGCCAGGTTGAGGAGGGTCGTCTTGCCGGCGCCGTTCGGGCCGAGGATGACCCAGCGTTCGCCTTCCTTGACCGACCAGGAGACCTGGTCCACCAGCGACCGGCCCTCGCGGACCACCGATACGTCCTGAAGCTCCAGAACATCGCTCATGAGCGCGTTGTCTCCCCTTGCAGTGTGGCCGGTCTCGGTTGTCGCGTGTGCCAGTGGGCCGGCGCCGCGCATGGGTGGGCGCGGCCCCTTCGGGAAAATCTACGCCACCGGCCGGACGGCCTGTTCCATCGGTCCGCTCCTTAGGCTGGGGGCATGCTTTCGGAACCACGTGCTGGTCGCTTCGCGGCCTGGGGAAATGCCCTGTTGGCCGGACTTGTCTCTCCTGACGACGCGGTCGCCGCCGTTGTCGGGGAGGACGCCGTGCATCGGGTGGAGGGGGTGCCGGGTGAGTCCGGGGCCGTCGGGCTGTCGCTCGCGTTCGGGCGGCTGCGGACGCTCGGGGTGAGCGGACTGCGGATCGCGCTGCCCGCGCCGGGGCATCCGCTGGGGCTCAGCGGGCCGCCGGAGTTCAACGCGCGGGCGCTGGAGGCTCAGGAGGCGGTGGTCTGTCACGGGGCCGCGCTCGGGCTGGTGCCGGAGGTCTTCGAGGCGGGGCCCTCTGGGGACGTCCACGTCGAGGTCACCTGGCACTGTCTGCCCGTCCGCGAGGCGCCGCCCGCCGATGTGCCGTCCCTCGGTGAGGCGGAGCGTGAGCTGGCCGAGGCCCTGCGGGAGGCCACCGCCGTGCTGTCGCGGCTCGACGTCGCCGCGTCCGGGCCCGTCGCGGAGGCCGCCATCGACGCGTACCGCGCCCGCGCGGACCGGGGCCGCGAACTCCTGGCCCCCGGCTATCCCCCTCGCGCCGTACGCGTCCTCGAACTCGCCCAGCGCATCGGCCTGTTGCTCTCCCTCGCCACCGACAACGGACACGGGGGCGCGGTGAGCGCATCCGAGATGACCGCCCGGGGGGAGGCCCTGCGGCCCGTGGAGCGAACGGCCCGGCGGGCGTTGGTGGCGGCTTACAACGCGTATGTGGAGGGGCGGGAGATGGGGGGTTGGTGAGGGGGCGCGGGGTGGCGGGCGCGGAGGGGGGTGGCGCGGGGCTGAGACCTGGGCGCGGGGCGGAGGGGGTGGCGCGGGGCTCAGGCCGGGGCGCGGGGCGGAGGGGGTGGCGCGGGGCTCAGGCCGGGGCGCGGGGCGGAGGGGGTGGCGCGGGGCTCAGGCCGGGGCGCGGGGCGGAGGGGGTGGCGCGGAACTCAGGCCGGGGCGCGGGGTGGCGGGGGCGGAGGGGGTGGCGCGGAACTCAGGCCGGGCTGGGGTGAGTTGGCAGCCGGGGCTGTGGCGCGGGCCTTGCCCTTCCCCGGGGCCCTTCCCCGGGGCCGGGGGGTGAGGCCGAGTTGGAGTGCGCCGGCGGCTGGGGCTGGGCGGGGCTGGGCCGGGCGCGGATGGGGAGCTGATGCGGGTGGGACTGCCGGGCGCGCAGTAGCGCGAGCGTGGTGGGGCGGGTGCAAGTGGCCGTTGCTGCGCGGGGGCGGTTGCGGGGGCGCGGGGTTGAGGCCGGGCTGAGGTGGCCGGGGCGACCGGGCGGGGCCGCGCGGCCCCGGCCGCGGCTGGGCGGGGCGCGCAGCCGGCTGCGGATGGGAGGGCGTGCGCGGGTGAGGCGGCCAGGCGCAGTAGCGCGAGCGTGGTGGGGCGGGTGCAGGTGGCCGTCGCCGCGCCGGGAGCGGTTGCGGGGGCGCGGGGAACTCGCGTGAGTCTCCGTCGTCGGGGCGCAGAGGGAATCGGCCCTTGGCCCGTCGTTCGTCGCACGGCTACGGGGCCCCACTCTGAGGAGTGGGGCCCCGTGGCGGTGTGAGGTGGGGTCAGTCGTTGACGCCCGTGTTGCCGAAGGCGGGGTTCAGCAGGCCGATGACGTTGACGGAGTCGCCGACGACGTTGACGGGGACGTGGACCGGGATCTGGCCGACGTTGCCGGAGCCGACGCCCGGGGACTTCACGGCCGCGCCCTCGGCGGAGGAGTCGGCGACAGCGGCACCAGCGGAAGCACCAGCGGCGATACCGGCGACGGTGAGGGCCACGGCGGCCTTCTTGGCGATGTTCATGAGAAGCGTTCCTCCTGCGTTTGCGTATCCGACCCGGCCGCGGGTCGTGCGCTGCACAACGCGGGAGTGGTCACGAACGGCACGGGAGCCGGTCACAACTGCGCCCGTTCGGATCATTGAAGCGACGGGACGATCAGCAGACCTGCCGTTTGTAGAACCGCCGCCCCCGCGCCCCCCAACCGCCGCTCCCCCGCCGGGGTTTCAGCGGTTGACGCCCAGGTTCCCGAACGCCGGGTTGAGCAGGCCGATGACGTTGACGCTGTTGCCGACCGCGTTGACGGGGACGTGGACCGGCACCTGGATGACGTTGCCGGAGACGACACCCGGGGAACCGTGGGCCTCGCCGAAGGCACCCGCTCCGGAGCCGTCGGTCGCGGAGGCGAGCCCGGCCCCGGCGGCCACGAGCCCACCGGCCACCATCGTCACGGCGGCGGCCTTCTTCAGGTTCTTCACTTCTCAAGCCCTCCTGGCGATTCACCACGACGGTCGCCGTGGCACGCAAGGAGAACGGCGTGCCCCCGCCAGGGGATGCGCCATGTGGGTGACATTCCCACGACAGTATGAATCTCGGACTGGACGTGATCCCTCCGCTTGCCGCCCTCCACCGCCCCTGGCCAGCCTTTCTCAGCCCGTGACCCCGTGCCGCACGGCCCACAGCGCGGCCTGCGTCCGGTCCGCCAGGTCGAGCTTCATGAGGATGTTCGAGACGTGCGTCTTGACGGTCTTCTCGGACAGCACCAGCGCCCGCGCGATCTCCCGGTTGGACCGCCCGTCCGCGATCAACCCCAGCACCTCCCGCTCGCGCTCGGTGAGCGACCCGCCCCTCCCCTGCCCGCCCGGCGTCTCCTCCTGGGAGAGCAGTGCCCCGGCGACCTCGGGCTGGAGCAGGACGTGTCCCGCGTGCACGGAACGGATGGCGCCGGCGAGGGCGTCGGGATCGATGTCCTTGTAGACGTACCCGGCGGCGCCCGCGCGCAGGGCCGGGATCACCGTGCGCTGCTCGGTGAAGCTCGTGACGATCAGCACGCGCGCGGGGCTGTCGAGCTCGCGGAGTTTGCGCAGCGCCTCGACCCCGTCCATGCCGGGCATCTTGACGTCCATGAGGACGACGTCGGGCTGCAGCTCCTGCGCGCGGGCGACACCTTCCGCGCCGTCGCCCGCCTCGCCGACGACCTCTATGTCGTCCTGCACCTCCAGGAACGTGCGCAGACCCCGGCGGACGACCTGGTGGTCGTCCACGAGGAGCACCCTGATCGGCTCAGCCACCGGGGACCTCCATCTCGATGACGGTGCCCTGGCCGGGCTCCGAGGTGACGGTGAGGCGTCCGCCGACGCCGCTGGCGCGGTCGCGCATGGAGACGAGGCCGAGGTGGCGGCCCGCGCGGCGGACGACCGCGGGGTCGAAGCCCTTGCCGTCGTCGGTGACGCGCAGGACGGCGCCGTTGCCCAGCCGCTCCAGGGTGACGTCCACGCCGGTCGCGCCGGAGTGGCGCAGGGCGTTGTGGAGGGCTTCCTGGGCGACGCGCAGCAGTGCCTCCTCCTGGGCGGCGGGCAGGGCGCGCACGCCGCGTGCGGTGAGCGTCACGCGCGCGGTGTGGGCGCGGTCGAGGACCTGGATCTGGGTGCGCAGGGTGGCGACGAGGCCGTCCTCGTCGAGGGCTGCGGGGCGGAGTTCGACGACGGCGGCGCGCAGTTCGTCGGCGGCTTCGGCGGCGAGGGCGGCGACCTGGTGCAGCTCGCCCTTCGCGCGTGAGGGGTCGCGGTCGACGAGGGCGGCGGCGGCCTGGGCGGTGAGGCGCAGGGAGAAGAGTTTCTGGCTGACAGCGTCGTGCAGCTCGTGGGCGAGGCGGGAGCGTTCCTCGGCGATGGTGAGTTCGCGGCTGCGTTCGTACAGGCGCGCGTTGGTGAGGGCGATCGCGGCGTGCTGGGCGAGGATCGCGAGGAGGTCCATGTCCTCCTCGGTGAAGCCGCACTCGCCCTTCGGCTTGGAGCAGCGCTTGTTGGCGAGGAAGAGGGCGCCGACGACCTCGTCGCCGTTGTGGATGGGCAGGCCCAGGAAGTCGGACATGTCGGGGTGGGCCTCGGGCCAGCCGCCGAAGCGGGGGTCCTCGCGCACGTCCGCGAGGCGTTCGCGCTTGGCCTCCTTGAGCATGGCCGCGAGGATGCCGTGCTGGCGCGGGAGGGGGCCGATGGCCTTCCACTGGTCGTCGCTCACGCCGTCGACGACGAACTGGGCGAAGCCGCCGTGGTCGTCGGGCACGCCGAGGGCCGCGTACTGGGCGTCGAGCAGTTCGCGCGCGGAGGCCACGATCGTCTTGAGGACGTCGCGCACCTCCAGGTGCCTGCTCATCGCCAGGAGCGCGGCGCTCACCGCCGCCAGCCCTGACCTGGGACCTTGACTCATGGCCTCACGGTACCGGCGGGGTGTGACAACGCGGATCCGACCAGTGACGGCAGGGGGGTCGGGCCGTGGTCCTAGGGCTGAGGTCGGGGGCGGCCGGAGGGGTGACCGGAACGGACGTCACGGATCGCATTGCTCCAGCAACACTTGGTGAGACCGTTACGCGCTCGATGTGAGCCCGCGCATAGGACCCACATCACCTACGAGGGTGAATAGGAGACAAACGGTCGGGGTGTGAACGGGCATGACTGGGCGCTTTAGGGCGTTTTGCACCTACCCGCTCTACTACCGGGGATCGTACGTCACACCTTTGCCCGGTCATTTTGCGGCCGCTAAGAATGGCTGCCGTCGCTCAGCGCCACCACGTCCGCCGACGGACATTCCGAGCGACCTCCCCGCTCTTCGAGAGGTCACCCGCCATGCCCAAGAACACGCACAAGATCGCGATAGCCGGTGCCGCCACCCTCGGCGCCGCCGCCCTCGCCTTCGCCGTCGTGCCGGCCGACGCGCAGACCACCGAGGCCGCGCTCCCGTCGAACGTCGCCTACCGCACCGACGCCAAGGCGGACGTGACCGACAAGCTCTCCACCGCCGGCGCGAAGATCGAGGCCATCGCCGCGCAGAAGAAGGCGCAGGCCGACGCCGCCGCCAAGGCCGCCGCGGCGAAGAAGGCCGCGGCCGCCAAGAAGGCCGCCGAGAAGAAGGTCGCCGCCGACCGCGCCGCGAAGAAGACCGCGAGCCGGTCCACGCAGCGCGCGGCCCTGAAGCCGGCCGCCGCCAAGACGTACCCGAACAACCTGGACGGCTGGATTCGCAACGCCCTCGACATCATGGACCGCAAGGGCATCCCCGGCTCCTACAACGGGCTGTACCGCAACATCATCCGGGAGTCCTCCGGCAACCCCTGGGCGATCAACAACTGGGACAGCAACGCGGCCAAGGGCATCCCGTCCAAGGGCCTGCTCCAGGTCATCCAGCCGACGTTCAACGCGTACCACGTCTCCGGGACCTCGACGAACATCTACGACCCGGTCGCCAACATCACCGCCGCCGCCAACTACGCGGCCGACCGGTACGGCTCGATCGACAACGTGAACAGCGCGTACTGAGCCCGAGCACGTACGAAGGGCGCCCCCTGTCCGCAGGGGGCGCCCTTCGTCGTCGTGCTCGGGAACTACTTGCGCATGACCTCGGGCTCGTGCCTGCGCAGGAAGCGGGAGACGAAGAAGCCGCAGATCACGCCGAGGGCGATGAGGGCGGCCATGTCCATGCTCCAGGCGCCGACCGTGTGCTCCCAGAGGGGGTCGGTGCTCTCGCCCTCCTTGGGCGGGCTGATGCGGTTGAAGTCGAGGGTCGCGCCGGCGGCGGCGACGGCCCAGCGGGACGGCATCAGGTAGGAGAACTCGTTGACGCCGATCGAGCCGTTCAGGGTGAACAGGCAACCCGTGAAGACGACCTGGATGATCGCGAACATCACCAGCAGCGGCATCGTCTTCTCGGCGGTCTTCACCAGCGAGGAGATCACCAGGCCGAACATCATCGAGGTGAAGCCCAGCGCCATGATCGGCACGGACAGCTCGACCAGCGTCGCGCCGCCCAGGACCAGGCCCTTCGCGGGGATCTCACGGCTGGAGAAGCCGATCACGCCGACCAGCAGGCCCTGGAAGACGGTGATCAGGCCGAGCACGAACACCTTCGACATCAGGTACGCCGAGCGGGACAGGCCCGTCGCGCGCTCCCGCTCGTAGATGACCCGTTCCTTGATCAGCTCACGGACCGAGTTGGCCGCCCCGGCGAAGCAGGCGCCGACCGCGAGGATGAGCAGGACGGTCGTGGCGGTGCCGTTGGGAACGATGCGCCCGGACTGCGCGTTGACCCCATTGGGAAGGAGGCCCTTGTCGGCGTCGATCAGCAGGCTGACCGCGCCGAGCACCGCCGGGAGGATCACCATGAGAGCGAGGAAGCCCTTGTCGGACGCGATGACCGAGACATAGCGGCGCACCAGCGTCACGAACTGGCTCAGCCACCCCTGTGGCTTCGGCGGTTTCATCGCCTGCATCGGCGGCACGGCTACGGCCTGCGGGGCGACGGCGTCGAGGTCGGCGGCGTACATCTGGTAGTGCTGCGAGCCCTTCCAGCGGCCCGCCCAGTCGTAGTCGCGGTAGTTCTCGAAGGCGGAGAAGACGTCGGCCCAGGTGTCGTAGCCGAAGAAGTTGAGCGCTTCCTCGGGCGGCCCGAAGTAGGCCACGGACCCGCCCGGCGCCATCACGAGCAGCTTGTCGCAGATCGCGAGTTCGGCGACGGAGTGGGTGACGACGAGGACGGTGCGGCCGTCGTCGGCGAGGCCGCGCAGCAGCTGCATGACGTCGCGGTCCATGCCGGGGTCGAGGCCCGAGGTCGGCTCGTCGAGGAAGATCAGCGACGGCTTGGTCAGCAGCTCCAGGGCGACGGAGACGCGCTTGCGCTGGCCGCCGGAGAGGGAGGTGACCTTCTTCTCCTTGTGGATGTCCAGCTTCAGCTCGCGCAGCACCTCGTCGATGCGGGACTCGCGCTCGGCGGTCGTGGTGTCGGCCGGGAAGCGCAGCTTGGCCGCGTACTTGAGGGCCTTCTTGACCGTCAGTTCCTTGTGCAGGATGTCGTCCTGCGGGACCAGGCCGATGCGCTGGCGCAGCTCCGCGAACTGCTTGTAGAGGTTGCGGTTGTCGTACAGGACCTCGCCCTGGTCGGCGGGCCGGTAGCCGGTGAGCGCCTTGAGCAGCGTCGACTTGCCGGAGCCGGACGGGCCGATGACCGCGATCAGCGACTTCTCCGGGACGCCGAAGGAGACGTCCTTGAGGATCTGCTTGCCGCCGTCGACCGTCACGGTCAGGTGCCGCGCGGAGAAGGAGACCTCGCCGGTGTCGACGAACTCTTCGAGGCGGTCGCCGACGATCCGGAACGTCGAGTGGCCGACGCCGACGATGTCGGCGGGGCCGAGCAGCGCCGAGCCGCCCTTCGGTATCGGCTGGCCGTTGACGTAGGTGCCGTTGTGCGAGCCGAGGTCGCGGATCTCCATGCGGCCGTCGGGCGTCGAGTGGAACTCGGCGTGGTGGCGGGAGACCTGGAGGTCGGAGACGACCAGTTCGTTCTCCAGGGCACGGCCGATGCGCATGACGCGGCCGAGCGCGAGCTGGTGGAACGTGGTCGGGCTGCGGTCGCCGTAGACCGGCGGCGCCCCCGCGCCGACGCCGGGGCCCTGCTGCGGGATGTGCGCGGCGGGCTGCTGCTGGTTCCAGCCGGCGGCCTGGGCGGCGTACGGCTGCTGCGGGGCGGCGTGCTGCTGGTGAGCCACCTGCTGCGGGGCCGCCTGCTGCTGGGCGACCGCCATGGGGGCCGCCGTCAGGCTCAGGCGGGGTCCGTCGGTGGCGTTGCCGAGGTTGACGACGCTGCCGGGGCCGAGTTCCAGGCGCTGGATCCGCTGGCCCTGCGTGTAGCTGCCGTTGGTGCTGCCGTGGTCCTCGATGACCCAGCCGCGGCCGTCGAAGCTGACCGTTGCGTGCCGCCAGGAGACCCTGGCGTCGTCGAACACGACGTCCCCCTGAGGGTCGCGTCCGAGTGTGTATGCCCTGGATGGATCGAGCGTCCAGGTACGTCCGTTTGTTTCGAGTACGAGTTCAGGCACTCCATGCCCCACTGAGTTGTCCCCCGAATAGCCCCTCATCAGAGGGAGTCTAGGGATGTCGAACATCGGGGGGAACTATTTCAGGAGTGGCCCTCTGACCGAAAGTCGGGCCCTCCCGGGGGTGGTCGGAGGTTGTTCGGGAGTTGTCGGGGGGTTGTGAAGACGGCGTCCACGCGCCCCCGTCGACGCCGTTGACGGGGCGGAAACCCGCCCTGAGAGTGGTAAACGCCCACGAGGGGGACAGAGGCGGCGGATCGGGGGGTCTGCGATGGCCGGGGGAAGCGTAGGACGAACGGCGTACGGGCGGGGCGTGCCATGGGGGGACGCTCTGCTGTCCGCGATCGCCGCTGTGAGCTGGGCGTTGATCGGGATGACGGGGGTGGCGGCGCTCGGGCTGCATCTGCTGCGGGCCGATTCCGCCGGGTCGCTCGGGCCGATGACGGCGGCCGTGGTGGCGCTCGGGGCGGGTGGTTCGGTGTCGCCCTCGGGTGACATGTCCGCGTTCGGATTGACGGGGGCGGAGGCCGCGAGCGCCATCGATATCGCGCCACTCGGCGTCAGCCTGGTCGGTGCGCTCCTTTTGTCCTGGTTCTTCCTGCGGTCCTTGCGGGCGGCCGGAGTTGTCGTCTCCCTCGCCGAACTCCTCGTCCGCGCGGGGGCGGTGGCCGTGCTGTTCGTCGCGATGCTCGGCGGGCTCGCCTGGGCCGGGCACGATGTGATCACGATCGACGGCGGGGCCCTGCGCAGCCCCGACAAGCTGGAGATCCCCGGCGTCGGGGACGTCGGCGGGCTGCTGCCGGACCGGATCGGGGACCTCGTCGAGGCGGAGGCCGCCGTCGGGTTCACCGTCGACACCGGGCCGACGCTGCTGGGCGGGCTCGGCTGGTGCGCCGGGGTCCTGCTGCTCGCCGTGCTCGCCTCCCGGCGTACGCCGTTGCCGCTGAACTGGGGGTTCGTGCACCGCTCGGTGCGGCCGGCGGTGTCGGCGGTCGTGTCCGTGCTGCTGATCGCCGTCGCGGCGGGGTGGGCCGCCGCCGTCTTCGCCTCGCTCCGGGACGACCATCCGGGCCGGATCTTCGGCGCCGCGCTGCTCGGGGCGCCGAACGGGGTGTGGGTCGGGGTCGGCGTCGGGCTCTTCGTGCCGTTCGACGGGCAGGCGAGCGGGATCCTCACGTACGTCCTGCCGGATCCGGTGGACCGGCTGCTCGCCTCCGGGGAGCCGGGGTCGGTGACGCTCGCGCGGCTCGCCGAACTCGACGGGCGGGTATGGCTGTTGGGGGTCGCGGCGGCGCTGATGACGCTGCTGGCGGGGGTGTTCGCGGCGGTCCGGACGCCGGTTTCGGGCGGGGCCCGGCGGTTCGTCGGGGGGTGCGCGGTGCGGTTGGGGGTGGTGACGGGGGTGGCGCTCGCGGTGCTGGCCCGGGTGACGGTGGTGTCGGTGGACGCGGGGCTGTCGGTGCTGGGGGTCGATGCCGTGGGGGCGGCGCTGGAGTTGCGGGGGGATGTGGTGGTGGCGGGGTTGGTGGGGGTCGGGTGGGGTGTGGGGGCGGGGGCGCTGGGGGCGGTGCTGGCGTGGGTGAGCGGGGCCGCAGGGAAGGGGGCGTCGCGGTTGGCGGTGGGGGGTGGAGGCGGGAACGGCAGCGGGAGTGGGAATGGGGGGTCCGGGGCGAGCGGGCCTTATGCGCCTCGGCCGTCGTACCGGGCGCCCAACCCTGATACGAACCCCTATCTGCGGAGGCCGGAGGGGTGAGGGGACGCGCGTTGAAAATATGAGCGCGTCGGGCCGTCGTCACCCTCCCGTCGTCCACTGTTCCCCGTCCGCCTGTCGGACCGGGGCGGCGCATCGTACGAGGTGGCGGTTACGGTGTAGGGACCATGAGCGATACGCAGACGCAGGCTCCGGCCTCTGACGTCCCCACTCTTCTCGTCAAGATCTTCGGCAAGGACAGGCCGGGCATCACGGCCGGGCTGTTCGACACGCTTGCCGCCTACTCGGTCGACGTGGTCGACATCGAGCAGGTGGTGACGCGGGGCCGGATGGTGCTGTGCGCGCTGGTCACCGAGCCGCCGCGCGGGCTTGAGGGCGAGCTGCGGTCGACCGTCCACAGCTGGGCCGAGTCGATGAAGATGCAGGCGGAGATCATCTCCGGCATCGGCGACAACCGGCCGCGCGGGCTCGGGCGCTCGCTCGTGACGGTGCTCGGGCATCCGCTGACCGCCGAGGCGACGGCCGCGATCGCCGCGCGGATCACCAAGACCGGCGGCAACATCGACCGTATCTTCCGGCTCGCCAAGTACCCGGTCACGGCGGTGGAGTTCGCGGTGTCGGGCGTCGAGACGGCACCGCTGCGGACCGCGCTGGTGACCGACGCGGCGGCGCTCGGGGTGGACGTCGCGGTCGTCGCGGCCGGGCTGCACCGGCGGGCGCAGCGGCTGATCGTCATGGACGTCGACTCGACGCTCATCCAGGACGAGGTGATCGAACTCTTCGCGGCGCACGCCGGGTGCGAGGAGCAGGTCGCCGAGGTGACGGCGGCGGCGATGCGGGGCGAGCTGGACTTCGAGCAGTCGCTGCACGCGCGCGTGGCGCTGCTCGCCGGACTCGACGCGTCGGTGGTGGAGAAGGTCCGCAGGGAGGTCCGGCTGACGCCGGGTGCCCGGACGCTGATCCGTACGCTGAAGCGGCTCGGCTATCAGGTCGGGGTCGTGTCGGGCGGGTTCACGCAGGTCACGGACGATCTCAAGGCGCGGCTCGGGCTCGACTTCGCGCAGGCCAACACGCTGGAGATCGTCGACGGGAAGCTCACCGGGCGGGTCACCGGGGAGATCGTCGACCGGGCGGGCAAGGCACGGCTGCTGCGGCGGTTCGCCGCCGAGGCGGGGGTGCCGCTCGCGCAGACCGTCGCGATCGGGGACGGCGCGAACGACCTCGACATGCTCAACGCGGCGGGGCTCGGGGTGGCGTTCAACGCGAAGCCGGTGGTCCGGGAGGCCGCGCACACGGCGGTGAACGTGCCGTTCCTCGACACCGTGCTGTATCTGCTGGGGGTCACCCGCGAAGAGGTCGAGGCGGCGGACACGCACGACGAGGACTGAGCCGGATTTCTGGACGCCGCTCCCGGCGGCGTCCTCGGTACGAGGGCCCGGGGCCGCCTGCGCGGTGCCGGGCCCCTGTCCGTTTCCTCTTCTTCCTCGGTGGTTACGCGTTCGGCGTCCAGAAGTCGACCAGGCGTGCCACGCCGTGTTCGACGCTCTTCCAGGAGCCGTCGAAGGTGAGGACCGCGAGGGCGGAGGTGGGGAAGCCGGAGCGGTTCATCCGGGGGAGCAGGTCGGCGTCGGCTTCGCCGGCCAGGGCGTCGGCCAGGGCGTGGACGCCGGGGTTGTGGCCGATCAGGACGAGGTTGCGGACGTCGTCCTGCGTCTCGTTGAGCAGGGCGATCAGTTCGCCGAGGGACGCCTCGTAGATCCGCTCCTCGTAGACCGTCCTCGGGCGCTCCGCGAGTTCCGGGACCGCGAGCTTCCAGGTCTCGCGGGTGCGGGCCGCGGTGGAGCACAGGGCCAGGTCGAAGGGGATCCCCGTCTGCGCCAGTTTGCGGCCGGCCGTGGGGGCGTCCTTGCGGCCTCGCTCGGCGAGCGGGCGCTCGTGGTCGTCTCCGTCGCTCCACTCCGCTTTCGCGTGCCGGAGGAGAACGATCTTGCGGGGTTCTTCAACGCTCATACGTCCCAGCTTCGCATGAAACAGGCCACCGGGCTCGGGGAGTTGACAGGCGGGTTCGGTGGAGGGGTGAGGGTTCGAAGAGGGGTCCGAGCTGCGGGGTTCGGCGGGGTCGGCGGGGCGGGGGCGGAGGTGTCGCCGGGGTGTGGCGAGAGCGTGGCTGGGGGTGTGCGCATTGTCTAGCCCGCCATCAACTGGCGTACCCGCTCGACCAGTTGGGTCCAGGCCGGGTCCGAGGCCGCCGCGTGGGCGTCCGCCGGGTTCATCACCAGGGACAGGAGGGTCAGGAAGGCCAGGATCGGGAGGGCGACGGCCCACCAGCGCAGTCGGGTCTCCGGGCCGCCCGTGGTCGCCGGGTGGGGGCGGGTGTGGGAACGGGCCGGCATGGTTCCTCCGCAGCGCTTCGAGTGTCCTCGCGGCCGCCGTCTCGCGGCCACGACTCGAAGGTACGGACTCCGGGCGTCCCCGCCCATCCGGGCTTCCACCCACTTGACCCTGACACTCACCCCCTAGGGGATGGGGGGTTACCCCCACCGTCCCGCTCCCCCTGGGGCTCCTGAGTCACGGCGAAGCGATCGTGGCGATGACGGCGATCACGACGAAGATGGCGAGGAACGAGCCGAAGACGATGAGCATCTTCCGCTGCCCGTTCTGCGGATTCGGGTCGAGCAGAGGCATACGACCAGTTTCGCACCTGGGGTGGAGGGGACGGCGCGGGGGGTGGGGTCAGGGTCGGATCAGGGGTGAGGGTTCGGGTGGGTGGGGTGAGTGGCCCGAGGCCGGGCCGGCGGGGGTTGGCGGGGTCGAACGCCCCGCCCCGCCGCGCGAGCCTGCCGTCAGCCCCGTCTGCCCTGGCCCTCGCGTTCCGTCGGCGGACCGGCTGCGCCGCCTGGTCGCGGCGGGTGGTGGTGTACCGGCGCGGCACCGGTGACTCGGCAGGTCGGCCCGCCGAGGTGAGCGCCGGCGCGTCACGTCGGGGTGCTCACGCCGGTGAGCGGTACGCGTGACCGCAACGCCCGGCGGATCCCGCGTGAGCCGGTCAACGGCTGTTCGTGGGGGCCGGGTTCTCCGTGGGGGTCAGTTCGTCCTCGACTGTGCGGTTGCGGCCCGCGAGGATGCCGACGGCGGTCTGGGGGACGAGGAGGAGGGACATGAGGGTGAGGGGGAGGTGCCAGTTGCCGGTGGACTGGTAGAGGACGCCCATGAGGAGGGGGCCGGGGATGGAGATGAGGTAGCCGGTGCTCTGGGCGAACGCGGAGAGCTGGGCGACACCGGCGCCGGTGCGGGCGCGCATGCCGACCATCGTGAGGGCCAGCGGGAAGGCGCAGTTGGCGATGCCGAGCAGGACGGCCCACGCCCAGGCACCGGACGCGGGGGCGGCGTACAGGCCCGCGTACCCCGCGAGACCGCAGACGCCGAGCGCGACCACGATCGGGCCCTGGTGCGGCAGCCGCGTCGCCAGCCGGGGGATCACGAAGGCCAGCGGGACGCCCAGGACCATCGTCACGGCGAGCAGCAGCCCCGCCGTGCCCGCCGACACCCCGGCGTCACGGAAGATCTGCGCCATCCAGCCCATCGTCACGTACGCGCCCGTGGCCTGGAGCCCGAAGAAGACGGCGAGCGCCCAGGCGGTACGGCTCCGGGTGATCCGCAACGGCGCCTGCGCACGGACGACGTCCCCCGCACGGCCGGCGTCCTTCACGCGCGCGCGTGCCCTGACACCGGCCTCACCGGTGCTGCCCGCGCCACCGTCCCCGCGCGCACCACCGGACGCCGACAGCTCACCGGCCCCGCCGAAACCACGGCCCGCCTCACCCCCGTCGGCCGCGCCCGAACCCGCACGCGCGGCGGACCCCTGAACCCGGCCCGTCCCTCCGGCCCGCCGCACTCCCCCAGGCACCTCTGGCTCGCCGCGCCCGCGCCGACGCCCCCACCCGAACACCACCCACGGCACCACGGCCGCCCCCGCGAGCCCGGCCCACACCGCGAGGCCCGCGCGCCAGCCCTCGCCCAGGGCGTGGGTCAGGGGGACGGTGACCGCCGCCGCCGTGGCCGTGCCGAGGGCGAGGCCCATGGAGTAGAGGCCGGTCATGGGGCCGACGCGGTCGGGGAAGTGGGTCTTGACGATGACCGGCATGAGGACGTTGCCGACGGCTATGCCCATGAGGGCGAGGGCGCTGGCGGCCAGGAAGCCGGGGACGCCGCCGAGGTAGGGCCGTAGGAGGAGGCCGGCGGTGAGGGCGAGCAGGCCCGCGCAGACGACCGCCGGGGCGCCGAAGCGGCGGGCGAGACGGGGTGCCGTGACGCCGACGAGCGCGAAGCACAGGGGCGGCACGGAGGTGAGGACCCCGGCGACGCCGCCGCTCATGCCGATGCCGTCGCGGACCTCCTCCAGGAGCGCGCCGAGGCTGGTGATGGCCGGGCGGAGGTTGACGGCGGTGAGGGCGACGGCGACGGCCAGGAGCCGTTTCGTCCACGCGCGCGTGGAGGGCGCCGGGGATGTCGTGTCCGGTGCCTGGTGTGCCGTCCGGATCGGGGCCGTCGTCCGTGTCGTCTTGCTCGCCATGCCACCCATCATAGAATCATAGGATGTTTTACCGACCGCCCTGTCCGCCCTGCCTGTGCGAAGGTGTCTCATGGCCTTGACACACCCCCGCCGGTCCGCCCTCTCCGAGCAGGTCATCGCCGCGCTGCGTCAGCAGATCACCTCCGGTGAGTGGCCGGTCGGCTCGCGCATCCCGACGGAACCGGAGCTGGTCGAGCAGCTGGGCGTGGCGCGCAACACCGTCCGGGAGGCCGTGCGGGCGCTCGCGCACAACGGGCTGCTGTCCATCCGGCAGGGCTCGGGGACGTACGTCGTGGCGACGAGCGAGCTGGCCGGCGTGATGCACCGCCGCTTCGCCGGCGCCGACCCCCGGCACATCGCGGAGCTGCGCGCGGCGTTGGAGTCCAGCGCGGCGAAGCTGGCCGCGGAGCGCCGGACGGCGAAGGACCTGAGGCAGTTGGACGCGTTGCTCGCGCGGCGCGAGGAGGCGTGGGCGGCCGGGGAGCCGGAGGCGTTCGTGGCGGCCGACGCGACGCTGCACCTCGCGGTGGTGGCGGCGTCGCACAACGACGCGATGACCGCGCTGTACGCGGACCTCGGCGAAGTGCTGCGGGACTTCCTGCGCGACGACGTCGGCCCCGAGCTGTCGCCGGGGTCGTACGTGGAGCACGCGCGGCTGATCGACGCGATCCGGACGGGGGACGCGCGCGCGGCGGCCGAGGAGGCGGCGGGGCACGCGTTCGGGTGCCGGTTCAGCCGCGCGCGTGGGTGACCCACACCGCGCGGATCTCCTTCCAGCAGCGCCCGGTGAGCCGTACGGTCCTGGCAGGGCCGGCGTCGACGGGGGCCGTGTCGGTGTCGACGTCCCACCAGCGGGCGCACTCGATGTGCAGCCGGACGCGGTCGGTGGCCGGGTAGGGGTTGTGGCACCAGACGACGGCCTGTGAACCCTCGACCCCGGTACGGCACTCCGCCCCGAAGGGCTCCACGCGCGCGTGGACGGCCGGTTCACGCACACGCGCGTGCGGCATCGCTTCGTACGGCAGCCCCAGCAGCAGGGCGAGAGCTGCTATCGCAGGGGTGACACCGCGGGATACGCGCACAAGGGAACCTCCTCGGCATGGCTCGGGAGGGGAGTACGTCCACAGTGGCCCCGCTTCGGGGTGCGGCGCCCGGCCTGGTACGCCGAACGGGTGAGGGCCCGTCGCCCGGGGAACTCCCGGGGACGAGCCCTCGTCAAAACAGTCACAACAGAAGACAGAAGCGGAGACCGCGGCTGCTTCAGCCCCCGTGGCAGCGTCACGCGCCGATCGCGTGCAGCCCCCCGTCCACGTGGATGATCTCGCCCGTGGTCTTCGGGAACCAGTCGCTGAGGAGGGCGACGATGCCCTTGCCGGCCGGCTCGGGGTCCTTGAGGTCCCACTCCAGGGGGGAGCGGTCGTCCCAGACGGCGGCGAGGTCGCTGAAGCCGGGGATGGACTTGGCGGCCATGGAGCCGATGGGGCCCGCGGAGATGAGGTTGCAGCGGATGTTCTGCTTGCCGAGGTCGCGCGCGATGTAGCGGCTGGTGGCCTCCAGGGCGGCCTTCGCCGGGCCCATCCAGTCGTACTGCGGCCAGGCGTACTGCGCGTCGAAGGTGAGGCCGACGACCGAGCCGCCGTTCTGCATCAGCGGCAGGCAGGCCATGGTGAGCGACTTCAGGGAGTACGCCGAGACGTGCATGGCCGTGGCCACGGACTCGAACGGCGTGTTGAGGAAGTTGCCGCCGAGGGCGTCCTGCGG
This sequence comes from Streptomyces roseirectus, assembly GCF_014489635.1. NCBI lineage: Bacteria > Bacillati > Actinomycetota > Actinomycetes > Kitasatosporales > Streptomycetaceae > Streptomyces > Streptomyces roseirectus. The sequence continues at coordinate 7,296,385 of NZ_CP060828.1, read as the reverse complement.
GGCGAAGCCGATGGAGTGGACGACGCCGTCGAGGCCGCCCAGTTCCTCGCCGACGATGTCCGCGAGGCGGCCGAGGTGTTCGTCGTTGGTGACGTCCAGCTCGATGACCTTGGTGGGCTTGGGCAGCTTCTTGGCGATGCGCTCGGTGAGCGTGGGCCGGGGGAACGCCGTCAGGATGATCTCGGCGCCCTGCTCCTGGGCCAGCTTGGCGGCGTGGAAGGCGATGGAGGACTCCATCAGGACGCCGGTGATCAGGACGCGCTTGCCGTCGAGGATTCCGCTCATGGTGATCAGTGACCCATTCCCAGTCCGCCGTCAACGGGGATGACGGCTCCAGTGATGTACGAGGCGTCGTCGGAGGCGAGGAACCGCACCGTCGCGGCGATCTCCTCCGGCTGCGCGTACCGGCCGAGCGGCACCTGGGACACGATGCCGGCGCGCTGCTCGTCGGTGAGGACCTTGGTCATGTCGGTGTCGACGAAACCGGGGGCCACGACGTTGAAGGTGATGTTGCGGGAGCCCAGCTCGCGGGCGAGGGAGCGGGCGAAGCCGACGAGGCCGGCCTTGGACGCGGCGTAGTTCGCCTGGCCCGGCGAGCCGTACAGGCCGACGACCGAGGAGATCAGGACGACGCGGCCCTTCTTGGCGCGCAGCATGCCGCGGTTGGCGCGCTTGACGACGCGGAAGGTGCCGGTGAGGTTGGTGTCGATGACCGACGTGAAGTCGTCCTCGGACATCCGCATCAGCAACTGGTCCTTGGTGACGCCCGCGTTGGCGATCAGGACCTCGACGTTGCCGTGCTGCTCCTCGATCTCCTTGTACGCCTGCTCGACCTGCTCCGGGTCGGTGATGTCGCACTTGACGGCCAGGAAGCCCGCCGGCGGCTCACCCGAGCGGTAGGTGATCGCGACCTTGTCGCCGGCGTCGGCGAATGCGCGGGCGATGGCGAGGCCGATGCCCCGGTTGCCTCCGGTGACGAGAACCGAGCGGCTCAACGGATCACCCTTTCGATAGGGGTCTGACACATCCCGCCCGGACGCCCCGGGGTCCCGGGTGACAGGCGGCTTCCCCGAAAACCTATCCGCCCGTCCCCTTTCACGGACATTCGGGCACCGACAGTGGGTCAAGAACCTGGCTGTCGGGTTCCTACAGTCGGCGCCGGTGGCCCGGCAGGGGGCGGGATTTCGGGGGAACGCGCGGTGTGCGACATGATTCACTGCCTGCGACGGTCATCACAGGCGAGCACCCCGAAGGGACCCCACTCGTGCCCCATGAGATCGATCCATCGTTTCTGGCCCTCCCGCTACGGGCCCTCGCGGACGCCGCGCTCGCGCGGGCGCGGGCGCTGGGGGCCGAGCACGCGGACTTCCGGTTCGAGCGGGTGCGCAGTGCGGCGTGGCGGCTGCGGGACGGGCGTCCGGCGGGGACGTCGGACTCGACGGACCTGGGGTACGCGGTGCGGGTGGTGCACGGGGGGACCTGGGGGTTCGCCTCGGGGGTCGATCTGAGCATGGACGCCGCCGCGAAGGTGGCCTCGCAGGCGGTGGCGATGGCCAAGCTGTCGGCGCGGGTCATCAAGGCCGCCGGGTCCGATGAGAGGGTCGAGCTGGCCGACGAGCCCGTGCACGCCGAGAAGACCTGGGTGTCGGCGTACGAGATCGACCCGTTCTCGGTGCCGGACGAGGAGAAGACGGCGCTGCTCGGCGAGTGGAGCGGGCGGCTCCTGGCCGCCGACGGGGTCGACCATGTCGACGCCTCGCTGCTGACCGTCCACGAGAACAAGTTCTACGCCGACACCGCGGGCACGGTCACGACGCAGCAGCGCGTGCGGGTGCACCCGCAGCTGACGGCCGTCTCCGTCGACGAGTCGAGCGGCGAGTTCGACTCCATGCGCACGCTCGCGCCGCCGGCCGGGCGGGGCTGGGAGTACCTGACGGGCACCGGCTGGGACTGGGACGCCGAGCTGGCGGAGATGCCGGCGCTGCTCGCCGAGAAGATGCGCGCGCCGAGCGTCGAGGCGGGCCTGTACGACCTCGTCGTCGACCCCTCCAACCTGTGGCTGACGATCCACGAGTCCATCGGCCACGCCACCGAACTAGACCGCGCGCTCGGCTACGAGGCCGCCTACGCCGGCACCTCCTTCGCCACCTTCGACCAGCTCGGCACGTTGAAGTACGGCTCCGAGCTGATGAACGTCACCGGCGACCGCACCGCCGAGCACGGCCTCGCGACGATCGGTTACGACGACGAGGGCGTCGCGGGCCAGTCCTGGGACCTGGTGAAGGACGGCACGCTGGTCGGCTACCAGCTCGACCGGCGCATCGCGAAGCTGACGGGGCTCGGCCGCTCCAACGGGTGCGCGTACGCCGACTCGCCGCGCCACGTGCCCGTGCAGCGCATGGCGAACGTGTCGCTGGCGCCCGACCCGGCCGGCATGTCGACGGAGGACCTGATCGGGGGCGTCGAGCGGGGCATCTACGTCGTCGGCGACCGCTCCTGGTCCATCGACATGCAGCGCTACAACTTCCAGTTCACCGGGCAGCGGTTCTTCCGCATCGAGAACGGACGCCTCGCGGGCCAGCTCCGCGACGTCGCCTACCAGGCCACGACCACCGACTTCTGGGGTTCCATGACGGCCGTCGGCGGCCCCCAGACGTACGTCCTCGGCGGCGCCTTCAACTGCGGCAAGGCCCAGCCGGGCCAGGTCGCGGCGGTGTCGCACGGCTGCCCGTCCGCGCTCTTCAAGGGCGTCAACATCCTCAACACCACGCAGGAGGCCGGGCGATGAGTGCCGCCGTCAACAAGCCGCACGAGATCGTCGAGCGGGCGCTGGAGCTGTCGCGGGCGGACGGGTGCGTCGTCATCGCGGACGAGCAGTCGTCGGCGAACCTGCGCTGGGCGGGCAACGCGCTGACGACGAACGGCGTCACGCGCGGGCGCACGCTGACGGTCGTCGCGACGGTGGACGGCAGGGAGGGCACCGCGTCGGGCGTGGTGACCCGGGCCGCCGTCACGAGCGACGAACTGGAGTCGCTGGTCCGGGCCGCCGAGGAGGCCGCGCGCGCGGCGGGCCCCGCCGAGGACGCGCAGCCGCTGGTGACGGGCACACCGGCGTCGCCGGAGTTCACCGAGGCGCCCGCCGAGACGTCGTCCGCGGTGTTCGCGGACTTCGCGCCCGCGCTGGGCGAGGCGTTCGCCCGCGCGCGGGCGGGCGGGCGTGAGCTGTACGGGTTCGCCAACCACGAGCTGGTCTCGACGTACCTGGGCACCTCGACGGGGCTCAGGCTGCGGCACGACCAGCCCAACGGCACGCTGGAGCTGAACGCCAAGTCGCCCGACCGCGCCCGCTCGGCGTGGGCGGGGCGCTCCACACGGGACTTCAAGGACGTCGACCCGGCGGCGATGGACGCCGAGCTGGCCGTCCGCCTCGGCTGGGCCGAGCGCCGGATCGAGCTGCCCGCCGGGCGCTACGAGACGCTGCTGCCGCCGACGGCCGTCGCGGACCTGCTGATCTACCAGCTGTGGTCGCAGTCGGGCCGGGACGCCATCGAGGGGCGGACGGTGTTCTCGAAGCCGGGCGGCGGGACGCGGCTCGGCGAGCGGCTGACCGAGCTGCCGCTGACGCTGCGCAGCGACCCGCACGAGCCGGGGCTCGAATCGGCGCCGTTCGTCATCGCGCACTCCTCGGGCGGCGACACGTCCGTCTTCGACAACGGGCTGCCCGTGCGGGCCACCGAGTGGATCGGCGGCGGCGAGCTGAAGAGCCTCATCACCACCCGGCACAGCGCCTCCCTCACGGGCCTGCCGGTCGCGCCGGGCGGCGACAACCTCGTCCTGGACGGCGGCGGCGAGCGGTCGCTGGACGAGATGGTCGCGTCGACGGAGCGCGGGCTGCTGCTGACGTGCCTGTGGTACATCCGCGAGGTCGACCCGGCGACGCTGCTGCTGACCGGGCTGACCCGGGACGGGGTCTACCTCGTCGAGAACGGCGAGGTCGTCGGCGAGGTCAACAACTTCCGGTTCAACGAGTCGCCGGTCGACCTGCTCGGGCGGGCCGTCGAGGCGGGGCGGACGGAGAAGACGCTGCCGCGTGAGTGGAGCGACTGGTTCACGCGGGCGGCGATGCCGGCGCTGCGGGTGCCGGATTTCAATATGAGCTCTGTCAGTCAGGGCGTATAACCTCGTAGACGGTGGCCGACCGGCCGCCGGCTGTGATCTTCAAGGAGACAAGAGAACCGTGACGGACATCGTCGACGAACTGAAGTGGCGTGGGCTGGTCGCCCTCTCCACGGACGAGGACGCATTGCGCAAGGCGTTCGCGGACGGTCCTGTCACGTTCTATTGCGGCTTCGACCCGACGGCCCCCAGCCTGCACCTCGGCAACCTCGTGCAGATCCTGACGATGCGGCGGATCCAGCAGGCGGGCAACCGCCCGCTGGGCCTGGTCGGCGGGGCGACGGGCCTGATCGGCGACCCCAAGCCGACGGCGGAGCGCACGCTGAACGCGCCCGAGGTGGTGGCCGGCTGGGTGGAGCGGCTGCGCGGGCAGATCGAGCGGTTCCTGGACTTCGAGGGGCCGAACGCCGCGCGGATGGTCAACAACCTGGACTGGACGCAGGGCATGTCGGCGATCGAGTTCCTGCGGGACGTCGGCAAGTACTTCCGGGTCAACAAGATGATCGCGAAGGAGGCCGTCTCGCGGCGCCTCAACTCCGACGCGGGCATCAGCTACACGGAGTTCAGCTACCAGATCCTCCAGGGCATGGACTACCTGGAGCTGTACCGCCGTTACGGCTGCACGCTGCAGACCGGCGGCAGCGACCAGTGGGGCAACCTCACGTCGGGCACGGACCTGATCCACCGGGTCGAGCCGCAGGCGGAGGTGCACGCGCTGGGGACGCCGCTGATCACCAAGGCGGACGGCACGAAGTTCGGCAAGACCGAGTCGGGGACGGTCTGGCTCGACGCGGAGATGACGACGCCGTACGCGTTCTACCAGTTCTGGCTGAACGCGGACGACCGGGACGTCTCCAAGTTCCTGCGCATCTTCAGCTTCCGCTCCCGTGAGGAGATCGAGGAGCTGGAGCGGCAGACCGAGGAGCGTCCGCAGGCGCGGGCCGCCCAGCGGGCGCTGGCCGAGGAGCTGACGACGCTGGTGCATGGTGCTGCGCAGACGGACGCCGTGATCGCCGCGTCGAAGGCGCTGTTCGGTCAGGGTGAGCTGGCGGAGCTGGACGAGAAGACGCTGGCCGCGTCGCTCTCCGAGCTGCCGCACGTCCAGGTGTCCGAGCTGGGGCTCGCGGTGGATCTGTTCGCCGAGGTCGGGCTGGTCGCCAGTAAGTCGGCGGCGCGGCGGACCGTCAAGGAGGGCGGCGCCTACGTGAACAACGTCAAGGTCGCCTCCGAGGACGCCGTCCCGGCGCAGGAGGACCTGTTGCACGGGCGGTGGCTGGTGCTGCGGCGGGGCAAGAAGAACCTCGCGGCGGTGGAGTTCACCGGCTGAGCCGACGTCGTGTGTGAGGGTGCCTTCCCGCTGGAAGGCACCCTCTGTCCTGTCTCAGGTGCGTTGTTTGTTCCTGCCCAGCGTTGCCGCGTACGCCATGTCGCCCAGGAAGACGATCACCACCGCCGCGATCAGCTGGAACGCGTGGCGGCCCCAGTCGATGCCCCGGGTGGCGTCGATGCCGACGGCTCGGGCGAGGGCGTTGCCGGCGATCGCGCCGAGGATGCCGAAGATGGTGGTCAGCCAGAGGGGGCTGTGCTGTTTGCCCGGGATGATCGCCTTCGCGAGCAGACCCAGCACGAGCCCCACGATGATCGCCCACAACCAGCCCATGGCTGCCTCCTTGTTACGGATCGACGTGAGCAGTGCCCCCAGTGTCGGTCCGGTCGCCGTACGCCGCATGTCGAGACGGGCGTACGCGGGTCGGCGCAGGAGGATCGCCCGGCCTTGCGGTGCCCCGGGCTCGAAGGGGGCGCAGGCGCGGCGTAACGTGGAGGAGGCCCGGGGGCGGGTTCGGTGCCCGGGGTGAGTCGTATGCGGGCGGACGGTGGAATCTGATGCGGAAGCAGGACGTCGGCGGAAACGGCCAGGTGTTCCGGATCACCGGTGCCCGGCAGGGTCTCCAGGACGACGTGCGGGCGCGGCAGCGGCGGTACATCATCTCGATGTCCGTGCGGACGGTGTCGGTGATTCTCGCGGCGCTGTTGTGGAACGTGGAGCGGCATGTCGCGGCGGTGGCGCTGGTCCTCGGGATCCTGCTGCCGTACGTCGCGGTCGTGATCGCCAACGCGGGGCGGGAGAACGCGCCGGGGCTTCCCTCGACGTTCGTGGCCTCGCCGGGGCGGGCGGCCATCGGGCCGCCGCGCGTTGCGGAGCGTCCGGCGGAATCCTTCCCGGAGGACGCGGGGTCCGGAGCTACCGAACGGTAACAGTGAACGCACTCTGCGTTCCGTGTGGACAAGGCTCAAGAAAAGCTCAGATCAATCCCGTTGTTCCGGTGCCACGGTGGCGTGTTGCCGTGACATACTTCCTAGGCGCTCCGCATCCCCCGTCGGAGCGACGGACCGACGCCGGGCAGCTCCCCCCGTGGCTGCTCGGCGTCGCCTTTTTGTGTACGGGTTGTGAGACGACGCTGTGACCGACGAAACCCCCATCTGCTCGGCCAAGGGCTGCCGTACGGCCGCCGTGTGGGTGCTGGCCTGGAACAACCCGAAGCTGCACACGCCGGAGCGGCGCAAGACGTGGCTCGCGTGCGAGGAGCACCGGGAGCATCTGTCGCAGTTCCTCGGGGTGCGGGGTTTCCTCAAGGACGTCGTCAGGTTCGAGGAGTGGGAAGCCCCCGAAGGGGCGTGATCCCGAAACCCCCTCGCGTGCCTTCCGGTCAGCCGCCGATCGCCGACATCGGCCGCTGCGGCTGCACGAACGACGGGTCGTCCAGCCCCGCGCCCGCCTTCTTGCCGTACATCGCCGCCCTCCACAGCTCGGCGATCTCCTCGTCGGAGGCGTCGCCGCGCAGGGCGCCGCGCAGGTCGGTCTCCTCGCGGGCGAAGAGGCAGGTGCGGATCTGGCCGTCGGCGGTGAGGCGGGTGCGGTCGCAGGCGGCGCAGAAGGGGCGGGTGACGGAGGCGATGACGCCGACCTTGTAGGGGCCGCCGTCGACCAGCCAGCGTTCCGCCGGGGCCGAGCCCCGTTCGTCCTGGGTCTCGGAGGTGAGGTCGAAGCGGGTGCGCAGGGAGGTGAGGATGTCGCCCGCGGTGACCATGCCGTCGCGGGTCCAGCCGTGCTGGGCGTCGAGCGGCATCTGCTCGATGAAGCGGAGTTCGTAGGCGTGGTCGACGGCCCAGGCGAGGAGGTCGGGGGCCTCGTCGTCGTTGAGGCCCGGCATGAGGACGGTGTTGACCTTGACGGGGGTGAGGCCGGCCGCGCGGGCAGCTTCCAGGCCGTCCAGGACGTCCTGGAGGCGGTTGCGGCGGGTGAGGGCCTTGAAGACGTCGGGGCGGAGGGTGTCGAGGGAGACGTTGACCCGGTCGAGGCCGGCCGCCTTGAGGGCGGGGGCGGTGCGGCGCAGCCCTATGCCGTTGGTCGTCAGGGACGTCTGCGGGCGGGGGGTGAGGGCCGCGACGCGCTCGACGATGCCGGTGAGGCCGGGGCGCAGGAGGGGTTCGCCGCCGGTGAAGCGGACCTCCGTGACGCCCAGGAGGCGGACGGCGATGTCCACCAGGCGGACGATCTCGTCGTCCGTGAGGAGGTCGGGCTTGGCGAGCCACTGCAGGCCCTCTTCGGGCATGCAGTACGTGCACCGCAGGTTGCAGCGGTCCGTCAGGGACACTCTCAGGTCGGTGGCCGTCCGGCCGTAGGTGTCGATGAGCACGTGGGCCCCTCCCTCGCCTCGGTGAAGCCGCTTCTCGGAATTGCCTTTCCGTTACCAATGAGCCTACGTGACACCACTGACAACGCTCCAGTGCCGACGATCACCGGCCGCCGGACATGCGATCCGGACGTGCGAAGGGCCGTGCCGCCGGAGGGGGTGCGGCACGGCCCTTCTGGGACGGGCGTCGGCGTCAGTGCGCGCCGGTGCCCGTGAGGGAGCGGACCTCCAGCTCGGCGTACTTCTTCTTGTCGGGCTCCTCCTTCGAGAGGTAGGTGCCGACGATGCCGAGGAGGAAGCCGACGGGGATCGAGATGATGCCGGGGTTCTCCAGCGGGAACCAGTGGAAGTCGACGTCGGGGAACATCGACGTCGCCTTGCCGGAGACGACCGGCGAGAACAGCACCAGGCCGACGGCGCTGATCAGGCCGCCGTAGATGGACCAGAGGGCGCCGCTGGTGGTGAACCGCTTCCAGAAGAGGCTGTAGAGGATGGTGGGCAGGTTCGCGGACGCGGCGACCGCGAAGGCGAGGGCGACGAGCCCCGCGACGTTCAGGTCTCGCGCGAGGGCGCCCAGCAGGATCGATACCGCGCCGATGCCGACGGTGGCCCAGCGGGCGGCCCGGATCTCCTCCTTCTCGCTGGCCTGGCCCTTCTTGATGACGTTGGCGTAGATGTCGTGCGCGAAGGACGACGAGGAGGCCAGCGTGAGCCCCGCGACCACCGCGAGGATCGTCGCGAAGGCGACGGCGGAGATGCTGGCGAGCAGGATCGCGCCCCAGTTGGAGTCGACGCCGCCGAGATGGAGTGCGAGGAGTGGCGCGGCCGTGTTGCCCGCCTTGTTGGACGCGGTGATCTCGGCGTTGCTGATCAGGGCCGCCGCGCCGAAGCCGAGGGCGAGGGTCATCAGGTAGAAGGCGCCGATGAGACCGATGGCCCACAGGACGGACTTCCGGGCGGCCTGCGCGGTGGGCACCGTGTAGAAGCGGATCAGGATGTGCGGGAGCCCGGCGGTGCCGAGGACCAGCGCGATGCCGAGCGAGATGAAGTCGAGCTTGGTGGTGCCGGTGAGGCCGTACTTGAGGCCGGGCTCCAGGAACGCGGCGCCCTTGCCGCTGTTGTCGGCGGCGGTGCCGAGCAGGTCGGAGATGTTGAAGTCGAACTTGAGCATCACCAGGAACGTCAGCAGCAGCGCGCCCGCCATGAGCAGGACGGCCTTGACCATCTGGACCCAGGTGGTGCCCTTCATGCCGCCGATGGTGACGTACAGGATCATCAGGACGCCGACGAGGGCGACGATGGCGATCTTGCCGGTGTCGCTGGTGATGCCGAGCAGCAGCGAGACGAGGACGCCGGCGCCGGCCATCTGCGCGAGCAGGTAGAAGATCGAGACGACGATGGTGGAGGTGCCGGCGGCGGTCCGGACCGGGCGCTGGCGCATCCGGTAGGCGAGGACGTCGCCCATGGTGTAGCGGCCGGAGTTGCGCAGGGGTTCGGCGACCAGGAGGAGGGCGACGAGCCAGGCGACCAGGAAGCCGATGGAGTAGAGGAAGCCGTCGTAGCCGAAGAGGGCGATGGCGCCCGCGATACCGAGGAAGGAGGCGGCGGACATGTAGTCGCCGGCGACGGCGAGGCCGTTCTGGAAGCCGGTGAACTGGCGCCCGCCCGCGTAGAAGTCGGAGGCGTCCTTGGTCTGGCGGCCGGCCCAGACGGTGATGACGAGGGTGGCGAGGACGAACGCCGAGAACAGGCTGATGATCAGGGTGCGGTGCTCGCTCGCCGCTCCGCCGGCCGCGAGGGTGGTCAGCATGGGGCTCATTCGGCGCCCTCCATACGGGTCTTGATCGCCTCGGCCTTGGGGTCGAACTTGGCCGCGGCGATGCGCGCGTACCACCAGGCGATGAGGAACGTGGTCAGGAACTGGGCGAGGCCGAGGACGAGGGCGACGTTGATGTTGCCGACGACCGTGGTGCCCATGAAGTCGCCCGCGTAGTTGGAGAGCAGGACGTACAGCAGGTACCAGGCGATGAAGCCGACGGTCAGGGGGAACGCGAAGCTGCGGTAGGAGCGGCGCAGTTCACCGAATTCCGCGCTCTCCTGCACCGCTTCGAACTCCTCGGCTGAGGGGCGCTGGGCTGGGATCTTCGAGGGGGGCGGTGTCTCGGTGGCCACGGAGTCTCCTCGCACTGCGAAGGTCGGATCTAACGGACGTACAGGCATATATGTAAAGGCATACGCCGGATGGCCCGATCAGCCTCGGGCTTCCTGCCCAAGGTCACGGCGCCGCACGGAAACCGGTTCAACTCGTTCGGGTTGTTTCGAAAGTTGACGTCCGGGGGATCCGGCGGGACCTCGCCTCACCCGGATCGCGGAACGTGATCTTTAGGAAGTCATTGCCGAGGGGCGAGTCCGGCGGATAACTTCGAGCCTGACCTCTGGTCATGTACCTGCCCGGACGCGGACCTCGCGCCCGGTGTTCCGCCGTACCCGGATGATGTGGAGATCCCATGGCTCATCTGCCTTCCAGACGACGCCTCGCGCTCGCCGTGCCGCTCGTGCTGACGCTCACCGCCTCCCTCGGCTTCCTGCCGACGGCGGCCACCGCCGCACCCGCCCCGGTCAGCGCGACCACCGAGGCCGGCACGCTCACGTACGTCGTCAACACGAAGGCGGATCACCGCACGATCGCGTCGGTGAAGAAGGCGATCACGGCGGCGGGAGGGACCGTCGTGATCGCGTACGAGAAGATCGGCGTGATCGTCGCCCACTCGGCGAACGCCGGGTTCGCCGCCGAGATACGCAAGGCGCGCGGCGTCCAGTCGGCGGGCGCGACCCGTACGGCGCCGCTGACCCCGGCGGGGACGACCGACGAGGGTGCCGTCCAGAAGCTCACGCAGGCGCAGGCGGCCCAGTTGGCGTCCGCCGCGACCGCCGGTCAGGAGCCGATGGAGGCCGACCAGTGGGACCTGCGCGCGATCGGCGCCGACAAGGCGGCCGAGATCAACCCGGGCAGCAAGAAGGTCACCGTCGCCGTCATCGACACGGGCGTCGACGACACCCACCCCGACCTCGCGCCCAACTTCTCGGCGTCGCAGTCCGCGAGCTGTGTCGGCGGGGTCGCGGACACCACGGCGGGCGCCTGGCGGCCGGCCGACCCGGGCCACTACCACGGCACGCACGTCGCCGGTGAGATCGCCGCCGCGCGCAACGGCATCGGCGTCGCCGGGGTCGCGCCCGGCGTCAAGGTCTCCGGGATCCGCGTCTCGCAGGGCGAGGGCCAGTTCTTCTACCCCGAGGCCGTCGTCTGCGCGTTCGTCTTCGCCGCCGACCACGGCGTCGAGATCACGAACAACAGCTACTACGTCGACCCGTACCTCTACAACTGCCTCGACGACCCCGACCAGAAGGCCGTCGTCGACGCGGTGAACCGCGCGCAGAGCTACGCGCAGCGCAAGGGCACCCTGAGCATCGCCTCGGCGGGCAACTCCAACCACGACCTCGACTCCGACGCGATCGAGGACACCACCAGCCCGAACGACACGACGCCGGTGACGCGGACGATCGACCCGCACAAGTGCCTCGACGTGCCCGCCCAGCTGCCCGGTCTGGTGACGGTCAGCGCGACCGGCGTCAAGGGCACCAAGTCGTACTACTCCACCTACGGCTACGGCGCGGTCGAGGTCGCGGCGCCCGGCGGGGACCGGTACCAGATCCCGGACACGCCGTCCAAGAACGGCCGCATCCTGTCCACCATGCCGAACAACTCCTACGGCTTCCTCCAGGGCACCTCGATGGCCGCCCCGCACGCCGCCGGGGTCGCCGCGCTCCTCAAGTCCACGCACCCGTGGGCGAGCCCGGCGCAGCTCACCGCCCTGCTGAAGATCCAGGCCGACAAGCAGGCGTGCCCCGCCGAGCCGTACGACGGCAACGGTGACGGCGTCGTCGACGCGACCTGCGTCGGCGGCAAGTTCTACAACGGGTTCTACGGGGCCGGTGTCGTGAACGCGCTCAAGGCCGTCACGAAGTAACGCCCTCCGCGCCGCCGTCGACGCGCAGTTCGGCCACGTCGACGGCGGTCTCCCGCGGGCCCCGGTTGCGGTTGCGGCTCTCCTCGCGTGCGGGCACGCCCGTGAACGTGAAGGAGAGCGCCCCGAGGAACCGGCGCCCGCTCTCCCAGCCCCGCGGGACGGTCGCCGTGATCCGGCGGACGCCCGTTTCTGTCGCCTTTCTGATCAGGTGTGTCGCGTACGACGTCCCCAGGGAGGCGCGTTGCCGCGAACGGTGCACCAGGAAGAGGCCGACCGAACAGTCCTCGGGCGCCGGGTAGCGCATCACCACGTCGGCCAGGGCGACGACGGTGCCGTCCGCGTCCGTGGCCACCAGGATGCGTTTGTCGTCCCAGTCGGCGCCCTCGGGGAGGCCGTAGAAGAGGCTCTGCACGTCGCCCGGGGCGGGCGGGAGGCCCGTCGCGGCCTCGAAGTAGTCGGCGCACGCCTGGAAGAGGGACCAGAGGGCCGGTTCGTCGGCGGGTTGTGCGTCGCGCACGGTGTGGGGGCGGCCTGCCGCGTCGGTGAAGTGGTCGCTCATCGCTCCCCGTCCTTCGGTGAGTTGCTGCCGTGAAGGCATAGTGGCAGCCATGACTGACACAGCGGTGGCGTGGGAGGCCCTGGGCGGGGATCCGGGGCTGGTGGCCGGGGTCTCGGTGACCGGGCGGGAGGGCGTGCTGGTCTCCCGGCTGCCCGTACGGCGGCTCGCGCGGGCCTGTGTCGGCGCGTGCGCGCTGGCCGCCGCCGAACTCACCGCCCGGCGGGCGGGACTGGCCGGCGTACCGGCCGTCCACGTCGACGACGGGGCCGTCGCGGCGGCGTTCGTCAGCGAACGCCATCTGCTGGTCGGCGGGCGCGCGCCCGTGTCGTTCGCCCCGCTGTCACGGTTCTGGCGGACCCGGGACGGGTGGGTGCGGACCCACGCCAACTACCCCCATCACCGGGCGCGGTTGCTGCGCGCCCTGGACGTGTCCTCGGACTCCCCCGACGCCGTCGCGGCGGCGCTGGCCGAGCGGTCGTCCCTGGAGGCCGAGGAAGCCGTGTACGGGGCCGGGGGGCTCGCTGTGGCGTCGCGTACGCGGGAGGAGTGGGCGGGGCATGCGCAGGCGGCCGAGGTGGGGCGGCGGGCGCTGGTGGAGTGGGGACGGACGGGGGTGTGGGAGGGCGACGGTTTTCGCGGTGAGGTGCACGCACGCGTGGGCGGCGGTTTCGACGGGCGTGACGGGCTGCCTCTGTTGCCCGCCGCCGGGCTCCGGGTGCTCGATCTGACCCGGGTCATCGCCGGGCCCGTCGCGACGCGGACGCTCGCGCTGCTCGGGGCGGACGTGCTGCGGGTGGACGCGCCGGAGCCGGCCGAGCTGGCGGACCAGCATGCGGACACGGGGTTCGGGAAGCGGTCCGCGCGGCTCGATCTGCGGGTCGGCGGGGAGGTGTTCGAGGAGTTGCTGGCCTCGGCGGACGTCGTCGTCACCGGGTACCGCCCCCGCGCGCTGGACCGGTTCGGCCTCTCCCCCGAGGCGCTGGCCGAGCGGCGTCCCGGCCTGATCGTCGCTCAGCTGTCGGCGTGGGGCGCGTACGGGCCCTGGGGCGAGCGGCGGGGGTTCGACAGCCTCGTCCAGGCGGCGACGGGCATCGCGGACACCGAGGGCGACGGCGAGCGACCCGGCGCGCTGCCCGCGCAGGCGCTGGACCACGGCACGGGGTACCTGCTGGCCGCCGGGGTGCTCAGGGCGGTCACCGAGCGCACGTACGGCGACGGGCAGGGGCGAGTCCTGCGGCTGGCCCTGGCCCGCACCGCCGCCTGGCTCCTGGCGGACGGCACGACCGACGCCCCCGCGCACGAGACGTCCGGCGCCCCCGCGCGCGAGACCCCCGACCCCGCCCCCTGGCTCACCGAACGGGACAGCCCCCTCGGACGGCTCCGGTACGCGCGCTCGCCGGTGACCTTCGAGGGCGGCCCGGTGGACTGGGCCCGGCCGCCGGGGCGGTGGGGGCAGGACGCGGCGCGGTGGGCGTGAGGGGCGCGGCCTGGGCGTGACCACGCCGGGGCGCACGCCCCTGGGGGCCTGACGGTGTGGCACACGTACGCGAGCCCCTGAGGTGACGGGGAGTCGGCCGTGCGGTTCGCCGCGCGCGTACGCGTGCTGGACGCGCAGCGCCAGGAGCCGGCCCCGGACGCGGCAGTGTCGCCACCGGCCGCGCGGACAGCGGGAGTTGCCGGGCCCCGTGCACGGCGGGACGGCCCCGCAGGGGGCGAGCGGCGAGGTCTACCGGTCACTGCCGGCGCCGTTCACGGCGGGCGGTCCGGGCCCCGCTCGGGGGTGAGGTGACAGGGCTGTCGGTGGGGGCCCGTATCCTCGTGAACCATGCTCGAAGACCGTACGCTCGCCGCCTCGTCGCCCGTTGATTGGCCTGACGTGTACCCGCAGGGGTACGCGGTGGTCGACGTGGAGACCACCGGGCTCGCCCGTGACGACCGGATAGTGTCGGCGGCGGTCTACCGGCTGGACGCGCGCGGGGAGGTCGAGGACCACTGGTACACGCTGGTCAACCCGGAGCGGGATCCGGGGCCGGTGTGGATCCACGGGCTGACGAGTGACGTGCTCGAAGGGGCGCCGCTGTTCGCGGAGGTCGCGGAGGAGTTCTCGCGGCGTCTGGAGGGCCGGGTGCTGGTGGCGCACAACGCGGTGTTCGACTGGCAGATGATCGCCCGTGAGTACGCGCGCGCGAAGCGCGAGGCGCCGGTGCGGCAGCGGCTGTGCACGATCGTGCTGAGCAAGGAGTTGGGCCTGCCGCTGCCCAACCACAAGCTGGAGACGCTGGCCGCGCACTTCGGCGTCGTGCAGCAGCGCGCGCACCACGCGCTCGACGACGCGCGCGTGCTCGCGGAGGCGTTCCGGCCGAGTCTGCGGGCCGCCGCCGCGCGCGGGGTGCGGCTGCCGCTGCACGAGTGCCGGCCGCTGACGGAGTGGCAGGACCGGCCGGCGTCGCCGTTGATCGGGCGGCAGGCGGGCGGGTACCGGCCGTCCAGTTGGCGGCCGTCCCGCAAGCGGCCCGCCTGCCCGTACCCGAACCCCGGGCGGTTCGAGGACGGCAAGCCGCTCAAGCAGGGCATGCGGATCGCGTTCTCCGGCGACACCTCGACCGAGCGGGAGCTGCTGGAGGACCGCGCGGCAGAGGCCGGTCTGCACGTCTCGACGTCCATCTCCCGGCTCACCAGCCTCCTGGTGACCAACGACCCGGACTCGGGCACCTCGAAGGTCGTCAAGGCCCGCCAGTTCGGCACGCCGGTCGTCGACGAGGCCGCGTTCGGCCAGCTCCTGCGGGACGTCGCGCCGGCCGACGGCCCGTAGGCGCTAGGGGCGGGGCAGCGAGGTGTTGGTGATCGGCAGTGTCTGGTGCGCGCCCGTGATGTAGAGGTCCGTCGGGGCGGTGCGCAGGGCGAACGTGCCGTCGTACCCGCGCACACGTACGGACATCACGAAGAAGCCGTCCTCCTCGGCGGTGACCTTCACCCGGTACTGGCCCTCCCAGTAGGTCTGGAGGAAGACCTCGGTGCCCTCGGGTTCGACGCCCTTGGGGAGGGTGACCTTGCCCTGGACGGTGAGGATGTCGCCCGTCTTCACCTTCTTCTTGTTGACCTGGTAACTCACGGAACTGGGCCGGGTCTTGAGGTTCACCGTGGTGTCCGCGTAGTAGCCGTCCTGCGGGGTGTTCGGGTCGCCGTCCTCGTCGAAGGAGGCGGTGATCCGCACCCGGGGCTGGACGTTGAGCAGGCTGCCGCCGGTCGTGTGGTCGATGGCGACGTCCGGGACGGTGAACGTGCCGGTGGCGTCGGTGACCGGGGTGCCGATGTCGTGGGTCTCGTAGTAGGTGGGGTCGATCGGGTCGCCCCAGGGGTTCCAGGTGGTGAAGAGGAGGGTCTCCCTGAGGGTGACGGGGATGCCGGCCGCGGGGGTGCCGTCGGCCTTGGTGACGGTGCCGGTGACGTCGACATAGCGCTCGGCGGTATTGGTGGTCGCCGGGGTGGTGGTCACGGTCAGCGTGTAGGCGCGGTCGGCGGCGGGCTTCGCCGAGGCGGTGGGGGCGGCCAGGGCGCCGGCGGCGAGCAGGAGCGCGGCGAGGGCGGTGAGGCGGGGTTTTCTGGGCACGGTGCGGCTCCGGGGTCTGTCGGGACGTCGGGAGTCGCGCCGGGCGGCACCGGTTCCGCCTCGGCGCGGTCGTGCTGCACACCCGGTTCGACCGGCGAGGGGGCCGCGCGGTTGTACCGGCGCGGGCACTGTTACACAGCGGCGGACCCCTGCCGGGTGCGGTCCGGGGACCGGGTTGTACGGTCGTGGGGTGTACCGCTTCCTGTTGTCCCGGCAGTGGGTGATCCTCACGCTGGTCGCCCTCGTCCTCATCCCTACGATGATCCGGCTGGGCATCTGGCAGATGCACCGGTACGAGGAGCGCCACGCCCGCAACGAACTGGTGGCGTCGGCCCTGCGCGCCGATCCGGTGCCGGTGGAGAAGCTGACGTCCCCCGGGCACGCGGTCACCCGTGAGGAGCGTTACCACTCCGTCACGGCGGTCGGCCGGTTCGACCCCGCGCGCGAGGTCGTCGTGCGCCGCCGGGTCAACGCGGACGACGAGGTCGGCTTCCACGTCCTCACGCCGCTCGTCCTGGCGGACGGCAAGGTCGTCCTGGTGAACCGGGGCTGGATCCCCGCCGACGGGCCCAGCCAGACGGCGTTCCCGAAGATCCCGGCGCCGCCCGCCGGGCAGGTCACCGTCACCGGGCGGCTGATGCCGGACGAGACGACCGCGGCGAGCGGCATCAAGAACCTCAAGGGCCTGCCCGACCGGCAGATCATGCTGATCAGCAGCGGGGAGGAGGCGCACCGGCTCGGCGCCCCCGTCCTCGGCGGCTACCTCGTCCTGACGTCCCCCGAGCCCCGGGGCGACACCCCTGAGCTGATCGGCAAGCCCGGCGACGAGAACGCGGCCCTCAACTACGCCTACGCCGTCCAGTGGTGGCTCTTCGCCGCCGGTGTCCCCGTCGGCTGGTACGTCCTGGTCCGCCGTGAGCGCCGCGACCGCGCCGAGGCCGCCGCGCAGCGGGACGGGACGGCGCCTGCGGAACCGGCGACGGTGTAGGCCCGCTCGGGCGTGCGGTTGATTGTTCCCGGCGTCCGGCGGGAAACCGGCCTCCATGCACCCGCGCATCGAGGACTACGCCGTCGTCGGCGATGAACAGACCGCCGCCCTGGTGGGCCGGGACGGGTCTGTGGACTGGCTGTGTCTGCCGCGTTTCGACTCGGCCGCGTGTTTCGCGCGGCTGCTGGGCGACGAGGGCAACGGGCACTGGAGGATCGCGCCGAAGGACGCCGACGGGGGCTGTTCCCGGCGCGCGTACCGGGGCGAGACGCTGGTCCTGGACACCGAGTGGGAGACCGGCGAGGGGGCGGTGCGGGTCACCGACTTCATGCCGCAGCGCGACCGGGCGCCCGATCTGGTGCGGATCGTGGAGGGGCTGCGGGGGCGGGTGACCGTGCGCAGCACGTTGCGGCTGCGGTTCGACTACGGGTCGATCGTGCCGTGGATGCGGCGCTCGGACGGCCACCGGGTCGCCGTCGCGGGGCCGGACTCGGTGTGGCTGCGCAGTGAGCCGCCGGTGCGCACGTGGGGCGAGGACTTCGGGACGCACGCGGAGTTCGAGGTCGCGCAGGGCGAGCGGGTGGCGTTCGTGCTGACCTGGCACCCGTCGCACGAACCGCATCCGCCCCGGGTGGACCCGTACGAGGCGCTGGCGGCCTCGTTGGAGGACTGGGGCGCCTGGTCGGCCCGTTGCCGCTACAAGGGGCCCTACAGGGCCGCTGTGACGCGTTCCCTGATCACGCTGAAGGCGTTGACGTACGCGCCGACGGGCGGCATCGTCGCCGCGCCCACGACGTCGCTGCCGGAGGAGCTGGGCGGCGTCCGCAACTGGGACTACCGGCACTGCTGGCTGCGCGACTCGACGCTCACCCTGGGCGCGCTGCTGTCGGCCGGGTACCACGAGGAGGCCGAGGCGTGGCACCGCTGGCTCCTGCGCGCGGTCGCCGGTGATCCGGCGGACCTCCAGATCATGTACGGCGTGGCGGGTGAACGCCGCCTGCCCGAGGAGGAATTGCCGTGGCTGTCGGGCTACGAGGGCTCGCGCCCCGTCCGGGTCGGCAACGGCGCCGTCGACCAGCTCCAGCTGGACGTGTACGGCGAGGTCATGGACTCCCTCGCGCTCGCGCGCGACTCGGGGATGCGGGCGCGCCCGCACGTGTGGGCGTTGCAGCACTCGCTCATGGAGTGGCTGCGTGAGAACTGGCGGCAGCCCGACGAGGGGCTGTGGGAGGTGCGGGGCGGGCGGCGGCACTTCACGCACTCGAAGGTGATGGTGTGGGTGGCCGCCGACCGCGCGGTACGCGCGCTGGAGGCCCATCCGCAGTTGCGCGGCGACCTCGACGGCTGGCGCGAGCTGCGCGACACCGTGCACCGGGAGGTGTGCGAGCGCGCCTACGACGCCGGGCGGAACACCTTCACGCAGTCCTACGGCTCGCCCGACCTCGACGCGGCCCTCCTGCTGATCCCCCGCGTCGGCTTCCTCCCGCCCGACGACCCGCGCGTGGTCGGCACCGTCGACGCCGTCCGCGAGGAGCTGGGCCACGACGGGCTGCTGCGCCGCTACAGCACCGACGGCACGACCGTCGACGGCCTCCCCGGCTCCGAGGGGACGTTCCTGGTGTGCTCGTTCTGGCTCGTCGACGCCCTCGACCTCACGGGCCGCCGCGCGGAAGCCCTCGCCCTGTTCGAGCGCCTGGTGGGCCTCACCAACGACGTCGGCCTGCTCGCCGAGGAGTACGACCCCGTCAGCGGCCGTCAGCTCGGCAACTTCCCGCAGGCGTTCAGCCACATCGGGCTGGTCAACTCGGCCCTCGCCCTGTTCGACGGCGAGCAGGCAGGATAGGGGCCATGGATCTTGGACTGAAGGACCGGGTGTACGTCGTCACGGGGGCCACGCGCGGGCTCGGCAACGCGGTTGCGCGCGAGCTGCTGGCGGACGGCGCGAAGGTGGTCGTCTCCGGGCGGGACGCCGATCGGGCCGCCGCCGCCGCGGCGGAGCTGGGCCCGGACGTCGTCGGGGTCGCCGTCGACAACGCGGACGCGGGCGCGCCGGAGCGGCTGATCGGCGCCGCGCGCGAGGCGTTCGGGGGGTTCGACGGGATCCTCGTCAGCGTGGGCGGGCCGCCGCCGGGGTTCGTCGCGGACAACACGGACGAGCAGTGGGAGGCCGCGTTCGAGTCCGTGTTCCTCGGTGCCGTGCGCCTCGCGCGCGCGGCCGCCGCCGAGCTGGAGGACGGGGGTGTGATCGGGTTCGTGCTGTCGGGGTCCGTGCACGAGCCGATCCCGGGGCTGACCATCTCCAACGGGCTGCGGCCCGGTCTCGCCGGGTTCGCCAAGTCCCTCGCGGACGAGCTGGGGCCGCGCGGGATCCGGGTCGTGGGGCTGCTGCCGGCGCGCATCGACACGGACCGGGTGCGGGAGCTGGACGCGCTGTCGGCGGACCCGGAGGCGACGCGGGCCGCGAACGAGTCGCGGATCCCGCTGCGCCGGTACGGGCGGCCGGAGGAGTTCGGGCGCACGGGCGCGTTCCTGCTGTCGCCGGCCGCCTCCTACCTGACGGGGATCATGCTTCCGGTGGACGGCGGGATGCGGCACGGCTTCTGAGCGGGCATCGGCGGCACGGTTTCCGGCCGGGTCTCAGCTGACCCGTTCCGCCTTGTGCTTCATCGCGCGCACCCGCACCTCCGCTGGGAGCGCCTTCAGCGCGGCCGAGTCGCGCGCGCGGGCCAGGGACTCGGTGATGAAGTGCCGCAGTGCCTCGCCCGGGGACGCGTGGGGTTCCACCCTCAGGTGGACCTGGGTCTGCGGGGCGTCCCGGCGGCCCGTGAGGTGCACGCGCGCGTGGGAGACGCCGTCGAGGTGGGCGGTCTGGGTCGCCAGGACGTTCTCCAGGGCGCTGCCGCGCAGGAGGGCCGATTCGCCGTCGCCGGTGTTGATCAGGACCTCGCCCAGGCGGCGCCGGCGCAGGTTGGCCGTCAGCCACCACAGGGCGAGCAGCACCAGCAGCGCGAGGCCGCCGAGGACGACCGGCCACCACCAGCTCTCCTCGCGCCAACGGGTGCGTTCGGCGGTGCTGAGCAGGACGTCGTGGGGGCCGTCGTGGAGCCACCAGGACGGCGGGTTCGCGCCCAGGCCGACGGCCAGGACGGCGCCGCCCAGCGTGAGCAGGGCGAGCCCGGTGAGGCCGATCAGGACGCGGTTGACGGTGCGGAGCATCGGGGTCACCCCTTCTTCCGTGGCGGCCGGCGCACGTGCGCCGAGAGGGCCGGCGGATGCGCGAGAGCGAGCCCGTCGAGCGCGGCCCCCAGGGTCGCTTCGAGGTCCGCGCGGACGTCGTCCAGGTCCCGGAAGTGGGACACCGCACGGACGTCGATACGGCGCCGTCCCATCCTGACGTGGACGGACTGGACGCCGGAGACCTCCATCGCGCGGTCGCGCAGGACGAGGGCGGCGGCGTCGCGGTGCAGGCCCGCGCGGACGTCCGGGTGGGTCGGGCGCATCGGCAGGACGTCGCGGTGGCCCGGCGTCACCGCGAGCACCAGGAGCAGCAGGCCCAGGGCGGCGGCGACACCCGCGCCGGTCAGCACCCAGGTGTCGTCCAGGGGCCGCTGGGCGAGCTGGTGGGCGAGTTCGCGGCGCCAGCGCATCGCGGGCCGGTCGGCGCGCACGGCGGCGATGTCGTACAGGAAGACGCCGGCGACGGCCAGGACGGCGAGGGCCGTGAGGGCGGCCGGCGCGCGCCGCACGGACCAGAAGCGGCGGACGGCCGCCGCCGGTGCCCCGGGCTCGTGCGGGGGCGTCTGTGGCCCGCTGTCGGGTTTCTCCAGGATCACCGGCAGCCGCTGGGTCGTGCCCTCGCTGCCGTGGGGTTCGCTCATCGCGTCCTCCCCTGTGCCTCGCCAGGTACCGGTGCCGGGTGGAGCCGTTCGACCGTGACGGCGACCTCGGGCACCTCCATTCCCACCAACGCGCGTACCCGCTCGACCACGAGTCGACGCACCTCGCGGCAGCGCGCCGCGATGTCGGTGGGGTAGTCGAGTTCGAGGGACACGCGTACGCGCGCGCGGTCGTGCGTGACGACCACCATGGCGTGCGGCGGGGCGGCGTCGGGCGGGAGGGGGCCGAGGGCTTCGCGGGCCGCCTGGGAGGCGATCTTCGCGACGACCCGGTCGGCGATCCGGGTCGCCCCGCGCTCCCCCGCCGCGACGGCGGACGTCATCGGCGCCGGTCGTCGCGCGAGCGCAGGAAGTCGCCGAGGTCCAGGTCCCCTTCGAGGAACCGGCCGACGACGAACCCGATGGCGCCGAGGGCGGCCACCAGGAGGAAGGCGCCGAATCCGCCGAAGTACCCGGCGAAGCCCAGCGCCATGCCGGCGATCATGCCGATCACGGCCCTGCTCATGTCTGCTCCCTCCGCGTCGCGGACGTCACTGGATCCGGGGTTCCGGCTCGTCGTCCTCTTCCTCGGGCAGCTTGACGTCGCTCACCGCGATGTTGACCTCGACGACTTCGAGGCCGGTCATCCGCTCGACGGCGGCGATCACGTTCTCGCGCACCGCGCGCGCGACGTCGGCGATCGAGACGCCGTAGTCGACGACGATCTCCAGGTCCAGCGCGGTCTGCACCTCGCCGACCTCGGCCTTCACGCCGCGCGAGACGGACTTGGAGCCGCCGGGCACGCGGTCGCGCACGGCGCCGAAGGTGCGGCTGAGGCCGCTGCCCATGGCGTGCACGCCGACGACGTCGCGCGCGGCGAGCCCCGCGATCTTCTCCACGACGCCGTCGGCGATCGTCGTGCGGCCCCTGGTCGCCGGGTCGCCGCCGCCCCGTTTGACGGTCTTGCGCGCCGTCTGTTCGGTCTCGCCGACGGGGCTCTGTGTCGTGTCGGTCATCTCCGCACGTCCCTTCCGGTCGGTCTGCCTCGACCTGTCCCACCGTAAGCGCGGTTGCCCGCTCGCGCTCCGGGGATGCGGCAGGCTGGAGGAATGACTGCGGAGCAGCACTGGCGGCAGACGGTCCGCCATCACCTCGGACTCGGCAGGTACCTCCCGCTGGGCGGCCCGCGCGACGGCTGCTGGATCGCGGAGAGCGCGGCGGAGACGGCCCTGCGGCGGGCGCTCGCGGGCCAGGTGTCCGGCGTGCGCCTGGGCCCCCTGCGCCTGTCCCTGACGGACCCCCAGGACGCGCCCGCCCCTGTCGTCCCGCCACCCGCGAGCGCCCTCCCGCCGGGCCCGCTGCGCCTGTCCGCCGAGTTCTCCTCCCGCCCGACGGACCCCCTCCCCACGGCCGCCGCCCGCCTGCGTGCCGCCCTCGCGGCAGCGACGTCGGAACGGGTCGGTCTCGTCGTCACGGAGATCGACCTCCACGTGACGGGCCCCCTGGACGACGTCCCTGAACCGGAGGGCGATCCAGAGGGTGCCCTCGCGCCGCTCCCCGCCTGGACGGGCCCTCAGGACGACGCGCTCGCCGGGGTACCGGGTGTCCTGGGCGGCACCGTCCACAACGAGGAGCGGGCCGGCACCCAGTCACTGCCGGGGCTCCACGCGCGCGTGGAGCTCGCCGTCCGCGTGGACCTGCGGATCCTGGACGTCGCCAGAGCGGCTCGCGCGGCGGTACAGCGGCTGCCGGGGAGCCCCACGGCGGCGGTGCTGGTGACGGCCGTGGGGTGACGGAGACGCCGGGAAACCCCGAAGCGCCCCGAAGCCCGGGGGCTACTCCCCCAGCCCCGCCAGGTCCCTCAGCCGGCGTGCCTGGGAGGCGCGTTCGGCGGCGCGCTGTTCGTCGTAGGAGCGTCCGGCGGCGCCCTGGAGCAGCGCCTTGGTCTCCACGACGGCGTCGCGCGGGGCCGCCAGGAGGGCCGCCGTCAGGTCCTTGACGGCGGCGTCCAGGCCGGCCGCCGGGACGACCGTGTTGGCCAGGCCGATGCGCAGGGCTTCCTCGGCGTGGACGTAACGGCCCGTCAGGCAGATCTCGGCGGCGCGGCCGTAGCCGACCAGGGAGACCAGGGGGTGGGTGCCCGTGAGGTCGGGGACCAGGCCCAGGCTGGTCTCGCGCATGGCGAACTGCACGTCGTCGGCGACGACGCGCAGGTCACAGGCGAGGGCGAGCTGGAAGCCCGCACCGATGGCGTGTCCCTGGACAGCGGCGACGGACACGACGTCGCTGCGCCGCCACCAGGTGAAGCCCTCCTGGAACTCGGCGATGGCGGCGTCGAGTTCGGCGTCGTCACCGCGTGCGAGATCGATGAAGGAGCGTTCGCCCTCGATGCCTTCGGGCGTGAACATCTGCCGGTCGAGGCCGGCGGAGAAGGACTTGCCCTCACCGCGCAGCACCACGACGCGGACGGTGCCCGGCAGGGCACGCCCGGCCTCGGCGAGCGCCCGCCACATCGCGGGGCTCTGCGCGTTGCGCTTGGCCGGGTTGGTCAGCGTCACCGTGGCGAGCGTGTCGTCGACGGTGAGCCGTACGCCGTCCTTGTCCAGTGCCGGTGCGAGCGAAGCCATGGGGCGCCTCCGATGGGTGCGGTCACCTCAGTGAAACGTAAGTGACTGCACAGTAACCACCCGGTCGGTCAGTACGCCGACCGGGTGGTCACCATCGAGAACGACGGCCCACCCGACCTCAGGACGAGGCGGCCTTCTTGCCCCGGGTCGCGCCGCCACGCCCACGGAGCGTGACGCCCGACTCGCTGAGCATCCGGTGGACGAAGCCATACGAGCGGCCGGTCTCTTCGGCCAGCGCCCGGATGCTCGCACCGGAGTCGTACTTTTTCTTCAGGTCTGCCGCGAGCTTGTCGCGCGCGGCGCCGGTCACCCGGCTGCCCTTCTTCAGAGTCTCGGCCACCCGTGCCTCCTCATGGGAAGTGCGCTCTGGTCCCCTCATGATCACCCCTCCCGGGCTTCCTGGCCACCCATTCGGCAAGGTCCGTGGGCGACGGTTTTGACGACAGGAGTCCGTCTCCACAATCGGAATCTTGACTTCCGCACGGCCGTGTCCGCCCGGTCGAACGCCACATTGCGTGAATACGCAGGTCAGAGAGACAAGAAAGCCGACCCCTCGGCAACGTGCGTCGCCAAAGGGGTCGGCCGGGAAAAGCGGAACGGACACACCTCGATACGAGGAGATCTCACACAGATGATGGATCACCGGTAGGCCGAATGATCCATACTCAGTGGATCATCCATTCGATCAAGCCAGGGCGACGAGATCCGCGTAGTCCGCGCCCCACAGGTCCTCCACGCCGTCCGGCAGCAGGATGATCCGCTCGGGCTGCAGCGCCTCCACGGCGCCCTCGTCGTGGGTGACGAGGACGACGGCGCCCTTGTAGGTGCGCAGCGCGCCCAGAATCTCCTCGCGCGAGGCCGGGTCGAGGTTGTTGGTGGGCTCGTCGAGCAGCAGGACGTTCGCCGAGGAGACGACCAGCGTCGCGAGCGCGAGGCGGGTCTTCTCACCGCCGGACAGCACGCCGGCCGGCTTGTCGACGTCGTCCCCGGAGAACAGGAACGAGCCGAGCACCTTGCGGACCTCGACGAGGTCCAGGTCCGGCGCGGAGGAGCGCATGTTCTCCAGGACCGAGCGCTCCGGGTCCAGCGTCTCGTGCTCCTGCGCGTAGTAGCCGAGCTTGAGGCCGTGCCCGGGGACGACCTGGCCGGTGTCGGGCTTCTCGACGCCGCCGAGCAGGCGCAGCAGGGTCGTCTTGCCGGCGCCGTTGAGGCCCAGGATGACGACGCGGGAACCCTTGTCGATGGCGAGGTCGACGTCCGTGAAGATCTCCAGGGAGCCGTACGACTTCGACAGACCCTCCGCCATCAGCGGGGTCTTGCCGCAGGGCGCGGGCTCGGGGAAGCGGAGCTTGGCGACCTTGTCGGAGACGCGGACGGCCTCCAGGCCCGCGAGCAGCTTGTCGGCGCGGCGGGCCATGTTCTGCGCGGCGACCGTCTTGGTGGCCTTGGCGCGCATCTTGTCGGCCTGCGAGTGCAGGGCGGCGGCCTTCTTCTCGGCGTTCTGCCGCTCGCGCTTGCGGCGCTTCTCGTCGGCCTCGCGCTGCTGCTGGTAGAGCTTCCAGCCCATGTTGTAGACGTCGATCTGGGCGCGGTTGGCGTCCAGGTAGAACACCTTGTTGACGACCGTCTCGACGAGGTCCACGTCGTGGGAGATGACGATGAAGCCGCCCCGGTACGTCTTCAGGTAGTCGCGCAGCCAGACGATGGAGTCGGCGTCGAGGTGGTTCGTGGGCTCGTCCAGCAGGAGCGTGTCGGCGTCCGAGAACAGGATCCGGGCCAGCTCGACGCGGCGGCGCTGGCCGCCGGAGAGGGTGTGCAGGGGCTGGCCGAGGACGCGGTCGGGGAGGTTCAGGGCGGCGGCGATCGTCGCGGCCTCCGCCTCGGCCGCGTACCCGCCCTTGGTCAGGAACTCGGTCTCCTGGCGCTCGTACTGGCGCAGGGCCTTGTCGCGGGTGGCGCCGGTGCCGTTGGCGATGCGCTGCTCGTTGTCGCGCATCTTGCGGATCAGGGTGTCCAGGCCGCGCGCGGAGAGGATGCGGTCGCGGGCGAGGACGTCGAGGTCGCCGGTGCGGGGGTCCTGGGGGAGGTAGCCGACCTCGCCGGAGCGGGCGACCTGGCCGGCGGCGGGCTGGCCCTCGCCGGCCAGGACCTTCGTCAGGGTCGTCTTGCCCGCGCCGTTGCGGCCGACGAGGCCGATGCGGTCGCCCTTGGCGACGCGGAAGGTGGCGTTCTCGATGAGGATGCGGGCGCCTGCGCGCAGTTCGATACCGGAGGCGGAGATCACGGACAGACTCCAGGGCTGAATGGGGGCTGGACGAGGGTGTGCGGACGATCCCGTCGTCTAATGCGCGAGGAGAATGGCCATGGGTTCAGTCTAACGGGGGCCCGCAAGCGGTTTTGGCGGCGGCGGGGCGTGCGCCGTCCGGGTGTACCGGGCGGGCGGGGGCGGGGCGCGGGGCGCAGGCTGGGGGCATGCAGTTCGACGACGACGCGCCGCTGGACACCTCCGAGGTGCAGGACGTGCGCGGAAGCCGGATCCCCGGCGGGCGGGCCACCGTGGGCGGCGGGATCGCCGGGGTGATCGCCCTCCTGCTCGCGCTGTTCCTCGGGGTCGGCCCCGACCAGCTCGGGCTCTCCTCCGGAGGTGACGGACCCAGCTCCGTCGCGTCCCCGCTCGCGCAGGTGCAGGAGACCTGCCGCAGCGGGCGGGACGCGAACACGCGGGACGACTGCCGGATCGTCGCCGTCGTCAACAGCGTGCAGGACTACTGGCGTACGGAATTCCGTGCGCGGGGGCGCGCGTACACGGCGTCGCCGACCGTCCTGTTCAGTGGGCGGGTCAGCACCGCGTGCGGGGCCGCCTCCTCCGCCGTCGGGCCGTTCTACTGTCCCGGGGACCGCAAGGTCTATCTCGACCTCGGGTTCTTCGACGAGCTGCGGACGAAGTTCGGGGCGAGCGGGGGTTCCTTCGCGCAGGCGTACGTCGTCGCGCACGAGTACGGGCACCACGTCCAGGATCTGCTGGGCACCCTCACGCGCGCGCAGGACGGGCGCACGGGCGCGGACAGCAACGCCGTACGGGTCGAGCTGCAGGCCGACTGCTACGCCGGGGTGTGGGCCCACCACGCCACCACGACGCCGGACCCGGCCACCGGGCGCCCGCTGATCGCCCGGCTCACGGACGCGGACGTCCAGGACGGGCTGGACGCGGCCGCCGCCGTCGGGGACGACCGCATCCAGGAGCGGTTCCAGGGCCGGGTCACGCCCGAGTCCTGGACGCACGGCTCGGCTGCCCAGCGGCAGCAGTGGTTCGCCACCGGGTACCGGAGCGGTGACATGGACCGCTGCGACACGTTCCGCTGAGCGGGGCCGGTCAGCTGCCGCCGGTGTGGACCTGGAAGGCCGCCCTGCGGACCGCCTTGGCCAGGGCCGGGTCCGGGTGGGCCGCCGCCAGGGCCACCAGGACCTGGACGGTGCGGGGGTGGCCGACCGCCCGGACCTCGGTGAGGAGGGCGGGGACGGTGGGCTGGAGGGCGGATTCGAGGTGGCGGACCAGCATGGGGGCCTCGCCGTGGTCGGCCACCGCGGCCGCCGTGTCCACCCAGAGCCAGGTGGCTTCCTCCCGGGTGAGGACTTCGTGGGCGTCCTCGGGGTCGACGCCGTCGTGTTCGGCGAGCCACAGGAGCGCGTAGGGGCGCAGGGCGGGTTCGTCGACGACGGCGCGGACGTCCGGTTCGGCGGGGGCGCCCACGACGCGCAGGGCTTCGAAGGCGAGGCCCCGCAGGAGGGCGTCCTCGCCTCGCGCGGCGACCAGGAGTTCCGTCACCGCGCTGCCCACGGTGCGCGCCGCCAACCAGGCGCGGTACTCGGCGCGGGCCGCGTTCGGGCGGAGCTGGGCGCAGCCGCGCAGCATGTCCTCGGCGGCCTGCTCGATGTTCCCGGCGGGGCTCTGCGCGGCCACGCAGATCTGCTCCAGCTTCACCCAGGTCGCCCAGCTGCCCAGCGGGGTCAGGGTCGCCTGGCCCTCGCCACAGGTCAGCGCGCCGACGGAGGCGAGGGCGTGGAGGGCCCAGTCGAGGAGGGGGGCGAGTTCGGCGGGGTCGAGCGCGGGGGCCGTCTCGGCGGGGGTGCCGGCGGTGGTGGCGAGGCCGGCGGGCGCGACGGTGCTTCCGGGCGCGCCGACTGCGGCGGCGGTCGTGTCCGTGTCCTGGGCGTCCTGGGCGAGTCCGATGAACCCGGCGGGTACGACGGCCTCCCCCGCCGTGTCTCCGGTCGTGTCTGCGGCCGCGTCTATGTCCTCGCCGGTCCCCTCGGTCTCACCGAGGCCGGCGCTCTGGCCGTAGGGCACCTCGCAGCGTTCCGTGCGGAGTTCCGTCACGCGCTGGGCGAGGAGGTCGAGGAGCTGGTCGACCGGGACGGGACCGGCGGAGAGCTGGAGGAAGGAGAGGACCTGCGGCATGGCCGAGACGACCTCGGCGACCGTGGAGGGCTCCTCGTCGGCCGGTTCGGGCGTCGCGAGGGACCACGCGTCGAAGAGGGCGACCCAGCCGCGCAGGACGGCGCTGTCGTCGCGGTCCCAGGCGCGCAGGCGCCAGCCGGGGCGGGCGCTCGCGCCGTGCACCTCGATGAGGCCGGCCAGCCGGGCGGTGTCCCAGTCGGCGCGGACGCGGTCGGGGGTCAGCCCGAGATCGCTCGCCGCGCGCTGCGCGGTCGCGTCGGAGAGGGTCGCCCGGTCGTCGATGGTCGCGGCGTCCTTGCCCGGTCCGAGGGCGTTGTCCGCCCAGCGGGCCACGCGGGCGGCGGCGGCCAGGCCCGAGCGAGCCATGCGGGCCAGTTCCGCCGGGGCCGGTGTGCCCTCCGGGGGGCGGGGCGCGGCGCGGCGCGGGCGCCGCTGGTTCACTGCTGAGGGGGCGGCGGCCAGGGGTCGCGGGCGGACGAGTCGAAGCCTGGAGTCGCGCGGGATACGGGACGTCACACGTGCAGTCTTCCGGTTGACGGTCCGAAAACCCAAACGGAATGTCACGGGCGGCTATGGGACTGGCCAACGCACGAGGCGCGGGGAGAGGGTGGAGGGGGTGCTCGGAACGGGGACGAGGCAAAGCGGAATCCCCGCTACCGGGGCTGTCGGGTGTGCCGGGACTCACACTGCCGGGGTGCGCGGGCCCGGCGGGGTCACGCCGTCAACTCGCCCGCGCCGCCGCGCACATCAACCTCGGGGGCCTGCCGTGCGTCTGTCACATCAGCGGCGTCAGAAACCTCCGCAGGGTCTCCTCGTACGCGCCGGGATCGGCGTTCCACATCGCCCCGTGCGGTGCGTCGCGCACCTCGTGGAGGGTGGCGAGGCCGGGGGTGCGGGCGACGAGGCGGCGGGAGAGGTCCCAGGGGGCGACGGTGTCGCCGGGGCCGTGGAGGACGAGGGTGGGGACGCCGGCCGGGAGGGCCAACTCGTCGGTCGGGGGCGCCTCGTGGTCGGCGAGGCGGCCCTGCGCGGCGCGGACCGCGAGCGGGAGCAGCGCGCCCGGGGTGTGGCGGGCGGCGGCCAGCGAGCGCAGCGTGGTGCGCCAGTCGAGCGCCGGGGAGTCGAGGACGAGGCCGGAGATCCGGGCGGCGGCGCCGGAGTGCGTGGCCGCGCGCAGGGCCATCGCCGCGCCGGTCGACCAGCCGAGGAGGATCACGCGGTCGGCGCCGCGCCCGAGGGCGTACCGGATCGCCGCGTCGACGTCGCGCCACTCGGTCGTCCCGAGGTGGTTGAGGCCGTCGGCGGGGCGGGGCGCGCCCTCGTCGCCCCGGTAGGCGGGGACGAGGACGGGGAAGCGGCGCCGGTGCAGGAAGCCGAGGACGTTCAGGGCGTGCGCGCGGCCCGCGCCGAGGCCGTGCACGGCGATCACCCAGGTGCGGCGGGCGCCGGGCACGAACCAGGCGGGCAGCGCGCCGAGTTCGCCGGGCATCTCGACGTCCGTGTGGTCGAGGCCGAGGGCCGTGGTGGGGTCGCCGGTGTGGAGGTCCGGGGTGAGGCGGACGGCCGTGCCGGGGGTCAGGGCGCCGTGGGAGACGCGTTCCAGGCGGCGGACGACCGTGTCGGCGTCGTGGGGCGCGTGCGGGAGGACGGGGCCGGTGACGGCGTGGACGCCGTCGCCGGTGAGGCCGTAGGTGCCGGGGCGCAGGGCGGCCAGGTCACGGGTGAGGGTGACCTGGCCGGCCGCCGTGCCGTGGACCGTCAGGCGCGGTTCGGTCGGCAGGGGGCGGCCGGGCGGGGCCTTCAGCGCGGCGTCGCTCGCCACCCGGCCCACGGCGACGCTCGCCGCGCCGGCTGCCACTGCTGCGGAGACGGCGACGGCCGTCGCTCTGACTGGGCGCACCCGTCCAGTGTCCGGGTGGTTCGCGGGTGGGGCCAGTGGACGTCCGGGGCCGTCAGGGCGTCGCCCGCTGGCCGTAGCGGCTCAGTTTGTCGCCCGCTTCCCGTACCTGGTCCGGGGTCAGGAGGCTCGGGGTGCGGCCGGGGACCGAGGAGGCGAGGAGCCAGAGGCGGGCCATCCATTCGAGTTGCGCGGAGTCGTTGAAGGCGCGCTCCAGGGTGGGGGCGTACGCCAGGGTGCCGTGGTTCTGGATCAGGCACGCCGTGCGCCCCTCCAGGGCCGTCCGGATGTGCTCGGCGAGCTGTTCGGTTCCGTAGGTCGCGTAGGGGGCGACGCGGACGGGGCCGCCGAGGGCGCCGGTCATGTAGTGGACCGGGGGGAGTTCGGGGACCAGGGTGGAGACGGCCGTGGCGTGGACGGAGTGGGTGTGGACGACGGCGCCGGCGTCGGTCGCGCGGTAGACCGTGAGGTGCATGGGGAGTTCGCTGGTCGGCTTCAGGGTGCCGAGGACCTGGTGGCCGTCGAGGTCGACACCGGTGATGTCGTCGGGGCCCAGGCGGTCGTAGGGGACGCCGGTGGGGGTGACGAGGACCACCTCGCCGACGCGGACCGACACGTTTCCTGACGTCCCCACGACCAGTCCGTCGGTGACCGTGCGGCGGGCCGTGGCGGTGAGGTCCCGCCACGCGGCGGCCTCTTCGGGGCGTGCTCGTCTCTGCTCTGCCATACGGGGGATTCTGCCGGGGTGGGCGCGCGTAGACAGTCCTGCCCTGAGCGACACCGTGACGCCCTGTTCAGTTCATCTTCCGTTCACCCAGGTTTCCTACGGTCGACCGGCCAATGACTTCGAACGATTGCCTGGGTAAATGGAAAACTTCTCGCTGATCCTCGCGATAGTGGTGATCACCGCTCTCGCGTTCGATTTCACGAACGGTTTCCACGACACCGCCAACGCGATGGCCACCACCATCTCGACCGGCGCACTGAGGCCCAAGGTGGCGGTGGCCATGTCCGCCGCGCTCAACCTTGTGGGAGCGTTTCTCTCCGTGGAGGTCGCCAACACGATCTCCAAGGGGCTCGTCGACGAAAGCGGTATACGTCCCGAGGTGATCTTCGCCGCCCTCGTCGGCGCGATCCTCTGGAATCTGCTGACCTGGCTGGTGGGCCTGCCCTCCAGCTCCTCGCACGCCCTCATGGGCGGCCTGATCGGCGCCACGCTGGCCTCGGCCGGCTCGGGCGCGGTGCACGGTGACGTGCTGGTCACGAAGGTGCTGATCCCGGCGGTCGCCGCCCCGATCGTCGCCGGTCTCGCCGCGATGCTCGCCACGCGGCTCTCGTACACCCTGGGCAGGAAGGCCGAAGGCAAGGCCGCCGAGAAGAGCTACCGGTTCGGGCAGATCGCCTCGGCCGGCCTGGTCTCCCTCGCGCACGGCACGAACGACGCGCAGAAGACGATGGGCATCATCACCCTCGCGCTCGTCGCGGGCGGCTCCCTCGCGCCCGACTCGGACCCGCCCACCTGGGTCATCCTCTCCGCGGGCCTCGCGATCGCGCTGGGCACCTACCTGGGCGGCTGGCGCATCATCCGCACGATGGGCAAGGGCCTCACCGACCTCCAGCCGCAGCAGGGCTTCGCGGCGCAGACGTCCGCCGCGACGGTCATCCTCGCCTCCTCCCACCTGGGCTTCTCCCTCTCCACCACGCACGCGGTCTCCGGGTCCGTGATGGGCGCGGGGCTCGGCCGCAAGGGCGGGGTCGTGCGCTGGTCGACGGCCACGCGCATGTTCGTCGCCTGGGGGCTGACGCTGCCGGCCGCCGCGCTGGTCGGCGCGCTCGCCGAGACCGTCACGGACCTCGGGGACTGGGGCACGGCCGCCGTCGCCGTCTTCCTCGTCGCCTCCAGCGCGGCGATCTGGAAGATCTCGCGGCGCGAGGTCGTCGACCACAACAACGTCAACGACACGGACGACGACGGCGCGGGTGCCGCGAGCGGGTCCGACGCCGGTACCGACGCCGGTGAGATCAAGGTCGTCATCCCCTCCCCCGTCGCCACCACCGACCCGGCCGCTCCCCCGGCCGCGACCGTCTGACCCCGAAGGACACCGCAACCATGAAGATCGACTGGTCCGCACTCGGCTCCGTCTTCGGTGTCAGCCTCGTCGTCACCGTCGGGCTCGTGACCCTCTTCACCCTCGGCGTGATGGGCCTGTCCCGGCACGAGCGGGCGCAGGCCGACGGCGGCTCGGCGGCGCTCGCGGTCACGGGCGCGTACGCGTGCTTCGCGGCGTGCCTGGGGGCCGTGGCGTACGGCATCAGCCTCATCGTGGCCTGAGCCGCACGGCGCCTTCCCAAACCCCGCACGGTGTATGCCGTGCGGGGTTTCATGTGGGGTTCTGCACACTCCGCTCTCGCAGGTCAACGGTGAGTTGACGGCTGTTTGAGGGGCGTGGTGGACTGCCGGGGCCATGTACGGCGGCCAGGGAGGAAGACCGGTGCGAATCCGGCGCGGTCCCGCCACTGTGACCGGGGTAGTCATCCCCGGGAGCCAGGAACTCCCACCGCCGGTCTCGTCGAACCAGGGCGTGGACACCCTGAGTGAGGACATAACGCGATGCTCGGCCGCCGTTTGAGGTACCGCCCCCGACCGCTGCCCGCCCCCGCGGCCGGCTGAGCCGATGGGTGCCGATCGCCTCTACGCGTACGGCGCCGCCGCCGGACTCCTCGGTGACCTGGTGCTCGGCGATCCCCGCCGGGGGCATCCGGTCGCCGCGTTCGGGCGTGCCGCGGGCGCTGTGGAGAAGGCGCTGTGGCGCGACCACCGGGGGTGGGGTGCGCTGCACACGGCCGTCTGCGCGGGCGGCGCGGTCCTGCTCGGCGCGGCGGCCTCCGCTGCCGTACGCCGCTCCCCCGCCGCTTCCCTCGCCCTGACCGGCGCCGCCACCTGGGCGGTCGTCGGCGGCACCTCGCTGGCGCGCGAGGCCCGGCACATCGGGCGGGCGCTGGAGGCCGGGGACGTCGAGGCGGCGCGGGCCCGGCTGCCGCACCTGTGCGGGCGCGACCCGCAGGCGCTGGACGCGGACGGGATCGCGCGGGCCGTCGTGGAGTCGGTCGCCGAGAACACGTCCGACGCGGTCGTGGGCGCGCTGGTGTGGGGGGCCGTCGGCGGAGTGCCGGGGCTGCTCGGGTTCCGGGCCGTCAACACGCTCGACGCGATGGTCGGGCACAAGTCGCCCCGCCTGCGGCGGTTCGGGTGGGCGTCCGCGCGTCTCGACGACGTCGCCGGGTGGCCGGGGGCGCGGCTGACGGCCGTGCTGGCCTGTGCCGCCGGGGACGATCCCCGGGGGGCCGTACGGGCGTGGCGGGCGGACGCCGGGAAGCATCCGAGCCCCAACGCCGGGCCCGTGGAGGCGTCGTTCGCCGGGGCGCTCGGGGTGCGGATGGGCGGCACGCTGTCGTACGCGGGGCGGGTGGAGCACCGGCCCGTGCTGAACGGGGACGGGCGGGCCGTCGGCGTGCCGGACATCGAGCGGGCGGTGCGGCTGTCCCGCCGGGTGAGCTGGCTGGCGCTGGGGGCGACGGTCGCCGGGCGGATGGTGGCCGGGGCGGCGTTGAGCGGGGGTTCGGGGCGAGGGGCGGCTGGGGCCTCATCGGCTGGGAGCCCGCGGCGGGGCTCGGGCACGGCGGCACGTGCGGTGTGCGCGGCCCTGGTGGCGGGTGCTGCCCCGGCCGGGACAGCCCGCGCGGGCCTCGCTTCGGGTGCCGCGCGGAACGGTGTCGGGGTGGCGCCTGTTGTGGGCTTGTGGCGCGGGATGGGTGCGCGGTTCTTCGACAAGGGGGGTGACGTATGAGTGGCGGACTGCTGGTCGCCGGGACCACCTCGGACGCCGGGAAGAGTGTCGTCACGGCGGGGATCTGCCGGTGGCTGGTGCGGCAGGGGGTGAAGGTCGCGCCGTTCAAGGCGCAGAACATGTCGCTGAACTCCTTCGTGACGCGGGAGGGGGCGGAGATCGGGCGGGCGCAGGCCATGCAGGCGCAGGCGTGCCGGATCGAGCCGTCGGCGCTGATGAACCCCGTGCTGCTGAAGCCCGGCGGGGAGCGGAGCAGTCAGGTCGTGCTGATGGGGAAGCCCGTCGGCGAGATGGACGCGCGCCGGTATCACGGGGGGCGGCAGGAGCAGTTGCTCGGGACCGTGCTGGAGTGCCTGGCCGAGCTGCGGGCCACGCATGACGCCGTCATCTGCGAGGGTGCGGGGTCGCCGGCGGAGATCAACCTGCGGCGGACCGACATCGTCAACATGGGCATCGCCCGCAACGCGGGGCTGCCGGTGCTGGTGGTGGGCGACATCGACCGGGGTGGGGTCTTCGCCTCGTTCTTCGGGACGGTCGCGCTGCTGGCGCCGGAGGACCAGGCGCTGGTCGCGGGGTTCCTGGTGAACAAGTTCCGGGGCGATGTGTCGCTGCTGGAACCGGGGTTGGAGATGCTGCGCGGGCTGACCGGACGGTCGTCGTACGGGGTGCTGCCGTTCCGCGCGGGCCTCGGGATCGACGAGGAGGACGGCATGGCGGTGTCCCTGCGGGGCGCCGTCCGCGAGTCGTCGCTCGCGCCGCCGGTCGGCGAGGACGTGCTGCGGGTCGCCGTCTGCGCGGTGCCGCTGATGTCGAACTTCACGGACGTCGACGCGCTCGCCGCCGAACCCGGCGTCGTCGTGCGGTTCGTGGACCGGCCGGAAGAACTCGCCGACGCGGACCTGGTCGTCGTCCCCGGAACGCGCGGGACGGTGAAGGCACTTGAGTGGCTGCGGGAGCGGGGGCTGGCGACCGAGCTGGCGCGCCGGGCCGCCGCGGGGCGGCCGGTGCTGGGGATCTGCGGCGGTTTCCAGCTGCTCGGCGAGCGGATCGAGGACGACGTCGAGTCGCGCGCCGGAGTCGTCGACGGGCTCGGACTGCTGCCCGTGCGGGTGCGGTTCGCCCGCGAGAAGACCCTGACCCGGCCGGTGGGCGAGGCCCTGGGCGAGCGGGTCGAGGGGTACGAGATCCACCACGGGGTCGCCTCCGTCGACGGTGGTGAACCCTTCCTGGACGGCTGCCGGGTCGGCGCCGTCTGGGGTACGCACTGGCACGGTTCGCTGGAGTCGGACGGCTTCCGGCGGGCCTTTCTGCGGGAGGTGGCGGCCACCGCGGGCCGCCGCTTCGTGCCCGCCGCCGACACCTCCTTCGCCGACCTGCGCGAGCGACAGCTCGATCTGCTCGGCGACCTGATCGAACAGCACGCGGACACCGACGCGCTCTGGCGGCTCATCGAGTCCGGAGCACCGCAAGGACTGCCCTTCATCCCCCCAGGAGCGCCCGCATGAGCACAGTGTTGTTGTTGTCGACCGCCGACACGGACCTGCTGGCGGCCCGCGCCTGCGGCGCCCCGTACCGGATCGGTAACCCGACACGCGTGGACGTTGCCGAGGAGCTGCCGGCGCTGATCGAGGGCGCCGACATCGCCGTCGTCCGCCTCCTCGGCGGCAAGCGGGCGTGGGAGGACGGGCTCGCGGCGCTCAAGTCGGCGGGGATTCCCACCGTGTTGCTGGGCGGCGAGGCCGTGCCGGACGCGGAGCTGATGGCCGAGTCGTCGGTGCCCGCCGGGGTCGTGGCGGAGGCGCTGCGCTACCTCGTCGAGGGCGGGCCCGCGAACCTCGTCGAGCTGGCCCGGTTCCTGTCCGACACCGTGCTGCTGACCGGTGAGGGCTTCGAAGAGCCGCAGAAGATGCCGGAGTTCGGGGTTCACGGGTCCTACGAGGTGCGGGAGGGCCGGCCGACCGTCGGCGTGCTCTTCTACCGGGCCCACGAGCTGAGCGGCAACACCGGCTTCGTCGACACGCTGTGCGACGCGATCGAGGCGCGCGGCGCCAACGCCCTTCCCGTGTACTGCGGTTCGCTGCGCGGCGCGGACGCCGGGCTCTACGAACTCCTGGGCGGGGCCGACGCGTTGGTGGCGACGGTCCTCGCGGCGGGCGGCACGCACGCCTCGGAGGCGTCGGCCGGCGGCGACGAGGAGGCGTGGGACATCGGCGCGCTCGCCGACCTCGACGTCCCTGTGCTGCAAGGGCTTTGCCTGACGTCGTCGCGGGAGACGTGGGACGCCAGCGACGCCGCGCTCTCCCCCATGGACGCGGCGATGCAGGTCGCGATCCCCGAGTTCGACGGGCGGCTCATCACCGTCCCGTTCTCCTTCAAGGAGCAGGGCCCGGACGACGTCCCCGTGTACGTCGCCGACCCCGAGCGGGCCGGGCGGGTCGCCGGAATCGCCGTCAGGCACGCGCGGTTGAGGCACAAGCCGAACGCGGAGAAGCGCGTCGCGCTGGTGTTCACCGCCTACCCGACGAAGCACTCCCGGGTCGGCAACGCGGTCGGCCTGGACACGCCCGCGTCGGCGGTGCGGGTGCTGGACGCGCTGCGGGACGCCGGGTACGGGGTGAGCGGATACCCGTCCGAGGGCGACGAGTTGATCCACCGGCTCATCGAGGCGGGCGGGCACGACGTCGAGTGGCTGACCGAGGAGCAGTTGGCGTCGGCGCCCGCGCGGGTGCCGCTGGCCGACTACCAGGCGTGGTTCGACAAGCTGGACCCGGAGTTGCGGGACGCGATGACCGAGGCGTGGGGCGAGCCGCCGGGGTCGCTGTACGTCGACGGGGACGACATCGTTCTCGCCTCCCTCCAGTTCGGGAACGTCGTCGTGATGATCCAGCCGCCGCGCGGGTTCGGGGAGAACCCCATCGCGATCTACCACGACCCGGACATGCCGCCATCGCACCACTACATGGCCGCGTACCGCTGGCTGGACAACTCGTTCGGCGCCGACGCGATCGTCCACATGGGCAAGCACGGCACGATGGAGTGGCTGCCGGGCAAGGGCCTTGGTCTGAGCGGGGGTTGTGCGCCGGACGCCGTGCTGGGTGAACTGCCGCTGATCTACCCGTTCATCGTCAACGACCCCGGCGAGGGGACGCAGGCGAAGCGGCGCGGGCACGCGACCGTGGTGGACCACCTGGTGCCGCCGATGGCGCGCGCGGACACCTACGGGGACCTCGCGAAGCTGGAGCAACTGCTCGACGAGTACGCGCTCGTGAGCGATCTCGACCCGGTGAAGGCACCGGCCGTGCGGGCGCAGATCTGGACGCTCGTGAAGGCCGCCGAGCTGCACCACGACCTGCATGTGGACGAGCAGCCGGACGACGACGACTTCGACGAGTTCGTCATGCATATCGACGGCTACCTCTGCGAGATCAAGGACGTGCAGATCCGCGACGGGCTGCACATCCTCGGCGGCGGGCCGGTCGACGAGGCCCGTGTGAACCTCGTCCTCGCCGTGCTGCGGGCCTCGCAGGTGTGGGGCGGTCAAGCGAACGCGCTGCCGGGGCTGCGGTCCGCCTTCGCGGCCCATTTCGGGCTGGTGGAGAAGGAGTTGCTGGCCGAGCCGGGGGCCGCGGTGAAGGTGCCGGTCGAGCTGAGCGAGCTGGTGGAGGGGCCGGCGCGGACCGCCGCCGACGCGATCGACCTGCTGGAGCAGCTGTGCCGACGGGTCGCCGTCGGGATGGAGGAGCGGGGCTGGTCCGTGGCGGGCGTGCCCGCTCTGGTGCGTGAGGTGATCGGTACCGAACTGCCGGACGCCGTGGCCGTGTTGACGTTCGCCTGCGAGGAGGTCGTGCCCCGGCTCGCCCGGACGACGGACGAGATCGGGCACATCCTGCGGGCGCTGGACGGGGGTTACGTGCCCGCCGGGCCCTCCGGGTCGCCGACGCGCGGTCTCGTCAACGTCCTGCCGACCGGCCGGAACTTCTACTCCGTCGACCCCAAGGCCATTCCCTCGCGGCTGAGTTGGGAGGTCGGGCAAGCGCTCGCGGACTCGCTCGTGCAGCGGTACCTCGCGGACACCGGGGAGTACCCGAAGTCCGTGGGGCTGACGGTGTGGGGGACGTCCGCGATGCGGACCCAGGGCGACGACATCGCCGAGATCCTCGCGCTGCTGGGGTGCCGGCCGGTGTGGGACGACGCGTCGCGCCGCGTGACCGGGTTCGAGGTCGTCTCGCTGGAGGAGCTGGGGCGGCCCCGCATCGACGTCACCGTCCGCATCTCCGGCTTCTTCCGGGACGCGTTCCCGCACGTCGTGGGGCTCCTCGACGACGCGGTGCGTGCCGTGGCCGAGCTGGACGAGCCCGCCTCGGGGAACTTCGTGCGCGCGCACGTCGACGAGGACACGGCCGAGCACGGCGACCGACGCCGGGCCACCGCCCGTATCTTCGGTTCCAAGCCGGGGGCTTACGGCGCCGGGTTGCTGCCGCTGATCGACGCCCGCAACTGGCGCTCGGACGCGGATCTCGCCGAGGTGTACGCGGTGTGGGGCGGTTACGCGTACGGGCGGGGGCTGGACGGGCGCGCGGCTCGGGGGGACATGGAGACGGCGTTCAAGCGGATCGCGGTCGCGGCGAAGAACGTGGATACGCGAGAGCACGACCTCGTCGACGCCGACGACTACTTCCAGTACCACGGCGGCATGGTCGCCATGGTCCGCCACCTCACCGGGGCCAACCCCGAGGCGTACGTGGGGGATTCGGCGACGCCGGACCAGGTGAAGACGCGCACGCTCGGCGAGGAGACGCACCGCGTGTTCCGGGCCCGGGTGGTCAACCCGCGCTGGATGGCGGCGATGCGGCGGCACGGGTACAAGGGTGCTTTCGAGATGGCCGCGACCGTGGACTACCTGTTCGGGTACGACGCGACGGCGGGCGTGGTCGACGACTGGATGTACGAGAAGCTGTCGGCCGAGTACGTCTTCGACCCGGAGAACCGGGACTTCATGAAGAAGTCCAACCCGTGGGCGCTGCGCGGGATCACCGAGCGGCTGCTTGAGGCGGCCGACCGTGGGCTGTGGGCGGAGCCCGACGCGGACACGCTGGAGCGGCTGCGTGCCACGTATCTGGAGCTGGAAGGCGACTTGGAGGGCGACCAGTGAGTACTCCGTTTCCGTTCACGGCAGTTGTGGGGCAGGACGATCTGCGGCTCGCGTTGTTGTTGAACGCGGTGTCGCCCGCTGTGGGCGGTGTGCTCGTGCGCGGCGAGAAGGGGACCGCGAAGAGCACTGCCGTGCGGGCGCTTTCGGCGTTGTTGCCGGAGGTGTCGGTGGTCGCGGGGTGTCGGTTCTCCTGTGATCCGGCCTCTCCTGATCCGGCTTGCCCTGATGGGCCGCATGAGGTCGGCGGGGGTGCTCAACGGGCCGCTCGGATGGTTGAGTTGCCTGTCGGGGCGTCCGAGGATCGGCTTGTGGGGGCGCTGGATATCGAGCGGGCGCTCGCCGAGGGGGTGAAGGCTTTCGAGCCTGGGCTGCTGGCCGATGCGCATCGCGGGATTCTGTACGTCGACGAGGTCAACCTGCTGCATGACCATCTTGTCGACCTGCTGCTCGATGCCGCTGCCATGGGGGCGTCGTACGTCGAGCGTGAGGGTGTGTCCGTGCGGCATGCCGCTCGGTTCCTGCTCGTGGGGACGATGAATCCCGAAGAGGGGGAACTGCGGCCGCAGTTGCTCGACCGGTTCGGGCTGACCGTCGAGGTCGCCGCTTCCCGGGAGCCCGATCAGCGCGTCGAGGTCGTGCGGCGTCGGCTTGCCTACGACGACAATCCGGCGGAGTTCGCGGCGCGTTGGGCCGACGAGGAGCGTGCCGTGCGGCAACGGATCGTCGCGGCCCGGGAGTTGTTGCCGTCGGTGCGGCTGGGCGACGGGGCGTTGCGGCAGATCGCGGCGACCTGTGCGGCGTTCGAGGTCGACGGGATGCGGGCGGACATCGTGATGGCCAGGACCGCTACCGCGTTGGCCGCTTGGGCGGGGCGGACCGAGGTGTTGGCCGAGGATGTGCGGCAGGCGGCGCTGTTGGCGTTGCCTCATCGTCGTCGGCGTAATCCGTTTGACGCGCCGGGACTTGATGAGGACAAGCTCGACGAGACGTTGGAGGAGTTTTCCGGGGAGTCGCCCGAGGACGATCCGGATCCGGACGGGCCCGGTGGGGGTGGTGGGCAGCCGGCGCCCGAGGGTGGGCAGGGGGATGGTGGTGGTGCCGCTGCTCAGCCTGAGGCCGGGGAGGGTGGGGAGCCTGTCGGGGGTGGTGGCGAGCAGTCGGCCGTGCGGGCTGCCGAGCCGTTCCGGGCGAAGGTGTTGAGTGTGCCGGGAGTCGGCGAGGGGGCTGCCGGGCGGCGGTCCCGGGCGCGGACCGAGCAGGGGCGGACGACCGGGGCGCGGCGTCCTCAAGGGGCGTTGACCAAGCTGCACTTGGCGGCGACCGTGCAGGCCGCCGCGCCGCATCAGCGGGCTCGGGGGCGGGTCGGGCGTGGGCTCGTGGTGCGGCGGGACGATCTGCGGCAGGCGGTGACGGAGGGGCGTGAGTCCAACCTCGTGCTGTTCGTCGTCGACGCGTCGGGGTCGATGGCGGCCCGGCAGCGGATGAGCGCGGTGAAGGGGGCGGTGTTGTCGTTGCTGCTGGACGCGTATCAGCGGCGGGACAAGGTGGGGCTGGTGACGTTCCGGGGGGCGTCGGCGGAGGTCGCGCTGCCTCCCACGTCGTCGGTGGATGCCGCCGCCGCCCGGCTGGAGTCGCTGCCGACCGGGGGGCGTACGCCGCTGGCCGCCGGGCTGCTCAAGGCGCATGACGTGCTGCGGGTGGAGCGGATGCGGGATCCGGCGCGGCGGGCGCTGGTCGTCGTGGTGACGGACGGGCGGGCGACCGGGGGGCCCGAGCCGGTGGTGCTCGCCGGGCGGGCCGCTCGGCTGTTCGCCGCCGAGGGGGTGGCGTCCGTGGTGGTCGACTGCGAGTCGGGTCCTGTGCGGCTCGGGCTCGCGGGGCGGCTCGCGGGGGAGTTGGGCGGGACCGCCGTCACGCTCGACGAATTGCGGGCGGAGTCAATTGCCGGGCTGGTCAAGGACGTTCAGAGGAGGGCCGCGTAATGCCTCAGGGGCAGCCGAGTGTGGTGCCGGACGACGGTTTGACGACCCGTCAGCGGAGGAATCGGCCACTGGTCGTCGTCCATACGGGAATCGGCAAGGGGAAGTCGACCGCCGCTTTCGGGCTCGCGTTGCGGGCCTGGAATCAGGGGTGGCCCATCGGGGTGTTCCAGTTCGTCAAGTCGGCGAAGTGGAAGGTCGGGGAGGAGAACGCGCTTCGGGTGCTGGGGGCTTCCGGGGAGGGGGGCTCGGTCGACTGGCACAAGATGGGTGAGGGGTGGTCCTGGGTGCAGCGGGATGCCCAGATGGACAACGAGGAGAAGGCGCGGGAGGGGTGGGAGCAGGTCAAGCGGGATCTCGCCGCCGAGACGTACAAGCTTTACGTGCTGGACGAGTTCGCCTATCCGATGCACTGGGGGTGGATCGACACCGATGAGGTCGTCTCCGTGCTGCGGGATCGGCCCGGGACCCAGCATGTCGTTATCACCGGGCGTAACGCGCCGGAGAAGCTGGTGGAACTCGCCGATCTCGTCACCGACATGTCCAAGGTCAAGCATCCGATGGACGCGGGGCAGAAGGGGCAGCGGGGGATCGAGTGGTGAGGTCCGTTCCTCGGCTGGTCATCGCCGCGCCGTCCTCCGGGAGCGGGAAGACCACGGTTGCCACGGGGTTGATGGCCGCGTTCGCCGCGCGGGGGCTTGTCGTGTCCGCGCACAAGGTGGGGCCGGACTACATCGATCCCGGGTATCACTCGCTCGCCACCGGGCGGGTGGGGCGGAATCTCGACGCGTATCTGTGTGGGCCGGAGTTGGTGGCTCCGCTGTTCCTCCACGGGGCCCGGGGGGCGGACGTCGCCGTCGTCGAGGGCGTCATGGGGATGTTCGACGGGGCCGGTGGGGAAGGGGAGTTGGCGTCCACGGCGCAGGTCGCGAAGTTGTTGCGGGCGCCGGTCGTGCTGGTCGTCGACGCGTCTTCGCAGTCGCGGTCCGTGGCCGCGCTCGTGCATGGGTTCGTCTCCTGGGATCCCGAGGTTCGGGTGGGGGGTGTGATTCTCAACAAGGTCGCCTCCGACCGGCACGAGGAGTTGTTGCGGGAGGCGCTGGAGTCCGCCGGGGTGCCGGTGCTGGGGGTGTTGCGGCGGGTGGGGCAGGTGGACGTGCCGTCCCGGCATCTGGGGTTGGTGCCGGTCGCCGAGCGGCGGGGGGCGGCGGTGGAGGCGGTGGCGGCGATGGCGGCGCAGGTGGAGGCGGGGTGTGATCTGGAGGCGTTGATGGGGTTGGCGCGGGCTGCCGGGGACGTGGGGGGTGACGGGTGGGATGCGGGTGCGGCCCTGAGGGTTTCGCCCCCGCCGCCCCTTCCCAATCCCGACCCTGGGGGCTGCCGCCCCCAGACCCCCGCTTCGGCCCTGGACGGGCCTCGTCCTCAAGCGCCGGACGGGCTGGATTTGGTCGGGCAGGGTGCGAAAGAGGGCCTTCTGTCGAAAACCCCGGGCGCGCGGCCCGTTGTCGCTGTTGCCGGTGGGGCCGCGTTCACCTTTTCCTATGCCGAGCATGCTGAATTGCTTGCCGCTGCTGGGGCGGAGGTCGTGACGTTTGATCCGTTGCGGGATGAGGGGTTGCCGGAGGGGACTGCTGGGTTGGTTGTCGGGGGTGGGTTTCCGGAGGTTTATGGGGCGGAGTTGTCCGCCAATGAGGGGCTGCGGAAGGATGTCGTGGCGTTGGTGGAGGCGGGGGCGCCTGTCGCGGCCGAGTGTGCGGGGTTGCTTTATCTGTGCCGGGAATTGGACGGGGTTCCGATGTGTGGGGTGATCGACGCGTCGGCGCGGATGTCGGAGCGGTTGACGCTGGGGTACCGGGATGCCGTCGCCGTCAGTGAGAGTGTGCTGGCCGGGGTCGGGACGCGGATGCGGGGGCACGAGTTTCACCGGACGGTGGTGGAGCCGGGGGCCGGGGAGGCGCCCGCGTGGGGGGTTCGGGGGGCTCGGGGTCGTGTGGAGGGGTTCGTGACACGTAATGTGCACGCGAGTTATTTGCATACGCATTGGGCGAGCGAGCCCGGTGTGGCCCGTCGGTTCGTGGAGAGGTGCCGGACGTCATGAGCAGCAGGTTGATCGGGGTCGGGGTGGGGCCCGGGGACCCGGAGTTGGTGACCGTCAAGGGCGTGGGCGCGCTGCGGGCCGCGGACGTCGTCGTCGTGCCGGTGATGGACACGGGTGAGCGGGGGCGCGCCGAGGCTACGGTGCTGCACTACGTCTCGGCCGAGAAGGTCGTCCGCGTGGTGTTCGCGTTGAACGAGCGCAGTGACCGGGGGCGGCGGGAGGCGGCGTGGGACGCGGCCGGGGAGCGGGTGGCGGCGTTGTTGCGTGCGCACGCGTGCGTTGCGTTCGCGACCATCGGGGATCCCAACGTGTACTCGACGTTCACGTATCTCGCGCAGACGGTGTCCGAGCTGGTGCCGGGGACGGTCGTCGAGACGGTGCCGGGGATCACCGCGATGCAGGATCTCGCGGCGCGGTCGGGGGCCGTGCTGACCGAGGGGACCGAGCCGCTGACACTGGTGCCGGTGACCGCGGGGTCGGCCGTCCTCAAGGAGGCGCTGGCGGGTCCTGGGACGGTCGTCGCGTACAAGTTCGGGCGGCAGGCCGGGGAGGTCGTCGAGGCGCTGCGGGAGTCCGGGCGGGTCGAGGGGGCCGTCTGGGGGGCGTCGCTGGGGCTTG
The DNA here is from genome assembly GCF_014489635.1 of Streptomyces roseirectus. Classification (NCBI taxonomy): domain Bacteria; kingdom Bacillati; phylum Actinomycetota; class Actinomycetes; order Kitasatosporales; family Streptomycetaceae; genus Streptomyces; species Streptomyces roseirectus. The sequence goes on along the minus strand of NZ_CP060828.1, from coordinate 7,252,776 downwards.
AGGGGGAGACCGTGCGGGGCGCGTCCGAGCTGGACGGGTCGCCGTTGCCGTATCTGTCGACGCTGATCTCGCCTGCGCGGCGGGACAGTGGGCGGGGCGGGAAGTTGTGAGACGGATGGGTGAGGTGGGGGCGCGGGCCCGCGTTCCGGCGTCCGCCTGTGGTGCTTTTGGGGCGGTTTCAGCCCGCCAGGCCCACCACCAGCCAGATGAACGCCGCGCCCGCGATCGTGCACAGGACGGTCGAGCGGGCGGGGTGGTCGTGGTGGGCCTCGGGCAGGATCTCGGCGGCGGCGAGGTAGAGGAGGGCGCCGCCGAAGAAGCCGAGATAGCCGCCGAGGTAGTGCTCGGGGATGGTGACGAAGGTCGTGGAGAGCGCGCCGAGCACGGGGGCCGCGGCGTCCGCGAAGAGCATCGCGAGGGCTTTGCGGCGGGCGTTCCCGTAGACGCTGGTGATCGTGTACGTGTTGAAGCCGTCGGCGAAGTCGTGGGCGATGACGGCGAGCGCGACGGCCGCCCCCATGCCGCCGTCGACCTGGAACGCGGCGCCGATGGCGACGCCGTCCATGACGCTGTGACCGACCATCGCGGCGGCGGCTGTGAGGCCGACCTCGGGGGTGCGGCCGTCATGCTCCTCGGCGCCGTGCGCGGCCTGGCGGGCGGCCAGGAGGCGTTCCACCAGATGGGCCAGCAGGAAGCCGGCGACGAAGAGCAGGAGGGCGGCGGGGACGCCGTGCACCTCCGTGCCCGCGGCGTCGAGCGCTTCGGGCAGCAGGTCGAGGCCGACGACGCCCAGCATCAGGCCGCCCGCCAGGCCCAGCACCAGGTGGCGCCGGTCGGTCACGCGCTGTGCCGTCCAGCCGCCGGCCAGCGTCATCAGGAACGCGCCGAGCGCGACGAAGACCGCCATGAGGACTTCGTATCCGATCACCCCTTGTTCGCGCATGTCCGCAGGCCAGGGGTTCGGGCGTGCGCCGGTGTGCCGGCAGCGCCCTGAACCCCCGCTCGGCATCCCCGCTCTGTCCCCGCTCTGCAACCGTTCTGAAAGGACTCCCCCCATGGCCGATGCCCCCACCGGCAAGGTGACGTTCGTCGGTGCCGGCCCCGGCGCCGCCGATCTGCTGACGCTGCGCGCCGCGCGGCGCATCGCCGAGGCGGACGTGGTGATCTGGGCGGCGAGCCTGGTCCAGGCCGACGTCCTGGACCACGCGCGCGAGGGCGCCGAGATCCTGGACTCGGCGACGATGTCGCTGGAGGACGTCGTCGCGGTGTACGAGCGGGCGCTGCGGGACGGTCTGAAGGTGGCCCGGATCCACTCGGGTGACCCGGCGCTGTGGGGCGGGACGCAGGAGCAGCTGGACCGGTGCGCGCAGCTCGGCATCGAGACGGAGATCGTGCCCGGTGTGTCGTCGTTCTCGGCGGTCGCGGCGATCGCGGGCCGTGAGCTGACGATCCCGGAGGTCGCGCAGTCCGTGGTGCTGACCCGGCTGGGCGGCGGGAAGACGCCGATGCCGCCCGGCGAGGAGGTGCGGGAGTTCGCGCGGCACGGCACGACGATGGCGGTGTTCCTGTCGGCGGCGCGCAGCGGGCAGCTCGTGCGGGAGCTGCTGGAGGGCGGCTATCCGACGTCGACGCCGGTCGTGGTCGCCTACCAGGCCACCTGGCCCGAGGAGTTGGTGGTGCGGTGCACGATCGAGACGCTGGAGGAGACCGTCAAGGAGCACAAGCTGTGGAAGCACACGCTGTTCCTGGTGGGCCCCGCGCTCGGCGCCAGCGGCACCCGCTCGCACCTCTACCACCCGGGTCACTTCCACGGGTTCCGCAAGGCCGACCCCGAGGCCCGCAAGGCGCTGCGGCGTGAACGGGGTGCGAGTACGTGATCACCGTCGTCGGTACGGGGACCGGGGCACCGGTTCCCCAGGAGGTGCTGGACGGCGCGGAGTTGGTCGTCGGGGGGCGGCGGCACCTGGCGGCGGTCGAGCTGCCCGAGGGGGCGGCGGCTGTCGTGCTCGGGGCGCTCGCGCCCGCGTTCGACACGGTCGAGGAGTACGTCCGTGCGGGGCGGCGCGTCGTGGTGCTCGCCTCCGGTGATCCGGGGTTCTTCGGAGTCGTGCGGGCGCTGGCCGAGCGGTTCGGGCCCGGTGCGCTGGATGTGCGGCCCGGGGTGTCGTCGGTGGCAACGGCCTTCGCACGGCTGGGCGTTGCGTGGGACGACGCGGTCGTGGTGAGCGCGCACGGGCGGGCGCCTCGGGTCGCGGTGAACGTGTGCCGGGCGTTTCCCAAGGTGGCCGTGTTGACGGGGCCCGGGGGCGGGCCCGCCGAGCTGGGGGCCGGACTGCTCGGGTACGAGCGGGAGTTGGTCGTCGGGGTGGCGCTGGGGGATCCGGTGCTCGAGCGGGTCGAGCGGGTGACGCCCGAGGAGGCGGCGGCGCGGGACTGGGGGACGGCGGTGAGTGTCGTGCTGTGTCTCGACGCGCGGCGAACTCCCGGCGGGATGCGGACGGTTGCCGGGGGGCTGGGGTCTCCCGCGCGCTGGGCGCTCGACGAGGGGGACTTCGCGCACCGGGACTCGATGATCACCAAGTTCGAGGTGCGGGCCCTCGCGCTGGCCCGACTCGGGCCCCGGGCCGGTGAGTCGGTGTGGGACGTGGGGTCCGGGTCGGGGTCCGTGGCCGTGGAGTGCGCGCGGTTCGGGGCCGCCGTGTCGGCCGTCGAGAAGGCGGCGGACGGGGTGGCGCGGGTGCGGGCGAACGCCGCCGCACACGGGGTCGACGTCCATGTGGTGCACGGCGAGGCACCGGGAGCGCTCGGTCAACTCGACGATCCTGACGCCGTGTTCGTGGGCGGTGGGGGCGCGGAGCTGCCCGCCATCGTCGCCGAGTGCGCGCGGCGGGCGCGGCGGAGTGTCGTCGTCGCCCTGGCGGCGCTGGACCGGGTGCCGGCCGTGCGGGCGGCGCTCACCGGGGCCGGGTTCGGCTGTGACGGGGTGCTGTTGCAGTCGTCGCGGCTCGCGCCGCTGCCGGGGGATGTGACGCGGCTCGCGGCCACCAATCCCGTTTTTCTGCTGTGGGGCGTGCGAACGTCCTTTTCTGACGAAGGAGTTGCTCAGTGATCGGCCTCATTTCCGCCACCTCGGCGGGGGCTGCGGCGCGGGACCGGCTGGCCGCGGCCTGGCCGGACCGTACGCGGGTGTACGACGGGCCCGTGGCAGACACCCTGCGGGCCGCGTTCGGGGAGTGCGCGCAGGTGGTGTGTTTCCTGGCGACCGGGGCGACGGTGCGGATCCTCGCGCCGCTGCTGTCGGACAAGGGGGCGGATCCTGGGGTCGTGTGTGTCGACGAGGGCGGCCGGTTCGCCGTGTCGCTCGTCGGGGGGCACGGCGGTGGGGCCAACGAACTCGCCGTCGAGGTCGCGGAGTTGCTGGGTGCGCAGGCTGTGGTGACGACGGCGACGGACGCCGTCGGGGTGGCCGGGCTCGACACACTGGGGCTGCCGGTCGAGGGGGACGTGGCCGGGGTGACGCGGGCGCTGCTCGACGGGGAGCCGGTGGTGCTGGAGGCGGAGGTCGGCTGGCCGTTGCCCGCTCTGCCGTTCACGGCCGCCGAACAGGGCGCGTACCGGGTGCGGTTGACGGACCGCGCGGTCGAACCGGCGTCCGGTGAGGTGCTGTTGCGTCCGCCGTCCCTCGTCGTGGGGGTGGGCGCGTCCAAGGGGGCGCCCGTCGGTGAGGTGCTGGACGTGATCGAGGGGGCGCTCGCTGAGGCGGGGCTCTCGGCGCGCAGTGTGGCGGGGCTCGCCACGGTGGACGCCAAGTCGGAGGAGCCGGGGATCCTGGAGGCCGCCGCGCGGCTCGGGGTGCCCGTCGTCACGTACTCCGCCGGGGAGTTGGCGGGCGTCGAGGTGCCGAACCCGTCGGACGCGCCGCTCGCCGCCGTGGGCACGCCGTCGGTCGCGGAGGCCGCCGCGCTGGTCGGCGGGGGTGAACTCCTCGTGCCCAAGCGGAAGTCGGGCGGTTCGCCCGCGATGGCGACCTGTGCCGTGGTGCGGCGTCCCTCGCGCGGGCGGCTCGCCGTCGTCGGGCTCGGGCCCGGGGCGCGGGATCTGCTGACGCCCCGGGCGCGCGAGGAGCTGCGACGGGCGGCCGTCGTCGTCGGGCTCGATCAGTACGTCGACCAGATCCGGGACCTGCTGCGGCCGGGGACACTGGTGCTGGAGTCCGGGCTCGGCGCGGAGGAGGAGCGGGCGCGGACGGCTGTCGCCGAGGCGCGCAAGGGGCTGGCCGTCGCGCTGATCGGGAGCGGGGACGCCGGGGTGTACGCGATGGCGTCGCCCGCGCTGGCCGAGGCGTCGGACGACATCGACGTCGTCGGGGTGCCCGGGGTGACGGCCGCGCTGGCGGCCGGGGCGATCCTGGGGGCGCCGCTCGGGCACGACCACGTGTCGATCAGCCTCTCCGACCTGCACACGCCGTGGGAGGTCATCGAGCGGCGCGTACGGGCCGCCGCCGAGGCGGACTTGGTCGTCACGTTCTACAACCCCCGTTCGCGGGGCCGGGACTGGCAGTTGCCGAAGGCGCTGACGCTGCTGTCCGAGCACCGTTCTCCGACGACCCCCGTGGGTGTGGTGCGCAACGCGTCGCGCGTGGACGAGTCGAGCCGGGTGACCACCCTGGGTGAACTCGACCCGGCGACGGTCGACATGATGACCGTCGTGACCGTGGGCAACACGGCCACCAGGATCATCGCGGGGCGCATGGTGACGCCGCGCGGCTACCGCTGGCAGGAGGAGGCGAAGTGAACCGTGTGGTCCACCCCATCGAGCAGGAGTCCTTCCGCCGGCTGCGTGCCCGGCTGGACACCTCGCACTTCCCGCCGCTGACGCGGGCGGTGGTGGAGCGGGTCATCCACTCCGCCGCCGATCTGGAGTACGCGGCCGATCTCGTCATGGACGAGGGCGAGTTGGCGGCGGCGCACACCGCGCTGCACGCCGGGGCGCCCGTCGTCGTCGACGTCGAGATGGTCGCGGCCGGCATCACCCGGCGGGAGACCGTCTGCCGGCTGAAGGACGCCGAGTCGGGTCCTGGGCTGACCCGTTCGGCCCACGCGGTCCGGCTGGCGTACGAGCAGGTCGGGCCGGGGGCGATCTGGGTGATCGGCTGCGCGCCGACCGCTCTGGAGGAGCTGCTGACGCTGGACGCCTCCCCCGCGCTCGTCATCGGGCTGCCCGTCGGTTTCGTCGGCGCGGCCGAGTCGAAGGCCGCGTTGCGCGAGAGCGGGCTGCCCGCCGTGTCCAACGTGTCCGAGAAGGGCGGGTCGGCGGTCGCCGCCGCCGCGCTCAACGCCCTGTTGTATCACCCGAGTTCCGCTTCCGAGGAGAATCAGTGACCACCCCGCCGCCCGCCCTGCTCATCGCCGGCCATGGCACCCGGGACGACGCCGGTGCCGAGGCGTTCCGCGACTTCGTACGGGAGTTGGGCCGCCGCAACCCCGAACTGCCCGTCGCGGGCGGCTTCATCGAGCTGTCCCCGCCGCCGCTCGGTGACGCCGTGACCGAACTCGTCGAACAGGGGGTGCGGCGGTTCGCCGCCGTGCCGCTGATGCTGGTGTCCGCCGGGCACGCCAAGGGCGACATCCCGGCCGCGCTGGCGCGGGAGAAGGAACGGCACCCCGGTATCTCGTACAGCTACGGGCGCCCGTTGGGGCCGCATCCGGCGCTGCTGTCGGTGCTGGAGCGGCGGTTGGAGGAGGCGCTGGGCGAGTCGTCCGTGCGTGTCCCCGAGGACCGGGCCGATGTGACGGTGCTGCTGGTCGGGCGTGGGTCGACCGATCCGGACGCCAACGCCGAGGTGCACAAGGCGGCCCGGCTGCTGTGGGAGGGGCGCGGGTACGCCGGGGTCGAGACGGCGTTCGTGTCGCTCGCGGCGCCGGACGTGCCGAGCGGGCTCGACCGGTGCGTGAAGCTGGGGGCGCGGCGGATCGTCGTCCTTCCCTACTTCCTGTTCACCGGGATCCTTCCGGACCGGGTGCGGCAGCAGACCGAGGGGTGGGCCGCCGCGCATCCCGAGGTGGAGGTGTTCTCGGCCGATGTCATCGGTCCCGAGCCGGAGTTGCTGGATCTGGTGATGGAGCGGTACGAGGAGGCCGTCAAGGGTGACCTGCGGATGAACTGCGACTCGTGCGTGTACCGGATCGCGCTGCCCGGGTTCGAGGACAAGGTGGGGGCGCCGCAGCAGCCGCACTTCCATCCCGATGACGACGGGCATCATCATCACCATCACCACGGGCACTCGCACTCCCATGCGCACTGAGGGGGTGCCCGGCGAGGGCCACGATCTGCGGCATCACGGTGACGCCGAGGTCCGTGACGACGGTGCGGATCTCGTCGACCTCGCGGTCAACGTCCGTACGGGCACGCCGCCTTCGTGGTTGCGGGGGGTCATCGCCGACTCCCTCGCCGGGCTCGCCGCCTACCCCGACGGCCGCGCCGCGCGCGCGGCCGTCGCCGGGCGGCATGGGCTGCCGGTGGAGCGGGTCCTGTTGACGGCGGGGGCGGCCGAGGCGTTCGTGCTGCTGGCGCGCGCCCTGAAGGTCCGTCAACCTGTCGTCGTCCACCCGCAGTTCACTGAGCCGGAGGCGGCTCTGCGGGATGCCGGGCACTCCGTGGGGCGGGTGCTGCTGCGGGGCGAGGACGGGTTCCGGCTGGATCCCTCCCTGGTTCCCGAGGACGCCGATCTGGTGGTCATCGGGAATCCGACGAATCCGACGTCGGTGCTGCATCCGGCGTCCGTCATCACCGAACTCGCCCGTCCCGGGCGGGTGTTGGTGGTCGACGAGGCGTTCATGGACGCCGTGCCCGGTGAGCGGGAGGCGTTGGCGGGGCGTGTCGACGTGCCGGGGCTGGTGGTGCTGCGGAGTCTCACGAAGACGTGGGGGCTCGCGGGGCTGCGGATCGGGTACGTGTTGGCTTCGCCCGATGTCGTACGGGAGTTGGAGCGGGCTCAGCCGTTGTGGCCAGTGTCTACGCCCGCGTTGGCGGCTGCGGAGGCGTGTGTGTCTGCGCGGGCGCTTCGGGAGGCGGAGGAGGCAGCATGCCGGGCCGCCGTGGATCGGGCTCATCTCGTTGCCGGGCTGCGGGAGTTGGGGGTACAGGTCGCGGGTCCGGCCGAGGGGCCTTTTGTGCTTGTCCGGCTGCCGGGGGCGGATGTGGTGCGGCGGCGGCTGCGGGAGGGGGGGTTCGCGGTGCGGAGGGGGGACACGTTTCCGGGGCTGGGTGGGGAGTGGTTGAGGCTGGCGGTGCGGGGCAGGGAGACGGTGGACGGTTTCTTGGCAGCCTTGGAGAAGGCGCTGCCTGGATAATCGCCGGGGAGCTGTGTTTTTTAAGGGGCGCGGGGCTGTGTCGATGTGCGGCTACCGCCGCGTGGGCGCGACCAGCCACAACGGCAGCCGCACACGCCATACTTCCCCGCACCCCTCCCCCTTAGGCGCTAATTCCTACGCCCCCGCCGAGCAAGAAACACCGCTCCCCCACCCACGGCCAACAGCGCGGCGGCACCACCCGCGATGTACGGCGTGCTCGAACTCCCCCCGGTCTCCGCGAGGTTCGCCTCGACGGGAGCCCCTGCCTCCTGCGGCTTGACGGAGGTCTGTTCCGTCCCCTCCTCCTTCGGCGGAGCCGGTGCCGGGGCCGTCGGGGTCTCGCACGTCGACTTCACCAGCGTCACGTTCCCCGTCACCTCGGCCACGTTGAGGCTCAACGGGTTGACGCTGACGGAGAGTTCGAGCGCGGTGGCCGCGGCCGTCCGGGACGTGGTCTCCCGCTTGGAGAGGTCGAGCCGGACCTCGCCGACCCCGGGGACGGTCACCGCGGTGGTCCCTCCGGCGGACACCGTGACCTTCTTTCCGAGGACGGTCACCGCCCCGAGCAGATTCGCGTCGGCGACCGGCGCCTTGCCGGTCTCGCAGACCGCCTTGGAGGAGACCGCGCCGACCTCGATGAGGGACAGCAGGGGCAGCCCGGGGACGTGAAGTCGCGCGTGGGCGAGCCGACTTGACGCCTCGGCCTTGCCGTCGGAGACGTCCGCCCTCGCCTCGGCGACGTCCGCGCGCAGGACCTGGAACGGCTTCCCCTTGTCGACGCCGTCCAGCGTCGCGGTGAGCGCCGTCTTCTGCGCGGACGCCGGCGCCTGGACCTCGTTCAGCGAGACGGTCAGGGGGACCTGGACCGTCTTGTTGAGGAGGGAGACGTCGAGCCCGGTCCGCAGGACGACGGCGCTCGCGCGGCCCTGTTCGGTCGCGTGTGCGGTGCTCGCGCCGGCGAGGACCACGGGACCCGCGGTCAACGCCGTGGCCGTCGCCAGCGCGGCGAAACGGCGTGCGGGCATACGGAAGTTGGTGCCTGTCACTGTGGTGGGACCCCCAGTAGTGATTGCTCGGGACCCCGAAAGAATTACGCAGTACGAGCGAACGGACAGCGATCCGAACCGAGTTCACACGATCGTGGGTACGTCACTCACACGTTCGACACAACGTCACCTCGTGACACGGCCGTTCAGCACGACGTGTGACGGGGCGGCCAGGACGCGGACGTCCGCACGCGGGTCCTGCGGGTAGACGACGAGGTCGGCGGGGGCGCCCTCGGTGAGTCCGGGGCGGCCGAGCCACGCGCGGGCCTTCCAGGTCGTCGCCGCGAGCGCTTCGAGAGGCGGGATGCCGGCGGTGACGAGTTCGGCGACCTCGGCGGCGACGAGGCCGTGCGGGAGGGTGCCGCCGGCGTCGGTGCCGACGTAGACGGGGACGCCGGCGTCGTACGCGTCGCGGACGGTGTCGTAGCGGCGTTCGTGCAGGCGGCGCATGTGGGCGGCCCAACTGGGGAACTTGGCCTCGCCGTTGGCGGCGAGAGTGGGGAACGTGGCGATGTTGACCAGGGTGGGGACGATGGCGACGCCGCGTTCGGCGAAGAGGGGGATGGTGTCGGCGGTGAGGCCGGTGGCGTGTTCGACGCAGTCGATGCCGGCCTCCACGAGGTCGCGCAGGGAGTCCTCGGAGAAGCAGTGCGCGGTGACCCGGGCGCCGAGTCGGTGGGCCTCGGCGATGGCGGCTCGGAGTGCTTCCGCCGGCCAGGTGGGGGTGAGGTCGCCGACCTCGCGGTCGATCCAGTCGCCGACCAACTTGACCCAGCCGTCGCCTCGTCGGGCCTCCTGGGCGACGTACGCGGTGAGGTCTTCCGGTTCGATCTCGTGGGCGTAGCCCCGGATGTAGCGGCGGGTGCGGGCGATGTGGCGGCCGGCTCGGATGATCGTCGGGAGGTCGTCGCGGGCGTCGGTCCAGCGGGTGTCCGAGGGGGAGCCGGCGTCGCGGATCAGGAGGGTGCCGGCCTCGCGGTCGGTGAGGGCCTGCTGTTCGGCGACGTCCCGTTCGACGGGGCCGTGCGGGCCGAGGCCGACGTGGCAGTGGGCGTCGACGAGGCCGGGGAGGGCCCATCCCTCGACGGTGCGGATGTCGCGGACGGCGGTGGGGCGGTCGTGGGAGACGCGGCCGTCGATGATCCAGAGGTCGTCGCGGATGTCCTCCGGTCCGACGAGGATCCGGCCCTTCACGTGCAGCACCGCTTGATCGTTCATGGGAGGCACCCTAGCCAGCGGGGTTTCCGGTGTCCTCTTCGACGTCCGCCCGTGCCGGGTCCAGCAGGCGGGACAGGAAGTGGCGGGTGCGTGCGTGGCCGGGGGCGCCGATGACCTGGGCCGGGGTGCCCTCCTCCACGACCACTCCGCCGTCCATGAACACCACCCGGTCCGCGACCTCGCTCGCGAACGTCATCTCGTGGGTGACGACCATCATCGTCATGCCGTCGTCGGCGAGCATGCGCATCACCGCGAGGACGTCGCCGACGAGTTCGGGGTCGAGGGCGGAGGTGGGTTCGTCGAAGAGCATGACCTCGGGGTCCATGGCCAACGCCCGTGCGATGGCGACGCGTTGCTGCTGGCCGCCGGAGAGGGAGGCGGGGCGGGCGTGGGCCTTGTCCTGGAGGCCGACGCGGATCAGGTTCTCGTGGGCGACGCGTTCGGCGGCCCTCTTGTCCCTTCTGAGGACCCGGCGTTGGGGCAGGGTGAGGTTCTCGGTGACGGTGAGGTGCGGGAAGAGGTTGAACTGCTGGAAGACCATGCCGATCCGACGCCGCGCGGCGTCGATGTCGACGTCGGGGTCGGTGAGTTCGACGCCGCGGACGACGACTATTCCGCGCGTCGGCTGTTCGAGCAGGTTGACGCAGCGCAGCAGGGTCGACTTGCCGGAGCCGGAGGGGCCGATGACGCAGACGACCTCGCCGCGCGCGACCTCCAGGTCGATGCCGCGCAGCACCTCGTTGTCGCCGAACGCCTTGTGCAGTCCGGTGAGTTGGATCTCGGGCGGGCTCACTTGGCCTCCATCCGCCGGACCACGAAGCCGAGCGGGACGGTCACCAGCAGGTAGCACAGGCCCGCGACGAGGATCGGCGTCGAGTTGGCCGTCGTGCTCGCCAGGTCCCGTCCGTACTTGGACAGTTCGCGTTCCTCCAGGGTGACGCCGAGGAGGAGGACCAGGGAGGAGTCCTTGAAGAGGATGATCAACTCGTTGGTGAGGGGCGGCAGGATGATGCGGACGGCCTGCGGGATGACGACGGACAGCATCGCGCGGGCGGGGCTGAAACCGAGCGAACGGGCCGCCTCCGTCTGCCCTTCGGGGACGGCCTGGATGCCGGCGCGGAACGTCTCCGCCATGTAGGCGGCGCCGACCAGGCCGAGGGCGAGGGCGGCCTTGCCGTAGGTGCCGCCGACGATCTCGGTGCCGGGGAAGGCGAGGGGGACGGCGACGCCGATGAAGACGAAGATGAGCAGGGCGGGCAGGCCCCGGAAGATCTCGATGTAGACGCCGGCGACCCAGCGGTAGGGGCCGACGGACGACAGTCGCATCAGCGCGATGACCAGGCCGAGGACGAGTCCGAGGGCGAACCCCGAGAGCGTGTAGAGGACCGTGTTCCTGAGGGCGAGGGTGATGACGTCCGGGAACATCTGGCGGGCGATGTCGCCCTGCGCGAACTGGTTGCGCAGACGGCCCCAGTCGGCGCCGAACGCGAAGGCGAGGACGGCGGCGGCGAACACGGCGTACTGGACGGCGCGGGAGGTCCGCTGTTTCTGACGTCTCGTCAATTTGCGTTTCGTAGCATCGAGTTCGGTCATGACGCGGACGGGGACGCCGCCGGTGATGATGTCGCCGTCGCGTCGTACGGGCCGATCCACTTCTCGTACAGCGTCTTGTACGTGCCGTCCGAACGAGCCTGTGTCAGCGCCTTGTTGATGGCGGCGAGGAGTTTCGTGTTGCCTTTCCGGACCGTGAAGCCGTACTGCTCGCCGGTGTTGAGGTTGTCGACGACCCGGAAGGCGTCGGCGTTCGTCTTGGTCTTCAACCACCCTTGTACGACGGGGTAGTCGATGATGACGGCCTTGACCTGGCCGGTGCGCAGGCCGCTGAGGACGGCGTCGGAGGACTCGAAGGAGACCGGGTCGAAGCCCTGCTTCTTGGCGTAGTCCTCGCCGGTCGTCTGGGCCTGCGCGCCGAGCCGCGCACCCTTCGCCTTCACGTCGGCGAGCGAGGTGAGGCCGCTGTTCCTGTCGACAAGGACGGCCTGGGTGGCGTCGAAGTAGGGGTCGGAGAAGTCGACGTTCTTCCTGCGTTCGGCGGTGATGGTCATGCCGGCGGCGGCCACGTCGCACTGGCCCGAGTTGAGGAAGGCGCCGGTCTTGAAGTTCTCGAAGGGGGTGTCGAGGATCGTCTGCCGGACGCCGAGTTCCTTGGCGACGAGGTCGATCAGGGAGACGTCGAAGCCCTGGACCCTGCCGTCGATCTCCGACTGGAACGGGGGGTAGGGCAGGTGGGTGCAGGTGGTGAGTTGTCCGGCCTTGGCGAGTTTCACGCCGCCCGCGGCCGTCGCGGAGGCGCCGGCGCCGTCGTCGCTCGATGTGCAGGCGGTGAGGGTCGCGAGGAGGAGGGCGGGGAGGAGGGCTGCGGTGGGGGGGGCTGCGGTGAGGGGGCGGGCCGGGCGGGGGGTACGGCGGCCGGGGAGCGGGTGCACATGGACCTCCGTAGGGGTTGCCCTGGTTTTTCCCTGATGCCTGGTGTTCGGCGGTGCCTGGTGTTCGTCGTCCTGTGTCGACGATCAGGGAGGCCGGGCCGTCTCTCAAATCGGGCCGGGGGCGGTGGGGGCCGTACGGATGAACGGGCGCGGGCTCGGGCCGGGGGCGGCGGCCGGTTACCCTCGTCTGCGTCGTCCGTCCGTGAGCAGCGAAGAGAGCAGCGCCGTGACCTCCCATCCCTTCCTCGACCTCGCCCCGCTGAGCGCCGCGCACTTCGCCTCGATCGAGGACCGGGTGGCGAAGCTGCTGGGCACCTCCCAGGACGTCGTGATCATGCAGGGCGAGGCGCTGCTGCCGCTGGAGGGGGCGATCCGGGCGACCGCCGGGCCCGGGACGACGGCCCTCAACATCATCACCGGCCCCTACGGGCAGACGTTCGGGAACTGGCTGCGGGACTGCGGGGCGACGGTGATCGACCTGTCGGTGCCGTTCCACACGGCGGTGACGGCGGCGCAGGTGCGGGCCGCGTTCGCCGAGCACCCGTCGATCGACTTCGTGTCGCTCGTCCACGCGGAGGCGGCGACCGGGAACACGAATCCCGTAGGGGAGATCGGGGAGGTCGTACGGGAGTACGGGGCGCTGTTCTACCTCGACGCGGTGGCCTCCGTCGGGGCGGAACCCGTAGTACCTGAGGCGTGGGGTGTCGATCTGTGCGTCATCGGGGCGCAGAAGGCGATGGGCGGGCCGGCCGGAGTGTCGGCGGTGTCGGTGAGCGAGCGGGCGTGGGCGCGGATGGCGGCGAACCCGGGTGCGCCGCGCCGGTCGTACCTCTCCCTGCTCGACTGGAAGGAGCGGTGGGTCGACGCGGGCCGCAAGGTCCTCCTGCACGCGCCCGCGCAGCTGGAGATGCTCGCCCTTGAGGCGTGCCTCTCCCGGATCGAGACGGACGGGCTCGACGCGGTCATGTCCCGCCATGCCCGCGCCGCCGCCGCGACCCGCGCGGGCGCGCTGGCGCTGGGTGGGGGTTCGGAGCTGGGCAGGGGGCTTGAGGCGGGTGGAAGTCCGGAGCTGGGTGGAGGGCTTGAGGCGGGCAGGGGCCTGGCGCCGTACGTCCACGACGCCGCCGAGGCCGCGCCCGTCGCCACGACGCTCCGTGCGCCGGCCGGGGTGCCCGCCTCCGAGCTGGTCGCCCGCGCCCTCGAAATCGACCCCTCGCTGCCCCTCGCCGCAGGCGGCGGTGCCCTGGCCGCCGAGATGATCCGGGTGAACCACTACGGGGCGCACGCGACGCTCGCCGTCGTGCTGGGGTGCCTGTCCGTGCTGCGGGATGTGCTGGCCGAGCGGGGGGTCCCGGTGGGGTCCGGGGAGTCGGTGCGGGAGGCTGCGGAGGCGGCTTGGGGGTAAGGGGCGGTGGCTCGCGGGTAGTACGGGTAGCCCCGTAATACCCCCGAGCCACTTCGCGGCGGGCGAACCCCCGTGCGAGTCCTCCCCGGTTACGCCATGCTCGGCGCATGACGACCGACTCCCCCTCCCCCGGCGCCCCCTCCCCCGGCACCCCCGAAGCGCCCTTCACCCTCCCGGACGGCCGGCCCCTTCCTCCGTGGACCGGCGACGAACGGGGGATGCTGGAGGGGTGGTTGGACTTCCACCGGGGCACGCTGGCGACGAAGTGCTCCGGGCTGGACGACAAGCAGGTGCGGCAAGCCGCAGCCGAGCCGTCGGAGTTGACGCTGCTCGGGCTCGTGCAACACCTCGCCGAGGTCGAACGGAACTGGTTCCAGCGGGCGTTCGCGGGACTCGACGTGCCGCACGTGTACGGGGAGGAGACCGGGTTCCCCCTCTCCCCCGACCGGGGGCTCGACGAGGCGCTGGCCGACTGGCGGCGCGAGATCGCGCGAGGGCGTGAGCTGACCGCCGGGCGGTCCCTGGACGACCTCGGACACGTTCCGGACGGTCCGCTCGCCGGGACCCCCATCAACCTCCGCTGGATCCTCGTCCACCTCATCGAGGAGTACGCCCGGCACAACGGCCACGCGGACATCCTGCGGGAGGCGATCGACGGGACGAAGGGGTTCTGAGCGGAGGCGGCCCGGATGGACCGGCTTCACCCCTCGGACACCGGCCCGGGTGAGCGTCGGTTCACCCCCGGACGCCGGCCCGGGTGAGCGCCGGTTCACCCTCGGACACCGGCCCGCCCGGGTCCGTCAGCGAACCCGCCCCGACCCCGCCCGGATTCCGTCAGCGGGCCCGCTCCGAGCCCACCCCCACCCCGCTCCCCGCCCGACCGACTGCTTCAGCCCAGCGCCGGGTAATCCGTGTACCCCTCCACGCCGCCCCCGTAGTACTTCGAGGGGTCGGGCTGGTTGAAGGGGCCGTCGGCCTTGAGGCGGGCGGGGAGGTCGGGGTTGGCGAGGAAGAGCTGGCCGTAGGCGATGAGGTCGGCGGTGCCGTTCTCGACGAGGGCGAGGGCGTCGGGGCCGGTGGGGCCGTCGGTCGCGGGGTTGAGGATGAACGCGTTGCGGAAGCCCTTGCGGAGCACCGGGGTCAGCTCGCGGAAGTCACCGGTCTCCAGGACATGGACGTACGCGATGTCCAGCCGGTCGAGTTCGGCGATCAGGGCCGTGTACGCGGGCTCGGGGTCGGGCTCGGAGATGCTGTTGAGGGAGTTGCCCGGCGAGAGGCGGATGCCGGTGCGGGCGGCGCCGATCTCGGCCACGACCGCGCGGGTCACCTCGACGGCGAAGCGGATGCGCTTCTCGGGCGAGCCGCCCCAGTCGTCGGTGCGCAGGTTGGAGCCGGGCGCGAGGAACTGGTGGATCAAGTAGCCGTTGGCGCCGTGGAGTTCGACGCCGTCGAAGCCCGCGTCGACGGCGTTGCGGGCGGCGCTCGCGAAGTCGGCGATGGTCTCCTGGATCTCGGCGTCGGTCAGCTCGCGGGGCGTGACGAAGTCCTTGGGACCCTCGGCCGTGTAGACCTGCCCCTCGGCGGCGACCGGCGAGGCGCCGACGTTGTGGTGGCCCTCGGGCAGCAGCGAGGGGTGCCCGATGCGCCCCGCGTGCATGAGCTGGGCGAAGATCCGGCCGCCGGCCTCGTGGACGGCGTCGGTGACCACGCGCCACGCGGCGACCTGCTCGGCGGAGTGCAGCCCCGGAGTACTGGGGTACCCCTGGCCTACCACGGACGGCTGAATACCCTCGGTGACGATCAGCCCGGCCGTGGCCCGCTGGGCGTAGTACTCGGCGGTGAGTTCGGTGGCCAGCCCTCCTTCGCCGGCCCGGCTACGGGTCATCGGGGCCATGACGATCCGGTTGGCGAGGGGGGTGCCGGAGAGGTCGACGGGGTCGAACGCGGTGGTCATGGAAGCCTCCACAAAACGAGTTATATGGCCGACCAAATAAGTCGGCGAGCGTCACCCTACCCGCCATTTAATTGGCCGGCCAAGCATCGCCGGACACCCCGCCGGTAGACTTCCGGGCACCGCACGACGAGACGGGGAGTGGCCGATGGAGGACGGTGAGCACGGGGACGCCGGCCAGGCACCCTCGGACACGAGCCGGGGCCCCCTGGACGCGGGCCGGACACACCCGGCCACGAGCCGGGCACACCCGGGTACCGGCCGGTCACGCAAGTGCGGCCCCGTCAACCACGCCCTGATCCGCACCGCCCGCCAGCACCGGCACGTCAGCGCCCGGCTGCTGCGCGGCCTCGGCCTGCATCCGGGCCAGGAGCTGGTGATGATGCACCTCTGGGGCTGCGGCGCCGCCCGCCAGTCCGACCTCGTGAAGCTCCTCGACCTCGACCCCTCGACGGTCACCAAGATGCTCCAGCGCCTGGAGCAGGCCGGTCACGTGCGGCGCCTGCCCGACCCGGCGGACGGCCGCGCGGTCCTCGTCGAGGCCACCGACACCAGCTCGCACCTCCTGGACGAGGTCGAGCGGGCGTGGACGGAGCTGGAGGAACGCTCCTTGGCCGGGTTCGGCGAGGAGGAGCGGGCGGTGTTCCTCTCGCTGCTGCGGCGCGTCGAGGACAACCTCTGCACGGGCGACCGCCCGGAGAGCTGCTGACGGGCCATCAGGATCCGTCAGCGCCCACCGACGTCCGTCAACTCAGCGCCCCCAGCAGGCGATCCACGTCGTCCTGCGTGTTGTAAAGGTGGAACGCCGCCCTCAAGTTCCCCTCCCGGTCGGAGACCTGGATCCCCGCCTCCGCCAACTCCGGCTGGCGATGCCCCAGTTCGGGGACGGAGACGATCGCCGACCCCGGTGCGGGCAGCACCCGGTGGCCCAGCGCGGTGACGCCCTCGCGGAAGCGGTCCGCCAGGGCGAGGTCGTGCGCGTGGATCGCCGACACCCCCAGTTCCTCGACGAGTTCGAGCGAGGCGCGCAGGCCCGCGAAGCTGAACAGCGCCGGGGTCGTGTCGAACCGGCGGGCGGAGCGGGCGAGTTCGGCGACGGGGCCGTAACAGCTGGCCCAGGGTTCCTCCCCCGCGACCCAGCCGGCGAGCAGCGGAACGAGGTCGCCGAAGTCCTCGGGGACGGTCAGGAAGGCCGAACCGTGCGGTCCCATCAGCCACTTGAAGGTGACGGACGCGGTGTAGTCGTAGTCGTCCGCGTTGAACGGCAGCCAGCCCGCCGCCTGGGAGAAGTCGACGTATGTCCGTGCGCCGTGGGTGCGGGCCGCCTCCCTCAGGGCGTCCAGGTCCGCGATGCGGCCGTCCGCGGACTGGGCCGCGCTGACCGCGACCAGTGCGGTGCCGGGGCGGACGGACTCGGCGATCCTTTCCAGGGGGACCGTGCGGATCTTGAGGTCGTCGCGGACGTGGAACGGGTTCAGCACGGACGCGAAGTCGGCCTCGGCGGTGAGGACTTCGGCGCCGGGCGGCAGCGACGCGGCGATCAGGCCGGTGTGCGCGGCGACCGACGCGCCCGCCGCGACGCGGTCCGCGCTCACGCCGGTCAGCCGTGCGTAGGCGGCCCGGCAGGTCTCGACGTCCGCCCACAGGCTGTCCAGCGGGCGTCCCTCGGCGCGCAGGGTCACCGCGTCGTGGATCGCGGTGACGCCTCGGGCGGGTATCAGGCCGGTGCCGGCCGTGTTGAGGTACGTGGTGCGGGGCGTGAACTCGGCGCGGACGAGGGCTGCGAAGGTCGTCTCCATGCCTCCACTCTGCGGGGCGCCGACGGTGGCGTCCATCGCCGGTCGCTAAGGCGTACCGGCAACAGACGCTAACGCGAGCGGGTCGTCAGCCGCGCGGCGGGACCGCGCAGCCGTCCGGGCCGCAGGCCGCCGCGTCGTCGTCCTGCGCGATCAGCTTCAGCGGCGGGCGTTCGCCCCACGCCTGGGTCAGGGCCTGCGCGAAGACCTCTGCGGGCTGGGCGCCCGAGACGCCGTACTTCCGGTCCAGGACGAAGAACGGGACGCCGGTCGCGCCCAGCTCGGCCGCCTCTCGCTCGTCCTCACGGACGGCGTCCGCGTACGCGTCCGGGTCGGCCAGCACCTTGCGGACGGCGTCGGCGTCGAGTCCGGCCTCGACCGTCAGCTCGACCAGGCGCTCGTCACCCTCCGTATACACGGAGCGCTCCTCCGCGAAGTTCGCGCGGTAGAAGATCTGGAACAGCTCGCCCTGCTTGCCGTGCTCCTTCGCGAAGTGCAGGACCCGGTGCATGTCGAACGTGCTGCCGTGGTCCCGGCCCCGCGTGCGGTACTCCAGGCCCTCGGCCTCCGCCTGCGCCCCCACGTTGTCCTCGGCGGCCTGCGCCTGCGCCTCACTGATCCCGTACTTCTTCGCGATCATCGGCACAACGGGCCCGATGTCACTCTTGCTCCGCCCCGGATCCAGCTCGAACGACCGGTGCACCACCTCCACCTCCCCCTTGTGCGGGAAGGCCGCCAGCGCCTTCTCGAAGCGGGCCTTGCCCACGTAGCACCACGGGCAGGCGATGTCGCTCCAGATCTCGACGCGCATGTTCCTCGGCTCTTTCCACTCTCGCACCACGACGAAGCCACCCTCCGTCGCTTACCTGAACCTTCAACCAGCCGGTTTCATTCCCGGGGGTCTGCCGGGTGCACGAGGCCAAGGAGGCTCACGCGCTGGGTACCGCGTAGCGCAGGAACAGGTGGTGGTCCCCCGGCTCCGGCGGGTTCTCCGGGTCGGGGGTCCACCCCTGGCGCGCGTAGAACGCCTGGGCACGCCGGTTGTCGACGTGGACGTCGAGGACGGCGGTCTCACGCCCGTCGGCTCGCCAGTGCTGTACGCATGCGGCGTGGAGGACGGTGCCGAGGCCGGTGCGCCAGTGGTCGGGGTCGATGTGGAACTGGAAGAGTTTCACGAGCGTCTGTGCGACGCCCGGTGGGCGGAAGGAGGCGATGCCGACGATGCGCTCGCCGGCCAGGGCGCACAGCACCCGCCCGTCCGGGTTCCCGATGGCCGTCCGCCACGCCGCGAGCCAGTCCGTGCCGTCGTCCGGGAGGCCGTCGGGGTAGTAGGTGGCGCGGGCGCGGCGGTGGAGGGTCGTGATCGTCTCGGCGTCGGAGAGGTGCGCCTCGCGGATCAACTGCCGTCCCTCAAGTCCTTGGGCCAGTAAGGGCGGTACTCGATGTGGTCGTAGGTGACGACGCACTGTTCGCCCATCGGGGACTGGGCCATGAAGCCGACCAGCGCGGCGCCGGTCTCGTCCGTGTCGCCGAGGGTGAAGAGGCGGACGAAGGTCCAGTGTTCGCCGTCGCGGGAGGCGTGGAAGGCGAAGGCGCGGCCGGTGCGGCTGATCCGGAGCCAGACGGAACTGCCGTCCACGGTGAAGGAGTTGGCGTCGTCGGAGTGGCCCCGGGTGACGACCGTGCAGACGGTGGGGACGGTCGGGGAGAGTTCCAGGCAGAGTTTGGCCCAGGCGCGGTCGCCGACGTGGACGTACAACACCCCTGCGTCGAAGGCGGACTTGAAGCCGACGGTCACGCGGGCGATGAGCTGGAAGTCGCCGTCCGGGGCGCCCAGCAACCGGGGGGCGTCGGAGGCGGGTTCGAGGGATTCCTCGGTGGGTGAGACGAAGCGATCCTGCCGGGCCCCGGCCCATCCGCTGAGCACACCGTCGTCGTAGGCCCAGTGGCCGTCGGGCCCGTAGGTCCGCAGGGGGAAGGGCAGTTGGGGTACAGAAAGATCCATGCGCGCATCATCGCAGGGAAGAACGACGGACCTGAAGGGGCGCGGCGGTGCCTGCCGCGCCCCCTGCCGTCTCAGCGCTCCAGGACCCCGTTGAACCGCCGGGGCAGCCCCAGTTCGTTCTCGTCGCGCAGCTCCACCGGCAGCAGCGCGGCCGGCGTGGTCTGGTAGACGACCGGCCGCATCCAGCGCTCGATGGCCGTACCGCCGACGGACGTCGAGGTGGACGTGGTGGCCGGGTACGGCCCGCCGTGGTGCTGAGCGGCGGCCACCGCGACGCCCGTGGGCCAGCCGTTGACGAGCACGCGTCCGGCGAGCGGCGTCACCTCGGCGAGGAGGTCGGCGCCGCGGCCCTCACCGGCCGCCTCGGCCTCGGAGAGCTGCACGGTGGCGGTGAGGTTGCCGGGGAGGCGGGAGAGGACGGAGGTGACCTCGGCGTCGTCCTCGTAGCGGACCACGACGGTCACCGGGCCGAAGCACTCCTCGAGGAGCAGGTCGTGCTCGCCCTCGGCGGCGAGGCGCGCGGCCGGCACCGTGAGGAAGCCGGGGCTGACGGTGTGCTCGCCGCCCGCGCCGGGCGTGACCGGCGACTCGACGTCGGCGAGGCGGGCGCGTTCGGCGACCCCGGCGATGAAGTTGTCGCGCATGCGGTGGTCGAGCAGGACGCCCGCGTCGGTGTCGCTGACGGCGTCCGTGAGGGACTTGACCAGCCCGTCGCCCGCCGCGCCGGACGGCACGAGGACGAGGCCCGGCTTGACGCAGAACTGGCCGACGCCGAGCGTCATGGACCCGGCGAGGCCCGTGCCGATGGCCTCGGCGCGCTCGGTCGCGGCGGCCTCGGTGACGACGACGGGGTTGAGGGAGCCCAGCTCGCCGTGGAAGGGGATCGGGGTGGGGCGCGCGGCGGCGGCGTCGAAGAGCGCGCGTCCGCCCCGGATGGAGCCGGTGAAGCCCGCGGCGGCGACCAGCGGGTGCTTGATCAGCTCGACGCCGGCCTCGAAGCCGTGGACGAGGCCGAGGACGCCGTCCGGGATGCCGTGCGCGGCGGCGGCGCGGCGGATCACCTTGGCGACCAGCTCGGACAGGGCCGGGTGGTCGGGGTGGGCCTTGACGACGACGGGGTTGCCCGCGGCGAGCGCGCTCGCGGTGTCGCCGCCGGCGACGGAGAACGCGAAGGGGAAGTTGGACGCCGAGTAGACGGCGACGACGCCGAGGGGCACCTTGTAGCGGCGCAGGTCGGGGATCGGCGGGGTGGCCGTGTCGTCGGGGTGGTTGATGACGACGTCGAGGAAGGCGCCCTCGTCGACGATGGCCGCGAACGCGCGGAGCTGGTAGCAGGTGCGGGCGAGTTCGCCGCCGAGGCGGACCGGGCCGAGCGCGGTCTCCGCGTCGGCGGTCTCGACGAGGGCGTCCTTGGCCACTTCGAGCTGGTCGGCGGCGCTGCGCAGGAAGGCCGCGCGGACGGCGCGGTCGGCGAGGGAGGCGCGCGCGTCGTGGGCGGCGCGGACGGCGGCGTCGACCTCCTGGGGCGTCGCCTCGTCGGCCACCTGCTCCCGCTGCTTCCCGGTTCGGGGGTCGACACTCCAGACTGGTGCTGCTGCCACCGGGGGTCCCTCCAACAAGTCGTGCCGCGGTGTCCTGTCACCACCAGGGCTGTTCGATATACTGAACACTGTCTCTGATGGTGAATATGCTGTTGCAGACTATAACTTCAGCTTCTTGTCGAACGAAGGGGTCACAGTCGATGTCGGCAGGCGAGGCGGGGGGCGGGGCCCAGGTCAAGTCCGCGGTGCGGACGGTCGAACTGCTGGAGTACTTCGCGGGCCGGCCCGGGATGCACTCCCTCGCGGCGGTCCAGGAAGCGGTCGGGTACCCCAAGTCCAGCCTCTACATGCTGCTGCGCACCCTGGTCGAGCTGGGCTGGGTGGAGACGGACGCGACGGGCACCCGGTACGGCATCGGCGTGCGCGCGCTGCTCGTCGGCACGTCGTACATCGACGGCGACGAGGTCGTGGCGGCGGCCCGCCCGACGCTGGACCGGCTGTCGGACGACACCACGGAGACCATCCACCTCGCGCGCCTGGACGGCACGAACGTCGTCTACCTGGCGACCCGGCAGTCCCAGCACTACCTGCGCCCCTTCACGCGCGTGGGCCGTCGCCTCCCCGCCCACTCGACGTCCCTCGGCAAGGCCCTGCTGTCGACGTACGCGGACGAACAGGTCCGCAAGATGCTCCCCGAGACGCTTCCGGCGCTGACCGAGCACACCATCACGGACCGCGAGAAGCTGATCGAGGAACTGCACGTCATCCGCGAGCAGGGCTTCGCCGTCGACCGCGAGGAGAACACGCTGGGCCTGCGCTGCTTCGGCGTCGCGATCCCCTACCGCACGCCCGCGCGCGACGCGATCAGCTGCTCCGTCCCCGTCGCCCGCCTCACGCCCGCGCACGAACAGCTCGTCAAGGACGCCCTGTTCGACGCCCGCGACCGCCTGACGCTGGCGACCCGCAGGCTCTGACCCCGCAGGCTCTGACGTACATGAGCGTTCGATGAGAAAACGGGACGGACGGGAACTCTCGGCGGGGTCCCGTTCGTCTGTTTGTTCGTATGAACAGGACCATCAGGCGTACCGCCGTCTTCGCGCTGCTGCTCGTGTTCGCCCTGCTGGTGAGGGCCACATGGGTGCAGTTCTACGAGGGCAAGGCGCTCGCGGACGATCAGCTGAACCGGCGGAACGCGATCGAGACGTACTCGGCGCCGCTCGGGAACATCATCGTGGCCGGAAAGTCGGTGACGGGGTCCGCGCGGACCGGCGGTGACCTCAGATACAAGCGCACGTACACGGACGGCGAGCTGTACGCGGCGGTCACGGGATACGCGTCGCAGGCGTACGCGCCGACGCAGCTGGAGGGCATCTACGCGGACGTCCTGAACGGCACGGACACGCGCCTGAAGACCGTCATGGACACGGTGACGGACACGCGCGCGGACCCGGGGAACGTGATCACGACGATCGACCCGGCGGTCCAGAAGGCCGGGTACGCGGCGCTGGGCGACAAGAAGGGCGCGGCCGTCGCGATCGACCCGAAGACCGGGCGGATCCTGGGCGTCGTCTCGACACCGTCGTACGACCCGTCGACGCTGACCGACGCGAACACCGCCGGCAGCGCCTGGAAGACCCTCAACGCGGACGCCGACAAGCCGCTCGTCAACCGCGCGCTGCGCCAGCCGCTGCCCCCGGGGTCGACGTTCAAGCTGGTCGTGGCCGCCGCCGCGCTGGAGGACGGCCTGTACGACAGCGTCGACGCGCGGACCGACAGCGAGAACCCGTACACCCTGCCGGGGACGCGGCAGGTGCTGGCCAACGAGAACGCGTCCGCGCCCTGCGAGAACGCCTCGATCCGGGTCGCGCTCCAGTACTCCTGCAACAACGTCTTCGCGCACATGGCCGTCCAGCTCGGCCAGGACAAGGTGCGCGCGATGGCGGAGAAGTTCGGGTTCAACAACCAGGCGCAGGACGTGCCGGTGCGCGCGTACGCCAGCGTGTACCCGAAGGACATGGACCGGGCGCAGACGGGCCTGACGGGCATCGGCCAGTTCGACGTGACGGCGACGCCGCTCCAGATGGCCATGGTGTCGGCGGCGATCGCCAACGGCGGCAAGCTCCTGTCGCCGCACATGGTCGCGCAGGTCACCGACAGCGGCGGGGACGTCCTGGAGGACGTCGACGGGAAGACGTCGACCACGCAGGTCGTCAGCGCGCGGACCGCCGAGCAGCTTCAGTCGGCGATGCAGACGGTCGTCGAGGACGGCACGGGGACGAACGCGCGGATCAGCGGGGCGACCGTGGGCGGCAAGACGGGTACCGCGCAGCACGGCGAGAACAACAGCAAGACGCCGTACGCCTGGTTCACGTCGTACGCGAAGGCCGGGGACAAGGAGGTCGCCGTCGCGGTGATGGTCGAGCAGTCGGACGCGGCGCGCTCGGAGGTCAGCGGGAACGGGCTGGCCGCCCCCGTCGCGAAGGCGATGATGGAGGCGGCCGTCAAGGGCTAGACCTACTTGGTCCCCAGCACCTGCTCGATCGGGTCGATCGCGAAGTACACGACGAACAGCGCGCTCGTCCCCCACAGCAGCCAGTGCACGTCCCGCGCCTTCCCGAGCACCGTCTTGATGAGCACGTACGCGAGGAACCCGGCGCCGATGCCGTTCGTTATGGAGTACGTGAAGGGCATCACGGCGATGGTGAGGAAGGCGGGGATGGCGATCTCGTAGCGGTCCCAGTCGATGTGCTTGACCTGGGTCATCATCAGGAAGCCGACGGCGATGAGGGCGGGCGCGGCGGCCTGGAGGGGGACGATCGTGAGGAGCGGGGTGAGGAACAGGGCCAGGGCGAAGAGACCACCGGTGACCAGGTTGGAGAACCCGGTGCGCGAGCCTTCTCCGACGCCTGCCGCGGACTCGATGTAGGAGGTCGCGGAGGACGCCGAGGCGGCCCCGCCGGCGACGGCCGCCGCGCCGTCGATCAGCAGGACGCGTCCGAGGTCGGGCACCTTCCCCTCCTCGTCCAGCAGCCCCGCCTCCGCGCTGATCCCGACGACCGTGCCCATGGTGTCGAAGAAGTCCGACAGGATCAGCGTGAAGATCAGCAGGACGACGGTGATCACACCGACGCCGGGCGCCCCGAACGCGCCGAACAGGCTGAAGTGCCCGATGAGCCCGAAGTCCGGGGTGTCGACGATCTTGTCGGGCCAGCTCGGCGTCGTCAGGCCCCAGCTCTTGATGTCGGCGATGCCGTTGATGACCATAGCGACGACGGTCATGGTGACGATGCTGATCAGGATCGCGCCCTTCACCTTGCGCGCGAGCAGCCCGATCGTCAGCAGCACCCCGAGGCAGAACACGAGGACGGGCCAGCCGGTGAGGGTGCCGGTGCCGCCGAGCTGAACCGGCACGGTGGTGTTCGCCACGTCGGGGATCCGGGTGACGAACCCGGCGTCGACGAACCCGATGAACGCGATGAACAGCCCGATCCCGACGCTGATCGCCTGCTTCAGCGGCTGCGGTATCGCGTGCATCACGGCCTCCCGCAGCCCGGTGACGACCAGGACGCAGATCAGCAGCCCCTCCAGGACGACGAGGCCCATCGCGTCGTCCCAGCTCATCAGCGGCGCGATCTGGAAGGCGACGACCGCGTTGAGGCCGAGCCCGGCGGCGAGGGCGAGCGGGAGGTTGCCGCCGACGCCCATGACGATCGTCATCACGGCGGCGACCAGGGCCGTCGCGGTGGTCAGCTGGACCGGGTCCAGGGTGTGTCCGTACTTGTCCTTGGCGCTGCCCAGGATGATCGGGTTCAGGACAAGGATGTAGGCCATCGTGAAGAACGTGGCGAAGCCGCCGCGGATCTCCCGGCCGAAGGTGGACCCCCGTTCGGAGATCTTGAAGAACCGGTCGACACTGTTCAGCGCCGGTGGTGCGGCACTGGGCCGGTCGGTCTTCTGCTGCGCTTCGGACATGACGGACACTCCTGGTTGCCAGTTGGATCAGTGCGCGGATGCTGGCTGGATTGTTCCCGCGTTGAACTCTCCTCAGGTTTTCGACGTGTTACGGATTCGGACCCCCGAGGCGACAGGTCCTCCACGCATTGCTCGAAGACCTGTACGAAACACACAAGTCGATCACTGCTACGCTTCCGCATCTCGTCCCGGCAATCTCTCCGGGGCACACCCATGTCTTTCACATGACACCCGGAAGAGGTCACCCGTGGGCACAGTCGTGGACGACGCCGCCTCCGTGGAGTTCCATGCCTTCTTCGACCGCCACTACGCCGAACTGTCGCGTCTGGCCTTCCTGTTGACCGGCGAGTCGGACACGGCCGACGACCTGGCGGCGGACGCGCTGCTCGCGCTGTGGCACCGCTGGGACCGGGTGCGCGCGGCCGACCACCCGGTGGCCTACGCCCGTGGCGTCGTCGCCAACCTGGCCCGCACGAAGATCCGCAGCGCGGTACGGGAACGGCGCAGGATCGCGCTGTTCTGGTCACAGCGTGAGGAGAAGACGGAGAACCCGGACGTGGCGGGCGTGGTGGACGTACAGTCCGCGCTGCGTAGACTCCCGTTCCGCAAGCGCGCCTGTGTCGTCCTGCGGCACGCCTTCGACCTCTCGGAGAAGGACACCGCGCTCGCGCTCGGGATCTCGGTCGGTACGGTGAAGAGCCAGACCTCCAAGGGAATGGCCGAGTTGCAGAAACTGCTCGGGGCTCAGAAAGCGCCGCAGCGGGTGCGCGTCGGCATGGCGCGCACCACAGAGTCCGCAGGAAGGGACCGATGACGATGCGGCGGGACGTGCACGACGACTTGCGCGCCCGGCTGCACGAGGCGGCCGGGCAGCACGAACCCGACCGCGCGCGCATCCTGGCCCGGGTGGAGCGCGGCATGATGGCCGAGCCGGACCGGCAGAGCCACCGCGCGACGCGGCCGGTGCTCGGCTGGGCGCGGATCGTGGGCGCGACGGCGGCGGTCGCCGGGATGCTCGCGGTCGGCGGGTACGCGGTGGCGTCGGCGGTGAAGAGCGAACCGCCGGCCGAGCAGACGGTCGCGGTCTCCCCCTCGCCGGTGAAGTCGCCGGACGCGACCAGCCGTCCGCCGAACTCCCCGACGCCGAGCCCCGGTTCGGGCGGCGGGGCGCCGAAGGAGACCGAACCGAGCCCGACGCCGACCCCTCCGGCGGCGTCCTCGCCGTCGCCCGGGGTGAGCGCGTTGCCTTCGGTGGGCGTCCAGGAGGACGGGCCGGTGTGGTCCGACGGGTCGGTCGATCCGCACAGCAACGAGTTCTGGGCGCAGAGCAACATCACGCTCAAGACGTCGAAGGAACTCACCGCGCTGACCGTGCAGTTGAGGGTCGCGCAGACCGGCGGGGTCACGAACACGGGTGCCTGGCGGTCGCTGCCCGAGGGCGACTTCACGGCCACGGTCGTCGAGAAGGACGGGTTCCTCGTCTACACGTGGGTCCTCAAGGACGGGCGGAAGGTCCCTGCCGGGGAGTGGGTCTTCGCCGGGCAGTACGACCACGACCGGGGCGGGCGCGACGCGCGCAAGGACACGTACGTCGCCGTCGGGACGGCGGACGGCCAGGAGCGGGCCGTGGGCGGGGACTTCGCGGCGACGGGCCAGGGCGGGTCCTGAAGTTCCTGGGATTTTCCGGGGTTCCTGGGGTTCCTGGGGTTCCGGAAAAATTTCCGGAACGACGGCAACCTTTCTGCCCCGGGTGACCACTTCAGGGACGGCACCACTCCCTGAACGACGGAGCACCCCCCTTGAGCACGCACAGGAAGCACCTCTCCCGGCGCCGGATCCTCGGCGCGTCCGCGATCGGCGTCGCCGCGGCGGGCGCGGCCGGGGTCGCCGGGTACGTCTCGTCGGCGGCGGCAGCGGCCTTCGGGTATGCCGACGACGGCAGGAACTACGTGGTCACCACGGGTGCGTCGCTGGTCTTCAAGGTGTCCAAGTCGACCGGCGACATCACGTCGCTGGTCTACCGGGGCAAGGAGTACGAGGGGTACGGGGGCCGGCACTCGCACGTCGAGTCGGGCCTCGGCAGCGCGGCCGTCACCGTGAAGCAGTCCGGCTCGACGATCCTCGTCAAGGCGGTGCGCGGCCCGATCACCCAGTGGTACGCGGCGCGCGCCGGCCAGGACAACGTGTACCTGTGGACGGACAAGGCCGACGCGTCGTTCACGGCGACCCGCTTCATCGTCCGCCTGAGGCCCGGTGTCTTCCCGGGCGGGGGGTCGGACTCCTGGATCGAGGCGTCGGACAAGGTCATCGAAGCCGGTGACGTCTGGCGGCGCGCCGACGGTACGACCCGCTCCAAGCACTACTCGGGCAAGCGGGTCGCCGACTACGACTACATCGGCTTCAAGGGCGCGAACTCGGCGCTGTGGCTGGTGCGTTCGAACCACGAGAAGGCGTCGGGCGGCCCGTTCTACCGCTCGCTGCTGCGGCACTCCAACGAGCTCGGCGCCGGGCTGTACGAGATCCTGCACTACGACCAGGCCCAGACGGAGCCGGAGCGGTTCGGGCTCCAGGGCCCGTACGTCCTCGCGTTCACCGACGGCGGCGCGCCCTCGTCGTCGCTGTTCCACGCGAACCTCGACACGTCCTGGGTCGACGGGCTCGGCATCACCGGCTGGGTCGGGAAGAAGGGGCGCGGCAAGGTCGCGGGCGTCGGGCTCAAGGGGATGTCGGCGGCGCACCCGTACACCGTGGGCTTCGCCAACGCGGACGCGCAGTACTGGACGGAGGCGGCGAGCGGGACCGGCGCGTTCTCCTGCCCGGGGATGCTGCCGGGGACGTACGAACTGACCGTCTACAAGGGCGAGTTGGCCGTGCATCGGACGTCCGTGAAGGTGACGGCGGGGGCGACGACCGCGCTCAACTCCCTGACGGTCAGCGGTGATCCGTCCGTCGCACGGACCATCTGGCGGCTCGGGGACTGGAACGGGACGCCGGACGGGTTCAAGAACGCGACGCTGATGACGTACGCGCACCCCTCCGACGGCCGGGCGGCGAAGTGGACGGGCGATGTGACGATCGGCGCCGGGGACGCGGCGTCGTTCCCGGCGTACCTGTGGAAGGCCGTCAACGACGGGGTGCGGATCCACTTCAAGCTGACGCCTCAACAGGCTTCCGCTGCACGGACGTTGCGGATCGGGGTGACGGACGCGTTCGCGGGCGGGCGGCCCCGGGTGACGGTGAACGGCTGGACGTCGGCGATCCCGGCGGCGCCCGCGCAGCCGTCGACGCGGTCCCTGACGACTGGTTCCTACCGGGGCAACAACCACACCTTCACGTACACGATTCCGGCGACGGCGCTGGCGGCGGACAACGTGCTGACGCTGAACATCGTCAGCGGGTCGAGCGGCGAGACATTTCTGAGCCCGGGGACGTCGTTCGACTGCGTCGATCTACTGGCGTGATTGCGTGTTTCCGGTGAGCCGGGCCTTTTTGCCGGGGAAGTGGAAATCTTCTCCCTTGTTCCCGTAGGCCGTGTTGTGGTTCAGCTGGATCGCGCCGGTGTTGGCGTCCTCGGTGAATCCGTCGAGCGCGTTCTCGTAGGCGATGTTGTCGTTGACGGAATGCGCCACGGACACTCCCCCGCCGCCGAGTTCGAAACCGTTCCCATTGCGGTAGGCGCGGCTTTTCTCGACGGTGACCGGGGACGAGAACTGCCACAGGTCGAGGCCGCCGCCCGTGTTGTCGTACAGGCGGGCGCCGGTCACCCTGTTTCCGGTTCCGGAGCCGAATTTGACGGCGATTCCGTCGGCGTTTCCGTGACTGTCCAGGTTCTGGACGAGGTTGTCCACGGTGCCGTCGCCCCGCAGGGTGAGGCCGGTGTCGCCGTTGTGGGCGGTGACCAGGTCCTTGAAGACGCCGCCGGTGGAGGAGGTGACGACCAGGCCCTGCGCCGGGGAGTTCTGGAAGGTGAGGTTCTCCACGGTCCAGTGGCTGCCGTGGACATGGGCGAGCCAGGCGCCGGCGGGGAGTTTCGAGCCGTCGATCCGCACCTTTTCCTTTCCGTACGCCTTGAGGGTGATGGGGGCGGAATTCGTGCCGTCGGCCGTGGCGGTGAGGGTGGCCGTCGGGGCGTAGATTCCGCCGCGCACGAGAATGGTCGTGCCGGGCACGGCGTTCTTGACGGCGGATTCGAGGTGGGCGGTGTCGGATACGGTGACGGTGCTGGCGGCGGCTTCGGCGCCGTCGTCGGAGAGGCCGAGACAGAAACCGCCGACGCCGGCGGAGAGGGAAATCGCCGCCGCGATCGAGAGGGTACGGGTCCGGCGATGGCGTCCGGGGCTGAGCCGCACGGGGTGTTTCCTTTCCTCGGGTACGGGACCGGAAACGAGTCGTCGCGGCGGTGGGAAAAGGTTGCCGTCCCCGCGAAAAGAGTCGCACGTTTCGCGGGGACGGCGATGGTCGCGGGCTTCCCGGGAGGCTGGGGGGCTCAGTTCATCGTCGCGCCGATGGTCGTCGAGCCCGTCGTCAGGAACGTCGTCGCCGGCAGAGTCCCGCTGGAGCTACGGGAGTTGTACGTCGAGGACGCGTCCGTGGAGCGGAAGGGCGGTGTGCTCACGCCGGAGTCCCAGTTGTTGCCGGCGGAGGTCACCCGGGAGCCCTTGTTGACCGCGCCGCCGCCGTTGCCGACGGCGAGGTTCCTGCCGAGCTTCGCGGAGCCGGTCGCGAAGTAGTAGCCCCACTTGCTGTTGGCGTACGCGGTGGTGCGGTTGATGACGATCGCGCCGGTGTTGCTGTTCTCGGTGAAGCCGTTGCCCGCGTTGCCCCAGGCCGCCGAGTTGTTGACGACGTGGGCGACGGCCTCGCCGTCACCGCCCAGCTTGTAGCCGTTGCCGTCGCCCGCGAACGCCGAGTCGCCCCAGCGGTTGACGCCGTTGCCGAACGCCCAGGTGTGCTCCACGGTGACGGGCGAGGAGAAGGACCAGAGGTCGATCCCGTCATCCGAGTTGTTGTAGAGACGGGCCCCGGTGATCAGATTTCCGCTGCCCGAACCGAACTTGACGGCGATCCCGTCCGCGTTCTCGCCGTGGTTCGCGGCGTCGTAGTGCCCGTAGGAGTCGAGGTTGCGCACGGTGTTGTCGACCGTGCCGTCCCCGGTGAGCGTGAAGCCGGAGTCGCCGCCGTTGATGGTCTTGACGTTGTTCCAGTTGGTGCCGGTGCAGGACTGGCAGACGACGGCGCTGTCCCGGGCGTTCTGGAAGGTGAGGTTGGAGACGTTCCAGTAGTCGGCCGTCAGCTTGAAGATCCAGGAGCCCGCCGGCATCGCCGACCCGTCGATCTTCACGGTCTCGGAGCCGTACGCGGTGAGCGTGATCGGCGCGGAGGAGGTGCCGTTGGCCGTCGACTGGAGCGTGGCCGCCGGGGAGTAGGTGCCGCCGCGGACCTGTATGACGGTGCCGGCGGTGGCGTTCTTGACGGCGTTGGCGAGGTCGGTGGCGTTGCTGACGACCACCGTCGCGGCCTGGGCCTGGGTGGGGAGGACGGCGACGCCGGCCCCGAGGGTCAGGGCGGCGAGTGCGGTGAGGGGGGTGAGAACGGTACGACGAGACATGGAGTGCGGTCCCTTTCGCCGTGGGGGGATGGGGAGTTGGGTGGTGCCTCTTGCGCGGTGGTGCTAGTGGTGCGCTCGGGGACGCCAGTCGCCGAGGTAGGTGCGCGGGGTGTGGACGGCCGCCTCCGCGTCCGTCAGGTGGGGCCGGTTCTCCGGGACGGTGACGGCGGAGCCGGGGCCGGAGTTGCGGTACTCGCGGAAGCGCATGGTCTGCCAGGGGTAGGCGTCGCGCATGTTGGTGTACGGGGTCACGGCGTCGATGCCGGGGCCGATCCAGGTGTCCCGGACCACCAGGGACGGCCAGGCGGTCGTCTCGTACGACGGCACCCACGGGCGGGCGATCTTGTACGCCGCGTCCTCGGCCCCGGAGGTGATCCGGCCGCGCACGGCGAGGAAGCCGTAGGGGTTGGCGCGGGCCGTGGAGGGGGCGAAGACCATGCCCTTGGGCGTGAAGTCCACGTCCCTTCGCAGGGTGTGGAAGCGGCACGCGTCGAAGACGGCGCGGGCACGCCCGAAGACGAAGTCGACGTCGCCCTCGATGTAACAACGCCGGTAATAGTGCCGGTCGAAGACGTCCAGCGCGGTCGTGTCCGCGAACAGGGTGTCCTGGTGGGCGAGGAGACGGACGTCCTCGACGTGGGTGCGGTCGCCGGTGAGGTAGGCGGCGACGGCCTGGGTGCCGGTGATGTCGGGGTGGTCGGCGCGTACCCAGTCGTTCGCCAGGGTGAGGTGACGGATCGTCAGCCCCGGGGCGGCGGAGGTGAAGGTGGCCGAGCCCGCCGTGCCGTAGGTGCCGGAGCCGTCGGGGCGTGGGGTGCCGGCCGCGTTGTCGTGGACGATGACGGCGGCGCGGGGGTCGCGGACGGCGCCCCGGATCGTCAACTCGGCTTTGGACGCGGGGATGTTGACGACCTCGCGGTAGGTGCCGGGGTGGATGACGATGGTCCAGCCGGGGTTGGCGTGGTCCACGGCGGCTTGGACGGAGTCGCCGGGGTGGACGTGGACAACTCGACGGCCGGCGTGGGCGGTTGCCGGAGTCGTCGCCGACAGGACGGCGGCCGTGCTCCCGATGAGAAGGGCTCGTCGGCGCATCGTCAGCACGCCTCCGGTTTCCAGTCGCCCAGATAGGCGGCACGCGTCGCCGACTCGGCTTCCACGGCGGTGAGTTGGGGCCGGTTCTCCGGGACGGTGATCGCGGCGCCGGGGCCGGAGTTGCGGTACTCGGCGAAACGCTGGTCCTGCCAGGGAAAGTTGGCGGACATGTTCGTGTAGGGGGCGACCGCGTCGATGCCGGGGCCGAGGTGGGTGTCCCGGACGGTGAGCATCGGGCGGGCGGTGGTGTCGGAGCTGGGCACCCAGGGGCGGGCCAACTTGTAGAAGGCGTCGGGCGCTTGGCTGCTGACCCGGCTGCGGGTGACCAGGTAGCCGCGCGGATTGGCGCCCGCCGTCGAGGGCGCGAAGACGAACCCGTACGGCGCCCCCGCGAGGTCGGTGCGGTCGAGGGTGCGGAAGTGGCAGCGCTCGAACACGGCGGTCGCGCGGCCGAAGACGAAGTCGACGTCCCCTTCGACGTAGCAGTCCGCGAAGTACTGGCGGGCGAAGGCGCTCAGCGCCGACGAGTCGGCGTACAGGGTGTCTTGGTGGCCCAGGAAGCGGCAGTGGTGGAAGGCGCTGCGGTCGCCCTGGACCTTGATGGCGACGGCCTGCGTGCCGGTGGTCCCGGGGTGGTCGGCGCGCAGCCAGTCGTTGGCGAAGGTGATCCAGCGGGCGGTGAAGCCGGCGGCCTGGACGGTGGTGGTGGCCGAGCCGGTGGTGCCGTGAGTGCCCCCGCCGGGCTTGGGAGTTCCGGCCGCGTTGTCGTAGACGACCACCACGTCACGGGGGTTGTGCGAGGCCCCGATCCAGGTCATGCCGGTACGGGTCGCGTCGACGGCGACCGTCTCCCGGTAGGTCCCCGGCGCGAGGACCAGCGTCCAGCCGGCGCCGGTGGCGGCGGTGACGGCGGCACGGACGGAGGTGAAATCGCCCCGGCCGTCGGCGTCGACGTACAGGGTCTGCGGGGTGAGGCGGGCGGACGGGGAGCCGTAGGGGCCGAACGGGCGTGTGCGGTGCGGGAGTTGGGCCGTCTCTTTGAAAGAGGGGGCCGCGGTGGCGGGGAGCGCGGTGAGGCCGAGGGCGGTGGTCGCGCCGGCGGTCGCCGCGAGGAATCCCCGTCTGGACAAGGGGAGTCGGGGCATGCGGGTACTCCTTGAGAGGTGCCTTTCACAAGAGCCGAGGGCAGGTGCCGGGGCGGTGTGCAGGACCGCCCCGGCGGTCTGTGGGGGGGTGCGTCAGCAGACGCGGCCGACGCCGGCGCCGCGGGCGACGATCGCCGGGACCAGGCGGGGCGAGTCGACCCGGGTGCGCAGGGCCGGCGTCCAGCCCGCGCCGGACTGAAGGGTCTCGGCGGGGATCTCCGTGTTGTGCACGGCGATGAGGTCGGTGAGCCGGCCGTTGACGTAGTTGTTCTCGGCCGTCAGCGGCGCCTCGCTCCACTTCTTGAGCGCCTTGCCGACACTGGCGCCGGGCGGCAGCGAGATCGCGTTGTCGCTCGCGTACAGGCGGGAGTCGCGGCCGATGCCGAAGAGGTAGTAGTCCGACTGCTGGGCCTCATCGACGACGTAGTGGTTGTTGTAGACGTCGACCTGCCCGAACCGCACGCGCGGGGAGCGCTGGAGGATGCCGTCGAAGCGGTTGTGGTGCATCGTGACCTTGAGCTTGCCCGCGTCGAGCGCGGCGGTGCTGTCGCTGTTGCCGATCAGCATGTTCTTGTCGTGGTTCTCGAACGAATTCCACGACACGGTCACGTGGTTGGAGCCGCGCACGATGTCGGTGAGGCCGTCGTGCTGCTGGAAGACCTTGCCGAAATAGACGGGCCGCTCGCTGTCGGGGTAGCGGCCGTCGGTGAGCGTGTTGTGGTCGATCCACACGTGGTCGGTGCCGAAGACGACGACCGCGTCGTACTCGGAGTTCCAGTTGCCGGTGTGGTTGTCGTCCGTCGGGTCCCACTTGGGGAAGCAGTCGAGCGGGGCCTCGATGGTCAGGTTGCGCAGGATGACGTTGGAGACGCCCTTGATCTGCAGACTCCCGCCCAGGATCCCGGAGTTCTTGCCGACGCCGACGATCGTGGTGTTGCTCGGGACGTTGGCCTTGATGACCGAGTCCTGGTTGGCGGCGGAGGCGACGCGGGCGTCCTCCTGCGGGCCCATGGCGACCTTGTCGTTGCCGTAGACCGCCGGGTCGTAGTCCTTCAGGTACTGCTGGAGGTCGTAGCCGCCGGTCACGAAGGCGTCGCAGCCCTCGGAGACGGCGTCGATCATCCCCTTCACCTTGATGATCTTGGGAGCGCTCCCGCCGGCCGCGAGGGCGGCCTTGAACTGGGCCCAGGTGGTGACGGTGTAGACGTGCTCGGCGTCGGCCGCCGCGCCGCCGGTCGTGCCGGCCCCTTCCGAGCCCCAGCCGTCACCGGCGCCGAGCACCTGGCGGGCGAGGTCCGTCGTCCGGTGGGGCTGGGCCTCGGCGGCGACGCCGGTCAGCGAGAGGACCAGGGCGGTGCAGCCCAGGATCGTCCCGTACCGCATAACTCTGTCATGATCATGCCATTTCCGTGCGTGCATGGTGCGGCTCTCCTTTTCCTGAAGCGGGGGGTGTGCTACTCGGTGACGGCCTCCGGCCAGGTGATCCAGGACTCGGGGATCTCCGCGTCCAGCCGGCCCAACTCCCGCCGCGCCAGCACCCTCGTCCGACTCAACTCCCGCGCCACCAACCGCGCGACGGCGATCGCCCCCGGCGGGTTGAAGTGCGTGTTGTCCTGCTCGGTCGTCGTCCAGTTGAAGTACTTCTTCGTCTCCTCCACGCCGAGCCGCTGCCACAGCGCCAGCGACAACGCCTGCACGTCGAGCAACGGCACGCCCTCCTCGACAGCCAGCGCCCGCATCGCCGCCGGGTACTCCCCGTGCGTCGGCACGGAGTTGCCCTGCCCATCGAACCTCCGCCGCTCGACGGACGTGACCAGCACGGGCCGGGCACCGCGCTGGCGGGCACCGGCTATGTAGAGGCGGAGGTGATCCTGGTAGGTGGTCCAGGGTTCGGTGTAGCGGGTGGGGTCCTCGACCTTCTCGTCATTGTGCGCGAACTGAACGAGTAGAAAGTCACCCGGTTCTATGACGTCGAGAATCGCGGCGAGTCGCCCTTCATCCACGAAACTCTTCGAACTCCGCCCGTTCACCGCGTGATTGGCGACGGATATCCCCTTACGAAGAAAGAAGGGGAACGCCATACCCCACCCGGTCTCGGGGGCGGCGGGAGCGTATTTCTGGGCGGCGGTGGAATCACCGGCGATGTAGAGGGTGCGGGAGGAGGAAGCATACGCAGGTGTTGCAGCAAGGGGAACGGCGGCAAGGGCCGCCACGGAAACCTGTCGACGGGTAAGAGCCAAGAGAGGTCAACCTTTCTTGCTTTTTAGGGGCGCGGGGAACTGCGCGACCAGCCACGGGCGGCCTGCACCCTGCGACGTACAGGCCACCCCCACGGCGAAACCCAGCACTTAACCCCGCTGCTGCTTCCACTCCTCCTGAGCCGCGTTCAATTCCTCCGCCATCTTGTCGAGGAAGTCCTTCGCACTCATCTTCCCCAACAACACCTTCTGGAAGTTCGGCTCGTTGTCGGCCTTGGAGATCGTGTTCCAGTCGGGCAGGTAGTACGGCAACTGCACGATCGTCGTCGACCCGTCGGTCAACGCGGCGGCAGCCAACTTCGTAGGCTCAGCCTTCTGCACCCACGCATCCCCCGCGGCCTCCGTGTTGGACGGCACCTGCCCCGCGGACTCGTTGAACTTGGAGTTCTCCGCCTTGGACAGCGCGAACTCGATGAACTTCCAGGCCGCCTCCTTGTTCTTGGAGTTCTTGAACACCCCGAGCCCGTCGACAGGGTTGGATACCTGGACCCGCTTTCCGTCGGCGGCGGTGGGCGAGGGAACCCCCCGGAACTTGTCGGCCCCGAACGCCTTCACGTGGTCCTGGTAGGAACCGAGATTGTGGTTGAGCATCCCGATCGTGCCGGAATCCCACTGCGCGACCATCTTCGTGAAGTCGTTGTTGAGGTCGGCCGCGGGCGTGACCTTCTTGTAGAGCCCGGCGTACTTCTCCAGCGCGGCGACGTTCTTGGGGTCGTTGAGAGTGGTCTTGTCACCGTTCCAGAAAGAGGTGATCTGCGACTGCCCGTACATCGCGTCGAGCGCCTGCGCGATGGACCCGGCGCCACCGCGAATGGTGTAACCGAATTCGTTCTTGCCGGCGTTGGTGAGTTTTTCGGCGGCGGTGTAGAAGTTGTCCCAGGTGGTGGGCGGCTGGAGCCCGGCCTTCTGGAAGAGGTCGGTGCGGTAGTAGAGAACGCCGTTGTTGGCGGAGGTGGGAATGGAGTAGAGCGTGTCGTCACCTCCGCCGGCGGCCTTGAGGGAGGCGACCATGTCCTTGTTGAGCTTGCCGTTCAGCGGGGACTTGGAGAGCCGTTCGTCGAGCGGTTCGAGGGCGCCCTGCGCGGCGAACCCGGCGAGCATGGCCGCGCCGACCCCGCCGACGTCGGGCAGGCCGCCGCCGCGGATCGCGGTGTCGACCTTGGACTGGTACTCGGTCGCGGCGATCCCGACGTACTCGACCTTGATGTCGGGGTTGGCGTTCTCGAAGTCGGCGATGATCGTCTTCCAGATGTCGGTGCGGACACCGCCGTTGTTGTCCCAGAAGAGGATCTTGCCGGTGCCGCTGCCCTCGGCCCCCTTGTCGCCGCTGCCGCTGCCGTCGTCACCGCAGGCGGTGGCGGTCAGGGCGAGCACGGACCCCAGGGCGACGGCTGTGGCGACGCGGCTGCTTCTGCGGTTTCTGTTCTTCATCGGTCGGCTCTCTTCAGTGTGTGTTCGGTGTGTTCGGTGGTGGGGGGGTCAGTGGGTGCGGGCGGTGTGGGGTGCCCAGCCGTCGGTGCCCTTGAGGTAGGCGGTGACGGTGTGGGACGACGCCTGATTGTCCGTCAACTGTGGCCGGTCGGCGGCGACTTGGGAGCCGGGGCCGTAGTTGTGGTACTCGGCGAGGCGGGCGTCGCGCCAGGAGAAGCCGCCCATGTCGGTCCAGGGCGTCGCCTTGATCGCGGCGGGCAGGTAGGTGTCGCGGATCAACACCTGGGCGACGGCGTCGACTTGGCCGCCCGGGTGCCAGGGCCGGCCGAGGTGGAAGGTGCCGGCGGGGGCGTCGCTGACGATCCGGGAGCGGGTGATCAGGAACCCGTGGGGGTTGCCCGTCCAGGTCGAAGCGGCCGTGATGTAGCCGTTGTTGGTGTCGGAGCCCCGGCTGAGCGCCCGGATCTCGGAGCGTTCGACGACGGTCGTGGCGCGGCCGTAGAGGAAGTCGACGTCCCCCTCGATGAAGGAGTCGCGGATGTAGACCCGGCTGACGGTGGTCAGGTTCGGGCTGTCGGTCATCAGGGTGTCCTGGTTGCCCAGGAAGGCGGTGTCCTCGAAGACGATCCGGTCACCGGTCGTCTTCATCGCCAGCGCCTGTTCGCCCTTCAGCTCGACGGCGGCCTCGTC
This sequence comes from Streptomyces roseirectus, assembly GCF_014489635.1. Lineage (NCBI taxonomy): Bacteria > Bacillati > Actinomycetota > Actinomycetes > Kitasatosporales > Streptomycetaceae > Streptomyces > Streptomyces roseirectus. Next base: position 7,215,780 of record NZ_CP060828.1, on the reverse strand, counting down.
GAAGTCGTTGCTGAAGGTGAGGTGGCGGGCGGTGACGTCGTTCGCGGCGATCCGTACCGTCGCGCTTCCCGTCGAACCGCCGTACTCGGCGGGTGTGTCGTAGACGATGACGGTGTCGGCGCGGCTTTGTCCAGTCCCCTGCAGCACGATGTTGGGCTTGTTCGCCGGGACGACCACCTTGGCGCGGTAGGTGCCGGGGGCGATGGCGATGGTCACGGGCACGTCGTTGCCGGCCGGCACCGCGTCAACCGCCGCTTGGACGCTGGGGTAGTGGGCGGGGACGTGCAGAGTGGTGCCGATGTTCCGCTGCGGGCCGGAGAAGCGGGTCACGAGCGCGGGGACGGCTTTCGCCGGGTCGAGGCGGTAGGCGTAGAAGTCGCGGGGATCGAAGGCCGTTCCCCAACTGTCCGTCCTGCCGCTGGTGTTGCGCAGGATCGAGCCGCGTTGCACCAACTCGGCGGTGGCATCGGCCTGGTAGGGGTGCTGGACGCCGTCATAGTAGCTGTTCTCGATGACCATCCTGGTGCGGCCCCGGGACCAGTTGCCGTACGTCCACACGGGGTCGCCGTCGCTCACCTGGGCGGAGAGGTAGTTGTTGTAGAGGTGTGCGTAGGCGCAGTTGTCCGCCGAGGGGTTGCGCTGTTTGGTGCCGGTGAACCAGTTGTGGTCGATGGTGATCTGGGTGCGGAGGTTGTCCGTCCAGCCGATCCCGAACGCCTTGTTGTGGCTGCGGAACTGGTTGTGGGAGACGGTGACGTACTGGCTGTCCTTGCGGATGTCGAGCAGTCCGTCGCCCATGTGCTGGAAGCGGTTGTGGTCGATCCACACGTGGTCGGCGCCGTCCATCTGGATCGCGTCGAAGTCGGTGGTCTTGCCGTCCCAGTCGCCCTCGACGTAGGAGTCGCGGATCGTCAGGTTGCGGATGACGACGTTGCTGGTGCCGGGGTTCAGGTGGAGTTCGCCGTGGACGATCTCGCCGGTGTCGCCGACGCCGATGATCGTCTTGTCCGAGCCGACCACGATGTCCGCGCCGAAGGGTTCGACGGCGATGGAGCCCTTGACGCGGATGACGTACGGCTCGGGCGCGTTCGCGTAACTCACCAGGGACGCCTGGTCGGTGACGGTGACGACCTTGCCGCCGGCGCCTCCGGTGGTGCCGCCGGCGAGGGAGGCGAAGCCGTGCGCGCGGTCGGTCCAACGGGCGGGTTGTGTCGGGTAGTTGGGCGCGGTGGTCCGGTCCGGTAAGGCGCGTTCGGTGGCCGTCGCCTCGCCGGTGGTGCCGAGGCCCAGGGCCGCGGTCATGCCGAGCAGGGCGGCGAGGACGGCCCCGGCGCCCGGTCTGCGCTTGCTAGGGAAGTGCGTCATTGCGGCTCCCAACAGGCGTGCTGAATAAGTGAGTTACAAGGGAGTGATCCTGAAGCGGGTGAAGACGGCGGAGCCCGCGTGCCCGCTGCCCTCGGGGGCGAGCGAGACGAGGCCGAGCAGGGCGCCGACCCACCGCCAGGGCGTGGCGGCGAACACGGGGCCGGAGGGGCGCAGACCCTCTCCGACGTCGTGGAAGAACTGGCAGCGCGCCCCCTCGCGGATCTCGATCCGCAGTCGTACGCGGCCCGTTGGGACGAGCCGGGGGTGCGCGGCGTCGCGTTCCCTCTCGGCGACGCCCTCGGCGAACCGGTGGACGAGGTGGACGGTGCCGTCGGGTCCGCGCTGGAGCCCGATCCAGCTGAACGCGTCGCCGAGGACGGCGAGTCCGCCGCGTGCGCCGGGGTCCTCGCTGGGCAGTTCGAGGGTGACCTCGACGGCCGACGGCCGGCCGGGGAGGCGCTGGGTGAGGATGTTCGGGAGTTTGCGCAGGTCGTGGAGGTCGGCGGTGCGGACGCAGGAGAGTCTGAGGCCGTCGCCGGAGTGCTGGGTCGCCCAGCCGTCCTGCGGGTTCGCGGTCCACGCCCACTGGCGGCCGAAGCGTCCGCCGGGGAAGTCGTCGTCGGTGGCGGGCGCGGCGGGCTTCTGCGGGGGCAGGGCGGGGAGTTCGTGGGTGGCGACGGGGGCGCCGTCGTCGCCGATGACCGGCCACCCGTCCGGACCCCAGCTCATTGGCTGGAGGTGGACGACCCTGCCGTAGGCGCCGCGCTGCTGGAAGTGCAGGAACCAGTCCTCGCCGTGCTGGGTGCGGACCCAGCCGCCCTGGTGGGGGCCGTTGACGTCGGTGTCCTTCTGTTCGAGGACGACGCGTTCCTCGTAGGGGCCGAAGAACTCCCGTGCGCGGAAGGCGCCTTGCCAGCCGGTCTCCACTCCCCCGGCGGGGGCGAGGATCCAGAAGCGGCCCTCGTGGCGGTAGAGCTTGGGTCCTTCGAGGGTGAACCAGCCGGGGATGCGGTCGCCGTCGACGATGACCTTGCCCTCGTCGAGAAGTGACCGTCCGTCAGGGTTCATGCGGTGGCCGGTGAGCCGGTTCTTGACGCCGGAGCGGGACTTCGCCCAGGCGTGGACGAGGTACGCCTCGCCGGTCTCGTCGTCCCACAGGGGGCAGGGGTCGATCAGGCCCTTGCCGGCCTTGACGAGGTGGGGGCGGGTCCAAGGGCCCCTGATTTCCGGGGCGTTGACCTGGAAGATGCCCTGGTCGGGGTCGCCCCAGAAGATCCAGAACCGGTCGTCGTGGTGGCGCAGCGAGGGCGCCCAGACCCCGCAGTCGTGCCGGGGCCTCCTGAACTCGGCGGCGGGTTCGAGGAGTTGGAGGGCGTGGCCGACGAGCGTCCAGTTGACGAGGTCGCGTGAGTGCAGCAGCGGCAGGCCGGGGGCGCGGCCGAAGCTGGACGCGGTGAGGTAGTAGTCGTCGCCGACGCGCAGGACGTCGGGGTCGGACCAGTCGGCGTCGAGGATCGGGTTGGTGTACGTCACTGGCTGACCGCCTTCCGGACCAGGACGGCCGCCTCGTCGCGTCCGAGCCGTCCGTCGGCGACGACGGTGACGACGCGGCGGACGACGGTGTCGCCGGGCGGGACGGGCAGGCGGGCGGTGGACGCCAACGAGGAGCCCACGCCGGGGTATTCGGCGGTGCGCACGAACCAGGGGTCGCGCCGGGTGAGGTCGGTGGCGCCGGCGAGGACGAGGGTCCAGTCGGCGCCGGCGAGGGCGATCCAGTCGGCGTGCGCGCCGTGCGCGGCCTCCTCGCCCTTGGTGTCGGGGGTGAAGACGTCGGGTGCCGAACTCTCTTTGCGGGCGCGCCAGAAGAAGCCGCCGTACGCGGCGCCGGGGCGGCCGTTGGTGGCGGGGCTGCCGAGGGACAGCGGGGCGGGGCCGGGGTTGGTGAGGGCGAAGGTGAAGTCCAACGCCCAGGCGGTGTCGGTGAGTTCGGTGGCGGCGACGGTCCGGCGCTCGCGCAGCAGTTCGCGTCCGGCGGCGATCCAGCGCAGTTCCTCGACGAATCCGTCGGGGTCGTGGAGCTGGAAGCCGGTGTGGAGCTGGACGCCGTGGTTGTCGAGTTCCGTCGGGCCCTGTCCCTGGACGTAGGTGCGCCCGCCCCAGAAGTTGTGCCCCTCGACGTCGGGTACGGCCACACCGACGCCGAGGTGGTGGAGGTGGTCGGCCGGGGTCAGTTCGGTGACCGCCGTGCCGGCGAGGGTGGTGACGGGGTGCAGGTAGGGGCGCGGGGAGAGCCGGGCGGGCAGTTCGGGCCGGGTGACGTAGCGGCCGACCGGGCGGCCCGCGACGCGCAGGACGGCGGTGTCGGGGGCGGTCATCGGGTGCTCACCTCTTTCGGCAGGGCCCAGGGGGCGTCCAGTTCGGAGTAGAGGGCGAGGGAGTCGGCGACTTTTTCCACGAGGTCGTCGATCCCGGGAACCACGCGGCGTTCCTCGTCGTTCAGGAGGTACCAGGCGTTTTCGGGCAGTGGAGCCGGGTCCGGTGCGGTGCGGATCGCTTCCACGACCTTCATGAAGGCGCCGGTGGAGTCGGGAGGTACGAGCAGGGAGGTGTGATCCGTCAGGTGATCGACGAGGTTCTCGAGTAGATCGGTGCGGCCGTACTCGTACTCCTCCGGGCCGTGGCCGGCGCGCTGGAGGAGGACGCGGTCCTGCTTGTACCAGTAGGTGATCCGGCCCCGGCTGCCGTGGACGAGGACGTACGGCTCGCCCGGCCGCTCGGCGCACAGGGTCGCGGCAATGGTGACCGGACGGCCGTGGGAGGTGGTGACGCGGACACAGGAGGTGTCGTCGGACTCGATGGTGTTGGCGTGGAACAGCTCGGTCTCCACGCGGGTCACGTCCTCGGCGCGGACGGCGCCGTCCAGGGCGAGGGCGGTGGCGACGGCGTGGGCGAGCGGGTTGGTGAGGGCGCCGTCGATGACGTCCACGCCGTTCAGGCGCCGTTTGCCCGCCCAGGGGGCGCGCCGGTAGTAGGACTCGGCGCGGGCCCAGGCGCCCGCTCCCCCGACCCCGGTGACCTCGCCGATCGTCCCGTCGGCGATGAGGTCCCGGATCGCGGGGACGGCGTGCGAGCCCAGCGACTGGAACCCGATCTGGCAGGCGACGCCGGCGGCGGCGACCCCGTCGGCCATGCGCCGGAACTCCGGGTAGGACGGCGCCGGGGGCTTCTCCAGCAGGAGGTGGACGCCCCGGCTCGCGGCGGTGAGCGCGAGGTCGGTGTGGGTGGGGATCGGGGTGCAGATCACCGCGATCCGCGCGCCGGTGGCGTCGAGGAGGGCGCCGAGGTCCGGGGACTGCTCGGGGGTGCCGAGGCCGGCGGGGATCTCGTCGGGGGTGAGCGGGGTGAGTTCGCAGATCCCGGCGAGGCGGACGATGCCCTTGTCCTGGAGGCGGAGGATGTTGTCCAGGTGCCAGCGGCCGTGGCCGCGTGCCCCGGCGAGGACGAGGTCGATGCTCATGGGGTCACGGCAGCCTTCCCGCGCCCGCCTCGCGGGCGACCCGGTGGTCGGCCGTACGGGCGCTGTCGATCTTCGTGTGCAGGGTGGGGGTCCAGCCGACGTCGGCCACCAGGTCGCGTTCGCTGCCCGAGTTGTAGGCGTTGTGGATGGTGAGGAGGTCGACGGGATAGCCGTTGAAGAGGGTGCCGCTCTGCTGGAGGGCGGTGCCGTTCCAGCTCTTGACGAGGTCGGCGACCTCGATGTGGCCGGGTGCGTGGAAGGCGTTGTTCTCGGCGACGATCGCGGACTCGGTGGAGACGCCGATCGAGTAGCGGTGGTCGTCGCCGGTCACCAGGTAGCGGTTGTTGTAGAGGTGGACCTGTCCGAAGCGGACGCGGGGCGCGCGCTGGACGATGCCGCGGAACTCGTTGTGGTGCAGGGTGACACGCAGCCTGCCCCGGTCGCCGGTCGCGGTGTCGCCGCTGCCGATCAGCATCGCCTTGTCGTGGTCGGCGAAGCGGCTGAAGGAGACGGTGACCAGGTCGGAGGCGTTGGTGATGTCGAGGAGGCCGTCGTGGCGCAGGTGGTTGCGGGCGAAGTGGGTGGGCTCGTCGGCGTCGGGGTGGCCCCGGTCGCTGAAGGTGACGTGGTCGACCCAGACGTGGGTGGCGCCGGACAGCCACAGGTTGTCGTAGGCGGTCTTCCAGTCGCCGAGTCCGCCGTTGTTGGGCTGCCAGACGGGGAAGCAGTCGTAGGCGTCGCGCAGGTCGAGGTTGCGGACGATGACGTTGGTGGCGTTCCTGACCTGGAGGTTCGCGCCCTTGATGACCGCTTTCGCGCCGACGCCGATGAGCGTGGTGTGGGAGCCGACCTTGAGGACGACGCGCTCGGCCTGGCGCGCCGCCGACGCCTGGCGGGCGTCCTCCTGAGGGCCGGCCGGCTTGGCGGCGCCCCAGGTGCGGGGGTCGTAGGCGGCGAGGTAGGACGCGAGGTCGTAGCCGTCGGTGGCGTAGTCGGCGCAGTCCAGGGGGCGGCCCGCGTCGTCGGTGTTGGCGTCGATGGTCCCGGCGACCTTGATGATCTTCGGGGTGTCGCTGCCGCCGTCGAGGGCGCGGACGAGCTGCGCGCGGGTGGTGACGGTGTGGACGTGGCCGGCGTCGGCCGCCGCGCCTCCGGTGGTGCCGGGGCCCTGCGCGGCCCAGCCGTCGCCGGCGGGCAGGGTGTCGCGGCTCGCGTCGCGGGCCTCGGCGTGTGCCGGGAGCGCGAGTAAGGGCAACAGGGCGGTTACCACGGCGAGTTGACGGAGTCTCATCCCTTCACCGCCCCCGCGCTGAAGCCGGTGATGAGCCACTTCTGGATGAACGCGAAGACGATCACGACGGGGACGGCGGCGATGATGCCGCCCGCCGCGAGCGCGCCGAGGTCGACGCTGTCGGCGCTCATCAGGGTGTTGAGGCCGACCGGGATCGTCTGCTTGTCCTGGTTGTTGAGGAACATCAGGGCGAACAGGAAGTGGTTCCAGGAGTGCACGAACGCGAAGGAGCCGACGGCGATGATGCCGGGCCGCAGCAGCGGCAGGACGACGATGCGGAACGCGGTGAGGCGGTTGCAGCCGTCGACCCAGGCCGCCTCCTCCAGCGAGTAGGGCACGTTCTTGATGAAGTTGCTGATCAAAATCATCGACAGCGGCAGTTGGAAGACCGTCTCGGCGATGATGACGCTGACCAGCGAGTTGATGAGCTTCAGCTCGGCGAAGATCTCGAACAGCGGGACGAGCAGCAGGGCGCCGGGCACGAACTGCGAGCACAGCAGGGCCAGCATGAACCCGTTCTTGATCTTGAAGTCGAAGCGGGCGAGGGCGTAGCCGCCGGCGAGCGCGACCAGGGTCGTGACGAGGAGCGTGGCGATGCCGACGTAGACGCTGTTCTCGAAGTAGGTCCCGAACTCACGCTCCGTCCACACCTTTTCGAAGTGGTCGAAGGTGATGGGCCAGGGCACGAGGGAGGTCGAGCCGGCCGGGCGGAGCGCGAAGAGGAGGATCCAGTAGAAGGGGATGAGGGTGAAGACGAGGTAGATCGAGAGCGGCAGGTAGATCTGCCAGCGGGGGACCTCGTCCCAGGCCCTGCGGTTCTTCGTCGGGCGCGGTGGCCCGGGGGTGGCGCGCACGGGGGCGGGGGCGGTCTCGGTGGCTTCTGTGGTGGTCACTTGGACTCGCCTCCGAACTTGCTCAGCCGCAGATAGACCATCGAGCAGAAGAGCAGGATCACGAACGCGACCGTGGTCAGGGCGGACGCGTAGCCGAAGTTGTGGGATTCCACGCTGGTGTTGGCGATGTAGAGCGGGAGGGTCGTGGTCTCGCCGGCGGGTCCGCCGCCGGTCAGGGTGTAGAGGAGGTCGACGTTGTTGAACTCCCAGACCGCGCGCAACAGCGTGGAGAGGATGATCGCGTCCTTGAGGTGGGGCAGCGTGATGTGCCAGAACTGCTTGAGCCTGCTGGCCCCGTCGACCTCGGCGGCCTCGTAGAGGTCCTTCGAGACGGACTGGAGGTCGGCGAGGATGAGGATCGCGAAGAACGGCACCCCGCGCCACAGGTCGGCGACGACCACGGCGGGGAAGACGGTCGAGGTGTCCGACAGCCAGCTCGTGCCGTACGAGCCGATGCCCAGGTCGGCGAGGTAACGGGTGATGCCCGTCTGGGAGTTGTAGAGCAGGACCCAGATCGCGGAGGTCAGCACACCGGAGACGGCCCACGGCGAGAAGACGAGCGCGCGCCCCAACGCCCGCCCCACGAACGTCTGGTTGACGATCAGTGCCAGCGCGAGGCCGAACAGCAGCTGGAGCCCCACCTCGACGAAGACCCACTTGGCGCTGAAGGTCAGCGTGTCCCAGAACTGCGGGTCGTCGGTGAAGATCTGCCGGAAGTTGTCGAGTCCGGCGAAGCCGTTGCGCCAGGGTTTGGTGGGGTTGAAGTGCTGGAGGCTGTAGTAGAAGACGCTGATCACCGGGTAGGCGATGAAGCCCAGCATCAGCAGGGCCGCCGGCGCGATCAGCAGGTACGGCAGCCTGCGCGGGGTGGCGGAGGCCCGGCGCCGCCGGGGTGGCGCGGGCTGTTTCGCCACGGCTGCGGCTTGGGCCATGACTGTGTCTCCGTTCGGGTGCGTCGTACGGTAAGCGCTTTCTCCACAGGCGTACGGATGCCTGGTCGTGCCGTGCGGTGGTTCAGCCGGCGTAGGGGTCCGAGACCGTGCCGGGGCGCGCGAGGAACTCGAAGTCGCAGCCGGTGTCGGCCTGCGTGATCTGCTCGTTGTAGAGGGCGCCGTAGCCGCGCTCGTAACGGGTGGCCGGTGGCGTCCAGTTCGCCCGGCGCGCGGCCAACTCGTCGTCGTCCACGTCGAGTTGGAGCGTGCGGGCGGCGACGTCCAGGGTGATGGTGTCGCCGGTGCGGACCAGGGCGAGGGGGCCGCCGACGTACGACTCGGGCGCGATGTGCAGGACGCAGGCGCCGTAACTCGTGCCGCTCATCCGGGCGTCGGAGATGCGGACCATGTCGCGCACGCCCTGCTTGAGCAGGTGGTCGGGGATCGGCAGCATGCCGTACTCGGGCATCCCGGGGCCGCCCTTGGGGCCGGAGCCGCGCAGTACCAGGACGCTGTCCGCGGTGATGTTCAACTCCGGGTCGTTGATGGTGCGTTGCATGGTCCGGTAGTCGTCGAAGACGACCGCGCGGCCGGTGTGCTTGAGGAGGTGCGGCTCGGCGGCGATGTGCTTGATGACCGCGCCGTCCGGACAGAGGTTGCCACGCAGGACGGCGACCCCGCCCTCGGCGGCGACCGGGTTCTCGCGGGTGCGGATGACGTCGTCGTCGTGGACGACGGCGCCTTCGAGCTGTTCGCCCAGAGTGCCGTTCACCGTGGGCCTGTCCAGGTGGAGCAGGTCGGTGATCCGGGAGAGGAACGCGGGCAGGCCGCCGGCGAAGTAGAAGTCCTCCATGAGGTGAGTCCGGCCGCCGGGGCGGACATTGGCGAGGACCGGGACGGTGCGGGCGATGCGGTCGAAGTCGTCGAGGGTCAGTTCGACGCCGGCCCGGCCCGCCATCGCGATCAGGTGGATCACGGCGTTGGTGGATCCGCCGAGCCCGAGGACGGTGGTGACGGCGTCCTCGAATGCCGTGCGGGTGAGGATGGTTGAGGGCTTCAGTCCCGTCCAGGCCAGCTCCACCGCGCGGCGTCCGGTGGCGGCGGCCATCCGCTCGTGCGCGGAGTCGACGGCCGGGATCGAGGAGGCGCCCGGCAGGGTCATGCCGAGGACTTCGGCCGCCGCCGTCATCGTGGACGCCGTGCCCATCGTCATGCAGTGCCCGGGGCTGCGCGCCAACCCGCCCTGGAGTTCGCGGAGTTCACAGTCCGTCAGGTTGCCGGCGCGGTGCTCGTCCCAGTACTTCCACATGTCGGTGCCGGAGCCCAGGGTCTCGCCCCGCCAGTGTCCGGGCAGCATCGGCCCGGCGGGCGCGAAGACCGACGGCACGTCGGCGGAGGCGGCGCCCATGAGGAGGGCCGGGGTCGACTTGTCGCAGCCGCCGAGCAGGACGGCCGCGTCGACCGGGTACGACCGCAGCAGCTCCTCGGTCTCCATCGCGAGGAGGTTGCGGTAGAGCATCGGGGTCGGCTTCTGGTAGGTCTCCGAGAGGGTGGAGACCGGGAATTCGAGCGGGAAGCCGCCCGCCTGCCACACGCCCCGCTTGACCGCCTCCGCGCGTTCGCGCAGGTGGACGTGGCAGGGGTTGATGTCGGACCAGGTGTTGAGGACGGCGATCACCGGGCGGCCCCGGTACTCCTCCGCCTCGTAACCGAGCTGGCGCATACGGGCGTTGTGCGACCAGGTGCGCAACTGGCCTTCTGTGCCGTACCACTGATGGCTTCTCAGCTCTTCGGGCTGCTTGCGAGGCTCGTCCGGCGTTCTGCGAGGCTCGTCCGGCGTTCTGCGAGGTGCGTTCATATGGACCACCCGGCGGCTATGGCGGCGACCTCGGCGCGCTCGTCCTCGGGCAGCGTCCGGCTCGGCGGGCGCACCTCCCTGCGGCACAGGCCGAGCGAGGCCAGGGCCTCCTTGACGACGGTGACGTTGTTCGCGGACCCGTTGGCCGCGCGCAGTTCCTCGAAGCGCCGGATCTGCTCCCAGACCTTCATCGCGGCCGGGTAGTCCCCCGACCGCAGCGCCTCGATCATGTTCAGCGAGACGGCCGGGGCGACGTTCACGAGCCCCGACGTGAAGCCCGTCGCGCCGGCCGAGAAGTACGAGGGCGCGTACGGCTCGGCGAGCCCCGCGACCCACACGAACCGCTCAAGACCCGCGTCCCGCGCGAACGCCGCGAACCTGGCCGCGTCCGGGACGGCGTACTTGACGCCGATCACGTTCGGGCAGACGTCGGCCAACTCCGCCAGCCGCTCGCCGCGCAGTTGGGGGTTGCGGATGTACGGGACGACGCCCAGCTCGGGGACGGCCTCGGCGATCGCGCGGTGGTAGTCGACCCAGCCGGCCTGCGAGACGTACGGGTGCACCGGCTGGTGGACCATCACCATCTGCGCGCCGAACTCCCGTGCGTGGCGGGCGGATTCGACGGCGCTGGGGACGTCGTGGCCCACGCCGACCAGCACCGAGGCCCGGCCGCCGACCTCGTCGAGGGTCAACTCCGTGATCGTGCGCCGTTCTTGGGGGGTGAGCGTGTAGAACTCCCCGGTGTTCCCGTTGGGGGTGAGGGTGGTGATCCCGGCGTCGAGGAGCCGGCGCAGCAGGGCGCGGCAGACGGCCTCGTCGACACCGCCGTCCTCGGCGAACGGGGTCACCGGGATGGCGACGACCTCGGCCAGGGCCGCGCGCTGGGTCTCGAACGCCACGTTGCTCATTCCTGACCTTCCTGGTTCGCCTCGTCGGGGAAGGCCCGTTCGACGAAGGAGCCGATGTGGGCGTGCAGGGCACGGGCCGCGCCGTCCGCGTCGCCCGCCAGCGCGAGCCGCAGGATCTCGCGGTGCTCGCCGGCCTCCCGCTCCCACGACGGGGACGCCGCCCACGCCACGGCGGAGACCAGGGCGGCCTGGTCACGGACCTCGTCGAGCATCCGGCCGAGCAGCGGGTTGCCGCACGGCAGGTACAGGGCACGGTGGAACTCCCGGTTGGCCAGGGAGCGTTCGGCGGTGTCGCCGGCCTCGTCGGCGCGGGTCAGCGCGGCGCGGGCGGCGTCCAGGGAGGCGCCCCGGCTCACCGTCCGGCGCAGCGCCTCCGGTTCGAGCAGCAGGCGTACGTCGTAGACCTCGCGCGCCATGTCCGCGTCCACCATGCGCACCGTGACGCCCTTGTACTGGCTCATCACGACGAGCCCGGTGCCGGCCAAGGTCTTGAGCGCCTCGCGCACCGGGGTCTTCGACACCCCGAAGTGTGCGGCGAGTTCGGTCTCCACCAGGGCCTGACCAGGCGTCAGGCGCCCGGTGAGGATGCGGCGTTTGATCTCCTCCAGGACGTACTGCGTCCGGGAGGGGATCGGCGTGGGCACAGAGGTCATGCGCGCCTCTCGAAGTCGCGTATCTGATCTCGCGTATCGCGTCTCATATATGACGTACGAAGTACGACGCGTTGAAGGTAGGAAGGGGGTGAGGGGTTCGTCAATGCTTCTGACAGAAGGAAGTTGAGACAGGGGCGGGAGCTGGGTGGGAGGCGTCAGAAGCGGAACGTCTCGCCCTCGCGGGCCATGCGGGTCGGTCCGCCGAACGCGAGCGCGGCGCGGCCCGTCGCCGTCTGCCGGGTCATCGTCGGGCCGACGTGGGTGACGAGCAGTTCGCGGACGCCGGCCTTGCGCGCCGCGTCCCCGGCGTCCTCCGGCCTCAGGTGGACCTGTTCGCCCTCGCGATGCCGGTCGATGTCCGCCTCGCACAGGAACACGTCGGCGCCCGAGGCGAGTTCGGTGAGCGCGTCGCACGGTCCGGTGTCCCCCGAGTACGCGAGGACGCTGCCCTGGCACTCCGCGCGCAGCCCGTACGCCTCGGTGTCGTGCCGCACCGCCCGCGCGGCCAGGCGCAGGTTCCAGTGCCGGACGAGGAGACCGTCGTACAGGGGCCTGAAGTCGAGGATTCCGCTCAGGAAGCGGACGTCGGCCTTGCCGAGGAAACCGGCGACGCGCAGCGCGCAGTCGCGGGGCGCGTACACCGGGATCGGCGCGGCCGGGGTCATGCCGCCGAACGCGAAGGCGTACACGGCGGCGAGGAGGTCGGCGCTGTGGTCGGCGTGCAGGTGCGACAGCCAGATCGCCGTCAGCTTCCTCGGGTCCGTGTGCCGCTGCAACTCCGCGAATGTGCCGGGGCCGGCGTCCACCCACACCTCCGCGCCGCCGCCGCGCAGGAGGTAGCCCGAGCAGGGGCGGTCGGGGGCCGGGTGCGGGGAGGCTGTGCCGAGGACGGTGAGGCTCAGGGGCATGGGTCGGAGGGTACGGGTGGGGGTGGTGGGGTGTCCGGGGATCGGGGGATACCGGGGGGAGATATGACGGGGGGGCGGGGGCACGGACGAGGGTGGGAGTGGGGGTGGGAGTGGGGGCGGGGATACTTGAGAGGTACGGGTACTACGGGACGTGGCACGGCGGCGGGGTCCTCAGAGCCGGTCCCCTCCCCCACCCCATACCTAAGGCGTCCTCCCGATGCCCTACCCCCCTCCTTAGCCCCACGATGACCAGGCATGACGACAACCACCTGGGCCGTCCTGCGTGACCGGGACGCGGCCCTCTACCTCACCGGCGTCGTGATCTCCGGCTTCGGCACCTCCGCGCTCTGGCTCGTCGCCGGCGTCTGGGTCAAGGACCTCACCGGGTCCGACGGGCTCGCGGCGCTGTGCCTGCTGGCGATGTGGACGCCGGTCCTCGCGGGCCCGCTGCTCGGCGCCCTCGCCGACCGGTTCCCCCGCCGGCCCCTCCTCATCGGCTCCAGCCTCTTCCTCGCCGCCCTCCTCCCCGTCCTCGTCACCGTCGACTCCCCCGGCCTCGTCTGGCTCGTCCTCGCGGTCCTGTTCGTGTACGGCGCGACCGGCATCGTCAACGACGCCGCCGAGGCCGCCCTCGTCGCCGTCACCCTCCCCCCGACCCTCCTCGGCGACTTCAACGGACTCCGCATGGCCATCACCGAGGGCATGAAACTGGTGTCACCCCTGGCGGGGGCGGGGCTCTACACGCTGTACGGCGGACCGGCGGTGGTCCTCCTCGACGCGGGGACGTTCGTGCTGGCGGCGGGGGTGTATGCGGGGTTGCGGGGGCGGGCGGCGTCAGCAGGGGTGTCGGACGGGAACAGGGACGGGGCCGGCGTGAAGTTCCCGGCGCCGGAAGCAGCCGAGGGCAGCACGAGGCGCGGAAGGTCAAAAACGGCCGACAACGGCACTCAACTCCCGGCATCGATAAGCACCCGAACCAACCCAGCACCCCTCCGACACCGGCTCCGCCGTCTCCTCGCCCCCGCCTCCGCCGGCGTCCGTCACCTCTGGGCGCACCCCCGCCTGCGGCCCCTCGTCCTCGCCGGGGGCGTCACCATGCTGGGCGCCGGGCTGAACGGTGCCATGACGTACGCGGTGATCGACGGACTGGGCCACTCCCCCGCGTTCGCCGGGGCGCTGTACGCCGTCCAGGGGGCCGGTTCCGTGAGCGTGGGCCTCCTGTCGGGCCGGGCCCTGCGGCTGCTCGGCGAGCGGAGGTTCGCGGCCTGGGGCATCACCGTGACGGCCGTCGCGGTGGCACTACGGGCGGTACCCATCGACACGCTCGCGTTCGCATGCAGCGCGGCCATCGGCGCGGGCCTGCCCTGCGTCCTCATCGCCACCCTCACCACCGTCCAACGCGAAACCCCCGACGCCGTCCTCGGCAGCACCATCGCCACAGCCAACACCCTCGTCTACGCCCCGAACGTCCTCGGCCTCGCAGCAGGCGCAACCCTGGTCGAACTGGCCGACTACCGCGCGGTGTTGACCATCACAGGCGCGACCTGGCTGGCGACCGCACTGCCGTTGCTGCGGGGCGGGGCCGACGGATGGGCGAAAGGCTGGGGCCGAACGTCAACGACCGGGCGGCGGGAATGAGGACCGCGCGGCCGGCCGTCAGTCATCCCCGCCCGGAGGGACGGGAGCCGCTTTGTCATACCTGAGGTCGAGGCACGAGCCGCATCACCGCATCGAGCAGGAGACGCCACGGGTACTCGTCAGGGCGCCCCTGCCCCGGCTGGTTCGGCACGAAGCCGCCCTCCCCGTACAGCACTTCGACGCCCATCTCCCGCAGTTCGGTGACGCTTCGTTCGAACTGCCGGTGCCGCACGTACGCCGCGTTCACGCACGGCATCGCCACGATCGGGATGCCCTTGCCGATGCCCTCCGCGACGACGCCGATCACGAACTCCCGGGTCAGGCCGAGAGCCCACGCGTTCATGGAGTTGAAGGTGGCGGGCGCGAACGCGATCGCGTCTGCCTTCGGCCACACGTCCGGATGGCCGGGGTCCTTGTACTCGGAGCGAACCGGATGCCCGGTCAGCTCCTCCAGAGCGGCGATCCGATCACCGAGCCATCGGGCGGCGGTCGAGGTCAGCCCGAGACACACGTCGAAGCCGCGTCCCTGAGCCTCCTCGATCACCTTTGCCACATCGAAGACAGGCGGCGCCGCCGATCCGAACAGATACAGCACGCGAGACGTCATGGTCCTATCGGATCACATGCAGTCGCCCCGATCCGGTGGAGCCGGAGGCGGACGCGGGTACCGTGCCCCGTGGCCGCACGGAACGAGGAGACCCGCATGCCCTCACTCGACGACGACCACCCCGGCACGCGCATCCGCGAGCAACGGAGACTGGCCAGGCTCACCCAACGAGCCCTCGCGGCAAGGACTCCGTTCTCGTACAGCCTGCTCAACCAGGTCGAATGCGGCGCCCGCCCCGCGACCGCGGACTTCGTCGCGGCGATCGCGCAGGCACTCAAGATCGACGTCACCACCCTCACAGGACAGCCCTACCTGACCGAACTCCAGCGCGACCGGCTTGCTGAACTCGTGCGGCCGATCCGTGAAGCCCTCGATCTCTACGACCTCGGTACCAACCCCGACTTGACCGTGCGCCCGGCCGCTGTCCTCGTGGCGGAAGCGGACCGACTCTGCGAGAAGGTCCGCGCCACACATCTGCGCAGCGCGGCCCGCATGCTTCCCGGTGTCATCGCCGAGCTGACACACGCCGCGTGGTCCACCCCCTCCACTCCCCTCTGGCGGGCCCTCTCGTCGACCTATCGCACGGCACACGACGTCGCCGTCAAACTGGGGTACTACGACTTGTCCACCGTGGCGCTGGACCGTATGGCCTGGGCCGCCGAGCGGGCGTCCGACCCCTGTTTGAGCGCGGTACGGCAGTACATGCGGGCGCTGGTCTACTTCCGCGAGGGCGAGTACGTCATCGGGCAGCGGCTCATCGCCTCCGGACACAGCATCGTCGGCCAGGCCGCCACGACACGTGAGTCCCTTGTCGTCACCGGGCAACTCCATCTCGGTGGCTCCGTCATCTGCGCGCGGGCCAGGAACGAGGCGGCCGTGAACCGGCACATCGGCGAAGCCCGCGACATCGCCGAGCGGACTCGGGACGCCTCGGATGTGCACTGGCTCTCGTTCGGCCCTGCGAACGTGCGGCTGCACACGATGTCCGCCGCCGTGGAGATGAACCAGTTCGACGAAGCGCTGAAGCAGGCTCGGGCGATGCGGTTGCCCGCGTCCATGGCGGTATCGCGGCGAACCCACTTCCTGATCGAATGGGCGCGCGCGGAGATGGAGACCGGGCATACCGAGCGCGCGCTGAAGCACCTGATGGAAGCAAGGCGGACGGCACCGGAGCAGACCCGGTACCACCCAGGCACCCGGGAAACGATCCGAGGGCTGGTGCATCTGTCACGGCATACACCCGAGACGCTGGGCCACATGGCCTCGTGGGTGGGGATGTAGGGGCACTCACAACGCTCACAGAACTGTGAGCGTTCAGGCCCTCCCCAGCTCCTACGGTCACAGTGAGACGGATCACCGTGACCGTGGAGGCGTGACATGCCACCCGAGACTGCTACTTCCCCCAGCACGCTCGCCCTCCTGAGCCTGCCGCCCCACGCCAAGCTGGCGCAGGCACAGACTCGGGGTGCCTCATGTGTCTGGTGCGGGATACGGCTGGACACGGCGACGGCCGTGGACCTCGGCGAGCGGCGGCACGATCGCTACGCGTACTCGACGTTCCCGCGCGCCTGCGCCGGATGCGTCGGCACGGCCGCAGACCGGGCGCTCCGCGCGCACGCCGGTCTGTGCGAACAGTGCGTGGACGACGGCGCCCGCTGCGAGATCGCGACCGCTCTGCGGCAACTGATCGAGGCGTCCAGGTGACCGGCCGGACGGACGGGACCGGTGACCTGCGGCCCGGTATCTACGGCTTCTGCTCCTGGCACAGGGCGTACGCCTACGGCGTGCGGGTGGTCAGCCTCGTCGCGGAGGGCCGGGGCGCCACGTTCGTCCTGTACGCGTGCGGGGGCTGCCGTGCCCTGTACGGCCTGACACCGAGGGCGGACCGGCCGTGATCGCCGGTATCGACCCCGACTACCTGTCCGCCGCATGCGCGGTCGCCCGGGGGTTCGGTCCGCGGTCAGGGCACGCTCATTGCCGCCGCACCGAGGACATACCGATGCCCCGCGGCGGCGGGATCGTCCTGATCCGCCGTTGCCTCTGCCCCTGCCACACCACCCACACCCCCGGAGGAGAAACCGTGGACACTCGATCCGCCCCGCTGAGCGTTCGTGTCAACGACTGCGACGAGTGCACCGAGTACGCCGAAGCAGCGAGGGAGGCGAGTGCGCGGGGTGATCACTCGGCCGCCGTCGACAACCGTGTCCGTATCGCCACCCACGAGACCGGGCACGCCGGCGCTCCTGCCCCGTGAGCCCCCGTGTCCGGTCCGGCGTGTACGCCGATCGGGCCGGGCACGGGGCAGACGGCCGACCCGCTCACGGCTCCCCTGCGGGCGGGCGGCCCGCCGTCGAGCGCCTAGCCCCGAGCGCCGGAACTACAGCGCCTGTCCCGCCGGCTTCACCATGTTCCGGACCGTCCGTGCCTTCACGAACTCGCCCATCGCGGTCATTTCCCATTCGCCGGAGAACTGGCGGATGAGTTTGGCCATCATGACGCCGGTCTGGGGCTCCGCGTTGGTGAGGTCGAAGCGGACGAGTTCTTCGCCGGTCGCGGCGTCGATGAGGCGGCAGTAGGCCTTGGCGACCTCGGTGAATTTCTGGCCGGAGAAGGAGTTCACGGTGAAGACGAGGCCGGTGACGTCCTGGGGGATGCGGCCGAGGTCGACGACGATGACCTCGTCGTCGCCGCCGCCCTCGCCGGTGAGGTTGTCGCCGGAGTGCTTGATCGCGCCGTTGAGGATGGCGAGCTTGCCGAAGTAGCAGCTGTCGACGTGGTTGCGCTGCGGCCCGTAGGCGATGACGGACGCGTCGAGGTCGATGTCGCGGCTGCGGTAGGCCGGTTCCCAGCCGAGGCCCATCTTGACCTGGGAGAGCAGGGGCTGGCCGCCCTTGACGAGGGACACCGTCTGGTTCTTCTGGAGGCTGACGCGGCCCTTGTCTAGGTTGATCTTGCCGGTGCCCGGCGGGGGCGTCGCCGGCATGGGGGGCGTGGCCGCGGGCGGCTGCGTGGAGGCGACCGACCTCGTGGGAGCGGGGGCCGGCGTAGGCGCGGGCGTCGGCGTAGCCGCCGGTGTCGGTTCCTCCACCGTCACCCCGAAGTCCGTCGCGATCCCCGCGAGGCCGTTCGCGTACCCCTGGCCCACCGCGCGGGCCTTCCAGGCGCCGTTGCGCAGGTAGATCTCGACGATGACGAGGGCCGTCTCGGCGCCGAGCTGCGGCGGGGTGAACGTCGCGATGACGGCGTTGTCGTCGGCGCCCCTGATCGTCGCTGTCGGCTCGATGCCCTGGAAGGTCTGGCCCGCGGCGTCGGGGCTGGCGGTGACGACGATCTTCTCGATGCCGGGAGGGATCACGGCCGTGTCGACGGTGATCGCGTCGGGGGCGGAGCCGCCTCCGGAGCGGTAGGACACTCCGGGGCCGCTCGGCTGGTTGTAGAAGATGAAGTCGTCGTCCGAGCGGACCTTGCCGTCGGCGGTGAGCAGCAGGCCCGAGACGTCGAGCCGCACGGGCGCGGAGACGTCGACCGTCACCTTCGCGACGGGGAGGGGGATGTTCGAGCCGGGGGTCATAGCGGTCATGCCGGGTGAACGAACGAGACCACTTTGCCGTTCCCTTACCCGCTCTTCCGTCCCACCTTCACTCGAACGAGTGGCCCGCTCCCGAAAACCCGCCCCGGAAAACGGATGTCCCCGCCCCCGACAAGCGAGTGGCCCCGCCCCCGGAAAATCCCCGGAAACAGGGCCACCACGCCTCACCCGACAGGGCTCAGTTCAGGCTCACCACCGTCCCCGCCCCGTTCGCGTACTCGACCCAGCCGGTGGACCGCCCCCCGGTCCCCACCCCGGCCCAAGCGGCCGTCACATCCACCGGCGTCCCCGGCGTCGTCGTCGCCTTGGCCGGCGTCACGGAGAGCGTCCCGGCGGGAACCGAACCGCCCCCGACGGCGTTGAACTGGTACGTGTACGGCGTCGCCCCCGGCTCCGCCTCCCCGCTGCCGACCTGGACGACGGCGACGAGGTAGGTCCCCGCCTCCGGCTTCGGCAGCACGGCGTTCGCGACCCCCCGCGCGTCCGCGAGGGCGACCTGGGAGTCGACGAGCTCACCGTCGACGACCCGCCCGTACACGATCCCGGTGACCCCGGCCGCCCCGCTCGTCGCCCCGAACCGCACGGTGATCTCGGCGGCCTTGGTCCCGGCGGCGACGGCCGGCAGGTAGTCGTACTCGTCGGCCCCGGTCAGCGTGCCGCTCTCGGGCGCGGCGGAGACCGGCCCGGAGGGCGTCGCGGTGAACGCGCTCGCGGCGGAGGTCACCTTGTAGGCGACCTGCCCGGAGGCGCCGGTGCCGCTCACACGCGCGGGCGCGCGAAGCGCCTGCGGGGTGACGACGATCGGGCTGCGGACGGACGTCCGGCCGGAGGTCCAGGTCAGCGACCCGGTCTCGGCGACACCGACGGGCGCGGTGGTGACGTCGAACTTCACGGTGAACGTCTTGCGCTCGCCGGGCCGGGTGAACCGCAGGGTGGACGGCGTGACCGTGGTCCTGACGCCCGGGAGGTCGACGGCGGCCCGGTAGACGCCCGGCGTGACGGCCGTGGCGGTACGGGTGACGGTCTGGCTGCCGAGGAGGTCGCCGATGGCGATGGACGCCGAGTTCAGGTCACTGGCGTCGATCGGCTTCGCGCCGCTGCCGGTGTCGATGCCCAGGCCCTCCAGGTAGCTCAGCCAGTCGCGCTCGGAGGAGTCGTAGACGAGCCCGGGGCGCAGCATGCCCCACGCGGAGACCTCGCCGGCGCCCTGCGCGAAGACGTCCTCGCTGGTCTTGCCCTCGGCCGTCAGGGTGGGCCGGGCGGTCGTCATCATCGCGGACTTGACCGCCATGGGCGACCACTTGGGGTGCAGGGCGAGGTAGATCGCCGCGAGCCCGGTGATGTGGGGCGCCGCCATCGACGTGCCGGAGTAGAAGTCGAAGTCGTGGCCCCGGTTGGACGGCGGGGCGACGGCGGCGAGGATCGTCACGCCGGGCGCCGCGATGTCCGGCTTGAGGACGTCGCCGTTGTTCTGGAGCGAGGGCCCGCGCGAGGAGAACCCGGCGACCTGCGGATACGGGATGTCCGCGCCGCCGGTGACGAGCTGCGCCGTCGCGCCCGCGCCGGCCGCGTAGGTGCGGACGGTCGTGGAGTCCGGGATGTTGAGGTGGACCGTCGGCAGGCTGTGCGAGTCGCCGTCGGTGCTGCCCTGGGAGACGTTGACGAGGACCATGCCGACGGCGCCCGCGCGCTTGGCCTCGGCGGACTTGGCGACCCGGTCGACGACACCCCGGTCGCAGACGACGATCTTGCCCGTGGCCTGCGCCGGGTCGAGCGAGCCGGGCGCGCAGACCGCGGCGTCGGCGTCACTCGCGTCCGCGTTCTTCACGGCCGTCGAGCGCACCAGCGGCGCGGGGCCGACCTGGCCCGTCAGCGTCGTGCTGATGCCGGTGTAGCGCTCGCCGTTGCCGAGGACGACCGTGCCCTTGTACGCCTCGACCGTGCTCGCGGCGACGTTCGTGGTCCACGGCGCGACGTTGTCCAGGGTGCTCGCGCCGGGGCCGTTGTTGCCGGCGGAGGCGGAGATGAAGACGCCCGCCGCGGCGGCGTTGCGGAACGCCGTCTCGATCGGATCCCCCACGGGGGACTCGGCGTCGCTGCCGATCGAGTAGTTGATGACGTCGACGCCGTCGGCGGTGGCCTGGTCGATCGCGGCGACGATGTCGCTGGTCAGACCGCCGGTCTGGGAGCCGTCCTTGCTCTCCCAGAGCACCTTGTAGACGGCGATGGCGGCGCCGGGGGCGACGCCGGAGATCTTGCCGTAGGAGCGTCCGTCGATCGAGGCGGGCACGTTCGCGTTGCCGGCCGCCGTGGACGCGGTGTGGGAGCCGTGGCCGCCGCCGTCGCGGGGCGACATGTAGTCGGCGCGGTTGGCCTCGGGCACCCATTCGCGCCAGGCGTCGCCGTACTGGCGGGCGCTGATGACCTTCCGGTTGCAGTCGGCGGCGGTGAACTCCTCGCCGGTCTCGCAGGTGCCGGTGAAGGTCGCGCCGTCCGTCTTGCGCATGACGGTCGTCGTACCCCTCAGGTAGGGGCGGTACTTGTCCCAGGCCGGGGGTTTGGCCGTGCTGAGCGCGGGGGCGGCGAAGGAGCCGTTCTCGGGCCAGATGCCGGTGTCGAGGTCGCCGATGACGACGCCCTTGCCGGCGTTCGCGGTGCCGCCGAGCGCCGACCAGAGGCCGCCGCGTCCGGACAGGCGCAGGTAGTCGACGGAGTTCTTGTCGTCGGTCGCCTTGTGCACCCGCTCGGGGGTGACGGAGACGACGCCCTTCGTCGCGGCGAGTTTCAGGATCTGGGCCGGCGTCAGCTTCGCGGTGAAGGTGTTGGTGGTGACCGCGTAGTGGTCGGCGACCTTCGCGCCCACCTTCTTCGCCGCCGCGTTCTGCTCGGCGACCAGGTGGCTGCGGTAGCGGCGGGCCTCGTCGGTGGTGACGTCGACCTTCTCGCCCGCGTCCGGCTTGGTCGCGGGGATTCCGGCGACGCCGCCGTCGTAGGTGGCGATCGGCTGGTCGGCGAGGGTGACGAGGTAGCGGCCTGATATCGGGGCCGGGGCCGGGTCGTCGCCCGGGTCGGCGGCGGCCGTCGGCGCCGCGAAGGGGGCGGCGGCGAGGAGGAGGGCGGCGACGGAGACGCCCACGGTGGCTGGTCTTCGGGTCATGAAGTCCCCTCGGAGACAACGGAAGAGAGGGGCGGGTGGTCGTGCCCGCCCCTCCCGGGATCGTTCGGGACGATGTCAACAGCCGCGCGGCTGCTGGCGGTTCATGGTGCACATGATGCGGCCCGAAAGGGAATGGCCCCTGGCGATGGCACTTACCGGGACGCCTGCTGACGGCACCTCCCGACACCGCCAACTCACAGCACCCGCTAGGGAATCACGACGATCTTCCGCCCCGCGCCCGCCGCGAACCTCTCCAGCGCCCTCGGGTACTCGGCGAGCGGCACCCGGTCGCTGATGAACACGTCCGGGTCGAGGACCCCGCCCGCGAACAGCTCCGCCGCCCGCTCGAAGCTGTGCAGCACGGCCATCGAACCGGTGATGGTGATCTCCTGGTGGTAGACGCGGTACGGGTCGATGGTGACCCGCGTCGCGTAGTCGGCCACGCCGAACTGGAGGAACGTGCCCGCCTTCGCGACCCGCCCCAGCCCGTCCTGGATGGCCGCCGCGTTGCCGGTCGCGTCGACGACGACGTCCCAACCCCGGGGCCGCTCAAGCTCGTTCGCGTCCCCGGCCGCCCGGGAGACGCCGAGCCTGCGGGCCGTCTCCAGCCGCGCCGGGTTCACGTCGACGACGTCCACGCTCGCCGCACCGGTCCGCTTGGCCAGCTCCAGCATCATCAGGCCCATCGTGCCGGAGCCGTAGATCAGGACGTGCGCGCCGAGCCGGGTGCGCAGGACGTCGTAGCCGCGTACGGCACAGGAGAGGGGTTCGACGAGGGCCGCGTCCTGGGTGCGTATGTGGTCCGGCAGACGTACGCAGTTGGCGGCCGGCGCGAGCGCGTACCGGGCCGCTCCCCCGGCCGTGGTGACACCGATCGCGGCCCAGCGCTCGCAGAGGTTGTTGTGGCCGGTGCGGCAGTAGGAGCACGCGTGGCAGTACAGCGAGGGGTCGACGGCGACCCGGTCGCCGATCCTCAGCCCGCTGACGTCCGCGCCGAGTTCGACGACCTCGCCCGCGAACTCGTGGCCCGGCACGATCGGCAGCTCGGGGGCGAACTCCCCCTGGAGGATGTGCAGATCGGTCCCGCACAGCCCGCAGGCGGCGACCTCGACGACGACTTCGCCGGGGCCCGGCGCCGGGTCGGGGACCTCGGTGACGACGGCGCGGCCCACGGACTCGATGACGGCGGCCTTCATGACGTGACTCCCAACCTGGTTGTCTGACAGATGAGTTGACCGCGTCGGCCCGAACGGGCCCGTGCCGTCCGCGTGTTCACTTCACCGCTCCCAGCGACAGCCCCTGCACGAGCTTGTCCTGCACCGCGAACCCCGCCGCCAGCACCGGCAGGGAGATGACGAGCGACGCGGCGCACACCTTCGCCAGGAACAGCCCCTGGCTGGTGATGAACCCGGTGAGGAAGACGGGCGCGGTCTCGGCGACGACCCCGGTCAGCACCCGCGCGAACAGCAGCTCGTTCCAGCTGAAGATGAAGCAGATCAAGGCGGTTGCCGCGATGCCGGGCAGCGCGATCGGCGCGACGACCCGCAGCAGGATCGTCGGCAGCCGCGCCCCGTCGACGCGCGCCGCCTCGATCACCGCGACCGGCACCTCGGCGAGGAACGACTGCATCATCCAGACCGCGATCGGCAGGTTCATGGACGTGTAGAGCAGGACGAGCAGCCAGATGTTGTCCAGCAGGCCGGTGTTCTTCGCGAAGAGGTAGACCGGAAGCAGCCCGGCGACGGCGGGCAGCATCTTGGTGGACAGGAAGAAGAACAGGACGTCGGTCCACTTGCGCACCCTCCTGATCGACAGCGCGTACGCGGCGGGCAGCGCGAGCAGCAGCACGAGCAGCGTCGAACTCACCGACGCCACCGCCGAGTTGATCAGCGAGGGCCATGGGCTGGCCCCGCCGCCGACGCCGAAGAAGTCGCGGTAGCCGTCGAGCGTCAACGGGGCGGTGAACGAAGGGGGGTTGGTGGCGGCGTCGGTCTCGGAGTGGAACGACGTCAGCGCCATCCACGCGATCGGCAGGAAGAACACGATCCCCAGGAACCAGGCCAGCAGGCCAAGTCCCTTGCTGCGTACGGCATTCACGCGCGCGACACCTCCTCGCGGAACAGGGACGACACCACACGCAGCGCGAGCGTGGCGATGACCAGCGAGCCGATGACGACCAGGACCCCGGCCGCCGAGGCGAGCCCGTTCTCGTGGGCCTGGTAGAAGCTCTGGTAGACGGTGTAGGGGAGGTTGGCGGTGCCGAGGCCGCCGGAGGTGATCGTGAAGACGGCGTCGAAGTTCTGCACGATGTGGATCGAGCCGAGGAGCGCGCCGAGTTCGAGGTAGCGGCGCAGGTGCGGCAGCGTGAGGTGCCGGAACACCTGCCAGTCGCCGGCACCGTCGACCCGCGCGGCCTCGATCTGTTCGCGGTCGCGGCTCTGGAGCCCGGCGAGCAGGATCAGCATCATGAACGGCGTCCACTGCCAGACGAGGGCGGCCTCGACGGCGAGCAGCGGGGTGCCCGAGATCCAGTCGCGCTGCGGCCCGCCGACGTAGGACAACAGGCCGTTCAGCAGGCCGTATTCGGGGTTGTAGAGGACGTGTTTCCACAGCAGCGCGGCGGCGACCGGCACGACGAGGAAGGGGGCGATGAGGAGGGTGCGGACGATACCCCGGCCCTTGAAGCGGCGGTCGAGCAGCAGCGCCAGCGCGAGGCCGAGGAGGAGGCTGGCGATGACGACGGACGCTGTCAGCAGGGCGGTTGTCCACACGGAGTGGCGCAGGTCCGGATCGGTCAGCACCTGCCGGTAGTTGTCGAGGCCGGTGAAGCGGCGGGCGTCGGGGTAGAGGGCGTTCCAGTCGAAGAGGGAGATCACCACCGTGGCCACGAAGGGCAGTTGGGTGACGGCGATCAGGAAGACGAGGGCGGGCAGCAGGGGGGCGCGGGTGGCCCAGGCGCGCACGCGGTTCCGGGGCGGTTTCGCGGGGGCGCGAACGGGCGTCGCCACTACGGGAGTTGTGATGGTCATCGGCCCTCGTACTCCTCGGACACCTGGTCGGCGAGTCGCTGTGCTTTCGTCAGCGCGGCCTCGACGGACTGGCGGCCCGCGATCGCGGCGCTGATCTCCTGGGAGACCTTGGTGCCCAGGTCGGTGAATTCGGGGATCCCGACGAACTGGATGCCGGGCGCGGGGCGTTGCTGGACGCCGGGGTCGTTCGGGCGGGCCGCCTCGATGGCCTCGCGGGTCATCTCCTGGAAGGCGGCGGCGGATCGGCGGTACTGCGGGTTGGCGTAGGTCGAACTGCGTTTGCCCGCCGGGACGTCGGCCCAGCCGATCTGTTCGCCGACCAGCCGCTCGTACTCCTTGCCCGAGGCCCAGAAGATGAACTGCCATGCCTTGTCGGCGTTGTGGGACGCCTTCTCGATGCCCCAGGCCCAGGTGTAGAGCCAGCCGGAGGCGTCGGTCTTCTCGACCGGGGCGGGCGCGTAGCCGATCTTTCCCCGCACCGGGGAGTCGGCGGCCTCCAGGGAGCCGGCGGCGGAGGTGGCGTCGTACCACAGGGCGGTCTTGCCCTGGGTCATGTTGTTGAGGCATTCGGCGAACCCGGACTGGGCGGCGCCGGACTCGCCGTGCTCGCGCACGAGGTCCACGTAGAAGGTGACGGCGCGGTTCCATTCCGGGGAGTCGAGGCGGGCCTTCCAGTCCTTGTCGAACCAGGTGCCGCCGAAGGTGTTGACGACGGTCGTCAGGGGCGCCATCACCTCGCCCCAGCCGGGCAGTCCGCGCAGGCAGATGCCCTTCATGCCGGGTTCGGCGCCGTCGAGCTGCGCGGCGAGGTCGGCGACCTGGGTCCAGGTGGGGCGCTGCGGCATGGTGAGGCCGTGGGCGGCAAGGAGGTCCTTGCGGTACATCAGGAACGAGGACTCGCCGTAGAAGGGCTGGCCGTACAGCCTGCCGTCGTCGCCGGTGAGGGATTCACGCATCGGGCCGAGGACGTCCTTCTCGTCGTACGCCGGGTCGTGCGCGAGGTAGGTGTCCATGGCGTGCAGCCAGCCGTTGCGGGCGTAGATGGGGATCTCGTAGTTGGAGAGGGTGGCGACGTCGTACTGGCCGGCCTGGTGGGCGAAGTCCTGGCTGATCTTGTCGCGGACGTCGTTCTCGGGCAGGACGGTGAAGTTGACCTTGATGCCGGTCCGCTTCGTGAAGTGGTCGGGGGTGAGTTTCTGGAGGGCGGTCATCTGGGGGTTGTTGACCATGAGGACGTTGATCGAGTCGCCGCCGGAACCGGCTCCGCCGGCGCCGGTCCAGCAGCCGGTGAGGAGGAGGGCGGCGGCCACGGACAGCGAGGCCCCTCTGCCTGGGATGCGCATGACGAAACGCCTCTCCTATGGGTGAGTTGGATTGTCAGACCCGTATGACCTGGGGCCCCATCAGCGAGTACCGGTGCGCCTCGCTCGCCGGCAGCGCGGTACTCGTCACGATCGTCTCCAGCGCCCCCACCTCCGCGAACCGGCAGAAGCTGACCGCGCCGAACTTGGTGTGGACGCCGGTGAAGACGACCCTGCGGGCCGCGCGCACCGCCTGCGCCTTGACCTCGCCGACGGCCGGGTCGGGGGTGGTGAGGCCGTGCTCGCGGGTGATGCCGTTGGCGCCCAGGTAGGCGAGGTCGACGACGAACCCGGCGAGCATCCGCGTCGTCCAGTGGTCGACCGTCGCGAGCGTCCCCGCGCGTACGCGCCCGCCGAGCAGCAGGACGGAGATGGTGTCGGCCGTCGCGAGCGCGCCCGCGACGGGGAGGGAGGCGGTGACGACGGTCAGCGGGCGGTCGCGGGGCAGTGCTTCGGCGATGAGCTGCGGGGTGAAGCCCTCGTCGACGAAGACCGTCTCGGCGTCCCCGAGGAGCGTGGCGGCGGCAGCGGCGATGCGGCGCTTCTCGGGGACGTGGCTGGTGGCCCGGAACGCCAGGGTCGTCTCGAAGCCTGCGCTCTCCACGGGATAGGCGCCGCCGTGGGTGCGGCGGACGAGGCCGTGGTCCTCCAGGGCGCGCAGGTCGCGCCGGACGGTCTCCTTGGCGACGCCGAGATCGGCGGCGAGGGTGTTGACGTCCACGGCGCCGCTCTCGCGGGCGACGCGCACGATCTCGCGCTGGCGCTCTTCTGCGGTCCTCGGGTCCACGCCGGCCACCTGCCTCACGTCCGCTGCCCGTTCGGGCACACAGGGGCCCCTCAGGGCCCTTTGCGGACCCGTTCGGGCTCACGGGGGAAGTTCTACCGGTGGGGTGGGGCGCTGAACAGGCCCGTCACTCGCCCGATGCGGCCCGTTCGGGCCCGTTGTCCTCGCGTGTGCGGGCGCGCGGACCTGCGGGGCTTCGGCGGAGCGGGCGGGGGCGGTGCCCGGACAGGGGTGCGGGCGGGCCCGTTCGGTGCCCGCCCGCGTGATCCCGTGGGGGGTCAGTGCGGCCAGATGGGCGGGTCCGTCACGAAGGCGCCGCCCAGGTACGCGTGCGCCTCGTTGCCGGGCTGGAGTTCGCCCTGTTCGGCGATCAGCTTCTCGGCGTACGGCTCGGAGTCGTCCTGCGGGTCGTAGCCCAGCGCCCGCGCGGTGGTGAGGTCCCACCACAGGCGGGTGTTGGCGGAGGAGCCGTAGACGACCGTGTGCCCGACGTCCTCGGCGGTCAGGGCGGCGTGGAAGAGACGGGCGCCGTCGGCGGGGCTCATCCAGATCGACAGCATCCGCACGGACGTCGGTTCGGCGAAGCAGGAGCCGATGCGCACGGAGACGGTCTCCAGGCCGTGCCGGTCCCAGTAGAGCTGCGCCAGGTCCTCGCCGAAGGACTTCGACAGGCCGTAGAAGGTGTCCGGGCGGCGCGGGGTGTCGACGGGGATGAGCGGGTCGTCGCCCTCGGGGCGCGGGGTGTAGCCGACGGCGTGGTTCGAGGAGGCGAAGACGATCCGGCGCACGCCTTCCGCGCGCGCGGCTTCGTACAGGTTGTAGGTGCCCTCGATGTTTGCCCTGAGGATCTTCTCGAAAGAGGATTCGAGGGAGATGCCCGCGAGGTGGACGATCGCGTCGACACCGCGTACGGCGTCCCTGAGGGCGTCGCGGTCGGCCAGGTCGGCGGTGATCGCGCCGGGGGCGCCCTCGACGGGGACGAGGTCGAGGCAGCGCAGGTCGTAGCCGTACTCCGGGAGCAGGCCCCGCATCAGGGTGCCGAGGCCGCCGGCGGCGCCGGTCAGCAGGACGGTGCGCGGAGCGGGCATCCTCGGGTCTCCTCGATCAGTGGGCCGCATGCATGATCGACATTCACATGCTTGGACAAGCTAAGGATGTCCATCGATGCTCGTCAAGGGGGCGCGGGGGTGGGAAATCCCCGCCGTAGGGCACCTCCACGCGCTTGACCCGCCCCAATGAGGCTCCTTAGGGTGGTCGCGTTCATACATATATACGCCGATCAGAAGCGTGACCGCTCGCTCCAGGCGGTCGCCCACCGCCAGGGAGAGCCCGTGCCGACAGCCCCGCTCGCCGACCGCCTCACCGCCCCCACCGGGCCCCTCTTCTTCCCCGTCACCGCCTACGGCCGAGACGGCTCCCTCGACCTCGACGCCTTCCGCGCGCACGTACGCGCGGGCGTCGACGCGGGCGCGGCGGCCGTCTTCGCCTGCTGCGGCACCGGCGAGTTCCACGCGCTCGACCTGGACGAGTTCGAGGCATGCGTGCGCGCGGCCGTCGAGGAGACCGCCGGGCGCGTGCCGGTCGTCGCGGGCGCCGGGTACGGCACGCGGCTCGCCGTCCGCTACGCGCGCGTGGCGCACGAGGCGGGCGCCGACGGGCTGCTCGTCCTGCCGCCCTACCTCGTCGTCGCCGGGCAGGAGGGGCTGCTGCGGCACTACCGCGAGGTCGCCGCCGCGACACCGCTGCCGGTGATCGTCTACCAGCGCGACAACGCCGTCTTCACGCCCGCGACGGTCGTCGAACTCGCCCGCACGGAGGGCGTCGTCGGCCTCAAGGACGGCTACGGCGACCTCGACCTCATGCAGCGCATCGTCAGCGCCGTCCGCAGCGAGGTGCCCGGCGACTTCCTGTACTTCAACGGCCTGCCGACCGCCGAGCAGACGCAGCTCGCCTACCGCGCGCTGGGCGTCACCCTGTACTCGTCCGCCGTCTTCTGCTTCTCCCCCGAGATCGCGAACGCCTTCCACCGCGCGCTGCGCACCGGCGACGACGCCACCGCGCGCCGCCTGCTCGACGGGTTCTTCCGCCCGTACGTCGAACTGCGCGCGCAGGGGCGCGGGTACGCCGTCTCGCTCGTCAAGGCCGCCGTGCGGCTGCGCGGGCTCGACGTCGGCGAGGTCCGGCCGCCGCTGCACGAGCCGGCCGAGGATCATGTGAAGCGGCTCGCGCAACTGATCGAGCGCGGGCACGCGCTGCTGGAGGAGGAGAGCAAGTGAAGGCGTCGACGTTCGTCTACCCCTGGGACGTCAACGGCGACCCCGAGGCCCCGGCCCGGATCGCCTCCCTCGGCGTGGAGCAGGTGACCCTGGCCGCCGCGTACCACTCCACGCGCGCCCTCACCCCGCGCCACCCCCGCCACCGGATCGTCACCGCCGAGCACGCGGCGGTCCTGTACGCCCCTGACACGCGCTGGGAGGGCCGGACCCTCCGCCCCTACCCGGCCGGGGCCTGGGCGCCCGCAGACGCCTTCTCGGAGGCCGCTGACGCCCTCTCGGGCGCGGGCCTCGAGGTCCACACCTGGGTCGTCCTCGCGCACAACTCCCGGCTCGGCGCCGAGCACCCGTCGACGTCCGTCGTCAACGCCTACGGCGACCGCTACCCCTGGGCGCCCTGCATCGCCCAGCCCGACACGCGCGCGTACCTGATCGACCTCGCCGCCGAGGCCGCCGTGCGCCCCGGCGCCGCCGGCACCGAGCTGGAGTCCCTGGGCTGGTACGGCCTCCAGCACCTGCACGCCCACGACAAGACCGGCGGCGTGCCCCTGGGCGACGCCGGGATGTACCTCATGGCCCTCTGCTTCTGCGCCGTCTGCCGCGACGGGTACGCCGCGCGGGGCGCCGATCCGGACGCCCTCGCGGCAGCCGTCCGCGACGCCCTCGACCCCCTGTGGAAGGGCGCCCCGGACGAGGGCTGGCCGGGCGTCGAGAAACTTCTCGGCCCCACGTACACGGCCGCTACGCGCGCGTGGCGCGACGAGACCGCCCGCACGCTCCAGGAGGCCGCCGTGAACGCCGTCCGCGCGGCGGCCCCGGCCGGCTTCCAGGTCCTCCTCCACGCCGACCCCGTCACCTACCACGTCGGCGCCAACCCCGGCGTCGACCCCGCCCACATCCTCTCCGTCGCCGACGGCGTCGTCGTCCCCTGCGCGGGCGGGCCCGAACTCCTGCCCCCGTTCGCGGAGACCGGCCGTCCCGCCGTCCTCGCCGCCAACTTCGGCATCGTCTCCGGCATGGGCGGCCGGCCCCACGACCTCGCGGCCGACATCGCACGCGCGCGTGCGCTGGGCGCCACGGAGATGCGGCTGTACCACGCGGGGCTGGCTTCGGACGCGGATCTTGAGGTGGTGCGGGGGGTGTTGGCAGGGCGCTGAGGGAGAGGGAGGGGACAGCGGGGCGGGGGCTGGGCGGCTTCCGTCCCGGACGGCGGGCAAGAGGGCCGGGGTCGCAGCCGCACTCGGCGCCGTCAGCCGTCACGGCCCGCTCCCGGCCGTCGCGCGGCGGCACCGGCCGTCCCGAACCGCACGCTGACGCGCGCCTACCCGCCCAGCTTCCCCTCCATCCAGATGATCTCGCTGACCTGCCCCGGCGGCGCGGACCCCGGCCAGCACGTCGCCTCGACGTCCACGACGTTGATCAGGCCCTCGGTGTTGTGCATGACGGGAGCGTAGGGAGGGACACGGGCCGGGTCACCCGGTTTTCGGGCCCCCAGAACCGCCCCCTCCCAGAACCGCTCCGGGCCTCCGGCCCACACAACTCACGTACGAGCAGCCCACGTACGACCCGCACGACCGGCCGCCCCCGCGACCAGCCCCGCCGCCGGCTCCCCCCGCGGAAACCCCGCCCACACCGAACACCGGCGCCCCCGGCGACATCCTCGCCAGGGGCGCCCGCCGGCGGCGCGAAGACCGTCACATCTTCGTCGCGCCCGCCGCCAGGTCCCGAAGGAAGTGCCGGGCCCCGATGAGGAAGACCACGATCAGGGGGACGACGCTCATCAACGCCCCGGCCATGACGAGGGAGTAGTCGGCCTGGTAGAGGACGTTGAGGTTGGCGAGGGCCACTTGGAGGGTGACCTTCTCGGGGTCGATCATGACGACGAGAGGCCAGATGTAGTCGTTCCAGAGGCCGATGAACGTGAAGATGCCGAGGAACGCGAGCGCGGGCCGGAACATGGGGAGCGCGACCTGCCAGTAGAGGCGGAAGAACCCGGCCCCGTCGATGCGGCCGGCGTCCAGCAGCTCGTCCGGGAGGGAGTTCTCGGCGTACTGCCGCATCCAGAAGATGCCGAACGCGTTGGCCGCGCCGGGGATGACGAGCGCCTTGAGGGAACCGGCCCAGCCGAACTCCGCCATGGTCACGAACTGCGGGACGAGGGAGAGTTGGGCCGGGATCATGTACGTCATCAGCAGCATGCCGAACATGAACCGCTTGGCGGGGAAGTCGTACTTGGCGAAGGCGAACGCGGCGAGGGAGTCGAAGAACAGCACCAGCGCCGTCCCGGCCACCGCGACGACGACCGTGTTGAAGAGCGAGCCGAAGAAATCGACGGAGTCGACGACCCGCTTCATGTTGTCCAGCAGATGCGGTCCCGGCACCAGCTTGGGCGGGTAGCGGTAGATGTCCTGGGTCGTGCCGGACGCCATCACCACCAGCCAGTAGAAGGGGAACAGGGAGACCAGCACCCCGAACAGCAGCACGACGCGGACGCAGATCCGGGTGAGCCTGCTGCCGGAGCCGATCGCGAGCCCGGCGTTGTTCTGCTCAGCGGCCACGGCGCGTCTCCTTGTCCCGACGCCCGGACACCAGGCGCCAGTTGACGATCGTGAAGAGGGCGATGAGCGCGAACAGCACCCAGCCCATCGCGGCCCCGTACCCGAACTGGTGGTCCTTGAATGCTTTCTGCCACAGGTAGAGCACGATGGTCATGCCTTCCTGCCCCGGCCCGCCGGTGGTTCCGACGTCGTCGGTCTGGAACAGCACCTGCGACTCGGTGAAGATCTGCAGCCCGTTGATGCTGGAGGTGATCGCGGCGAAGAGGACCACCGGCTTCAACTGCGGTACGACGACCCGGAACAGCGTCTGCCAGCTGTTGGCGCCGTCCATCCGCGCCGCCTCGAAGTGCTCGGTCGGGATGGCCTGGATCCCGGCGAGGAAGATCAGCGCGTTGTAGCCGACCCACCGCCAGATGATCATCAGCGAGATCGCCGACTTGATGCCCCACTCGGAGGACAGCCACCCGATCCCGTCCAACCCCACCGCTTTGAGGCCCGAGTTGGCGAGCCCGCTCTGCGCGAACACCGATCCGAAGACGATCGTCATCGCGACCATGGACGTCACGTTGGGCACGAAGTACGCGACCCGGTAGGCCCCGCCGAACCGCACCTGTGAGTGCAGCAGGAACGCGATGACCAGCGCGAGGAACAGCATCGGCACGGTCGAGAGGAACCAGATCTCGAAGGTGTTGAGCACCGAGTGCCAGAACACCGAGTCTTCCAGCAGCCACTTGTACTGCTGGAGTCCGACGTACCGCATGTTCCCGATGCCGTCCCAGTCCTGGAAGGACAGGTAGAGCGAGAACACCACCGGGAACGCCCCGAACACGCCGAACAGCACGTAGAACGGCGCGATGGCGAGCAGCGGCCCGAGGTGGCGCCGCCGTCCGCCGGGCGCGGTGGACGACGTGCGGCGCACCAGGGGCCGCTGCTGCGCGCGGGCGCTTTCGGCAACCGTCGCCATCGTCAGCTCACCCCCACTCTGACCAGCGCGGACTCGGCCCCGTCGACGGCGTCGCGCCAGGCTTTCTCGGGGTTCTTGCCGAGGGTCTGGACGTTGGTGAGTTCCTGGAAGAAGGGGGTGTTGGCGGTGTCCTCGTAGGGGCTGAAGTAGACGACGGGGGCGTTGCGCGCGGCCGGTCCGAAGACGTCGATGGGCCGCTGGCCGCCGAAGAAGGGGTCGGCCTGGTGCATCGCGGGGTCCGCGTAGGCGGCCGGGGTGGTGGGGAACAGGGCCGACTCCTGGTAGGACTTGAGCTGGTTGGCCGGGCTGAGCAGCCAGGTCAGGAAGGCGAACGCGCGCTCCGGATCCCGGCAGTAGCGGGTCAGCGTCATGTACGAGCCCCCGTAGTTCGCGGGCCCGCCCGGCATCCTCGTCAGCCGCCACAGGCCGGACGTCTTCGGCGCGGTGTCCTTGAGGCCGTTGATCGCCCACACCGCCGTCGTCATGGTGGCGATCCGGCTGCCGCTCATCGCCGCGTTGTAGTCGGGCGTGCCGTCGGAGACGCGGGCGGCGAGGCCCTGGCGCAGGATCTCGACGGCGGTGTCCCAGGCGTGCCGGATGTGCGGCTGGTCGCCGATGAAGCGGTTGTCGGCGTCCACGAACTGCCGGGTGGACTGGAGCATGGCCTGCTGGAAGACGTTGCCGATGTTGCTGACGAGGAACACACCCCGGGTCTTCAGGGCGCGTCCGGCGGTGATGAACTTCTCCCAGGTGGAGACCGCCTCGGCGACGTCGTCGGGCTCGTACGCGAGGCCCGCCCTCTGGAAGAGGTCCCGGCGGTAGTAGAGCGCGGTCGGGCCGGCGTCGAGCGGGAAGCCGATCATGCGGCCCGACGGGGTGAAGCAGGCTTTCCACTTCCAGTCGAGGTACTGGCCGCGCAGCTTCTCGGCGCCGAACTCCCGCAGGTCCAGGAACTCGTTCTCGTCGGGGAAGAACGTCGCGAGGTTGTCGGAGTTGGCGACGGTGATGTCGGGCACGTAGGCGCGGGCGGCGAGGCTGGTGCGCACCTTGGAGTCGATCTCGCCGGACGGCATCTGCGCGCCGCGCACCTTGAGACCGGGCACGCCGGGGACCGAACTACGCGCGGTGGCGAGGAGTTTCTCGCTCAGCGCGCCCTTCCAGTACCAGAGGCTGAGGTGATCGGTGCCGGCCGAGGCCGAGCCGCTTGCCGTCCCGCACCCGGACAGGCCCAGCAGGGCCCCACCGGCGCCGGCGAGGGAGACCCCCAGCAGACGTCTGCGGGACATCGTTCGGTGTTCCATCACGCGCGGCTCGCTTTACGGAGGAGGACAACGATGTCGGCATCCCGTGAACGTTCACGTGAGCGTTGCCGTCGAGTATTGGGGCGGCCGAAAACCAGTGTCAAGACACGTACAGCGGATATGTACTGACGTCCTGTCAGGAGGGCAGACCGGCTCAGGCGGAGGCCCGCACCACCAGTTCGGGGATCACCCAGGCGTCCTCGCCGACCAGCGGCCCCTCGCCCGCGAGCAGCCGCGCGACCTGCTCGACGGCCAACCGTCCGAGCCGGCGTTTGTCCAGGTGGAGGGTGGTGAGCGCGGGCTCGACGAGGGCGCCCAGCGACAGCCCGTCGAACCCCAGCACGGCGAGGTCGCCGGGCACCTCGCGCCCCCGGCGCCGCGCGGTGCGCATCGCGCCGACCGCGATCAGGTCGTTGAACCCGAAGACGGCCGTGACCTCGGGCCGCACGTCCAGCAGCCGCTCCATCGCGGCCTCGCCGCCGACGACGCTGTGCTCGGCACAGCAGACGATCCACCCCTCGTCGACGTCGAGGCCGTGCCGTCGCGCCTGCGCGAGGAACGCCTCGTGCCGGGGGCCGCGGACGGGGCCCCGGTCGCCGTCGAGCATGCCGATCCGGCGGTGTCCCGCGCCGACGAGGTGGGCCATCCCGCGCTCCAGGCCGCCCGCCGCGTCGATGCCGACGGCCGCGAACCGGGTCTGCTGCGGGCCGCGTTCGAGCAGGACGAGGGGGACGCCGCCGAGGTGGCGGGCTAGGACGTCGTCCTCGTTCTTGAAGTAGCCGACGACCGCGTCCGCCTGGTGGGACAGCATGTCCAGCGCCTCGCGCTCGCGGGCGTCGTCGGAGCGGGTGTCGCAGACGACGACCTGCCAGCCGCGCTGCTCGGCCGCCTCCAGGACCCCGGCGGCGACCTCGGGGAAGAACGGGTTCATCAGGTCGGGGATGACCAGTCCGGCGGTGACGGTGCCCTTGCGGACCAGGCCGCGCGCGAACCGGCTCGGCCGGTAGTCGAGGAGCCGGGCGGCCTCCAGGACGCGTTCCTTGGTCGCCGGGTCGATCTCGCCCTTGTCGTTGACCGCGCGGGAGACCGTCTGCCGGGAGACGCCCGCCAGCCGGGCCACGTCATGGATCGTGGCCCGGCGGCTTAGTCCGTCGGACTGGTCGATACGCGGCTTACGTCGCTCTTGGTCGGCCCCCACGGATGAACTGTATCCGGCCATCACGGGAACATGATCCCTACGGGACGGACTTCGGGGCCCCCTCGTGCTCAGAACAGCGCGCTGTACGCGTTCAGCGCGGGCTGGCCGCCCAAGTGCGCGTACAGGACGGTCGATCCGGCGCCGATCTCGCCGCGCCGGACCAGATCGACCATGCCCGCCATCGACTTGCCCTCGTACACCGGGTCGGTCACCATCCCCTCGGTGCGGGCCGCGAGGCGCATCGCGTCGAGGGTCGTCTCGTCGGGGACGCCGTAGATCCCGGCGTGGTAGCGCTCGTCGAGTTCGACGTCGTCCTCGGTCAACTCGCGCTTGACGCCGATGAGTTGACCGGTGTTGTGCGCGATGCGGGCGATCTGCGTACGGGTCTCGGCGGGCTTCGCGGAGGCGTCGATGCCGAGGACGCGGCGCGGACGGCCGCCCGCCTCCTCAAGCGCGGCGAACCCGGCGACCATGCCGGCCTGCGTGGAGCCGGTCACGGAACAGACCACGACGGTGTCGAAGAAGACGTCCAACTCGCGTTCCTGCTCGGCGACTTCGTACGCCCACCCGGCGAACCCGAGCCCGCCGAGCGGATGGTCGGAGGCGCCGGCCGGGATCGCGTACGGCTTGCCGCCCGACTCCTCGACCTCCCGCAGCGCCCGCTCCCAGCTCTCCTTGAACCCGATCCCGAACCCGGCCTTCACGAGCCGCACGTCGGCCCCGGCGAGCCGGCTGATCAGGATGTTGCCGACCTTGTCGTACACGGCGTCCGGCCAGTCCACCCAACTCTCCTGCACCAGCACGCACTTGAGCCCGGCGCGGGCGGCGACGGCCGCGACCTGGCGGGTGTGGTTGGACTGCACACCGCCGATGGAGACGAGCGTGTCGCAGCCCTGCGCGAGCGCGTCGGCGACCAGGTACTCCAGCTTGCGCGTCTTGTTGCCGCCGTACGCCACACCGGAGTTGCAGTCCTCCCGCTTCGCCCACAGGGCGGCGCCGCCGAGGTGCGCGGTGAGCCGGTCGAGGCGGTGGACCGGGGAGGGGCCGAAGAGGAGGGGGTAACGCTCGTACGAGGAGAGGGACATGGGGTTGCCTCCGGGGTCGTGTTCCGTCGTGTTCCGTCGTACTTCCGAGGAGCGTGCGGTTTCAGGACAGGTCGATCAGCTCTTCGAGCCCCCGCCAGATCTCCGCCGTGACCCGCACCGCCCCGGCCACGTCCCCCGCCTCGCACGCGTCGATCAACCGCTCGTGCAGCCCGGCGGACAGGCAGTTCCCGCCCTCGCCGAACCGGCGCCGCTCCAGGCGCCGGATGAGGGGCGTGTACCGGGCGACGGTCTTGGCGGCGGCCCGGTTGCCGCTCACCCGCACGAGGACGTCGTGCAGCTCGTCGTCCGCGAGGAGCGCCGCGTCGACGTCCCCCGCGACGACGGCGTCCGCGAACCGCTCGTTGGCGGCGCGCATCGTGGCGATGTCCGCCGGGGTCAGGCGGGTTACCGCGACCCGGACCGCCAACTCGTGCATCGCCCCCACGACGGCGGCGGCGTCCCGCACCTCGCTCGCGACGACCGGAGTGACCCGCGTATAGCTCTGCGGCTTGCTCTCCAGCAGCCCCTCCTCCACGAGCCGCGCGAACGCCTCCCGCACCGGCGCCCGTGACAGTCCCAGCCGCTCGGCCAGATCGATGTCCCGCACGATCGCGCCGGGCTCTATCTCCCCGCTGACGATGGCGTCCCGAATGGCGTCACAGGCACGGTCCCTGAGCAGGGTGCGGCCCACGGGTCTTATGGCTTCCATGAATTGAAATGTTAAATGTCAGTCAACTCCCAGGCAAGGGATCCATCATCGGGCACCCCAGGGCCAGTTGGCGTCACGGGCGCTCTCCAGCAGCGGCACCATCCGGAACGCCGCGTCCGAAAGCCCGCCGAACGTATGCCGGTCGGCCTTCCCGGAGGGTCCGTGGGCGGCCCGGTACCCGGCCAGGTTCCAGGTGTAGACCGGGACGTCGGCCGGGACCTGCTCGGTGGGATCGCCGTGCGAGCTGTACGCGTACTGCTCGTCGGTGACGATCAGCACCCGGTCCTGGCCCCGGTAGTGGGCCCGGATCGCGGAGACCGTGTCGGTGCCGCCGAGGTCGCCGAAGCGCTCCAGGATCCGCAGCACCGACTCCCCCGCGTCGAAGCCCAGGCGCCTGCTGGTCGTACCGAACTCGACGAGGTCGGCGTCCTCGGCGCGCACCGCGAGGGCCGTGCCGAAGATCGCCGCCGCGTCGGCCCGGTTGAGCTGCGAGCGCTCCGACAGGCGGTGCCACATCGAGCCGGACCGGTCGACGAGGACGAGGGTGCGGCCCGGCAGCGCGGGCACCTGGGCCAGCGAGTGGCCGAGCGCCCGCTCCAGCGGGTACGCCCAGCGCGGCGAGGGCGCGTTGCGGTACGCGGCGAGGTAGCGGAACGGGAACTGCCGTGAGCGGGCGACCTCTTCGGGGTCGCTGATCCGCGCCGCGACCCTCGCCGCGACCTCGTCCGAGACACCGGCCTCGTCGAAATTGCGCAGGTTTCTGACCAGCGCCATCGCGCCCATGGACGGGATCACCGCCTCCCAGGCCGCCTTGTCCATCGGTCCCTGCAGCCAGCCCGCCAGCGCCTCCCAGGTCATCCCGGCCGCCGCGAGCCGTTCGGCGCCCCCGGCCCCGGTGACGACGGCACGCCGCCGCTCGACCGGCAGCTCCATCAACTCCCGGTGCGCGGACAGCACTTGGTCCGACGCGGGCGGCACCGCCGCCTCCGGGTGGTGCCGGCGGTCCAGCGCGTACCGGAACAGCTCGCCCTGCCAGGGCTTCGCCGGGTCCGGCGCCGCGTGCACCAGGTTCAGGATGTCGCCGAAGCGGTAGCCCTTCGCCGACGTGTCGTACTTCAGCAGGGACTTGGCGTGGTACAGCCGCCGGACGGCGTCGGCGACACCGCGCTTGACGGGCTTGGGGATGTTCCGGCCGTAGGTCGCCGTCCAGTACGCCAGCAACTCGCCGGGCTCGTCCGGCCGTCGCAGGACGGAGTCGACGACGCTCCGGTTCGAGGGGCCCTCGGTCGCGCCGGCCGCGAGACGTGCGTGCACGTACTCGGCGGCGCCGACCACGGCCGCCGTCCGCAGGTTGCCCTCGCCGCGCAGCCAGCCGAGCAGTCCCGCCGTCCACTCGGGGTCGGTGACCGCCAACTGGCGTATCAGCGTGGCGAATCGGTTGTCGCGGTCGGTGCCGGACTCGTAGAACGTGTCCTGCGAGACGAAGTTGGCGACGGCGAGCAGGAACAGTTCGGAACGCGCGTCCCGTTCGTGGCCGTGGCCGCCCTCGCCGGTACGCAGGGCGCGGCCGGTGGTGGTGACGGGAGACGTCGTACGCGCCTTCGTGGCGCGGGTGTTGAAACGGGCCATGGTGAATTCCCCCCGAAATTCAGTGAGTCATGAGGGGAGGCACGGCGCGTGGAGGGTGCCCGAGGTCAGGAGTCGGCGACGGACTTATCAGGTGCTCTACCGGATTGAGCTACACCGACCCGAAGTCGATGACGGGATTCGAACCCGCGACCGCCCGGCCCATTGAAGTAACCGTTGCCTGCGCACCGGGCACCCGCCACAAGCCGCGCCTCCCGAGATCAAGTCGACTGCGGTATCGGATTCTGTGGAAGAAGTAACCGCTGTCCGCGCACCGGGAGGTGCGTCGCTTTCGTGTCTCCGACTCTAGGAGGCGCGGCCTGTGACGGTCGAACGAATTAGCGCCTCTGCCGCTTCCAGGGCCCCGTGATCGCCAGCATGATCCCCGGTGTCTGGATGCTGGCGTAGAGGGTGCGCCCGTCGGGGGAGAAGGTCACGCCGGCGAACTCGCTGTATTCCGGGGCGTCTTCGGTGCCGACGTTGAGTTCGTTGCGGGCGATGGGGTAGGTGCGGCCGGAGTCGGTGGCGCCGAAGAGGTGCTGGACGCCCTCGCCGTCCTCGGCGATGACGAGGCCGCCGTAGGGGGAGACGGTGATGTTGTCGGGGCCGTCGAAGGGGCCGTCCTTCGACGGGTCGGGGTTGACGCCGAGGAGGACCTTGAGGGTGAGGGTGCGGCGCTTGGGGTCGTAGAACCAGACCTGGCCGTCGTGCTGGACGGGGCTCTCGGAACGGGCGTAGGAGGAGACGATGTAGGCACCGCCGTCACCCCACCACATGCCCTCCAGCTTGCGGGCGCGGGTGATCTCGCCGTCCGCGAACTGCTTGCGCACGGCGACGGTTTGGGCGTCGCGGTCGGGGACGTCGATCCAGTCGACCCCGTACACCGTGCCGGTCTTCGTGGCCCGGGAGAGGTCGTCGACGAATTTGCCGCCGGAGTCGAAGCACTTGGGCGCCTGGAGGACACCGGCGTCGTCGGCGAGGGTGCGGAACCTGCCCCGGCCGTGCGTGAAGCCCTTCGGCGGGGTCCAGCGGAACAGCAGGCCGTTGGGGCTCGCGGCGTCCTCGGTGAGGTAGGCGTGCCCGCGCCCCGGGTCGATGACGACGGCCTCGTGGTCGTAACGCCCGAAGAACTTCAGGGGCTTGGGGTCCCGGTTGGCGCGCCGGTCGAGCGGGTCGACCTCGAAGACGTACCCGTGGTCCTTGGTCATCCCGTTGACGCCGGCCCGGTCGGAGTTCTCCTCGCACGTCAGCCAGGTCCCCCAAGGGGTGCGCCCGCCCGCGCAGTTGGTCGACGTCCCCGCGATCCCCACCCACTCCGCGACCCGCCCATCAGGCCGCACCTCGACGACCGTGCACCCGCCCGAGGCCGCGGGGTCGTACACCAGCCCCTCGGCGAGCGGCACCGGATGCGCCCACCTCGTGCGCGGCCCCTTCAGCTCATGGTTGTTGACCAGCAACGTCGTCCCACGCGGCCCCTCGAAAGTGGCCGTCCCGTCATGGTTGGACGGCGTGTACTCCCCCGACTCCAGCTTGGTCTTCCCGCTGTGCGTGATGACGCGGTAGGTGAACCCGGCGGGCAGCGCGAGGATGCCTTCGGGGTCGGGCAGCAGGGGCCCGTACCCCAGTCCCCCGTGCTCGCACCCTTCGACGTCAGCGGACGCGAGAGCCTGCGGAGCGGAGGCGAGCACCCCGGCGCTCCCTGCCAGCACCACCCCGGCACCGGTGAGCGCGGATCTGGCGGCGAAGTCCCTGCGGGTGAGCGACATGAAGTCTCCTGAGACGGGTCGAGTGGCGCGGAGGGTGGCGCACGGAGGTTCGCGAAGACACACTCCCGCCCGCTCTTTAACTCCAGTTGAACAACGCCCTAAAGGGGCGCGGGGAACTGCGCGACCAGCCCAATACAGCCCGCACTCGCCAACCGCAGCTCAACCCCCCTGCTGCGACCGCGCCTTGAACGCCGCCTTCCGCGCCTCCTTCGCCACCCGCTTATCGGGATGCAGCCTCCCCATCGCCTCCAGCACATCGGCGGTAGCCGGATGCCCCACCCGCCACACCGCCGAGAAGAACCCCTCGTGCTGCGCGGCCAACCCCTCCACCAACGCCTGCAACTCCTCCGAGTTCCCCTCGGCAGCCAACTGCGCGGCCACCGTGTCGATGGTCAGCCAGAACACCATCTCCTCGGACGGCGCGGGCACATCCGCGAACCCCAGCTCGCTGAGCCACACCCGCGCGAGCCCACCCAGCTCGGGATCGTCCAGCACCTCCCGCACGGCGGTCTCCGCCTCACCCCCGACGAGCGACAACGCCTGCTGGCACCGCAACCGCCGCAGCGGAGCCCCGTCATCGGCCCCGCGCGCCGCGGACAGCAACTCCCGCGCGGCGTCGAGCGGTTGACGCCGTCCGAGCCACTGCTCGGTCTCGGCCCGCGCCGCGAGCGACCCGTACCCGGCGGTCCCGTCGAGCAGCGCGTCCGCCCCCTTGTCCGCGAGTTCACCGACGGCCGGCGCGGCGAACCCCGCGTCGAGGAGCCGGGCCCGCAGCCCGTACCGGCCGAGCGCGGTGAGCCGGACCATCCCGTACCGCGAGACGTCCGTCTCGTCGACGCCGTCGGGGACGTCCCCGTCCATGAGCGCTTCGTCGACGGGCTCGTACTCGACGATCCCGACGGGCTCCAGCAGCCGGAACTGGTCGTCGAGGCGCATCATCGCGTCGGAGACCTGCTCCAGGACGTCGTTGGTGGGCTCTCCCATGTCGCCGGGGACGATCATGGAGGCGGCCAGCGCGGGCAGCGGGACCGGGCCTTCGCCGGGCCCGTCCTCGCTGACGGAGAGCAGGTAGAGGTTGCCGAGGACGCCGTCGAGGAATTCGGCCTCGGCCTCGGGGTCCCAGTCCAGCTCGGAGAAGTCGACGCGGCCGCCCTCGTCCATGACGTCCATGAGCGCGTCGAGGTCGGGGGTGCTGGCGTCGGCGAGGACGGTCTCCAGCGCGGCGAGCCAGACGGTGAGGACGTCGTGCGGGGAGCCGCCGGTGAGGAGGGCGAGGTCGTCGCCCGTGCGGACGGTGCCTGCCTCCTCGTCCAGGATCTCGACGAGCCCGGCGTCCACGGCGACCCGCCACGCCTCGCTGGCGTAGGCTTCCGCGTCCTCGCCGGTCAGCCCCAGCTCCTCGGCGGCGGCCGGCAACTGCTCGTCGACGAGCCCGCCCCCGGCGTCCACCCGGGTCCCGGGACCGGCCCACCGCGCGAGCCGCGCGGCCCGCGACAGCAACGGCGTGGCGAGCGCTTCCCGCGCCAGCTCCGCTTCGGGGGCGAGCCGCACGGGCGGCAGGGGGGAGCTGTCTGACATCGGCTGATTCTCCTAGCGGACGGAAGTACTACGGGTATGACCCTGACCGGCCCCGTACACCTCACCCCGAAGCCTAGACGGGTTTCACCCCATGCCACCCGGTTCATCTGCCCGTCCGCTCCCGTACATGGCCGAAACCTTGACAAGTGGCGAGATCAACAAGGAGATTGACGCGCGTAGAAGTCAGGGAACAACTGTTCACCACCGTCCTTGGTTCTACGCGTGTCACGTACCTGCCACACTGCTGCACAGCCGCAGGCACCCGCACTCCCCCCACGCGCCTTGCCGTCCTTGCCCC
Source organism: Streptomyces roseirectus (assembly GCF_014489635.1). Classification (NCBI taxonomy): domain Bacteria; kingdom Bacillati; phylum Actinomycetota; class Actinomycetes; order Kitasatosporales; family Streptomycetaceae; genus Streptomyces; species Streptomyces roseirectus. The sequence continues at coordinate 7,173,934 of NZ_CP060828.1, read as the reverse complement.
GACACTCCCGCCCGGAGGGATCACTTGCCCAGCAAGTCGTCCGCGCGTCTCGCCGCGCTCACCGTCGCCGCCGTCTGCTCGGCCGCGTCCACCGTCGTCCTCGTCTCGCCCGCGCACGCGGACACCGTGCGCATCCACGACATCCAGGGCACGACCCGCATCTCCCCGTACGCCGGCAAGCAGGTGACGGACGTCGCGGGCATCGTCACGGGCATCCGCACGTACGGCCAGTCCAAGGGCTTCTGGATCCAGGACCCGAACCCGGACGCCGACCCGGCGACCAGCGAGGGCGTCTTCGTCTTCACCAGCTCGGTCCCCAAGGGCGTCGCCGTGGGGGACGCGGTCACGGTCACCGGCACCGTCTCGGAGTTCGTCCCGGGCGGCACGGCCTCCGGTAACCAGGCGATCACCGAGATCACCAAGCCCGTCACCACGGTCGTCTCCAGCGGCAACCCGGTCCCGGCCCCGGTCGTGATCAGCGCGCGCTCGGTCCCGGCGGCGTACGCGCCCGCCCCGAACGGCTCGATCAACGCCCTGACGCTGGAGCCGAAGAAGTACGCCCTGGACCACTACGAGTCCCTTGAGGGCATGAACGTCCAGGTCGCGGACGCCCGCGTGGTCGGCGCCACGGACCCGTTCACCGAGCTGTGGGTGACGGTGAAGCCGTGGGAGAACGCGAACCGGCGCGGCGGCACGGTCTACGGGTCGTACGGGTCGCAGAACACCGGCCGGATCCAGATCCAGTCGCTCGGCGCGACCGCCGACTTCCCGGCGGCGAATGTGGGGGACACCCTTACGGGCGCGACGACCGGCCCGCTCGACTACAACCAGTTCGGCGGCTACACCCTCGTCGCCAGCCGGCTCGGCACCCTGAAGAGCGCCGGCCTCCAGCGCGAGTCGACCCGCGCGCAGTCCCGCGCCGAACTCGCGGTCGCCACGTACAACGTCGAGAACCTCGACCCCTCCGACACCACGTTCGCCGCGCACGCCGCCGCGATCGTGCACAACCTCAAGTCGCCCGACATCGTGTCCCTGGAGGAGATCCAGGACGACAACGGCGCGACGAACGACGGCACGACCGCCGCCGACGTCACCGTCACGAAGCTGATCGACGCGATCAAGGCGGCGGGCGGCCCCGCGTACGACTGGCGTTCGATCTCGCCGGCCGACGGCCAGGACGGCGGCGAGCCCGGCGGCAACATCCGCCAGGTCTTCCTGTTCAACCCGGAGCGCGTCTCCTTCACGGACCGCGCGGGCGGCGACGCCACGACGGCCGTCGGCGTCACCAAGGTGCGCGGCAAGGCCGAACTGACCGTCTCCCCGGGCCGGATCGACCCGGCGAACGAGGCGTGGAAGAACAGCCGCAAGCCGCTCGTCGGCGAGTTCACCTTCCGTGGCAAGACGGTGTTCCTGATCGCCAACCACTTCAACTCCAAGGGCGGCGACCAGGCTCTGACCTCGCAGTACCAGCCCCCGGCCCGCTCCTCCGAGGTCCAGCGCCACCAACAGGCCACGCTGGTCAACGCGTTCGTCAAGAACATCCTCGACACCCAGAAGAACGCGGACGTCATCGCGCTCGGCGACATCAACGACTTCGAGTTCTCCGGCACCGCGAAGCTCCTGGAGTCGGACGGCGCCCTCTGGTCGGCGATCAAGTCCCTGCCGAAGAACGAGCGTTACTCCTACGTCTACCAGGGCAACGCGCAGGTCCTCGACCAGATCCTGATCAGCCCCTCGATCCGCCGCGCCTGCGCCTTCGAGTACGACAGCGTCCACGTCAACGCGGAGTTCCACGACCAGATCAGCGACCACGACCCGCAGGTGCTCCGCTTCCGGCCGTAGGGCCTGCCCCGGCACCACGCGCACGACGGCCCGGTCCCCCACGCCGCCAGGGGGCCGGGCCGCCGCGTCGCCACGGGCCCCCACGTCGCCACGGAGCCTGGCCATTCCGCCCACCCACGGCCGAATTCGCCGCGTAGTGCAGCAGGTTGACGGTGACGATCGCGGGCGCCACGATCGCCGGCGCCCTCGGGAACGCCGGTTCGAGCGACAGCGCGAGCACGATCGCGGTGACCCCGTTCTGCTGTCCCAGCGCCAGCAGCACCCGGTCGGCGCGCCCGAGCCGGCGCGTCAGCACCGAGGCGACGACGGCGTGCGCGGCGAACGCGGAGGCGCCCAGCACGAGCCCGTAGCCGACGCTGACGCCGCCGACGAGCAGCATCCCGAGCAGGAACGCGGCGACGGCGTAGGCCCCCCGGGTGACCGCCCCCACCCAGCGCCCGAGGAACGCGGGCCGGAAGAACAGCCCCACCACCGCGATCCCCAGCATCAGCGTGTACGACGCGGCCACCACCAGCATCCCCCCGACCAGCACCACCCCGACGACGTCCGCGCCCCGCCCCTGCCACAGCCGCAGGAAGAACCAGACCGCCCCCGCGCCCGCCACCAGCACGGCGCTGAACCCGAGTTGGACCGCGTACCCGCTCGCCGACCCCCCGATGCCCGCCCCGTCCGCGACCAGCGGCACCGTGAACGCGGTCAGCAGGACGGTCACGGGGTCGTCGAAGGACGCCCACACCGACAGGATCGTCTTGGCGCGCGGCGACATGCGGGAGGAGTCGCGCAGGGCGGCCACGGACAGCGGGTCGACCTGGGCGACGGTGATCGCGAGGACGAGGTACGCGGGATCGTCCAGGGCCAGCCACAGCGCCCCGGCGATCAGGGCCGCCTTGGCGACGACGCCGACCGTCACCGCGAGGCCGATCAGCCCGAGGTGTTCACGGGCCTCGCGCACCGAGATGTCCGAGGTGCTGCCGTACAGGCCGACGGCGAGCAGCAGCAGCGTCAGGAACAGGAAGGCGTCCGAGCCGCCGACCTCGCCGGTGCCGGTGCCGACCGCCCAGCCCGCCGCCAACAGGCCCAGCAGCAGGCCGAGTTGTCTCACCTCGTTACCTCTTCACCGTTCGGCCGCGAGGACGCGTTCGACGGCGTCGGTCAGCTCGGCCATCCTCAGGTCGGCGTGGAAGACGCGGTCCTGGTTGAGGGTGACGCCGAGGAGGAAGGGGCCGTCGCCGACGACGGAGTAGTAGAGGGCGCCCTCGTCGACGTCGAGGACCGTGCGGGTGAGGCGGCCGGGCAGGACCGCCTTGAGGGAGTGGTTGAGGCGGGCGACGACGAACGGCAGCCGCTGGGCGATGTCCTGGTAGCGGTCGCGCCGGCTCTGGTGGGTGATGTTGCGGAAGTAGGGGGCGAGCTGGGCGAGTTCGAGGACGTCGGCGGAGAGGAAGCCCGCCGGGTCGAGGTAGGCGACGTAGTGCAGGTCCTCGACGGACAGCGCGGCGGAGCAGGCGGTGAGCAGGGACTCGGGGTGCGGGCCGACGGCGCCGGAGCGGTCGGTGTGCAGGGCATCGGCGACGGTCGTCGGGCCGCCCGAACGGCCGTCCGGCGCCGTGTCCTTGAAGTCGTCCTCCTCGAACCCGCCGTAGTTGAGGCCGCGTTGGCGCAGAGTCGCGGCGAACCGGGTGGCGAGGCGGGCCATCGCGCGGTCGCCGGGTTCGTCGTGCGCGGCGCCGAGCGAGACGCCGGTGAGGTATTCGCCGGGGCGGACGTAGTAGTGGAAGACGGAGGCGTCGCCGAGCCGAAGGACGGTGCGGATGAGCCGGCCGCTCTCGGCGGGGCGCAGCGCGCGGTCCATCCGGCCGAGCAGGAAGTTGAGCTGCCGGCCCACGCGGATGTAGAGGTCGCGGTCGACGGCGGCGTCCTCGGCGACCGACTCCAGGATGTCCACGGAGTAGTTGTAGACGCCCCGGTGGTAGGCGGCGACGTGGTGGAGCCCGTCGGGGTGCAGCGCGTCGGCGCACATGTCGACGAAGTCGTCGCTGGCGTCGGTGACATGGGCGGCGCGCAGCCGCGCCGGACTCGCCAGAGCGGGGCTCACCCCCGAAGAGGTTCCCCCCGGCGTCCCGGTGGGTGTGTCGGTACGGTCGGGATCAACGGTGTCCACCACGCCTCCTCTCAGTGGCCGCCTGGGCCGAAGCCGGTGCGGAACAAATCGGGTTCGAGTGCTTCCAGACCCTCGCGGAACGCCTTCCCGAAGGGGCTCTGCGGGCCGGGCAGGGCCCCCTGGGCGACGGTCTGCGCGGCGCGGGGGTCTTCGGGCAGGTCGAGCACGGTACGTACTGGCAGTGTGTCCCTGGAACGGGCGCCTCCAACCCCGTTCAGCCGATTCTGGCCGGTAAATCGCGGACCCGGACCGGGTCTGTTCGCCACGTATCCGGCGAGTTTGCCCAGCAGCCCCGCGCGCTCCAGCTCGGCGGTGAGTTCGCGTACGGCGGGATGGGGACGGCCGTCCGGCGGGCCGACGAGGAAGACGTACTCGACGGCGTCGCACACGCGCCGGGTGCACGGCCCCCAGCCGGTTCCGCAGTCGACGAGGAGGCAGCCGGCGATCTCGGCCAGGCTCTCGGCGGCGCGGCCGACGATGTCGGGCAGGTCGCGCCGTGCGGTGAACGCCGAACTGCCCCTGCCGCGCAGCCCGCTGAAGAGGGTCATGCCCTCGCTGCGGCCGTCGTGGGCGCGCAGCCGGACGAGGAACGGGGCGGCGGTACGGTCGTGCAGCGCGATCTTCTCCTCCTTGGCGAACCCGACGAGCCCGCAGTCCTCCTCACAGGACCCGGACGTCCGCCAGGCGCCGAGCAGCGAGGTGAGTCCGGCGGTCTCCAGGTCGGCGTCCATGAGGACGACGTCCTGCCCCTTGGGCCCCATCTCGGCGTCGATCAGCGCCCCGGCGGTGGCCGTGACGAGGCTCGCGCCGGTGCCCCGCCAGGGCGCGAGCACCGCCGCCGACCAGGGCTGTCCCCATTCCCGTCCGTTCCTCACTGCCGTCCCCCTCTCGCGCGGTACCCGACTGGTGCCCCGTAGCGTGTTTCTGACTCTCGATCAGATGTACGGGACATCGAGGTCGAGCTCTGTCCGTGCGGTGCCCGGCAGGCCGGCGGCGGTCTCGCCGGCGCGGGCCTGGCTGTCCTGGAGGTTGGCGGCGGCGAACGAGGTGAGGGGGTGGCGGTCGCCGCAGCGGACGCGGAGCCGGTCGTAGGTGCGCCGGTCGAGTTCGAGGGCGGCGGCCGACTCCCCCACGTACACCAGGGCGTTCGCGTGGTCGAGGCCGGCGATGAGGGTCAACGGGTGGTCGGAGCCGAGGGAGTCGGCGAGGCCCTGCCAGCCCTGTTCGCTCAACTCGGCGGTGCCGTCGAGGAGTCCGGCGCTGCGGCGGCACAGCGCGAGGTTGGTCTGGGCGATGCGGTGGAAGGGGTGTCCCTCGCTCCAGGTCGCGTACCGGCGCACGCAGTCCTCCGCGAGCCGGCACGCCTCGGTGTGCTCGCCGAGCAGCCGCAGGTCCGCGGCGAGGGCGAGTCCGGCGGCGAGGCGTTCGTGGTGTTCGGGTCCGGCGTAGGCGAGCCAGCCGGCCATGGCGTCCGCGTCGCACTTGCGGGCGGTGCTGAGGTGGGCGGGGTCGCCACGGCCGGCGCGGCGCAGGGTCGCGGCGAGGGCGCGGCTCGCGTAGAGGGTGACGGGGTCGGACTCGCCGTGGTGCTCCTCGGCCTCGGTGAGGGCCTGCCGCAGCTGGGCGAGGGAGGTGGTGTAGTTGCCCGACTCCCGGTAGCGGCAGCCGAGTTGGATGCCGAGGCTGAGGGTCAGCTCGTGTTCGATGCCGAGGACGCGGCGGCAGCGTTCGTAGGTCTCGCGGTGCAGGTCGAGGGCTTCGGCGGTCATGCCGACCATCGCCAGGGAGAGGCCGAGGTTGAGGAAGGCCATCAGGGTGTAGGGGTTGTCGGCGCCGGAGACCGAGGTGAGGATGTCGGCCGTCGACTGGTCCTCGGCGAAGGCGTCCTGGACCTCGCCGAGGGCGCGCAGTTCGGCGCCGCGTCCGGTGGCGCTGCGCAGCGTGTACGGGTGTTCCAGGCCGAGCGTGGCGCGCAGCCGGTTCAGCGCGCGGTGGTTGATCTCCTCGGCGGCGGCGAAGCGTCCCGCGTCGCGGTGCACGTTGCCCAGTTCGACGGCGAGCCGGAGCGTCAGGACGTCCTCGGTCGTTTCGAGGCTCCCGTACCGCTGCGTCCACGTGTTCAGGAGCTGTTCGGCGAGCGCGCGGGCGGGTTCGAGGCGGCGGACGGTGCGCCGGTGGCGGACCTGGACGACGAGCCAGCGCCGGACGTCGGGGTCCTCGCTGAGGGCGGCGCCGCTGGTGGCGACGTGCTGGTCCAGTTCCTCGAACACCAGCCGGTGGCGCTCCTCGTCGGCCTCGGGGCCCGGCGGGACGAGGGAGGCGAGGATCCGCTGGGCGGCCTCGCGGGAGGTGCGGAACTCGTCGGCGGTGAGGGATTCGCGCAGGAAGCGCAGGCCCATCGGGTCGCCGACGACGCGGCCGACGCCGTGGTCGACGCGGGCGAGGGCGTGTTCGCCGAGCGCGTGGAAGGCGCGTCCGGCGCTCGCGGGGGTGGCCCGCTCCCCGCCAGGGCGCAGCCAGCCGAGCGCGGCGGGGGCGCGCAGGACGTCGAGGGCGGCGCCGGTCGGGGCGAGGTGGGCGAGGAGCAGCAGGACGCGTTCGGCGGCGGGGTGGTCGGCGCGCAGCGACTCCATGGAGACGGCCCAGGTGGCGTGCGCGGCGGCCGGGTAGCCGGGTTCGGTGCCGGCCTGGACGGGGCCGTCCTCGGCGCGGGCGCGCATGGCCTCGGCGTAGGCGGTGATGGCCTCGCGCAGGGGCAGTTCGGCGTTCTTGATGTAGGCGGCGGCCTGTTCGACGGTCTGCGGGAGCCGCCCGGAGACGTCGAGGATGTCCCGGGCGAGCGCCGCGGGCAATCCGGGGAAGTGCAGGCGCAGTTGTTCGGCGGCCTCGCCCTCGGTGGGCATCTCGACCGGGAACGGGCGGCCCTGGGTGTGCCAGCCGTCGGCGTCGGAGGTGATCAGGACGTGGCTGCTGCCGCCGCCGGGCAGCAGGCCGCCCAGGTCGGCAGGCCTGCGGGCGTCGTCGTAGACGAGCAGGAAGCGCTGGTGCTCGCCCCAGCCGTCGGCGAGGGCGGCCAGGGTGCGGGCGACGGCGTCGGTGGCGGACTTGCTGGCGATGCCCAACCGCTCGCCGAGGGCGGCCAGTTCCTCGCGCACGGAGTCGGCGGTGTCGGCGCGCAGCCACCAGATGGCGTCGTAGTCGGCGGCGAAGCGGTAGGCGAACTCCAGGGCGATACGGCTCTTGCCGACGCCGAGGGGGCCGGTGAGGATCGCGGGGGCGACCGAGCGGCCGGGCGGGAAGGCGTCGCGCAGGTCGCCGATGCTCTTCTCGCGGCCCTGGAAGGTGGCGCTCCTGGGCGGGGCCTGCCAGATCTTCGGCTTGGTCCCCGGGAACCGTACGCCGCCCGAACTGGGCGTGCGGGCCTGCCCGTTGTGCGCGAAGTGCTCCAGGAGCAGTTCCTCGGCCTCGTTCTCGCCGAGGCTCTGCAAGTGCGGTCCCTTGAGGTCGCCGAGCGGCGGGCGGACGCGGGTCTCCTCGACGCGTACGGCGACGATCGAGTCCGTCCGGTCCCCGGAGCCGAGGCGTCCGGCGGCCCGGATGTGCTGCTGGATGACGGCGTCGAGCGCGGGCGCGGACTGCAGGGCGGGCGAGACGACGAGGATCGTGTACGTCGGTTTCGTATCGGCGCCGGCCGTGCGCGGGTCCCATTCGGCGGTCGTCTCGCAGCTGATGCCGACCCGGGCGAGGACGCCGCGGATCCACTCGGCCCACAGCCGGTCGGGCGTGGCGTACACGATCCGCGCGGTGCGCCGGCCGGGTGTGCGGACCTCCTCGAACCGCTCGGCGAACCCGAGGCGCAGGGGTTCGGGGACGGGCCGTACGCAGGAGACCTTGCCGCGGCTGATCTCCTGCGCGATCCGTACGTAGGCGTCGAGTTGGAGGGACTTGGTGCCGGGGCGCAGGGTGAAGGGGACCAGGGTCTCCTCGTAGGCGAAGGCCGGGTGGTGGGGCACCTCGACCTGGCCCCAGTACTCCTCCAGGGAGCCGGTGGTGAGGGGCGCGACGAGGCCGGCGAACCGCTGTTCGACGTAGGCGCGGCGGCGGCCCGCCTTGCCGGGTTCGGCGTGCTCGACGCGCATCGGCACGGGCAGGATGCGGATCTCCCGGCCCGCCTCGCGCGCCTGCTGGTGGATCTGGTGGGCGACCGAGGCGGTGCCCTCGATGGACTGGTTGCTCAGGTTGAACCCGGCGACGACGACGTCGGGCAGCCACAGCGTGCACACGCTCGCGTTGTCGGAGTGGCCGGTGCGACTGTCGATGAGGACGTAGTCGTAGGGCCCTCGGCGCAGGCGCTCGCGCAGTGTCTCCACGAAGCGTTTGCCGCGGTGCTGCGCGTAGAACGCGGCCCAGTCGAAGTAGGCGACGCGTTCGCTGTACTGCTTGTTCTGCACGCCGGGGCCGAGGTAGTCGACCGAGCCCGGGGTGCGGAAGTCGCTCCAGCGGACGGTGTCGCGGTGGGCGAGGACGTCGGTGTGCTCCGACAGGAGTTCACCGAGCCCGAGTTCGAACTCGTCCTCGTCCAACTCCTGCCGGAGCAGGGCCTCGACGCCTCTGCCGTAGCCCTGGACCATGTCGACGACACCGGTGGTGCGGGTCAACTCCGGGTCGTTCAGGAAGGGATGGTAGAAGCGGTGGAGTCCGGGTGACTCCAGGTCCCAGTCGACGACGAGCACGCGGCTGCCCTCGGTCGCCAGGATCCAGGCGACGTTGGCCAGGGCCATCGTGCGGCCCACGCCTCCTTTGTACGAGTAGAAGGTGACTACGGTCGCCGGTTCATGGGCGGCCTCGGCGCCGGGCGGCTCCGGCTCCACGCTGCTCATTGATGCTGCTCCACATGTTCGCGTCAGCCATGCGGTCCTCGGAGGACGGGACGCTCACCGTCCTCCGGGGAGGAGAACCACGATCTGGTGCGAGGGGGCGAGTCCGGCCGGTCGATCGCGGCCCGTGGGGGTGCCGTCTCCTGTGGCGTACCGGTGCGCCCGGTCAGCCACGGTACCGGTACAGGGGCAAGGTGCACATCCCATGAGACCGCAGACGTAGGGGACATAGGCCGGAAAGGCGTGAGGTACCCGACATCATGTGCGGTCATGGTCGGTGGTGTTCGGTCCGCGGCCGCGAGTACACGGTCCACGACATTCCGCACCACCCGTAAGTACCCGCCCCGCGCCGCCGGGTCACGGATCAACTGCCCCACCCCGCCGCGCGGATAGTCGCCGACGACCGTCTGCCCCGACTGCCGTGCCGTCTCCTCCACCAGCCGCGCGGGCAGTCCCGCGCTCTGCCACACCACGCCGACGGGCCGCACCGAGGCGTCGCCGGTGCGGTGCACCCGCCAGTTGAGGCGTTCCTCGAACACCGACAGGTCGTAGCCGCAGGCGGGGCTGCGGAGGTATTCCCGCGAGTAGAGGACCACGAGACAACGGCAGTTCATCGCCGGGATCTCGGGGGGCGGGGTGCGGGTGAAGTCGCCGCGGCGGTGGTCGGCGAGGAGTCCTTCGTATCCGGGGTCGCGGCCTCTGCGTCCGCGTATCTCGGTCTGCAGATCCGCGTGGAAGTGCTCGACGTCCCGTCGGCCCACGCCCTCCACAGCATGGCTGACGAAGAAATACGGCACCATGCTCGCCTCCCCCCGGCCCGCCCAGGCCCTTGCGACTCCACTGATCAGTGCAACGGGTCTACCCCGGCGGGCATCCCCATGGTAGAGGGATTCCCTTGCTCTGTAACGGGGTTGTGACAGCCTTTCACCAGTGCGAGCAGACTGTCGTTCACTCGTTCGGAAACATGCGCGATGAACGCCCTGAGGTCGGCGCAGTAGCAGGACGGGTTGTCGTACCCGTTCCCGGCCCGGTGCCGGTGCGCCCGCAGCCCGCCCCCGCAGATCCGGACGACGGGACACTCCCGGCACGCGCCGCACAGCCCCGCGAGCCCGGCCCGCTCGGCGGCGAACCCCGGGTGCGCGGCGGCCTCGTCGAAGCTGTGCCGGGCGACGTGGAACCCGGTGTACGCGGCGCCCTCGTGGACGGCCTTGAGGATGTCGTTCTGCTCGACGCTCCCGTCGGGCTGGACCACGACGACGTCGGAGCCGCCGACGCCCCACAGTTCGGTGCCGGTCGCCCCGCCGAGCAGCAGGTCCACCAGCGAGTCGAACATCCGTACCGGGACCTCCCTGACCGGCGCGTCGAACCACCGGTCGAACACCGCCGCGAGCCAGCGGGCGTACGGCACCGTGTCCGACGGGAGTCCCGGCGGGGGGTGTTGACGGGTACCGAGCGGCAACAGGAGGTCGAGTGCCGGGGGTTGACGTTCGATCAGCGCCTCGTAGGTGTCGACGGGGTCGGCTCCGAGATCGACCGTGCAGAGCAACCCGGCGTACAGGTCGGGGTGTTCACGCAGCAGGTCCAGCGCCCTGACGACGTCGTCGTACGTGCCCCGCCCCGAGGGGCGCCTGCGCCTGCGGTCGTGCGCCTCGCGCGTGCCGTCCAGGCTGACCCCGACGCGGACGCCGTGCCGCCGGAACAACTCCAGCCAACTCCGGTCCAGTTGTGCGCCGTTGGTCTGCACGACGAGGTCCAGCGGCGTGTCCACGTCCCGCCACTCGCGGCGCAGCGCCTCGGCGAAGTGCCCGAGCCGACGCCGGCCCGCGAGGAGCGGTTCACCGCCGTGCAGCATGACGCGGGCACGGGGCGGGCGGTGCGCGCGGACGTGCTCCGCGATCCGACGGGCCGTCAACTCCCTTGTGCGGTACGGCATCGCGCGGGGCTGGGTGGTCCAGCCGGTGTCGCGCAGGGCGTAGACGTAGCAGTCGGGGCAGGCTAAGTCGCAGCGGCTGTGCAGCTTGACGACGAACTGGGAGAAGGTGACAGAGGGTTGAGTAGCCCAGGGGCCCGGCGAACTGGTGGTCCGGGTCTCAGACCGCACTGTGCCACCCCGGCGGAGTGCGGTGGGCGTCGTCGTCCGCCCGGCGCAGCAGCGCCTCGATCACCGCCGAACGCGGCAGACCGGAGAGCCGGCCGGGGGACACTTCGCGTGCCAACGCGGGCAGCCGCTCGGTGGAGGCCGCGTGGGTCGCGCCGGGTAACTCGCCCGGCGCCCGCCCGCCTTCGCGGCCGTTCTCGATCCTCGTCACGCCGGCCTCCCCTCCCCCGGCCCCCGGTGCGCACCGCCGTGGGCGGCGCTGAGGGGGCGCGTAGCGGTCGGCCCCGCGCTGGCGGTGGGACCGGCCTCGGACCCTGCTAAAGTCCGGGACTCGTGAGACGTCGGCGAATATCCCCGTACGCCTGACGTGTGCCCGTACGCCTGACGCGTGCGCCCGCCAGGCACTCCTCCACTGTACCCAGCGCGGTCAAGGAAGCCTATCCTCGGTGAACGAGGGGACCCGGACCGACTGGAGCCAGACGTTGCGAAGCCCGTGCAGTCTGCGAGGGGCGCGTGGATCGATCCTTCAACTACTTCTACACCAGCTGCACGCGTAACGACGGCTGGCCGTCGCTCAGCCGCTTCCACGCGGACCTGGAGTACCGGCTCAAGGCCCAAGAGGGCCTGTGGGTGGCCGGGGTGCTCGGCCCGCAGAAGGGCTCGGGACCGGTCCTGGAGAGCGAGGTCACGCGCATCGACGTGATGGTCGCGCTGTACTCCCGGGAGTACTTCCGCGACCGGGACTGCGGCCTGGAGTGGGCGGTGTTCCAACACCGCATGCGCAGCCAGGAGTTCCTGACGGACCAGGACGTCTCCGACTGCCTCGTCCCCCTGGTGTGGCGGCCGGTGAAGAGCCACGAACGGCCACGCGGCGTCCCCGCCCCGTGGCCGTTCCTCGCGGAGCTGCCCGACGCCGACCCCGGGGCCGCCCGGCTGTACGAGGAGCACGGGCTGCTGGGCCTGATGCAGTCCCACCTCTCCGAGGCCCACGACCTGTACGCCGCCCTCCTCGGCCTGCTGGCCCGGCGCATCGCGAAGGCGCGCGGCATCGGCCTCGAACCCCTCGAAGGTCTCCGGCCCCGGCTGCTGAGCCCGGCGTTCGGCACGAAGTCGCACGTCCGCGAGCCCACCCCGGTGCCCGGCCGCACCGTCGTCCACGCGGGCCCGCCGGGCAGCCGCGAGAACAACGGCTACCTGCGCTACTCCGACACCGGCCACCGGCCGCCCGAGCCCGAGGCCCGCTCGGTCGCCATCAGTTACGTCGGCGCGGACCAGCCGTGGGCCGACTGGATCCAGGAGGTCCTGGAGGACGGTGCCGGTACCGGTGCCGAGGCCGACGTCCGGCAGGTGCGCTGGAAGACGGAGCTGGAGCCGCTGTCGACGGCGGTCGCACGGGCGCGAGCGGTGGGTTCACGGGTCGTCGTGGTGTTCTCCCGCAGCTACTTCAACGCCGGGACACCCGATCTCCACCAGTGGGAGGAGGTGTTCGTCGGTGACGGCGCGGCGGATCTGATCCCCGTTCAGATCGACGCCGAGCCACGGCCGTTGCTGGTGCGCCGGGGTGTTCCGGTCGTCCAGCTGAGCGGTTCGGACGAGGGGCAGGCCCGGTTGCTGCGCGACATCGTCAACGAGACGGGGCCGACCTTGCCCGGACAGCACGGCGGAGAGGGCCGGTGACCCTTCCCGTGCCGCTGCCGCACTCTCCCCGCTCGGCCACGGCACCGCCGCCGATATCCAACATCCCCGACCAGGGCCTGCCGTTCCAGGGCCGCGACGAGCAGATCGCCGACCTGATGCGGCTGTTCTCGCGCTACGGCCACGTCCTGCTGCACGACGACGAGCCGGGCCAGGGTTTCGGCAAGACGCAGATGGCGATCGCCTACTGCCGCCGCTACACCCGGCGTTACGACGTGGCCTGGTGGTTCGAGTGCTCCGGCGAGCCGGACGGCGAGCGGCTGTCCGCGCTCATCGACGCGCAGTACCGCGAGCTGCTGGCGCGCTGCGCGGCGCAGACCGACGGCGCGCGCCCGGAGACCAGACCGGACAGCAGGTGGCTGTTCGTGTACGACAACGTCTCCGACCCCGACCGCATCTACGACCACTTCGTGCCCGGGACGAGCCACCGTCTCGTCACCTCCCGCGCCAAGGGGGAGACCTGGGGCGAGAACCACCTCTCCCTCGGCGGTCTCAGCGAGGCGGTCGCCATGGCCCTGCTGATGGAGAACGACCTCACCCCCGAGCAGGCCGAACACCTCGCCCACCTCACGAACGGCCACCCCGGCGCCCTGCTCAACGCCGCCGAGACCGTCTACCAGGTCGGCTACGACGCCTTCCTGGACCAACTCAAGCCCATAGGAGCCGGGTTGGACACTCCTCCGCACGGCATCCCGGTCCCGCCGACCGGCAGCCTGCTCAGCACGACCGACAAACGCACCCTGTTCGAGGCGCTGTTGCGCTCGCCGGTGAACCGCACCCGCGACACGTTCGACCTCTGGGTGGAGTCCATCCGGCTGGCCATCAACCCGCTCCAGCTGACCCCCATGAGCGACACGGGCTCCCTGCGCAACCGGACCATCGCGATCGTCAACTTCGCCGTGGTGCAGCCCCATTGCACCGTGCTCTGCGCCCTCGTCGACGCCCTGGAGGAGCAGGACGACCACGAGGCGACGCGCGTCGTGCGGCGTATCGTCGACAAGGCGGTCGCCGCGTGGAAGGCGAACCGCGGCAACCAGCGCTGACCACTTCCCGGAAGAGGACCGATGACCGATCGACCGCCGTTCTTCTTCACCAGCTACGCGGAGCGTCCGGCCGACAACCCGCTGGTCGAGGCGTTCCACGCCCGGCTCCAGCGGGAGGTCGAGATCAAGCGCGGGCGCACGGCCACGCACGAGGGGTTCCTCAACGTCGGCTCGATCCGCCTCGGGCAGGGCTGGCGCCGCACGATCGGCTCGGCGCTCGGGCGGGCCCGGTTCCTCGTCGTCCTGCTCACCGACGACTACCTCTCCAGCCCCTGGTGCGCGCGGGAATGGGCGGTCATGAAGGAGCGCACCCGCCAAGCCCTCCCCGCCGAGCCGGTATCGATCCTCCCCCTCTTCTGGACCCGCCTCACCCGCGAACTCCCCGACGACGTCGCCGAGTTGCAGCTCCGCATGGCCACCCTCGGCGCCGCGTACACCGAGACCTGCCTCGTCGACCTGATGCGAGGCGACGCCCAGACCTACGAAAAGTTCGTGATCGGCCTGACGGACCACATGATCCAGTCAGCGGGCGGCGAACTCCCGGAGATGGACGCGGACTTGGCAGCGTCCTACCCACCGGCGTTCGGGTTGCGGGCGCCGGAGGAGGAGGGAAGGAGGGAGGAGGGCGCGAGGGAGGCGGCCGAGGCGGACCCGGCGACAGCGGCTCCCGCTCCCCCTGTCGCACCGTCACCCGCTTTCGGCGCAGGCGAGAAAGCCGCACTCGTCGATGCCCTGGTCCGCTCGCCCATCTCCTCCACCCGTGACACCTACGACGTCTGGCTGGACTCTGTACGGCTCCACAGCGAACCCATTCAGCTGGCCCCCAGCACGGACTCGGGCACCCTGCGCAACAGAGTGCTCGCCCTGGTCAACTTCGCCATGAAACAGGGTCTGCCGACTGTCATGCTGGCGTTCGCCGCAGCTCTGGAGGAACTGGGCGCGGACCAGGCGACCACGGAAGTCCGCCGCCTTGTCGACCTGGCCGCGGCCGGCTGGCGTCCCCGCTGACCCCTACGCCCCGAACACCCCGTCCAGCCACCCCTGCCACGCCGTCTCCGTCCCCTTCGGGTCCGCGGCCGGTGCGAAGTCGTGGACGCTGATCCCGACCGGCGCGCCCCACCGCCCCCGTCCGAAGATCCGGACGAGTGCGTGCTCGGTGCGCAGCCCGATGAACTCCGGTGTCCGGTAGTCGAGTACGGCGTCGAACTCACCGGGCCCGTGCACCCGCACCCGCTCCCCGGCGCTCTCCCCGACCCCCAACTCCCGTGCCACGAGGGCGATCGCGTCCGGTGTCGCGGAGGCGGCGGCGCCTTCGGCCGACGAGAAGGCGACCGGGCGCGGCGCGAAGTGCGTCAAGTACTCGCGCAGCGTGTGGAGATAGAAGTCCGTGTGCCGCCCGGCCCCGTCGTACTGGTTCTCCCAGTCGTCGACGAAGATCCCGCTGTGCACGTACCGCACCCACGCCCGCCGCCCGTCGTCGCGGGGCTCGATCTCGTAGTCGAGCTGGTTGCGGGACTGGACGGACATGCCGACGTCGTCGCTGAGGTTGGTGTACCGGTGCGGCGGGTCCCACGCGGTGACGGTCGACCCGAAAGGACCGCTGCCCCCGAGGCGCGGTTCCGGCGCCTCCATCGGCCACAGATACGCGCCGGGGTTCCCCGTCACCGTCTCCCACACCTGCTCCGGCGTGGCGTCCACCTCGAACTCGCGGACGATCTCGAATTCCCTGCCCTCGGACATGACGTGACTCCTGACTGCCTGACTAGTGGTTCAACTCGTTGCCGGGCAACGTCTCTTGAGAGGTCTCCTGCGGCGGGGCCGGCTCCTTGAGCGTCGGATGCAGCCCGAGGACGATCCGATGATCGCGCCCGCCCTCCGCCCCCGGCGCGTCGTACTTCCGGATCAGCGCGCTCACCCCGGCCGTCAACTCCTGCACGAACGCGGCCCGTTCAGCGGCGGAGGCAAACCGCACCTCCCCGTCGAGCGCGTATGTAGCGAGCCCCTTGCGGGCCTTCGCCGCGCCGGTGATCAGCGAGCCGACGTCCCGGACGAGCCGCGCGCCGAGCGCGAGCAGCCAGCGCGCGGAGAGCTGGTCGCGGAAGCGGTCGGGGTCGGGCTGGACCTCGGCGAGGGCCAGCGGGGAGATGACGTACGACGCGGCGGTGGCCCGCATCAGCCGCTCGGTCACGTTCCCCTTGCGCCGCTCCCCGGCCAGCTCGACCAGCCCGTGCTTCTCCAGCGCCTTCAGGTGATAGTTCACCTTCTGCCGGGGCAGTCCGACCTGCCCGGCCAGCATCGCCGCCGACGCGGGTCCGGCCGCCAGCTCGGCCAGCAGGCGCGCCCTTATCGGGTCCAGGGTCGCGGCTGCCGCCTCGGGGTTCTCGATCACGGTGACGTCCAGCATGCGACCAGCGTCCCACCGAAAATATTATTTGTCCAGGGGAGAAAAGTTGTCGGTGAGTGGGCAAGGGGTGCCACCCGAGGGACGTGCCGTGGTCACGCCTTCTCCCCGTCCTCCCCCAACCGCGCCAACTGGCTCTGGAACCAGTCCAGCCGCGCCTGCAACAGCGCGGCCTCGGCGGTGAGTTCGGGCACGCCGAACCTCGCCGCCGGATCACCGTCGCGCGCGACGACGCGCAGCCCCTCGCCGGCCAGCCGGGCGAAGGAGGCGAGGGAGACGGCGGTACGGGAGCGGACGCAGCCCGCGCAGGACGCGGCGAGGCCGAGCCAGCCGGGGCGCCCCCAGCCGGCGTCGGCGAGAGCCGCGGCCGGCGCACCGCAGGCGCACGGGCCGACGGTCATCACGCGGACGCGCTGGCGGGCGTACCGGAAACCCAGCTCGAAGCGGAGATAGGCGCCCAGGACGGTGACGTCCAGGAGGACCGCGTCACGGTTCTCGGCGGTGCACAACAGGCCCTCGGCGGTGGCCCGTTCATGGACGCAGTGGAAGCCGCAGTCGCATCGCCGGTGCGGGGCGCGGTGGCGCCGCCCGTACACGCAGGACGCCTCCGCGACCACCCCGTACGGCAGCGCGCCGCCCAGCGAGACGCCGGTGAAGCCGGCCCGGGTGCCGTCGAACGACAGCACCGGGCGGGCGATCTTGTGTCCGGTCGGCGGCTGGTCCGGACGTTCCTCCGGCAGCCGCAGCCTCATCGGGCGACCGGCACCTCTTCGACGGCCGGCTCCTCGGTGTTCTCCGGGAGTTCGAGCCCCCCTTCCACGGTCAACTCCTCGGCCGCCTCCGGCCGTTCCTCCGCGAACCCGGTCGCGACTGCCCTGCCGAGCCTCATGACGCCTCCCCAGTCCAACGACGGTCTCCCCCGCCATGGTGACGGACACGCGCGGCTTTGCCCACAGGGCCTCACCCCGACAATGAAGCACTGCTACCCAATACCCGGCAGCGGATTTAAGTAGAGCTTCACCGCCACCGCGCCGACACTACCCCCATGACACCCACCTTCGGCCGCGCCCTCTGCGCGATGATCACCCCCTTCACCGAAACCGGCGCCCTGGACCTCGACGGCGCCCAGCGCCTCGCCGCCCACCTCATCACCGAGGGCTGCGACGGCCTGGTCCTCTCCGGCACGACAGGCGAATCCCCCACAACAACGGACGCGGAAAAGTCAGCCCTGCTCAAGGCAGTTCGCCAGGCCGTGGGCCCAACAGTCCCCCTCCTCACCGGCGTCGGCACATCAGACACCCACCACACCCTCCAACTCACCGCCCAGGCCGCCGACTCGGGCGCCACCGGCATCCTCCTGGCCCCACCCTCCTACAGCCGCCCACCCCAGGACGCCGTCGAATCCCACCTCCGCGAGATCGCCGACGCCTCCGAACTCCCCGTCATGCTCTACGACATCCCCGCCCGCACCGCCACCCGCCTAGAACCCACCACCCTCCTCTCCCTCGCCGACCACCCCCGAATCATCGCGGTGAAGGACTGCTCCTACGACTTCCTGGCCGCCCAAAAGCTCATCTCCCGCACCGACTTGGCCTACTACGCGGGCTGCGACGAACACAACCTCGCCCTCCGCGCCATCGGCGCCACCGGCTACGTCAGCACAGTCGCCAACGCCGCCCCCCGCCAAGTCCGCGCAGTCCTCGACCACTTCAACGCGGGCAACACCTCGGCGGCAACCCGCACCCAACACCACCTGATCCCCCTCACCGAGCTGATGACCGCCTCCGGCCTCCCCGCCACCGTCACAGCCAAAGCCCTCCTCACCTCCCTCACCCTCCCCGCAGGCCCAGTCCGCCGCCCCCTCCTGAACGCCCCCGAACACATCCGCAAGACCCTGCGCACGGCCTACGACGAGTTGACGACCCGAACCACCGAACCCCCTCTACGGTAAGCAAATGCCACCCCGCCCCTCCTCTTCCTCGACGTCGACTTCGGCCCCGACCTCCTGGCCCTGCGCCCCGACGAACTCCACTGGAAGACCCCCCACTTGCTCACCTACGCAGCGGGCCGCCCCTTCGCCTGGGTGGACGACGAACAGTCCCCGGCGGACACGGAGTACGTGAGGACCCACCACCCGGCCCGCACACACGACAACGCCCTCCCCAGTCCCACCCGGGACCGAAGAGGGCGTTGTCGCAAGCTCAGTTGTGGCTGTGCAGAACCTCGTTCAACCCACCCCACACCGCGTTGTTGGGCCGGGCCTCGACGGTTCCGGTCACGGAGTTGCGGCGGTAGAGGATGTTGGAGGCGCCGGACAGCTCACGCGCCTTGACGATCTGCCCGTCGGGCATCGTCACCCGAGTCCCGGCAGTGACATACAGCCCCGCCTCGACGACACACTCGTCACCGAGGGCGATACCGACGCCCGCCTCGGCCCCGACGAGGCACCGCTCGCCGATGGTGATCCGGACGCTGCCGCCCCCGGAGAGCGTGCCCATCGTGGAGGCGCCGCCCCCGATGTCGGAGCCGTCCCCGACGACGACGCCCGCCGAGATACGCCCCTCGACCATGGACGTCCCGAGCGTCCCGGCGTTGAAGTTCACGAAGCCCTCGTGCATGACGGTCGTGCCCTCGGAGAGGTACGCGCCGAGCCGCACCCGGTCCGCGT
Source organism: Streptomyces roseirectus (assembly GCF_014489635.1). Taxonomy (NCBI): domain Bacteria; kingdom Bacillati; phylum Actinomycetota; class Actinomycetes; order Kitasatosporales; family Streptomycetaceae; genus Streptomyces; species Streptomyces roseirectus. The sequence continues at coordinate 7,155,149 of NZ_CP060828.1, read as the reverse complement.
CGGCGATCCGGACTCCCTTGGGGGCGACGTAGTCGGTCATGCGGGGGAACTTGTCGACGGACGTCACCTGGAGGTGCAGCCCCTCGGCGCGCGCGTTCAGCCGCACCTTCTCGACGTCGTCCACGGCGACCGGCCCGAGCGACGTCCAGGCGACGTTCGCGAGGAACCCGAAGATCCCGTCGAGGCTCAGCCCGTGCGGCTTGACCAGCCGGTGCGAGAGCAGGTGCAGCCGCAGATACGCGTCGTGCGCGTCGACCGGCTTCTCCGCGAGCGAGGAGACGACCGTACGGACCGCGACCACCTCGACACCCCGGCGCGCGTCCGGCCCGATCGCCTTCGCCGCACCCTCGCCCAGCAGCTCGACCGCTTTCTCGGCCGACAGCCGCTCACTCCCCGAGGGCCCCGGCTCGGCGACGAGCTCGGGCGCGGGGAACCACGTGTCGAGAACGGTGCCGTCGGCGGCGATGGTGGCAAGACCGGCGGCCACCGCGCCGCTGGTACCAGGTGCAGTCGTGTCGCTCATAAGGGGAAACCTAACCGGCGAATGCCCGCGGAAGCGAACCGGCCGCCGGGTGTCTCAGCGTACGAACAACCCGACCGCGGTACGAAACGCTCCCCGCCCTCACCCCTTACCGCCCCGCCCCCTCACCCCCGTATCACCCTCCCGAACACCTCCCGAGCCGCCCCCTCGTCATACCCCTCCCCCGTCAGCAGCACCTGAAGACAGATCCCGTCGATCAACGCCACCACTCCCCGAGCCGTCACCCCGTCCATCCGCGAAGCCAGCAACTCCCGCGCGCGCTCGGCCCATTCAGCGGCCACCACCTTCAACGCGGGCCTGCGCACAGCCGCGAAGTACAGCTCGTACTCCAACTCCACCCGCCCCGAGTCCCCTTGAAGCCACTCCCCGAGCAACCGCGCGAGGCTCCCGGCGACATCACCCCCCGGCTCCCACGACTCCACCTCCGCCGCGAGCAGGTCGCCGAACCGATCGTTGGCCTGCCGCAGCGCCGCCACCATCAGCTCGTCCAGCGTCACGAAGTGGTACGTCGTGGACCCGAGCGGCACATCCGCCTCGGCCGCGACGCTGCGGTGACTGAGCCCGTCGAGCCCCTTCTCGCGCACGACCCGCATCGCCGCGTCGATGATCCGCTGCCGCCGCTCGGGGTCGTACCGCCGCCCCATCAGTGCGCCCCGCCCAGGTTCAGCACGACGACTCCCGCCACGATCAACAGAATCCCGACGACCTTGGCGACCCCCAGCCCCTCCCCGAACAGCATGAGCCCGATCGCCGCGATCGTCGCCGTCCCCACCCCCGCCCAGATCGCGTACGCCGTCCCGATCGGCACGCTCCGCAGGGTCTGCGCGAGCAGCGCGAACGACGCGACATAGCCGAGCCCGGTCAGCAGTGAGGGCCACAACTTGCTGAATCCGTCGCTGTACTTCATGGCGGTGGTGGCGATCACCTCGGCGAGGATCGCGCCGGCGAGCAGAAGGTATCCCATGCGTACGAGCGTACACATCGATATGTACGCCCGTACACATACACACGCATACACCCCTCACGACCCGCGATGTGAACGGGAGTTGAGAAAGCGTTATCGAACGCGATCACCCAAACCAGTACTCCCCGGTCACCTGAGCCACTACTGTTTCACCATTCACACACCGGGCCCCCGCATTCGCGGCCCCGTCATGGGCGCCGCTGGAGGATCAGCGCATGCCATTCAAGAAGTCCCGGCCCGCTCAGCAGAGTTCGTGGGAGAACGGCTGGGCCCCGGACACCTCGCGGGCCCCCGGCACCCGGCGTCTGTGGCTGGCCGGCGCCCTCGTCCTGGCCACGGTGACGGCCTGTGTCACGGCGATCACGGTCATGGACCAGGAGAAGGACGCCGCCGCCGAGGCGAAGCAGGCCGACACCCGGTCCGCCAAGGAGGCCGGCCCCGGCCTGATCTCGTTCGCCACCCCGACCCCGACGGACCACGCGTCCCCGGCCGGCGGCAAGGGCGAGCGGCGAGACCCCGCCCCCTCGGGCTCCCCCACCCCGTCCACCCACCCCTCGGCCTCACCGAGCCCGCGAGGCGACGACGGCAAGGACACGACCGGCGGCACCGGCGGCAAGGACACCGGGGCCACCACCCCCACCCCGGCCGCACCGCCCCCGGCCAAGCCCCCGGCGCGGCCCGCCACCAACCCCTACGACCGCTCGATCAGCGCGGTCAACTACCCCGACCGCTACTGGCACGTCAGCGACGGCCTCGTGAAGCTCGACGCCCCGCGCGGCTCGGAGTCCCGCGAGGACTCCACCTTCACGGTCGTCCCCGGCCTCGCGAAGAACTCCTGCTACTCCTTCAAGACACACGACGGCACCTACCTCCGCCACCGCAACTTCGTCCTGCGCGCCGAACGCAACGACGGCTCCTCCCTGTTCCGCCAGGACGCCACCTTCTGCGCCGGCTACGGCGGGTCCGACGCCGTCCTCCTCACCTCGGTCAACTACCCCAACCACGCCCTGCGCCACCGCAACTTCCAGCTCCGCCTGGACCCCTGGGGCTACAACACCACCAACCGCGACGACTTCTACTTCCACGTGACGACGCCCCTGAGCTGAAAGGCCCCAAAAGGCCCCAAAAGAAAAGGGCGAGGTCCGCGAAGACCTCGCCCTTTCTCATGCCACAGCGTCCTCAGACGTTGAACCCCAACGCCCGCAGCTGATCCCGCCCGTCGTCCGTGATCTTGTCCGGACCCCACGGCGGCATCCAGACCCAGTTGATGCGCAACTCGTTGACGAGACCGTCCGTGGCGGACTTGGCCTGGTCCTCGATGACGTCCGTCAGCGGACAGGCCGCCGACGTCAGGGTCATGTCGATCGTCGCGATGTTCGCGTCGTCGATGTGAATGCCGTAGATCAGCCCCAGGTTGACGACGTCGATACCCAACTCGGGGTCGACGACGTCGTACAGCGCCTCACGGACCTCGTCCTCGGACGCCGGCTTCATCTCCACCGTCTCGGTCATGCCGACTCCCTTTCCGCGAGGGCCTGCGCCGTCGCGTCCTTCCACGCCATCCAGCTCAGCAGGGCGCACTTGACGCGCGCCGGGTACTTGGAGACGCCGGCGAACGCGACCGCGTCCTCCAGCACCTCCTCCATCGCGTCGTCCGGCTCGATCCGGCCCTTGGACTGCATCAGCTCCAGGAAGGTCTCCTGGATCTTCTGCGCGTCGGCCAGGTCCTTGCCGACCAGCAGTTCGTTGAGGACGGAGGCGCTGGCCTGGCTGATCGAGCAGCCCTGGCCCTCGTACGAGACGTCCTCGATCGTCGTGCCGTCGTACTTCACACGGAGCGTGATCTCGTCGCCGCACGTCGGGTTCACGTGGTGCACCTCGGCGTCGCCGTCCCTCAGACCACGCCCGTGCGGGTTCTTGTAGTGGTCCAGGATGACTTCCTGGTACATGGAATCCAGCTTCACGACAGCCTCTCAGCCGAAGAAGTTCCGTACGTGCTCCAGGCCGTCGACCAGTGCGTCGATCTCGGCCGGCGTGGAGTACAGATAGAACGACGCTCGCGTGGTCGCAGGAATTCCGTACCGCAGGCAGACAGGCCGGGCGCAGTGGTGGCCGACCCGGACGGCGATGCCCTGCTCGTCCAACACCTGGCCCACGTCGTGCGGGTGGATGTCGCCGAGCGTGAAGGAGATCGCGGCACCCCGGTCCTCGGCCGTCTCCGGACCGATGATCCGCAGATCAGGCACCGCCGAGAGCCGCTGGACCGCGTACTCCGTCAGTGCGTGCTCGTGCGCCAGGATCTTGTCCATGCCGATCGAGTCGAGATAGTCGATCGCCGCGCCCAGCCCCACCGCCTGCGCGATCGGCGGCGTCCCCGCCTCGAACTTGTGCGGCGCCGGCGCGTACGTCGACGAGTGCATCGACACGGTCTCGATCATCTCGCCGCCACCGAGGAACGGCGGCAGGTCCTCCAGGAGTTCCTGCCGGCCCCAGAGCACGCCGATGCCGGTCGGACCGCACATCTTGTGCCCGGTGAAGGCGACGAAGTCGGCCTGGAGCGCCTGCACGTCCAGCGGCATGTGCGGCGCGGCCTGCGAGGCGTCGACGCAGACCAGCGCGCCGACCTCCTGCGCCCGGCGCACGATCGCCTCGACGGGGTTGAGCGTGCCGAGGATGTTCGAGACCAGCACGAAGGAGACGATCTTCGTCTTCTCCGTGATGATCTGATCAATGTTCGACAGATCGAGCCGACCGTCGTCCGTCAGCCCGAACCACTTCAGCTTCGCGCCCGTCCGCTGCGACAGCAGCTGCCACGGCACGATGTTGGAGTGGTGCTCCATCTCCGTGATGACGATCTCGGTCTCGGCGTCCACCCGGTAGGGCTCGTCGGCCCAGCCCAGCATGTTCGCGACGAGGTTCAGCGACTCCGAGGCGTTCTTGGTGAAGATCACCTCGTCCCGCGAGGGGGCGTTGATGAACTCCGCCACCTTGTCACGCGCGCCCTCGTACAGCGCCGTGGCCTCCTCGGCGAGCACGTGCACACCGCGATGGACGTTGGCGTTGTAGCGCTCGTAGTACTCGCTCAGGGCGTCCAGCACCTGGCGCGGCTTCTGCGAGGTCGCCGCGTTGTCCAGATACACGAGCTTCCGGTCCTCGTGGACCAGCCGGTCCAGGATCGGGAAGTCCTTGCGGATCGCCTCTGTGTCGAGGAGGCCCGGCAACTGTGTCACTCGACTTCCCCCTTTGAGTTCGCTCCGCTCACGGGGCCGCCCTTCGTGTACGCCTCGTAGCCCTCGTTCTCCAGCTTGTCGGCGAGCTCGGCGCCGCCGGACTCGACGATGCGACCGCCGGAGAAGACGTGGACGTGGTCGGGCTTGATGTAGCGCAGGATGCGCGTGTAGTGCGTGATCAGCAGGGTGCCGACCTCGCCGGTCTCGCGGACGCGGTTGACGCCCTCGGAGACGATGCGCAGCGCGTCGACGTCGAGGCCGGAGTCCGTCTCGTCGAGGATCGCGACCTTCGGCTTGAGCAGTTCGAGCTGAAGGATCTCGTGGCGCTTCTTCTCACCGCCGGAGAAGCCCTCGTTGACGTTGCGCTCGGCGAAGGAGGGGTCCATGGACAGCCGCTCCATGGCCTCCTTGACCTCCTTGACCCAGGTGCGCAGCTTGGGGGCCTCGCCGCGGATCGCGGTGGCGGACGTCCGCAGGAAGTTCGACACAGACACCCCCGGGACCTCGACCGGGTACTGCATCGCGAGGAACAGGCCCGCGCGGGCGCGTTCGTCGACGGACATCTCCAGGACGTCCTCGCCGTCGAGCAGGACGGTGCCGCCGGTGATCGTGTACTTGGGGTGACCGGCGAGGGAGTACGCGAGGGTGGACTTGCCGGAGCCGTTGGGGCCCATGATGGCGTGCGTCTCGCCCTGCTTCACGGTCAGGTCGACGCCCTTGAGGATCTCCTTCGTGGCGTTGTCGGCCTCGACGGTGACGTGCAGGTCTCGGATTTCAAGCGTTGCCATGGATGCCTCAGGACTCCTGGGTGAGGGAGACGAGCACGTCGTCCCCTTCGATCTTTACGGGGTATACGGGGACGGGGCGCGTCGCGGGGAGGCCGGACGGCTTGCCGGTGCGCAGGTCGAAGGCGGAGCCGTGGAGCCAGCACTCGATCTGGCAGTCCTCCACCTCGCCCTCGGAGAGCGAGACGTTCGCGTGCGAGCAGATGTCGTGGATCGCGAACACCTCCCCCTCGGTCCGCACGACCGAGACCGGCGTGCCGTCGAGTTCCACCCGCAGGGGGGTGTCCTCCGTCAGCTCGCTCAGCCCACAGGCGCGTTGGAACGTCATCAGACGGACGCCTCCAGCTCCGCGTCGATCTTCGCGAGCAGGCGCTCCTCGATGTCCGGGACACCGATCTGCTGGACCAGCTCGGCGAAGAAGCCGCGGACGACGAGGCGGCGGGCCTCGTCGGCCGGGATGCCGCGCGCCATCAGGTAGAACAGCTGCTCGTCGTCGAAGCGGCCGGTCGCGGAGGCGTGCCCGGCGCCGACGATCTCGCCGGTCTCGATCTCCAGGTTCGGCACGGAGTCGACCCGCGCGCCGTCCGTGAGGACGAGGTTGCGGTTCATCTCGTAGGTGTCGGTGCCCTCGGCCTTGGCCTCGATGAGGACGTCGCCGATCCAGACGGCGTGCGCGCCCTCGCCCTGGAGCGCGCCCTTGTAGACGACGTTCGAGGTGCAGTGCGGGGTGTTGTGGTCGACCAGGAGGCGGTGCTCCTGGTGCTGGCCGGCGTCGGTGAAGTACAGCCCGAACAGCTCGGCCTGCCCGCCGGTCGCGGCGTAGGAGACGCGCGGGTGCAGCCGCACGACGTCGCCGCCGAAGGTGACGACGACGGACTTGAAGCTCGCGTCGCGCCCGATCAGCGCGTTGTGCTGGGCGACGTGGACGGCCTTGTCGTCCCAGTCCTGGACGGAGACGACGGTGAGCTTGGCGCCGTCGCCGAGGACGTACTCGACGTTCACGCCGAGCACCGCGTCACCGGTGTGGTCGATGACGACGACGGCCTCGGCGAACGCGCCCAGCTCGATGACCTGGTGGCCGAAGCTGGTGCCGCCCTCGCCGTGCACGGTGACCCGGATCGGCTCGGTGAGGACCGTCTCCTTGGGGACGGTGATCACGCCGGCCCGCTCGAACGCGGAGTACGCCTGGGCGGCGACGCGGTCGACGGGCGTGCCGGCCTTGCCGAGCCGGGGGTCGTCACGGCCGACCAGCTCGACGGTGACGCCCTCGGGGGCCTCGACAGCCACCTTGACGCCCTCGCCGGTGGCGACCGCGGTGCCGTCGTGCAGGCCGCGCAGGCGCTCCAGCGGGGTGAACCGCCACTCCTCCTCGCGCCCGTGGGGCACGGGGAAGTCCGCCACGTCGAAGGAGGGCGGGGCGCTCATGCGCGTGGCGACGGTGGACTCGGCGGCCACCGCGATGGCGCCGGCGGTGGTGGAGCCCACCGGGGAGTTCTGAGCCTCAGCCATGGCTGTCGTAGTGCTCACTTTCTTACGCTTGTATGACTTCAGGGCTGGTGGAGCGGCGGCGGGGCGCGGGCCCCGCCGGGGTCGGCAGGGTCAGCCGACCGCGCCCTCCATCTGCAGCTCGATCAGCCGGTTCAGCTCCAGCGCGTACTCCATGGGCAGCTCCTTCGCGATCGGCTCGACGAAGCCGCGCACGATCATCGCCATCGCCTCGTCCTCGCTCAGGCCCCGGCTCATCAGGTAGAAGAGCTGGTCCTCGGAGACCTTGGAGACGGTCGCCTCGTGGCCCATGGACACGTCGTCCTCGCGGACGTCGACGTACGGGTACGTGTCCGAGCGGGAGATGGTGTCGACGAGGAGCGCGTCGCACAGGACGTTGGACTTCGAGCCCGGCGCGCCCTCGCCGATCTCGATGAGACCGCGGTAGGAGGTCCGGCCGCCGCCGCGCGCCACCGACTTGGAGACGATGTTGGACGACGTGTTCGGCGCCATGTGCACCATCTTGGCGCCCGCGTCCTGGTGCTGGCCCTCGCCCGCGAAGGCGATGGACAGGGTCTCGCCCTTGGCGTGCTCGCCCATGAGGTAGACGGCCGGGTACTTCATCGTCACCTTGGAGCCGATGTTGCCGTCGACCCACTCCATGGTCGCGCCCTCGTAGGCGACGGCGCGCTTGGTGACCAGGTTGTAGACGTTGTTCGACCAGTTCTGGATGGTCGTGTACCGGCAGCGGGCGCCCTTCTTGACGATGATCTCGACGACCGCGCTGTGCAGGGAATCCGACTTGTAGATCGGCGCGGTACAGCCCTCGACGTAGTGGACGTAGGCGTCCTCGTCGACGATGATCAGCGTCCGCTCGAACTGGCCCATGTTCTCGGTGTTGATCCGGAAGTAGGCCTGGAGCGGGATCTCGACGTGCACGCCCTTCGGCACGTAGATGAAGGAGCCGCCGGACCACACGGCCGTGTTGAGCGCGGCGAACTTGTTGTCGCCGGCCGGGATGACCGTCCCGAAGTACTCCTTGAAGAGCTCCGGGTGCTCCTTCAGCGCGGTGTCGGTGTCGAGGAAGATGACGCCCTGTTCCTCCAGGTCCTCGCGGATCTGGTGGTAGACGACCTCCGACTCGTACTGCGCGGCGACGCCGGCGACGAGGCGCTGCTTCTCCGCCTCGGGGATGCCGAGCTTGTCGTAGGTGTTCTTGATGTCCTCGGGCAGGTCCTCCCAGGACTCCGCCTGCTTCTCCGTGGAGCGCACGAAGTACTTGATGTTGTCGAAGTCGATGCCGGAGAGGTCGGAGCCCCAGTTCGGCATGGGCTTCTTCTCGAAGAGCTTGAGGCCCTTGAGGCGGAGCTTGGTCATCCACTCGGGCTCGGACTTCTTGCCGGAGATGTCGAGGACGACATCCTCGTTCAGCCCGCGCTTGGCAGCGGCACCGGCCTCGTCGGAGTCGGCCCAGCCGTATTCGTACTTGCCCAGGCCCTCAAGTTCGGGGTGGGCAGTCTCCGTGGTCATGCGGGGTTCCTCCCGGCCGTGCTTGCTGATGCGTTGTGGGAAAAATCGGGGTGGGAATTCTGGTGGGAATCCTGGTGGGAATTCCTGGGGATGAACGTCGTGCACACGCCGTCGCCGTGGGCGATCGTCGCCAGCCGCTGGACGTGGGTGCCCAGCAGCTTCGCGAAGAACTCCGTCTCCGCCTCGCACAGCTGGGGGAACTGTTCCGCGACGTGCGCCACGGGGCAGTGGTGCTGACACAGTTGCTCACCCACGGGCGCGCTGCGCGCCGTAGCAGCGTACCCGTCCGCCGAGAGGGCCTTGGCCAGGGCTTCCGCGCGCTTCTCGGGCGGGACCCCGGCGATCGCCCTGCGGTAGGCGGGGGCCTGAGCGGCGACGCGGGCGCGGGCGAACGCGGCGACGGCCTCCTCGCCGCCCTCGCGTTCGGCGATCCAGCGCAGGGCGTCGGCGGCGAGGGTGTCGTACGACTGGTCGAAGGCGTCCCGGCCGCAGTCGGTCAGGACGAACACCTTCGCGGGCCGGCCGCGGGTGCGGGCGCCGTAGACGCGCTGTTCACGGGGTTCCACGACGGAGTCGGCGGTCAGCGCGTCCAGGTGTCTGCGGACGGCGGCCTGGGTAAGGCCGAGGCGCGTCGCCAGCTCGGCGACGGTGGACGGACCGTGGTCCAGGATCGACCGCGCGACGCGGTTGCGGGTGGAGCGCTCACCGGTCGCGAGTTCCTCCTGCGGAGCCTCGCCGACGTTTTTCACAACGCCATTGTTGCGTAATTCCCCTGGGCCGGGCAAGCCGCTCCCCCTCCTCCCGACGGTGCCCTGCATCACTTAGGCATACCTAATCTGACCTGCGGAAACGATCTTCCGCTCAGCAAACCGGTGGCGCCGCACCGTGCGCTCCGCGAGACTCCTCCACCATGCCCACACCCCCTGTCACCGGCCCACTCGTCACCCGCGCGAGCCTCGCGGACGACCTTCGCGCGCTCGGCGTGAAAGAGGGCGAGACCCTGCTCGTCCACTCCTCCCTCAGCTCCCTGGGCTGGGTCAACGGCGGCGCGCCGGCCGTCGTCCAGGCCCTCCTCGACGCGCTCGGCCCCGCCGGCACCCTGACCGTCCCGACCCAGTCCGGCGACCTCACCGACCCGGCGCACTGGCAGAGCCCGCCGGTCCCGGAGTCCTGGTGGGACGAGATCCGGGCGACGATGCCGCCCTACGACCCCCGCACCACCCCCACCCGGGGCATGGGGGCCATTCCCGAGGCCGTCCGCACCTGGCCCGGCGCCCTCCGCAGCGCCCATCCGCACACGTCCTTCGCGGCCATCGGCCCGCACGCGGCGCACCTCACCGCCGACCACGCCCTCGACTGCCAACTGGGCGAGCGCAGCCCCCTGGCCCGCCTCGAATCGCTCGACGCCCGCGTCCTCCTGCTGGGCACCGGCTACGACTCCTGCACCGCCTTCCACCTCGCCGAATACCGGATCCCCGCACCCCTCGCGACCCAAGGCCACCCCACCCCCGACGGCTGGCGCGCCTTCACCGACGTGGCCCTCGACAGCGATGACTTCGCCACCCTCGGCCACGCCTACGAACGCGACCGCCCGGTCACCCGGGGACAGGCGGGCGCGGCCCCGTGCCGACTCTTCCCCGTCCGTGACGCGGTCGCCTACGCGGAGCACTGGCTGAAGCTTCACCGCCCGTAGAGCGCGGCCCCCTCCGGGAGCGCTCCCACCGACGAATCCTGTGAGAAGTATTGACGCTGATCATGACAACCCTATCATCCAATTGGCCGACACTTCGACCATTGGTCGATATATCGAACATTCGAGACGGATGACGAGGTCCTGATGCGCAGACGCAGTTTCCGCCGCACGCACCTGTCCGCGACGCTCGCCGCCACTCTCGCGACGCTGGCCGCCCTCGCGGCGACGCTCGTCGCCGCCCCCGCCCAGGCGGCCACCAGCGGCGCCGTACGCTCGGTCGCCGCCGGCCGATGTCTCGACGTACCGGGCGCCGTCCAGACCGAGGGCACGAACCTCCAGGTCTGGGACTGCACCGGCGCGGCCAACCAGCAGTGGACGCTGACCGACAACAACCAGCTCACCGTGTACGGCAACCGGTGCCTGGACGTGCCGGGCTCGGCCACCTCCGGCACCCGGCCGGTGATCTGGGCCTGCAACGGCGGCGCCAACCAGCAGTGGCGGGTGAACGCCGACGGCACGATCACCGCCGTCCAGTCCGGGCTGTGCCTGGACGTCAGCGGCGGCGCCACCGCCAACGGCACCGCCGTGCAGCTCTGGTCGTGCACCGGCGGCAACAACCAGAAGTGGACCGGCCTGTCCGGAGCGGGCAACTCCTGCGCCCTCCCGTCGACCTACCGGTGGAGCTCCACGAACGCGCTCGCACAGCCCGGGAACGGCTGGCTCGCGCTGAAGGACTTCACCACCGTCACCTACAACGGCAAGCACCTGGTCTACGGGACCGCCTCCGACGGGTCGTGGCACTCGATGGGGTTCAGCCCCTTCACGAACTGGTCGGACATGGCGACGGCCGGCCAGATCAAGATGAGCCAGCTCGCGGTGGCGCCCAAGCTGTTCTACCTCTCGACCAAGAACCTCTGGGTGCTGGCCTCGAACGGCTGGGGCACCCCCTGGACCTTCGCGTACCGCACGTCCAGCAACCCCACCGACCCCAACAGCTGGTCCGCCGCGCAGCCGCTGTTCACCGGCAGCGTCCCCGACGGCAGCGCGATCGACCCGACCCTGATCGCCGACGGCCAGACCATGTACCTGTTCTTCGCCGGTGACAACGGCAAGATCTACCGGTCGAGCATGCCGCTCGCCAACTTCCCCGCCAGCTTCGGCTCGTCGTACACGACGATCATGAGCGACACGGAGAAGAACCTCTTCGAGGCGCCGGAGGTCTACAAGGTCCAGGGCCAGAACCAGTACCTGATGATCGTCGAGGCGCGCGGTGCGAACGAGGACCGCTACTTCCGCTCGTTCACGGCCTCCAGCCTGAGCGGCCCGTGGACCGTCCAGGCCGGCACCGAGGCCAACCCCTTCGCGGGCAAGGCCAACAGCGGCGCCACCTGGACCAACAGCATCAGCCACGGTGACCTGGTACGTAACAACCCCGACCAGACCATGACCATCGACCCCTGCAACCTCCAGTTCCTCTACCAAGGGCTGGACCCCAACACCCCGCAGGGCACCCCCTACCAGAACCTGCCGTACCGGCCGGGCCTGCTCACCCTCCAGCGCTGACCGACACGCACCACCCTGAGTGAACGAGGGGCGTCCTCCCCGGAGGGCGCCCCCCACCGCGCTTCCCGTACCCCCTCGCCCGCACCCCCGCCCACCTCCCTAGACTCGTCTCTCATGCGAAGCGAGCCTGTCGTCCAGGTCCGGGGCCTGGTGAAGCGGTACGGGGCCAAGACCGCGGTGGACGGCCTTGACGTGGTGACCGGGGACGGCGTGACCGCCGTACTGGGCCCGAACGGCGCCGGGAAGACGACGACGGTCGAGGTGTGCGAGGGATACCGGAAGCCGGACGAGGGCGAGGTCCGGGTCCTCGGACTCGACCCCGTGCGGCAGGCCGCCGCCCTGCGACCGCGCATCGGCGTGATGCTGCAAGCGGGGGGCGTGTACTCGGGCGCGCGCGCCGACGAGATGCTGCGCCACGTCGCGAAACTCCACGCGCACCCCCTCGACGTCGACGCCCTGATCGAACGGCTCGGCCTCGGCGGTTGCGGCCGGACCAGCTACCGCCGCCTCTCCGGCGGCCAGCAGCAGCGCCTCGCGCTCGCCATGGCCGTCGTCGGCCGCCCGGAACTCGTCTTCCTGGACGAGCCGACGGCCGGCCTCGACCCCCAGGCCCGCCGGGCGACCTGGGACCTCGTCCGGGACCTCCGCGACGACGGCGTCGCCGTGATCCTCACCACGCACCACATGGACGAGGCGGAACAGCTCGCCGACGACGTCGCGATCATCGACGCCGGGAAGGTCATCGCCCAGGGCTCCCCGGAGCAGTTGTGCAAGGGCGGCGCCGAGAACACCCTGCGCTTCAGCGGCCGTCCCGGTCTGGACGTCGGCTCCCTCCTGAAGGCCCTGCCCACCGACTCCACCGCCGACGAACTCACCCCCGGCTCCTACCGCGTCACCGGCAAGATCGACCCCCAGCTCCTCGCCACGGTCACCTCCTGGTGCGCCCAGCACGGCGTGCTGCCGGACCGCATCTCGGTCGAACGCCACACGCTGGAGGACGTCTTCCTGGAACTCACCGGCAAGGAGCTGCGCTCGTGACCGCCACCGGCACCTACACCCCGAAGCCCGGCGCCGCCCCCCTGACCCGCATGATCGCGGCACAGGCGGCGCTGGAGACGAAGATGCTCCTGCGCAACGGCGAACAGCTCCTGCTGACGGTCGTCATCCCGACCCTCCTGCTCGTCCTGTTCAGCTCGGTCGACGTCATCGACACCGGCGCGGACAAGTCCGTCGACTTCCTCGCCCCCGGCGTCCTCGCCCTCGCGGTGATGTCGACGGCGTTCACCGGCCAGGCCATCGCGACGGGCTTCGAGCGCAGGTACGGCGTCCTCAAGCGGCTCGCCGCCTCGCCGCTGCCGCGCTGGGCCCTGATGACCGCGAAGACGGCGTCGGTACTGGTCACCGAAGTCCTCCAGGTGCTCCTGCTGACGGCCGTCGCGTACGCCCTCGGCTGGTCCCCGCACGGCGACCCCGCGACCGTCCTGCTCCTGCTGGTCCTCGGCACGGCCGCCTTCTCGGGCCTCGGCCTCCTCATGGCCGGCACGCTCAAGGCGGAGGCGACGCTGGCCGCCGCGAACCTCGTCTTCCTGCTCCTGCTGGTCGGGGGCGGGGTCGTCATCCCGATGGACAAGTACCCCTCGGCGGCTCAGGACGTCCTGGGACTTCTCCCGATCTCGGCGCTCTCGGACGGGCTGCGGGACGTGTTGCAGCACGGGGCGGGGGTGCCGTGGGGCGACCTCGGCATCCTGGCGGTGTGGGCGGTCGCGGGTCTGGCGGCGGCGGGCCGGTTCTTCAAGTGGGAGTAGCCCCCCTCCGGTAGGAGCCCCCTCTGGGAGCAGACCCCTCGTGAACGCGTGCACAAGCGGCCCCCTACGATGGTTCGCGTGCCAAACGTGACCCGCGCCGACGCCGCAGCCGCCCTGCGCAACCCGCTCGCCTACATCGCCGCACGCTGGACACCCACCCCCCGGACCGTCCAGCGCGCCGCCCTCGCCGCGCTCGTCATGTCGGTGGTCATCGTGGTCACCGGCGGCGCGGTACGCCTCACCGGCTCCGGCCTCGGCTGCCCGACCTGGCCCAAGTGCACGGACGACTCGCTCACCGCGACCAGCGAGATGGGCCTGCACGGCGCCATCGAGTTCGGCAACCGCATGCTGACGTACGTGCTGTGCGCGGCCGTCGGCTGGGCCATCATCGCCGCGCGCTCCGAGAAGCCGTACCGCCGCTCCCTCACCCGCCTGGGCTGGGCCCAGTTCTGGGTGGTCATGGGCAACGCGGTACTCGGCGGCATCGTCGTCCTCGTCGGGCTCAACCCCTACACCGTCGCCGCGCACTTCCTGCTCTCCTCGGCGCTGATCGCCGTCGCGGCGGTGATGTGGCAGCGGACGCGGGAAGGGGACGGCGCGCCCCGGCCGCTCGTCGGCAAGGCCGTCCAGCAGCTCGTCTGGTCGCTGGTCGCCGCGTCGGTGCTGCTCATCGCGGTCGGCACGGTCGTCACGGGGGCCGGGCCGCACGCCGGTGACTCCAGCGAGGTCGACCGCATCCCGGTCGACTGGGAGACGGTCGCCAAGCTGCACGCCGTCCTCGCCTGGATCGTCGTGACGCTCACGTTCGCGCTGTGGTTCGTCCTCAAGGCCGTCGACGCCCCGAAGGGCCCCCTGAACCGGACCCGGGAACTGTTCGTGATCCTGCTGGCGCAGGGGGCGATCGGCTATGTCCAGTACTTCACCAACCTCCCCGAGGTGCTGGTGGGGGCCCACATGTTCGGGTCGACGGTGATGTGGATCTGGGTCGTGCGGGTACTGCTGTCGCTGCGGGAGCGGGCGTACGACGAGGTCGAGCTGCCCGCACAGCCGACGGACGCGGTCGCCACGCGGGCCTAGAGCCCGTAGACCCTGCGCGCGTTCCCGGACGCCAGCATCCCCGCGACCCGCTGCGCGTCCCCCACCGACCAGGCCCCCTCGGCCACCCACCCCCCGAAGACCCGTGTCACCGCCTCCTGGAACAGCCGGGCGGCGACGAGGTGGAGTTCCGGGAGCGCGCGGGCCCCGCTGGCGTAGAGGGCCTTCCCGAACGGCGCCTGCTCCAGGGTCTCGGCGAGGACGGCCGCCGCGCGGGCGCCGGTGTGCGGGAACGCCGTCCCGCAGTCGACGTACACATGCGGGTACACCGCGGCGAGCCGGGCCGCCTCCCGGTGGCGGGGATACGCGTGGAGCAGGACCAGATCCGTCCCGAGCCCGGTCGTCGTACGGATGAAGTCCACCGGCAGCTCCCCGCCCACCCGCAGTTGCAGCGGGCGCCCCGAGGCGAGGGCGATCCACAGCAGGTGGCGCAGGAGGACGGAGTCGCGCAGGGCGTCCCCGGCGCGGCGCCCCGCGAGCCAGCGGCCGGCCGCGCCCCGGACCTCTCCGGCATCGGGCGGCTCAGGCGCGACAGCGTGTCCCGCGGCGGCGAAGGCCACGGCGTTCGCGGCGGCGCCGTGCACGGACTCCGCGAGGTTCGCCAGGAACGCGTCGACAGTGCCCGAGGTGTCCGCGACCTGCTCCGCGAGGGGTTCGAGGCGGACGATCTCCCGGGCGTCGGCGTCGGCCGTGGCCGCGAGTTCGGCGGGGCCGGTGAGGTCGTCCGGCAGGCCCGTGTCGACCAGGAACGTCGTCACCCCGGAGCCCCTGAGCAGCCGCCGCCCCGCCTCCAGCACCCCCAGCTCACGCCGTCTGGCCAGATAACGCGCGGGCGCGCAGTGCGGTTCCAGCCCCAGCAGGGGCGGACACCAGCGCCGCACGGCGAACCCGGTCTGCGTGTCGAACGACGTCGTCCCGGCCGCGGGCGGGCCCTCCGCCAGCCGCGCCTCGAACGTCCCCAGCCCCAGCTCCGTCCGGAGCACCCCGTGGCAGCACTGATCCACCAGGGACGGCATCTCGATCATCCGGTCTCCCTGTAGGTGGCGTGCCCTCACAGGGGTTAACGGAAGAGGCGTGCGTCAGGTCGCGGTTGACGCGGGAGCCGTCCGGAAAAGACCTCAGCCCCCGATCTGGATCCCGGCCATCCGCTTCCACTCGTACGGCCCGGTCTCCACCTTCGCGGCGAACTCCCCGTCGAACTCCTCGTGCCGGGTGATCCCGGCCTTCTCGACGGCGGCCACGGCGACGTCGTAGGAGGGGGCGACCACGTCACCCCATCCGCCGTCCGCGCCGACGAGCACGATCCGCGCCCCGCGCCGGCCGATGTACGCGACCTGCCCCTCGGCACCGCCGTGCGCCTTGGCGAACGTCCCGATGCGCTTGGCGAGCTTCGCCGCCGTACGGTCCAGGCGGTCCGCCGTCTTCGTGTCTGCGGTCTTCGTGTCTGCCATGACCTGGATGCTACCGGCGAGTAGGAAACACCGGCAATAAGCGGCTCAGCGCAGGAAGGGGTCCACGGCGACGGCGACGAACAGCAGGGAGACATAGGTGATCGACCAGTGGAAGAGCCGCATCTCCTTGAGCTTCGCGCCCTGGACCTCGGCCTTGGCGCGGTTCTGGAGCGCGTGCGCCTCCCACAGCCACCAGCCACCGGCGGCGAGCGCGACGGCCGTGTAGAACCAGCCGGTGTACCCGAGGGGGGTGAGGAGGAGGGAGACCCCGACCATCACCCAGCTGTAGAGGACGATCTGCCGGGCAACCACCTTGTTGGAAGCCACGACCGGGAGCATCGGCACACCGACTCGCGCGTAGTCGTCCTTGACCTTCATGGACAGCGGCCAGTAGTGCGGCGGCGTCCAGAAGAAGATGACGAGGAAGAGGATGACCGGCGCCCAGGAGAGCGAGTTCGTGACGGCGGTCCAGCCGATGAGGACCGGCATGCAGCCCGCGATCCCGCCCCAGATGATGTTCTGGGAGGTCCGCCGCTTGAGGATCATCGTGTAGACGACGACGTAGAAGAGGAGCGCCCCGAGGGCGAGCCAGGCGGACAGCCAGTTGACGGTGAGCCCGAAGAGGAGCGTGGAGCCGATCGCGAGGGTGATGCCGAACGCGAGGCATTCGCGCGGCGAGACCATCCCCGTGACCAGCGGTCGCTGCGAGGTGCGGTCCATGAGCGCGTCGATGTCGCGGTCGATGTACATGTTCAGCGCGTTCGCGCCGCCCGCGGACAGGTAACCGGCGAGGCAGGTGATCAGCACGAGACCGAGATCGGGAACGCCCCCCTGCGCCAGGAACATCACCGGAACGGTGGTGATCAGCAGCAGCTCGATGATCCTCGGCTTCGTCAGTGCCACGAACGCCTTGACACGGGCCCCGAACGGCCGGTGCACCGGGCTCTGGTTCGCACCGATAACCCCCGCTGGACGGGATTCGACGGCCGTCACGCACACCCCTGAAAGAGATATCCCAGCAAGCCGTCCCGTGTGAAGTCCCGGTAAAGGCTCGCGCGTACCACGCCACTTTAGACGTTGCCCGTACCTCGGCCTTCGCGGGGGTGCCCCGTGTTGGAAGGGGTCCCCCGACGGTGTCGCGGAGGTGCGCTCATCGGCCGCGAGGAGGCTCGATTGAGCACCCGTCTCCCCGGCTGCGTATTGAGATGCCAAGCCCCGTGGAACCCGGTCGACAGGCGGATCCCCGAGACTCCCGGCAGTCTGGACGGACGGGAGAAACCGCACGTACTTACGGGGGTAGGCTCGACAACGGCCGGTGGGCACCCAGTGCACCGGCAGCCGGTGGGCGAGCGCCCGAGCAGCCGGTAAACGAACATGTGGAGAGGAGCCCTGACCCAGGGTGAGCACCAAGCCGACCACCACAGACCTCGACTGGACCGAGTTGGACCAGCGGGCCGTTGACACCGCGCGCGTCCTGGCCGCCGATGCCGTACAGAAGGTCGGGAACGGCCATCCGGGTACGGCGATGAGCCTCGCTCCGGCCGCCTACACCCTCTTCCAGAAGGTGATGCGGCACGACCCCGCCGACGCCGACTGGGTCGGGCGCGACCGTTTCGTGCTGTCCGCGGGCCACTCGTCCCTGACCCTCTACACCCAGCTGTACCTGGCCGGCTTCGGCCTGGAGCTGGACGACCTGAAGGCGTTCCGCACCTGGGGCTCGAAGACCCCGGGCCACCCGGAGTACGGCCACACGACCGGCGTCGAGACGACGACGGGTCCGCTGGGCCAGGGTGTCGCGAACGCGGTCGGCATGGCGATGGCGGCCCGCTACGAGCGCGGCCTGTTCGACCCGGACGCCCCCGAGGGCACCTCCCCCTTCGACCACTTCGTGTACGCCATCGCGGGCGACGGCTGCCTCCAGGAGGGCATCTCCGCCGAGGCGTCCTCCCTCGCCGGCCACCAGAAGCTCGGCAACCTGATCCTGCTGTGGGACGACAACCACATCTCGATCGAGGGCGACACGGAGACGGCCGTCTCCGAGGACACCGTGAAGCGGTACGAGGCGTACGGCTGGCACGTGCAGCGCGTGGCCCCGCAGGCCAACGGCGACCTGGACCCGGCCGCGATCTACGAGGCCGTCCAGCAGGCCAAGGCCGTCACGGACAAGCCGTCGTTCATCGCGATGCGCTCGATCATCGCCTGGCCCGCCCCGAACGCGCAGAACACCGAGGCCGCGCACGGCTCGGCGCTCGGCGACGACGAGGTGGCGGCGACCAAGCGCGTGCTGGGCTTCGACCCGGAGCAGAGCTTCGAGGTCGCGGACGAGGTCATCACCCACACCCGCAAGGCGCTCGACCGGGGCCGGCAGGCGAAGGCCGAGTGGGAGAAGTCCCTCCAGGAGTGGCGCAACAGCAACCCGGAGCGCGCGGCGGAGTTCGACCGGATCAACGCGGGCGAGCTGCCGGAGGGCTGGGAGGAGAAGCTTCCGGTCTTCGAGGCGGGCAAGGGTGTCGCGACGCGTGCCGCGTCCGGCAAGGTCCTCCAGGCGCTCGGCGCGGTGATCCCGGAGCTGTGGGGCGGCTCGGCCGACCTCGCGGGCTCCAACAACACGACGATCGACGCGTCGTCCTCGTTCCTCCCGGCGGACAACCCGCTCAGCGAGGCGAACCCGTACGGCCGCACGGTCCACTTCGGGATCCGCGAGCACTCGATGGCCGCCGAGATGAACGGCATCGCGCTGCACGGCAACACCCGGATCTACGGCGGCACGTTCCTCGTGTTCTCCGACTACATGCGCAACGCCGTGCGCCTGTCCGCGCTGATGCACCTGCCGGTGACGTACGTGTGGACGCACGACTCGATCGGCCTCGGCGAGGACGGCCCGACCCACCAGCCGGTGGAGCACATCGCCGCGCTGCGCGCGATCCCGGGCCTGAACGTGGTCCGCCCGGCCGACGCGAACGAGACGGCGATCGCCTGGCGCGAGATCCTGCGGCGCGGCAAGCGCGAGTACGGCGTCTCGGCGCCGCACGGCCTGGCGCTGACCCGGCAGGGCGTGCCGACGTACGAGCCGAACGAGGGCACGGTCAAGGGCGGTTACGTCCACACCGAGGCGTCCACGGGCACGCCTGAGGTCATCCTGATCGCGACCGGTTCCGAGGTCCATGTGGCCGTCGCCGCGCGGGAGGTGCTTGAGGCCGAGGGCACGCCGACGCGCGTGGTCTCGATGCCGTCCGTGGAGTGGTTCGAGGAGCAGACCGCCGAGTACCGCGCGGAGGTCCTGCCCGCCTCGGTGAAGGCGCGGGTCGCCGTCGAGGCCGGGATCGGGCTCACGTGGCACAAGTACGTCGGTGACGCGGGCCGCATCGTTTCCCTGGAGCACTTCGGCGCTTCGGCCGACGGCAAGGTCCTCTTCCAGGAGTACGGCTTCACTGCCGAGAACGTGGCCGCCAAGGCGCGGGAATCCGTGGCCGCCGCCCAGCGCTGACGCCCTTATACGACACACGTAGGAGATGTAATTCCATGACAGACGCACTGAAGCGCCTCTCCGAGGAGGGCGTCGCGATCTGGCTGGACGACCTGTCGCGCAAGCGGATCACGTCCGGCAACCTCGCCGAGCTGATCGACCAGCAGCACGTCGTGGGCGTCACCACCAACCCGTCGATCTTCCAGAAGGCGATCTCGTCCGGCGACGGCTACGAGCAGCAGGTCACCGACCTCGCCGCCCGCAAGGTCACCGTCGAGGAAGCGATCCGGATGATCACGACGGCGGACGTCCGTGACGCCGCCGACATCCTGCGCCCCGTCTTCGACGCGACCGGCGGCCAGGACGGCCGGGTCTCGATCGAGGTCGACCCGCGCCTCGCGCACGAGACGACGGCGACGGTCGCCGAGGCCAAGCAGCTCGCGTGGCTGGTGGACCGGCCGAACACGCTGATCAAGATCCCGGCGACGAAGGCGGGCCTCCCGGCGATCACCGAGGTGATCGGCCACGGCATCAGCGTCAACGTCACGCTGATCTTCTCGCTTGAGCGCTACCGCGAGGTCATGGACGCCTACCTGGCCGGCCTGGAGAAGGCCAAGGCCAAGGGCATCGACCTCGGCGGCATCCACTCCGTCGCCTCCTTCTTCGTGTCCCGCGTGGACACCGAGATCGACAAGCGCCTGACCGCGCTGGGCACCGACGAGGCCCTGGCCCTCAAGGGCAAGGCCGCGCTCGCCAACGCCCGCCTCGCCTACCAGGCGTACGAGGAGGTCTTCTCCTCCGAGCGCTGGGCGGCCCTGGAGAAGGCGGGCGCCAACAAGCAGCGTCCGCTGTGGGCGTCGACGGGTGTGAAGGACCCGGCGTACAAGGACACCCTGTACGTGGACGACCTGGTCGCGCCGAACACCGTCAACACCATGCCGGAGGCCACCCTGCTGGCCACCGAGGACCACGGGCAGATCACCGGCAACACGATCGCGGGCACGTACGAGCAGTCGCGCGCCGAGCTGGACGCGGTGGAGAAGCTGGGCATCTCGTACGACGACGTGGTCCAGCTCCTTGAGGACGAGGGCGTCCAGAAGTTCGAGGAGTCCTGGAACGACCTGCTCAAGTCGACCGAGGCGGAGCTGAAGCGCCTCGCTCCTTCGGAGGGCTGATTTCACTTGTCGAGCAGCAATCCGCTGCGTGACCCGGCAGACCGACGGCTCCCGCGTATCGCGGGGCCGTCGGGCCTTGTCATCTTCGGTGTCACGGGCGATTTGTCACGTAAAAAGCTGATGCCCGCCGTGTACGACCTCGCCAACCGCGGTCTGCTTCCGCCCGGTTTCTCCCTGGTCGGCTTCGCCCGCCGCGAGTGGGAGCACGAGGACTTCGCGGCCGAGGTCCACGACGCGGTCAAGGCGCACGCCCGTACCCCGTTCCGTGAGGAGGTCTGGCAGCAGCTCCTCCAGGGGATGCGCTTCGTCCAGGGCACCTTCGACGACGACGACGCGTTCGAGCGGCTGCGCGACACCATCGAGGAGCTGGACCAGGCGCAGGGCACGGGCGGCAACTTCGCCTTCTACCTGTCCGTGCCGCCGGGCGCCTTCCCGGTCGTCATCCAGCAGCTGAAGAAGCACGGCCTGGCCGACCAGTCGCGCGGCTCCTGGCGGCGCGCGGTGATCGAGAAGCCGTTCGGCCACGACCTGAAGTCGGCCGAGGAGCTCAACGCGACGGTCGAGGAGGTCTTCGCCCCCGACCAGGTCTTCCGCATCGACCACTACCTCGGCAAGGAGACCGTCCAGAACATCCTGGCGCTGCGGTTCGCCAACACGATGTTCGAGCCGATCTGGAACCGGTCCTTCGTGGACCACGTCCAGATCACGATGGCCGAGGACATCGGCATCGGCGGCCGGGCGGGCTACTACGACGGCATCGGCGCCGCCCGTGACGTCATCCAGAACCACCTGCTCCAACTGCTCGCGCTGACCGCGATGGAGGAGCCCGCCTCCTTCGACGCGGACGCGCTCGCCGCCGAGAAGACCAAGGTGCTCGGCGCGGTCAAGCTGCCCAAGGACCTGGGCCGCGACACCGTGCGCGCCCAGTACGCGGCCGGCTGGCAGGGCGGCGAGAAGGTCATCGGCTACCTCGACGAGGACGGCATCGACAAGGCGTCGAAGACCGACACGTACGCCGCGATCAAGGTCGAGATCGACAACCGCCGCTGGGCGGGCGTCCCCTTCTACCTGCGCACCGGCAAGCGGCTCGGCCGCCGCGTCACCGAGATCGCGGTCGTCTTCCAGCGCGCCCCGCACTCCCCCTTCGACACGACGGCCACCGAGGAGCTGGGCTCCAACGCGATCGTCATCCGCGTCCAGCCCGACGAGGGCGTCACCGTCCGCTTCGGCTCCAAGGTGCCGGGCACGTCGATGGAGATCCGGGACGTCTCGATGGACTTCGCGTACGGCGAGTCGTTCACGGAGTCGTCCCCGGAGGCGTACGAGCGGCTGATCCTCGACGTCCTGCTCGGCGACTCGAACCTCTTCCCGCGCACCGAGGAGGTCGAGCTGTCCTGGCGCATCCTCGACCCGATCGAGGAGTACTGGGACACCCACGGCAAGCCGGCCCAGTACCCGGCGGGCACCTGGGGCCCGGCCGAGGCGGACGAGATGCTCGCCCGTGAGGGAAGGAGCTGGCGCCGGCCATGAAGACCGACCTCACGGACACCACCGCCGGGCGGATCAACAAGGCGCTCGTCCAGGGCCGCCGCGAGATCGGCACCCCGGCCGTCGGCATGGTCCTCACCCTCGTCATCGTCACCGACGAGGAGAACGCGTACGACGCCCTCAAGGCCGCCGGTGACGCCTCGCGCGAGCACCCCTCGCGCACGCTCGTCGTCATCCGCCGCGTCTCGCGCTCCCCGCGCGACCGCATGCAGTCCCGCATCGACGCCGAGATCCTGCTCGGCGCGGACGCCGGGACCGGGGAGACGGTCGTCCTGCGGCTGCACGGCGAGGTCTCCGACCACGCCCAGTCCGTCGTCCTCCCGCTGCTCCTGCCCGACGCGCCGGTCGTCGTCTGGTGGCCGGTGAACGCGCCGGTCGACCCCGCGAACGACCCGCTCGGCGCGCTCGCGCAGCGCAGGGTCACCGACTCCTACGCCGCCGAGCAGCCCGTGCGCGAGCTGACCGCCCGCGCGAAGTCGTACGCGCCCGGCGACACGGACCTCTCCTGGACCCGGATCACGCCCTGGCGTTCGATGCTGGCCGCCGCGCTCGACCAGGTCACCTGCGAGGTGGCCGCCGTCGAGGTCGAGGGCGAGGAGTTCAACCCGAGCTGCGAACTGCTGGCGATGTGGCTGGCGGACCGGCTCGACGTTCCCGTCCGGCGCACCCTCTCGGCGGGGCCCGGCCTCACGGCCGTCCGCATGTCGACGTCCATCGGGCCCATCGCCCTCGACCGCGCCGACGGCTCCGTGGCCACCCTCTCCATACAGGGGCAGCCCGACCGCGCGGTCGCCCTGAAGCGCCGCGACACCGTCGACCTCATCGCCGAGGAGCTGCGCCGGCTCGACCCCGACGACACGTACGCGTCCGCGCTGCGGTTCGGGGTGGAGCGGCTGAACTCGTCGGTGACTACGGCGTTTCCGGCGCCGGTGACGCGGGGGGCGGGCTCGGGTTCGGGCACGGCTGCGGGCTCGGGTACGGCCGCGGGTTCTGCTGCGGGTTCGGGCACGGGTTCGGCTGTCGCCGAGCCTGTGGCGATCGTGAAGAGTGACGCTTCCGTCGAGGGAGCGCGAAAAAGTGACGGCACCGGAACGGGTGCCGGGGCCGCGAAGCCCGAGGGAGTCGGAGCTGGAGCCGGAGGCGACGGCGGAACCGGGGGACCCGACCGTGGCGTCACTCCCCCCGCTCCCCCGGCGGCTGCGCAAGCTCCCGTACTACCGGCCGAAGCGCCGGGGCCGGTGAGGAAGGCCATCACCCCATGAGCAACGCACCTCAGCTGGTGGTCCACCGCGACAAGGACCTGATGGCGCAGGCAGCCGCCGCCCGCCTCATCACGAAGATCGTCGACGCGCAGTCCTCACGGGGCACCGCGTCGATCGTCCTGACCGGTGGCCGCAACGGCAACGGCCTGCTGGCCGCCCTCGCCGCGGCCCCCGCCCGGGACGCCGTCGACTGGTCCCGCCTCGACCTGTGGTGGGGCGACGAACGCTTCCTCCCCGAGGGCGACCCGGACCGCAACGTCACCCAGGCCCGCGAAGCCCTCCTCGACTCCGTCCCGCTGGACCCGAAGCGCGTGCACGCCATGCCCGCGTCGGACGGCGAGTACGGCTCGGACGTCGAGGCGGCGGCGGAGGCGTACGCCGAGGAGCTGGCGAGGTCGGCCGAACTGCACGGCGTGGTCCCGGCGTTCGACATCCTGATGCTGGGCGTGGGTCCGGACACCCACGTCGCCTCGCTGTTCCCCGAACTCCCCGCCGTCCGCGAGGAGGTCCGCACGGTGGTCGGCGTGCGGGGAGCCCCCAAGCCCCCGCCCACCCGGGTCACCCTCACCCTCCCCGCGATCCGCGCGGCCAAGGAGGTCTGGCTCCTCGCGGCCGGTGAGGACAAGGCCCAGGCGGCGGCCATCGCCCTCTCCGGCGCCGGTGAGATCCAGGCGCCCGCCGCGGGCGCCCGGGGCACGGCCCGCACCCTGTGGCTCCTGGACCAGCCGGCCGCGTCCCAGTTGCCGAGGGCTCTGTATCCTCCGGCCACGGCATGACCTCCGGGCCCCGTCTCCCCAGGAGCCGGGGCCCGACTTCTCTCACCCCGGCACCACCACCCCCTCCTCCACCGCACCGGCCCTCACGTCCACCCGCCCGGCCGGGATCAGCGAGACGACGGCAAGGCCGATGAGAGCAGCCGCCGACAACACCGGCACATTGAGCCCGAACGCGCTCGCGACCACCCCGCCGAGCAGCGCCCCGAACGGCGTCCCGACGTACGCGGCCGTCCGCCCGGCAGCCGAGATCCGCCCCAACATCCCCTCGGGGCTACGTTCCTGAGTGAGCGTCACCTCGTTGACGTTCCACACCATGTTCATCACCCCGAACACCAGCATGGCCACGACCGACACCGTGAGATGCCGCACGGACCCCATGCACCCCAGCGCCACCACCTGCACCGCCCCACACACCATCAACGCCCGCGCCCGCCCGAGCCATCTCCCAACGCGCTGCGCAACAAACCCCCCACCGATCGCACCAACGGCAAACGCGGTCAACACAGCGCTGTACCCACCATCCCCCGCATCCAGCCACCGCGTCACATGCAGCACCAGCGTCGCGATCAACGCACTCATCCCAACGTTGCACAACAAATTCGCCACCGAAGCAGCCCGCAACACCGGCTCCCGCCACAACACCCGCAACCCGTCCCGAATCTCCCCCCGCAACGTACTCCCGCCAGCCCGCACCCCCCGCGCAGGAACCCGCACCCGCAGCGAGGCGATAAGCCCGGCAGCCACGAAATAACTCACCGCATCCACCGCGAACGGCACCGCCACCCCCACCCCGACCAACACCGCCGCCACAGGTACCCCCACCAGCCCACCCACAACCTGCTGACCCGTCATCAACCGAGCGTTGGCACCCCCGAGTTGCCCCCGCCCCACCACCGCCGGCAACAACGCGGTAGCCGCATTGTCGAAGAGCGTCTGAAGAGTAGTCAGCGCAAAAGCAAGCCCGAGCAACAACCCGACAGAGGCATACCCACCCGCCACAGCAACAGCGAACCCGGCAACGAGAACTCCCCGCACCACATCCACCACCCACATGGCCCGCCGCTGATCCACCCGATCCGCCAAGGCCCCACCCACCAGCCCGAACAACAACCAGGGCACATACCCACAAGCGGTAACCGAAGCAACAACCACCGGATCATCCGTCAACCGCACAGCCAACAACGGCAGCGCGGCCCCCCGCAAAGCATCCCCAAACCGCGACACCACAGCCGCACCCCACAACACCCAGAACCCAGTCATGCCCCCACACTAAAGACGCCCACTGACAACGCAGGGTGACCTGCTGTTTTTTAGGGGCGCGGGGAACTGCGCGAACAACCACGACGGCGCCGCAGCCTAAAACCCACAGACCGCGGCACCCACAGTGGACCTAAATCTCTCCCCGCAACTTGGCCAACGCCTCAGCCAGAATCGCCTCACCATCCGCATCACTACGCCGCTCCCGCACATACGCGAGATGCGTCTTGTACGGCTCGGTCCGCGGCGGAGCCGGCGGATTGTCCCGGTCCTGCCCCGCAGGGAACCCGCACCGAGGACAGTCCCACGTCTCCGGCACCTGCGCATCGCTCGCGAAACTCGGCTGCGTCTCATGCCCGTTGGAGCACCAGAAGGAGATGCGCAGTCGGGGCGCGGACTCGCCCCGCTCGGCCTCGCCCATCGGCCCCGCCCCGACCCGGCTTCCTCGGATCGCGTTGCCACTTGCCACGGTCGTAACTCCCTGCGTGATGGTGCCGCGGAGCGAGTCGGCGTTTCGCTCCGCTGCGAGCGCCACAGTCTACGTAAGACCAACCAGCCTAAGGCCCAACGCGCGTCCTGTGATTGGAGTTACCGCACACAGACGCAAGCCCCATGATAGGCCGCGCCCGAGGGCGCGTACCGAACATGGGGCCTTGCGTACCGGATGTGCTGCGGGACGACGCTCAGTTGTTCGTCTTCATGAGGAGCCCGAGGACGATGATGCAGGCGAACCAGAGCAGACCGACCACGACGGTGATGCGGTCGAGGTTGCGCTCGGCGACCGAGGAGCCGCCGACGGAGGACTGCATACCGCCGCCGAACATGTCGGAGAGGCCGCCGCCCTTCCCCTTGTGCATCAGCACGAGCAGCATCAGCAGCAGGCTGAAGACGATCAGGGCGATCGAGAACCCCAAAACCACGGCTGGACCAACTTCCTCGGATTCAGATGGACGACGGGGACTCTAGTGGATACCCCCTAAAGTCCCCGCAAGGGTACGACGGATCCCGGCTACCGCATACTCACTGGTCGCGGAAGCGCACGATCTTGACGAACTCGTCGGCGTCGAGCGAGGCGCCGCCGACCAGCGCGCCGTCGATGTCGGCCTGCGCCATGATCTCGGCGACGTTGCCCGCCTTGACGGAGCCGCCGTACTGGATGCGGACCTTGTCGGCGAGTTCCTGGCCGTACAGCTCGGAGAGCTTGCCCCGGATCGCGCCGCAGACCTCCTGCGCGTCGCCGGCGCCGCAGACCTTGCCGGTGCCGATGGCCCAGACGGGCTCGTAGGCGATGACGATGGTCTCGGCCTGCTCGGCGGCGACGTCCTTGAGGCCGCCCTCGACCTGGGCGAGGGTGTGGGCGACGTGGTTGCCGGCCTCGCGGACCTCAAGCTCCTCGCCGACGCACAGGATCGGGGTGATCCCGTGCTTGAACGCGGCCTTGACCTTGGCGTTGACGATGTCGTCGGTCTCGGCGTGGTACTGGCGGCGCTCGGAGTGGCCGACGGCGACGTAGGCGCACTTGAGCTTGGCGAGCATCGGGCCGGAGATCTCGCCGGTGTAGGCGCCGGAGTCGTGCGCGGAGATGTCCTGGGAACCGTACTTGATCTTCAGCTTGTCGCCGTCGACCAGGGTCTGCACGGAGCGCAGGTCGGTGAAGGGCGCGAGGACGGCGACCTCGACGGCCTCGTAGTCCTTGTCGGCCAGGGCGAAGGCGAGCTTCTGGACGTGGGCGATGGCCTCGAGGTGGTTGAGGTTCATCTTCCAGTTGCCCGCCATCAGCGGCGTGCGGGTGGTCATCGGGGTTCAGTCCTCCAGTGCGGCGAGACCGGGGAGCGTCTTGCCCTCCAGGTATTCGAGGGAAGCACCCCCGCCGGTCGAGATGTGGCCGAACGCGTTCTCGTCGAAGCCGAGGGTGCGCACGGCGGCGGCGGAGTCTCCGCCACCGACGACGGTGAAGCCGTCCGAGTCGATGAGTGCCTGGGCGACCGCCTTGGTGCCCTCGGCGTAGTCGGGGTGCTCGAAGACGCCCATGGGACCGTTCCAGAAGACGGTCGCGGCGTCGGCGAGCCTGGACGCGTACAGGGCGCCGGTCTTCGGGCCGATGTCGAGCCCGAGCTGCCCTTCGGGCATCGCGCCGGCGTCGACGGCGGTGTGCTCGGTGGGCGCCTTGGCCTTGAGGTCCGGGAAGCCGGGCGAGACGACGACGTCGACGGGGACGACCAGTTCGACGCCCTGCTTCTGGGCGCGCTCCAGGTACTCGGTGACGGCCGGGATCTGGTCCTCCTGGAGCAGCGAGGCGCCGACCTCGTGGCCCTGGGCCTTGAGGAAGGTGAAGGCCATGCCGCCGCCGATGAGGATGCGGTCGGCCTTGCCCAGGAGCTGGTCGATGACGGCGAGCTTGTCGGAGACCTTGGAGCCGCCGAGCGCGACGACGTAGGGCCGCTGGACGTCCTCGGTGAGCTTCTTGAGGACGCCGACCTCGGTGGCGATGAGGTAGCCGGCGTAGTGCGGGAGCTTGCCCGGCAGGTCGAAGACGGAGGCGTGCTTACGGTGTACGGCGCCGAAGCCGTCGCCGACGTAGACGTCCGCGAGAGCGGCGAGCCGGTCGGCGAACTCGCCGCGCTCGGTGTCGTCCTTGCTGGTCTCGCCCGCGTTGAAGCGCAGGTTCTCGACGACGGCGACCTGGCCGGGTTCGAGGCCGTTCACGGCGTCGTGGGCGGCGGGGCCGACGGTGTCCTGCGCGAAGGCGACGGGGGCGTCGAGGAGTTCACCGAGCCGTTCGGCGGCGGGCAGCAGCGAGAACGCGGGGTCCGGGGCGCCCTTGGGGCGGCCGAGGTGCGAGGCGACGACGACCTTGGCGCCCGCCTCGGCGAGGGCCTTGATCGTGGGCAGCACGGCGCGGATCCGGCCGTCGTCGGTGATGAGGCCGTCGGCCAGCGGGACGTTGAGGTCGGCGCGCACGAAGACGCGCTTGCCGGACACGCCTTCGGCGAGGAGATCGTCGATCGTCTTCAATGCAGTCTCCAGTGGGTGGTGCTCTTGATCGTACGAGGGCGGTGACGCACGTCAGGGCTCGGGCAGCGCGTCCTCGTCTGCTGCCCGAGCCCTGCGGCTCACATCTGTGCGGTGCCTGTCAGGCGGTGATCAGAGCTGGCCGCCGACGAAGACCGTGAGGTCGACGAGGCGGTTGGAGTAGCCCCACTCGTTGTCGTACCAGCCGAGGATCTTCACCGTGTTGCCCTCCTGGACCATGGTCAGGGAGGAGTCGAAGGTGCAGGAGGCCGGGTCGCTGACGATGTCCGAGGAGACGATCTCGTCCTCGGTGTAGGCCAGGTAGCCCTTGAGGGGGCCGTCCTCGGACGCCTTCTTGAACGCGGCGTTGACCTCGTCCTTGGTGACCTCGCGCTGGAGGGTGACGACGAGGTCGGTGGCGGAGCCGGTGGGGACCGGGACGCGCATCGCGATGCCGTCGAGCTTGCCCTTGAGCTGGGGCAGGACCAGGGCGGTGGCCTTGGCGGCACCGGTCGTGGTCGGGATGATGTTCTCGGCGGCGGCGCGGGCGCGGCGCAGGTCCGAGTGCGGGAAGTCCAGGATGCGCTGGTCGTTGGTGTACGCGTGGACCGTCGTCATCAGGCCCTTGACGATGCCGAAGTTCTCGTCGAGAACCTTGGCCATCGGCGCGACGCAGTTGGTCGTGCAGGAGGCGTTGGAGATGACGTGGTGGTTGGCCGCGTCGTACTTGTCCTGGTTGACGCCCATCACGATGGTGATGTCCTCGTCCTTGGCCGGGGCCGAGATGAGGACCTTCTTGGCGCCGCCGGCGAGGTGCTTCGCGGCGTCGGCCTTCTTCGTGAAGATGCCGGTGGACTCGATGACGATGTCGACGCCCAGCTCGCCCCACGGGATGTCGGCGGGGTTGCGCTCCGAGAGCACCTTGATGGTGTGGCCGTCGACCGTGATGGTGTCGGCGGTGTGCGACACCTCGGCCTTGAGGCGGCCCAGGATGGTGTCGTACTTGAGCAGGTGAGCGGTGGTCGCGGTGTCACCCAGGTCGTTGACAGCCACGATCTCGATGTCCGCACCCTGCTCCAGCAGCGCGCGGAAGTAGTTGCGGCCGATGCGGCCGAAGCCGTTGATGCCTACGCGGATCGTCACGAACCGATCTCCTCGTTGGTACGCCGGCCTTCGTCGCCGGCGAGCTGTTTTTGGGATGTCCCCGACCACCCACGACCCTACCTCCCGATGAGGTCGGCGGTGACATCGAGTCGTGCCATACGCGGCGAGGCGGTCCGTACCCCCCAGTAGGGGTACGGACCGCCAGGACCCGGAAGCCCTTTCACACGATTCGGTTACGAATCACGGGCTTCCCTTGACCGGGCCGATTCACCTCTCAAGTGAGGCGAGGGCCTTTCCGATGAGCGCCTTGCGCTCCGCCGCCGACGTCAGGTGCTCCAGGCCGAAGCCGAGGAGCACGGTGTCGTCGGTGGTGATCGCGCCGTACGTCTGGAACAGCGCGCCCGTGCGCGTCCAGTCCTTCAGCACCGCCGGACTGCCCGCCGGCGGGCCGGTGACCTGCCAGGCGCCCAGCGACGTCTCGAAGCCCTCGGTACCGGTGTCCGTACCGCCGACGACGACCGAGGCGTCGTCCAGGAACACGCCGTGGCCGCCGGTGGCCGGGTCGGAGACGTAGGCGAAGGACAGCTCGACGCGCTTGCCGGCGTACGCGCTCAGGTCGAACTCGACGAGCTGCCAGCCGGTGGAGGTGCCGGTGAAGGCGTTCCAGGAGCCGGAGGTCCCGGTGGCGGTGCAGGCGCCGCCCGTCAGGGTCAGGTAGTGGCTCAGCCAGGGGTGTTCCCCGAGGTAGAACCCGGCGCCGCACTCCGCCGGGACGGCGGTGCCGCTCGCGCCGTTCTTCTCCGGCAGGGTCGTCCAGTCGGCGCCGCCGGCGGTGTGGGCCTCGACGAACGCGTTGTCGTACCCCTTCTCGGTGTCCCAGAACAGCCGCGCCCGCAGCGTCGGCTGCTGACCCGCGGTGACCGAGGTGAGGTCGACGGTCCGGGTCAGCCGCTTGTAGGCGTCGTCCGTGTGGACGGCCGCGGCCATGTACGACCCCGAGTACGGCCCGTAGGGGTTGACCGCCCCGGCGTACCGGCCCGCGCCCGCGCCGGCGAACTGGGGGTACTGGTCGGCCGGGAGTTCGTCGGAGGTGACGCTGTAGGTGCCGGCCGTGTCGAGGGGGTTGCCGGGGGCGCCGGCGAGCAGGCCCGCGAAGCCGTTCAGCCGGCCCGCGCCGGTGAAGCCGGTCGCGCCCGAGACGGACGTCCGCGAGTAGGCGCCCAGGTAGTACTGGCTGAAGTCGTCGGAGGGGGTGCCGTCGCCGAGGTCGACCTCGCCGCCCGCCTGTTCACCGGCCTCGACGAGCTTGCCGCCCTCGTTGAGGTAGGCCCGCAGTTCGAGCTGCGTCGGGTTGCCGGGGACGGCCGCGCCCGTGTAGTGGACGACGGTCCTGAAGTGCTTGAGGACGCCGAGCGCGTCGGGCACGCCCTGCTTCGCGACGTCCCACACGACCGCCCTGCGGCCGTTGGCCCCCAGCGCGTCGACGTACACCCGCGCCTGCGTCGCGGCGGCGCCCTCCTCGGCGACGACCAGCGTGTCCGCCGTGGCGCGCGGAGCGACCGTGTACGTGAAGCGGGCGCTGGTGACGCGCTTGCCGGCCTTCGTGACGCCGGTGAACCACACCTCGACCTTGTCGCCGGGTCGGCCGCCCCTGACCTTCGCCCGGTACTCGTCGAAGTAGAGGTTGTCCTCGCCGCCGAACGTCTCGCCGCCCTTCCACGCCCTCAGCGCCGTGCTGTGCGGACGGCCGCCGTCGACGCGGTAGGTGAGCCGCTTGTCGCGCAGCGCCTTGCGGGCGACGACGGAGACCTCCTGGTCGGCGCCGCGCGCGTACGAGGTGGTGAAGGGGGCGAGCGTGAAGTCGGCGGCGGGCGTGCCGACCGGGGACTTCGGCCGGTCCGGGGTCGCGGCGGACTCGGCGACGGAGAGCGCGAAGGGGATGTTCTTCGCGAACTCCTGCTGGATCAGCTTCTCGTCGTCCGGGAAGTTGAAGACCGAGCGGCAGTCGGCCGCGTTCCACTGGTCGTTCGGGTCCAGGTTCGAGGCCGTCTGGCAGGTCGACATCTCGGGGGTGAACATCGCGACCCCGTTGACGTTCGACGCGTGGCCGTCCGCCTCGCCGTTGGTGGTGTAGAGCTCCGAGGACACCTGCGGGCGGTAGCCCGGGACCGCCGGGTTCTCGGGGGTCCCGGCGAGCGCCCGGTAGGCGACGTCGTCCGGGGTGTTCGTGGCGACCTGCCAGCCGACGCCGTACAGGATCAGCTGGGCCGCGGAGTGGTAGTTGATGCCGTACTCGAAGCCGATCCGCTTCTCGAACGCGTCCAGCGCCTTCGTCTCCGGCTCGGAGGACGGGCCCGCGCCGCGGTAGGTCTCGCTGGTGGGGTTCGGGGACGAACCCTCGTCGTCGTAGCCCCACTTGTAGGCGAAGTTGCGGTTCAGGTCGACGCCGTCGCCGGTCGAGATGACGCCGTCGCCGTTGACGTCGCGCAGGTTCTTGCGCCACAGGCGGGTCGAGGAGTCCTTGAACGTGTGGTCGTAGCCGTCGGGGTTGGCCGAGAGCACGAACCACAGCTCGGTCGAGTCGACCAGCTTCCTGATCCGCTGGTCCGTCCGGTAGTTGTCCAGGTAGTGGTGCATCAGCCGCCGGGTCATCTCCGGGGTGATCCACTCGCGCGCGTGCTGGTTGGAGAGGTACAGGACGGCCGGTTTGCTGCCGTCCTTGCTCTTCTTCGCGTTCTTGGTGAGCTTCAGCGCGAGGATGTCCTGGCCGTTCACGGTCTTGCCGATGGAGACCACCTTGGTCAGGCCGGGGTTGTCCTGCCCCGCCCTGACGATCTCCTCCTTCAGGCCGCCGCTGCCGCTGTACGGGCGGAAGACCCCGTCCGCCGCGGCGTCCACCCGCCGCTCCGCCTTCGCGGACAGCTCGTGCTCGGTGAGGCCGACGCCCTGTCCCTCCAGCGCCTTCGCCTGACCGTCGGTCAGATAGACCTCGACGGTGGCCGTG
The DNA here is from genome assembly GCF_014489635.1 of Streptomyces roseirectus. Lineage (NCBI taxonomy): Bacteria > Bacillati > Actinomycetota > Actinomycetes > Kitasatosporales > Streptomycetaceae > Streptomyces > Streptomyces roseirectus. The sequence goes on along the minus strand of NZ_CP060828.1, from coordinate 7,122,403 downwards.
CCCTTGTCCGGCACGGTCTCGCTGAGCTCGTGCCCGTCCTGGCCCGCCGCGAGCAGCAACGGCACCTGGGCCTTGGTGACTTCGGCCCGGAAGACCTTGACCTCGTCCCCGCCCCGCGTCTCCCCCTGCTGCGTCTGCTGCCCCTGCTGCGCCTGCGCGATCGGCGCCACGGTGGCTCCGCCGGCCAGCAGCGCCCCTACAGCGAGGATCGATCTCGCTCTGCGTCTCATGAACTCCCCTAGCCCTGGTCCTCCACATCCACGAACAGGTGCCAGGCTCATGACACCGACATCTCCCCGTCAAGGGGGCCTCGGGGGTAAGTCGCACGTATGGGTCAATCTTGAGGGGGTGGGTGACGGGGCGTCAGGGGGGTTCTGGGTATGGGGGGTTGGGGCGGGTGGGGTGATGGGAGGGGTGGCGGGAAGGACGTCGGGGGAGCCGGCGGGGCGTCAAGTGGCGCTGCGGGGGCGGCGGTCCTGGGGCTGTCCTGGGCCGGTTCTCGACCGGTCCTCGGCGGGGCGGCCGGCCGAAGAGCGCCGGTCTCCAGCGCCACTCAAGCCGGGCTGGAGCGGGGCTCCGCCGGGCGGTGTGAGGGGGCGCGCGGCGGTGTGTGGGCGACTGGCGGTGGGAGGAGCGAGGGGGCGCCCGCCGGTGTACGGGGGGGCCGGGGCGGGCGAGGCGGCGCCGGGCAGTGTGAGGAGAGCGCCCGGCGATGCGAGGGGGCCGGGCGGGCGGGCGAGGCGGGCGCCTGGCCGGGCCGGGCGGGGTAGGCGCCCGGCGGGGCAAGGGGGGCGCGGTCCGGCCCGGCGGTGCAAGGGGGCGCGGCCCGACCCGGCGGCGCAAGGGGGGCTCGGCCCGACCCGGCGGTGCAAGGGGGGCGCGGCCCGACCCGGCGGTGCAAGGGGGCTCGGCCCGGCCTCCGGGGAGCGGAGACGCCGGCGGCGCGGCGCAGGGGCCACCGTCGGGGCGCGGTCCGGCCTCCGGGGAGCGGAGAGGCGCCGCCTCGTGTGTGGGGCGGCGCCTCTGTGGCTGGCTGTGCTCGCCCCCGCGACAAGCGCGCCGGCACGTGTGTGCGGGGGCAGCTATGTGTGGGGGCAGTTGTGCTGGGGGCCAGTTGTGTACCGGGGCCTCAGCCTGCCAAGTTGTCCGCCAGTTCCTCGCTGAGGTTCGCCTCCGTGCTCGGGATTCCGAGGTCGCTGGCGCGCTTGTCGGCCATCGCGAGCAGACGGCGGATGCGGCCGGCGACGGCGTCCTTGGTGAGCGGCGGGTCGGCGAGGGCGCCCAGCTCTTCGAGGGACGCCTGCTTGTGGTCCATGCGCAGGCGCCCGGCGGCGGCGAGGTGCTCGGGGACCTCGTCGCCCAGGATCTCCAGGGCGCGCTGGACGCGGGCCCCGGCGGCGACGGCGGCACGGGCCGAACGGCGCAGGTTCGCGTCGTCGAAGTTGGCGAGGCGGTTCGCGGTGGCGCGCACCTCGCGGCGCATCCGGCGCTCCTCCCAGGCCAGCACCGACTCGTGCGCCCCGAGCCGGGTGAGCAGCGCCCCGATCGCGTCGCCGTCGCGGACCACGACCCGGTCCACGCCCCGCACCTCGCGGGCCTTCGCCCCGATGGACAGCCGGCGCGCGGCCCCGACGAGGGCGAGCGCGGCCTCGGGACCCGGGCAGGTCACTTCGAGGGACGACGAGCGCCCCGGCTCGGTGAGCGAACCGTGCGCGAGGAAGGCCCCGCGCCAGGCCGCCTCGGCGTCGCAGGTGGCCCCGGAGACGACCTGCGGGGGCAGGCCCCGGATGGGCCGGCCGCGGCCGTCCACCAGGCCCGTCTGGCGCGCGAGCTGGTCACCGCCGGCGACCACCCGCACGACGTACCGCGAACCCCTGCGCAGCCCGCCCGGCGCCATCACGATCAGCTCCGAGCTGTGCCCGAAGATCTCCAGGATGTCCCGCTTGAGCCGGCGGGCCGCCATCGCCGTGTCCAGCTCCGCCTCGATCACGATCCGCCCGCTCACCAGGTGCAGGCCGCCGGCGAACCGCAGGATGGCCGAGACCTCCGCTTTTCTGCAGCAGGTCCGGGTGACGGGGAGCCGGGAGATCTCGTCCTTCACCGCTGCCGTCATCGCCATGGGCCGATCCTTCCATGCATCCGAAAAATACGGTCGTACGCGGCGGCCAGCAGCTCCGGGTCATGCCGCGGAGTCCCGTCGGGCCGGGCCACCGGCGCCAGCTCGACCGCGGCCCCGAACGGTTTGGCGGCGTCGGTCAGGGATTCGCGGTCGGGCACGGCGGCCTCGTCGGCCAGCACCACGTCCAGGGCGAGTTTAGGGGCGTGTCGCCCCAAAACCTCCAAATGACGCTGCGGGGAGAACCCGTCTGTTTCGCCCGGCTGCGGGGCGAGATTCAGCGAGAGGACCCGGCGCGCCTTGGTCGCGGTCAGCGCGTCCAGCAGCTCCGGGACCAGCAGGTGGGGGATGACGGAGGAGAACCAGGAGCCGGGCCCCAGAACCACCCAGTCGGCGTCCATGACGGCCGCCACCGCCTCCGGCACGGCGGGCGGGTCGTGCGGCACGACGTGCACGGACTGCACCTCGCCGGGCGTCAGCGCCACCGTCGCCTGCCCGCGCACGGTGTCCACGTCGTCCGGCCGCGCCGGGTCGTGCCCCTTGACCAGCGCCTGGAGCTCCAGCGGGACGGCCGACATCGGCAGCACCCTGCCGTGCGCCCCCAGCAGCTTGCCGACCAGGTCGAGCGCCTGGACGTGGTCCCCGAGCTGTTCCCACAGGGCGACGATCAGGAGGTTGCCGACCGCGTGCCCGTTGATCTCCCCCTGGGACTGGAAGCGGTGCTGCACGACCCGCGCCCAGGTCTGCCCCCAGTCGTCGTCCCCGCACAGCGCGGCGAGCGCCTTGCGCAGGTCGCCGGGCGGCAGCACGCCCAGCTCGTCCCGCAGCCGCCCGCTGGAGCCGCCGTCGTCGGCGACGGTGACGACGGCGGTGAGGTCGCCGGTGATCCGGCGCAGTGCGGCGAGCGAGGCCGACAGGCCCATGCCGCCGCCGAGCGCGACGACCTTGGGCTGGGCGCCCCTGCGGCGCGGCCTCGCCCCGCGCACCTCGACCGGCCGGCCCGCCCGCCCCGACTGTCCCTCGGGCCCCCCCCTGCGCAGCCGGCCCAGCCGCGGAGTACGTCCTGTCATTCCCGTCCCATGTCCCGGTGTACGACCACCGTCTCCACGCCCTCGGCCGCGAGTCGCGCGGCGAGCTTCTCCGACATCGCCACGGACCGGTGCTTGCCGCCCGTACAGCCGACGGCGACGGTCACGTACCGCTTGCCCTCACGACGGTAGCCCGCGGCAATCAGCTGGAGAAGCTCCGTGTACCGGTCCAGGAACTCCTTCGCGCCGGGCTGGCTGAGGACGTACGCGGCGACCTCCTCGTTGAGCCCGGTGTAGGGACGCAGCTCCGGGACCCAGTGCGGGTTGGGCAGGAAGCGCATGTCGACGACCAGGTCGGCGTCGACCGGGAGGCCGTACTTGAACCCGAACGACATGACGGTGGCCCGCAGCTCGGGCTCCTCCTCGCCCGCGAACTGGGCGTCCATCTTGGCGCGCAGCTCGTGGACGTTGAGGCTGGAGGTGTCGATCACCAGGTCGGCGTCCCCGCGCAGCTCGCGCAGCAGCTCGCGTTCGGCGGCGATGCCGTCGACGATGCGGCCGTCGCCCTGGAGGGGGTGCGGGCGGCGCACTCCCTCGAAGCGGCGCACCAGGGCGTCGTCCGAGGACTCCAGGAACACGATCCGGCGGGTGACGTGCTTGGACTCCAGGTCGGCCAGGGACTCCCGGAGGTTGTCGAAGAAGCGCCGGCCGCGGACGTCCACGACGACCGCGATCCTCGCCACGTTCCCCTGGGAGCGGGCGCCCAGCTCCACCATGGTGGGGATCAGGGCGGGCGGCAGGTTGTCGACGACGAACCAGCCGAGGTCCTCCAGACACTTGGCGGCCGTGGAACGGCCTGCCCCTGACATGCCGGAGATGATCACCAGCTCGGGGATCGCCGCTTCGGGGATCCCGGGCGATGGGGTGTCGGTACTCACCTGTGCTCCGTCTTCCTGGCGTGCTTCGTGCTCGGTCATGGCTCCTGACCCCGTTCTTCGTCTTCCATGATCTCTCCCGTGGCCGTGTTGACAGCGGGGGCCGCGGGGGCCGCCCGGTCGAGGGCCGCGGCGATGGTTTCAGCCGTCTTACGACCTATGCCCGGAACCTCACAGATCTGGTCGATCGTTGCGGAACGCAGCTTTTTCACCGAGCCGAAGTGCTTGATCAGCGCCTGTTTACGGGTCTCGCCCAGTCCCGGTACGTCGTCCAGCGGGCCCGCGCGGAACCTCTTGGCCCGTTTGGTGCGCTGATAAGTGATCGCGAACCGGTGCGCCTCGTCGCGCACGCGTTGCAGAAGGTACAGGCCCTCGCTGGTGCGTGGCATGACCACGGGGTCGTCCTCGCCCGGCAGCCACACCTCTTCGAGGCGCTTGGCCAGGCCGCACACCGCGATGTCGTCGATCCCCAGCTCGTCCAGCGCGCGCTTGGCCGCGGCCACCTGGGGCTGGCCGCCGTCGACGACCAGGAGCTGTGGGGGGTAGGCGAACTTCTTGGGACGGCCGTCTTCCTCGGTGAAGGCGTTGCCGGGGGTGGCGGGGGTCGTGGGGGCGGGCGGGGTGACGCCGTCAGGGGCAGCAGGGGTGTCGGTGCCGGCCGGGGTGGCGCCGTCGGCCGGGGGCTCGTCGTCGGTCCACTCGCCGGTGCGCTCCTTCTCCGCGAGGTAGCGGCGGAAGCGGCGGGTGATCACCTCGTGCATCGAGCGGACGTCGTCCTGGCCCTCGAACCCCTTGATCTGGAAGCGCCGGTACTCGCTCTTGCGGGCCAAGCCGTCCTCGAAGACGACCATGGAGGCCACGACGTCGTCGCCCTGGAGGTGGGAGATGTCGAAGCACTCGATACGCAGGGGCGCGCTGTCCAGGTCCAGGGCCTCGGCGATCTCCTCCAGCGCGCGGGAGCGGGTCGTGAGGTCGGAGGCCCGCTTCGTCTTGTGCAGCGCCAGAGCCTGCTGCGCGTTGCGCGCGACGGTCTCCATCAGGGCCCGCTTGTCGCCGCGCTGCGGGATCCGCAGGGAGACACCGGCGCCGCGCCGCCCGGCCAGCCACTCCTGGACCGGCTCCACCGGCTCCGGCAGTGCCGGAACCAGCACCTCCTTCGGCACCGCGTCCCCGCTCTCCTCGCCGTAGAGCTGCTGGAGGGCGTGCTCCACGAGGCCGGCGGTCGTCACCTCCTCCACCCGGTCCGTGACCCACCCGCGCTGGCCCCGCACCCGGCCGCCCCGCACGTGGAAGATCTGGACGGCCGCCTCCAGCTCGTCCTCCGCGACCGCGATCAGGTCGGCGTCCGTCGCGTCCGCGAGGACCACCGCGCTCTTCTCCATGGCCTTCTTCAGGGCCTCGATGTCGTCCCGCAGGCGGGCCGCCCGCTCGTACTCCATCTCGTCGGCCGCGGCCACCATCTGCTTCTCCAGGCGGCGCAGGTACGTCCCCGTCCGCCCGGTCATGAAGTCGCAGAACTCCTCGGCCAGTTCGCGGTGCTCCTCGGCGGAGACCTTCGCCACGCACGGCGCCGAGCACTTCCCGATGTACCCCAGCAGACACGGCCGTCCCGTGCGCGCCGCGTTCTTGAACACCCCCGCCGAGCACGTCCGCACCGGGAACACCCGCAGCAGCAGGTCCACCGTGTCCCGGATCGCCCACGCGTGCCCGTACGGGCCGAAGTACCGCACGCCCTTCTTCTTCTGACCCCGCATCACCTGGACCCGCGGGTACTCCTCGTTCATCGTCACCGCGAGGTACGGGTAGCTCTTGTCGTCGCGGTACTTCACGTTGAACCGCGGGTCGTACTCCTTGATCCAGGAGTACTCCAGCTGCAGCGCCTCGACCTCCGTGGACACCACGGTCCACTCCACCGACGCGGCCGTCGTCACCATCGTCCGGGTGCGCGGGTGCAGTCCCGCGAGGTCCTGGAAGTAGCTCCCCAGCCTCTGCCGCAGGCTCTTCGCCTTCCCGACGTAGATCACCCGACGGTGCTCGTCGCGGAACTTGTACACCCCCGGGGACTCCGGGATCGCGCCCGGCTGAGGGCGGTAGCTGGAGGGATCGGCCATACACCCCACCCTACTGTCGCCCACTGACACTCAGACGACGCCGAGGCGAACCCGCGGCCCCTCGGCCGCCGGGCGCCGCCCCTTGACACTCCACGACATTCCGGCCACCTCTCCCGCCCCCGCCGCCCACCCCCGTCACAACTGTTGTCGCGGCCTGGCCGACACGCTTCAATGCGGGGGAACTCGGCGCCGTGAACGGCGTCGTACGGGTGAGCCGTAGGAAGAGGAGAAAAACCCTCCTGCGTCATCGGGGAGGCCCCGATCCACGCGAACGGTCTGACCAGCCGTTGTTCACAGAAAGGCCCCTCCATGCCGCACACCGCACAGCACGCGGGCCCCTCCGACGTCACAGCGGAACTGGACACGGCCCTGCGGGGCGGCCCTTTCCACGTCGCCCTGCGTGCCGCGATAGCCGCACGCGGCCTTCCTCTCCAGCGCGTCCAGCACCATCTCTCCCGCCACGGCGTCAGAGTCGGTGTCACCAGCCTGAGTTACTGGCAGCAGGGCGCCCGCCGGCCCCAGCGCCCCGAGTCCCTGCGCGCCGTCCGCGCCCTGGAGGAGATCCTTCACCTGCCCGAGGAGTCCCTGATCCGCCTCCTCGCGGAGAGCGAGGACGACACCCCGCACGGCCGCACCGCCGCCCGCTCCTACCGGGCCCTCCTCGAAGCCACCGACGTCGTCGAACGCCTCCTCACCGACCTGGACCGCCCCCTCGACCCCGGCCTCCAGACCCTCGGCCACCACGAACGCGTCCGCATCGGCGCCCACCGCGAACTCCTCGGCCGCGAGGCCCACCACATCGTCCGCGCCCACCGCGACGGCGTCGACCGCTTCATGGCCGTCCACCACGGCGACCCCGGTTGCGACCCCGGCCGGATGCGGGTGCGCGCCCTGGAGAACTGCCGCACCGGGCGCGTCCGCCACCACCAGGAGACCGGCGTCCTCGTCGCCGAACTCCTCTTCGACACCCGGCTGCGCCCCGGCGACACCTTCGTCTTCCGCTACGACGTCGAGGACGGCACCGCCGGCACCTCCCGCGAGTACGTCCACGACGTCACCCTCGCGGGCGGCCAGTACGTCCTCCAGGTCCAGTTCGACGAGCACGCCCTCCCCGCCCACTGCCACCGCTTCACCCAGCACTCCTACGCCGCCCCCCGCACCGGCCGCCAGCCCCTCCCCCTCAGCCCCCACCACCACTCCGTCCACCTCGTCGAACCCCGCCTCCGCACAGGCATCGTGGGCATCGGCTGGGACTGGGAGTAGCCCCCGACGGCCCGAAACAACGCGGCCAACCCGACCAGTCCGACATGGCCACCGGGGCCCGGACAGCCCGACCCACGTGACCTCTGCGGCCAGGCCGACGCGGTCGCCCTGACCAGGCCGGCGCGAGGGGGCGCTGACGCGAGCAGGTGCCGACGTGAGCGGATGCCGGCCAGCGTCACGGCGTCGCCCTCAAGCCGCAGCACGCCCGCGGGGTCGGCGGCGTACTCACCCGGACTGTGCCTGGCCGGCGCATCCGGCCCTGTGCCCCGGGAACACGGGGTGTGCGGCGTCGCCGACTGGGCGGCGAACAGGGCCGGAACCCCTGCACGGGGTCCCTCAGCAACCGTGCAACTCCCTCCTTTCCGGAATCAGCGTCGGCGTGACCCCCATGGCCCAGCCGACAGGTTGCCCCTGCTCCAGTCACCCCTGCCCCAGCCAGCGTGGTCGCCCCGGCCGATACGGTCGCCCCGGCCCAGGCTGCGGTCCACGTCCGCCGGGCCCCCGTCATCGCAGCAGCCCGCACGCCACCGACGCTCCGGCCCGGACAGCACGGCCACCCCGCCCGGTCCTCCCCTCCCTCCCCCTCGCCCCCGCCCGCTCCCCGCCCGGCCCTCGCCCGTTTCCCGCCCGCCCGCAGCCCCCACAGCCGGTCAGGGCGGTAGCATCCCTCCCCCTTCCCTGTTCGTCTCTTACATCTGCCGCACCCTGCGCGGCTGTCCCGACCCGCCCCCTCCGCAGCGAGCGGTCCGTGTGCCGCCAGAGAGGAACCGTCTCGTGATCGTCGTCACCGGAGAAGCCCTGATCGACTTGGTGCCGCTCGGTGAGGGGGCCCTGGCCGAGCTGCGGCCGGCGCTCGGCGGAGGGCCGTACAACACCGCGGTGGCGCTGGGACGGCTGGGCTCGCCCACGGCGTTCCTCTCCCGCACCTCGACGGACGCCTTCGGGGAGGCGCTGCTGGCGGGGCTGCGCGCCTCGGGCGTGGACGTGTCGCACGTGCAGCGGGGTCCGGAGCCGACCACGCTGGCCGCCGCGACGCTGGACGACGACGGGGCGGCCGTCTACTCCTTCTACGTCGGCGACACGGCCGACCGCTTCTTCAGGGCACCGGAGGAGCTGCCCCCGGGGACGGAGGCAGTGTCCTTCGGCACCTGTTCGCTCGTCCTGGAACCGGGGGCGAGCGCCTACGAGAAGCTGATGCGGGACGCCTCGGACAAGGGCCTGTTCACCCTGCTGGACCCGAACATCCGCCCCGCCCTGATCGCCGACCCGGACGCCTACCGCGCCCGCTTCCGGAGCTGGCTGCCCCATGTCACCCTCCTCAAGCTGTCCGAGGACGACATGCGCTGGCTGGACACCACCCCGCCCGACCTGCTGGCGGCAGGCCCGGCGGCCGTCGTCGTCACGCACGGCGCGGAGGGGATGTCGGCGTTCACCCCGGGCGGCCGGGTGTACGCGGTGGCCGGTGCGAAAGTCGAGGTCGTGGACACCATCGGCGCCGGGGACACGGTGAACGCGGCGCTGCTGCACGGCCTGTCGGTCAAGGGCGGGCTGTCCGCCGCGGCCCTGGGGACGCTGGGCCGCGACGACTGGCACCGCCTGCTGGGCTTCGCCGCCCGCGCGGCGGCACTGACCTGCTCACGGGCGGGAGCGGAACCGCCCTACGCCTCCGATCTGGAGGGTTTCTGAACTCGCGCTCTGTGGCGTTGTCAAGGTCCGGCCTCGTCCTCGGTCCGCCGAAACCGGGGATTCGGAGTGTCTGCCCTTGAAACGGACGGCGCCCCGCGGCAAGTTCCCGCGAGGCGCCGATTTTTTTGCCTTTTCTTTCCCTACTTCCGCTTCACGCCGTTCAAGCGGCCTTTCACGCCTTTCGGACGGTCTTCTTCGCGGCCGTCTTCTTCGCCACGGCCTTCTTCGCGGCGGTCTTGCGCGGCGCCTTCACCGGCCCCGCGTCGCTGACCCGGTCGGCGCCGAGGATCTCGCGCAGGAACTTGCCGGTGTGGCTGGCCGGTACCGCCGCGACCTCCTCGGGCGTGCCCTCGGCGACCACGACACCGCCGCCGGCGCCTCCCTCGGGACCCATGTCGACGATCCAGTCCGCGGTCTTGATGACGTCGAGGTTGTGCTCGATGACGATGACCGAGTTCCCCTTGTCGACCAGTCCGGACAGGACCTTCAGCAGCTTGCTGATGTCCTCGAAGTGCAGACCGGTGGTCGGCTCGTCGAGGACGTAGACGGTCCGGCCCGTGGAACGCCGCTGGAGTTCGCTGGCGAGCTTGACGCGCTGCGCCTCGCCGCCGGAGAGCGTGGTGGCGGACTGCCCGAGCCGGACGTATCCGAGGCCGACGTCCTTGAGGGTGTTGAGATGCCGGGCGATCGAGGGGACCGCCTCGAAGAAGCCCGTCGCCTCCTCGATCGGCATGTTCAGGACCTCGGCGATGGACTTGCCCTTGTAGTGGACCTCCAGGGTCTCCCGGTTGTACCGGGCGCCGTGGCAGACCTCGCACGGGACGTAGACGTCCGGCAGGAAGTTCATCTCGATCTTGATCGTGCCGTCGCCCGCGCAGTTCTCGCAGCGGCCGCCCTTGACGTTGAAGGAGAACCGGCCGGGCAGATAGCCCCGCACCTTCGCCTCGCTGGTCTCGGCGAACAGCTTGCGGATGTGGTCGAAGACGCCGGTGTAGGTCGCCGGGTTGGAGCGCGGGGTGCGGCCGATGGGCGACTGGTCGACGTGGACGACCTTGTCGACGAGGTCGTCTCCGTCGACGCGGGTGTGCCGGCCGGGGACGTTCCTCGCGCCGTTCAGCTCGCGCGCCAGGTGCGTGTAGAGGATGTCGTTGACCAGCGTGGACTTGCCGGATCCGGAGACGCCCGTGACGGCGGTGAAGACGCCGAGCGGGAAGGAGACGTCGATGTCCTGGAGGTTGTTCTCCCGCGCGCCGTGCACGGTCAGCTGGCGCGCGGGGTCGCGCGGGCGGCGGACGTCCGGCAGCGGGATGGACTTGCGGCCCGAGAGGTACTGGCCGGTCTGCGACTCGGTGTTGTCGAGCAGTTCCTTGTAGGAGCCGCTGTGGACGACCTTGCCGCCGTGCTCCCCCGCGCCGGGGCCGATGTCGACGATCCAGTCGGCGACCTTGATGGTGTCCTCGTCGTGCTCGACGACGATGAGGGTGTTGCCCATGTCGCGCAGCCGGACCAGGGTCTCGATGAGCCGGTGGTTGTCGCGCTGGTGCAGGCCGATGGACGGCTCGTCCAGGACGTACAGGACGCCGACGAGGCCGGAGCCGATCTGGGTGGCCAGGCGGATGCGCTGAGCCTCGCCGCCGGAGAGCGTGCCGGCCGCGCGGTTGAGGGAGAGGTAGTCGAGGCCGACGTCGACCAGGAACCGCAGCCGCTCGTTGACCTCCTTCAGGACGCGCTCGGCGATCTTCTTGTCGCGCGCGTTGAGCCGCAGTTCGCCCAGGAAGTCCGCGCAGTCGCTGATGGACATGCCGGAGACCTCGGCGATGGACTTCCCCATGACCGTGACCGCGAGGACGATCGGCTTGAGGCGGGTGCCCTCGCAGGTCGGGCAGGGCACCTCGCGCATGTAGCCCTCGAAGCGCTCGCGGCTGGCGTCGCTCTCGGACTCGCTGTGCCGGCGCTTCACGAACGGGACGGCGCCCTCGAAGGGGGTCGTGTAGACCCGCTCGCGGCCGTACCGGTTGCGGTAGCGGACCTCGATCTGGGTCTTGTGGCCGTGCAGCAGGGCCTTCTTGGCGCGCTGCGGGAGCCCGGCGAAGGGGATGTCGGTGCGGAAGCCGAGCGCGTCGGCGAGGGCGCCGACCAGCCGGCCGAAGTAGTCCTTGGTGTGGCCGTGGGACCAGGGGTGGATGGCGCCCTCGTCGAGGGACTTGTCCTCGTCCGGGACGATCAGCTCGGGGTCGACCTCCATGCGGGTGCCGATGCCGGTGCACTCGGGGCAGGCGCCGAAGGGCGAGTTGAAGGAGAAGGAGCGCGGCTCCAGTTCCTCGAAGGACAGGTCGTCGTACGGGCAGTACAGGTGCTCCGAGTACATGCGCTCGCGCTCGGGGTCGTCCTCGGGGAGGTCGACGAAGTCGAGGACGACCATGCCGCCGGACAGGCCGAGGGCGGTCTCGACGGAGTCGGTGAGGCGGCGCTTGGCGGAGTCCTTCACCGTGAGGCGGTCGATGACCACCTCGATGGTGTGCTTCTCCTGCTTCTTCAGGACGGGCGGCTCGGAGAGCTGGATCGTCTGGCCGTCGACCCGCGCGCGGGCGTAGCCCTTGGTCTGGAGGTCGGCGAAGAGGTCGACGAACTCGCCCTTGCGCTCGCGCACGAGCGGCGAGAGGACCTGGAAGCGGCTGCCCTCGGGAAGTTCCAGGACCTTGTCGACGATGGCCTGGGGCGACTGGCGCGAGATCGGGCGGCGGCACTGGGGGCAGTGCGGCTTGCCGATGCGGGCGAAGAGCAGGCGCAGGTAGTCGTAGACCTCGGTGATGGTGCCGACCGTGGAGCGCGGGTTGCGCGAGGTCGACTTCTGGTCGATCGAGACGGCCGGGGAAAGGCCCTCGATGAAGTCGACGTCGGGCTTGTCCATCTGCCCGAGGAACTGGCGCGCGTAGGAGGACAGGGACTCCACGTAGCGCCGCTGGCCCTCCGCGAAGATCGTGTCGAAGGCGAGCGAGGACTTGCCCGAACCGGACAGGCCCGTGAAGACGATGAGCGAGTCACGGGGCAGGTCGAGCGAGACGTTCTTCAGATTGTGCTCGCGCGCGCCACGGACGATGAGACGGTCGGCCACGCCGGTCCGCACCTTTCTTGAGAGAAGTGACAGGGGCGGGGCCCCCGTCTTTCTCAGACTAGGGGGAGCCACTGACAACGCCGGTCGGATTCACGGGTTGCGAACAATCCCCGGCCATCCAGCATGCCCGACGTCTGTGAGCAACCGTATCGCACGTACATTCGATTCACGGTTGCTTCAAGCCGTCTTCACCCGAAGGGGTGACGGGGCTAGGGTCGGCCCCATGACTGATCACGTGCGTGACCTGGCCCGTGTACGGGACGCGACGGAGCGGCTGCTGAACGCGGTCGCCGGGCTGGACAACGCGTCGGTCGCCGAACCGTCACGGCTGCCGGGCTGGAGCCGTGGCCATGTCCTCGCCCACCTCGCCCGCAACGCGGACGCTCTCGTGAACGTCCTCGCCGGCCGCCCGATGTACGCGACCGCCGAGATCCGGGACGCCGACATCGAGCGGGACGCCCCGCGCGCGCTGGGCGTCCACCTCGCCGACCTGCGCGCGAGCGGCGCCCGCTTCCTGGCCGCCGGGACCGAGCCGGCCGACTGGTCGCGGACGGTGACATTGCGGGGCAGCGTCACGGACCGCGCGGACCGCGTCCCGTTCCGGCGCTGGACCGAGGTCGAGCTGCACCACGTGGACCTGGGCATCGGGTACGGCCTCAAGGACCTCCCGGAGGAGTTCACGACGCGGGAGATCGCCTTCCTCGCCGACCGGTACGACGGCCTCGACGCCGTCCCGCCGACCCGGCTGACGGACGGCACGCACGCGTGGCGCACGGGCCGGGCGGCGGACGTCCCCGAGGTCACCGTCTCCGGCTCCGGGGCCGAGTTGCTGGGCTGGCTCGCGGGCCGCGGCGGGGAGGCCGAGCCGGTGGCCGACGGCGGGCCCCTGCCGACGCTGCCCCCGCTATAGGCTGCCGTCATGACGTACAGCGGACAGGTGACGGTCGGCGGCCCGGCGGACGTGCACGAGCTGAAGGACCTGATGATCACCAAGATCGCGGTCGGCCCGATGAACAACAACGCCTACCTGCTGCGCTGCCGGGCCACGGACGAGCAGTTGCTGATCGACGCGGCGAACGACGCCGGGGCGCTGCTCGGCACGGTCGGCGACGACGGCCTCGCCTCGGTCGTGACGACCCATCAGCACGGCGACCACTGGCAGGCCCTCGCGGAGGTCGTGGCGGCCACGGGCGCGCGCACGTACGCGGGGCGCGCGGACGCCGCGGGCATCCCGGTGGCGACCGACGTCCCGGTCGACGACGGCGACGTGATCCGGGTGGGCCGGGTGGAGTTGACCGCGCGCCATCTGGTGGGCCACACGCCGGGTTCGATCGCCCTGGTCTACGACGACCCGCACGGGCACCCGCACGTGTTCACCGGGGACTGCCTCTTCCCGGGCGGGGTGGGCAACACCCGCAAGGACCCGGAGGCGTTCGCGAGCCTGATCCACGACGTGGAGACGAAGATCTTCGACGTCCTCCCGGACGAGACGTGGGTCTACCCGGGGCACGGCGACGACACGACCCTGGGCGCCGAACGCCCGCAGCTCCCGGAGTGGCACGCGCGCGGCTGGTGAGACACCGACGCTCGTGCACGTCCACAGCGCCTGGCGTCCACGGCATCTCCGGCGTCCGCGTGGACGTTCCCGCAACGCCCCGCGCACCCCGTGTGAATCGCGCACCCGCGCCGGCCGCCCGCGCGCGCTCCCCGCGCGCGGGCCCGTGCGGTCAACTGGTGCCTGCCCGCGCGGGATGACGGCTCCCGCTCGGTACGGGCCGCCGGTCCTTCGCATTCCCCGCCCTCGACCGGCGGCCCAGGCACCCCTCGCCGTCCCGTTCACGGAACCGCAACACGCGTTCCCACTATGCGGACACGCACTGTCGTGAACTGGACAAACCGGCGCTTTCGCTGTCACCCTCCCGCCATGCGCCTCGCCCTTCGTGTCCCGCGCCGTGCCGCCACGGCCACTGTCGTCGCCCTCCTCGCCACCGTCGTGGGCTGTGCCCCGCAGTCGGACGAGAAGGCCGCAGACACCCCCTCCGGCTCGTCGAGCGGCGCCGCGTGCGCCAAGGGCGCGCTGGCCACCGAGACCTCCGGCAAGCTGACCGTGGCCACCGACCAGCCCGCCTACGAGCCGTGGTTCAAGGACGACAAGCCGGCCAACGGCCAGGGCTTCGAGTCGGCCGTCGCGTACGCGGTCGCGCAGCGGCTCGGGTACGACAAGAGCGCCGTCGTCTGGCAGAGCGTGCCGTTCAACAAGGCGTTCGCGCCCGGTGAGAAGACCTTCGACTTCGACATCAACCAGGTTTCGATCAGCGACGAGCGCAAAAAGGCCGTCGACTTCTCGTCCGGCTACTACGACGTCCGCCAGGCGGTGATCGCGCTGAAGGGCACCAAGGCCGCGCAGGCGAAGAGCGTCGCCGACCTCAAGGGCCTCAAGCTGGGCGCCCAGGTCGGTACGACCAGCCTGGACTACATCGAGGACGTGGTGAAGCCGACCCAGGAGGCCGCCGCGTACGCCAAGAACGACCAGGCCAAGTCGGCGCTGCGGAACAAGCAGGTCGACGCGATCGTGGTCGACCTGCCGACCGCGTTCTACATCACCTCCGCCGAGGTCACGGACGCCGAGATCGTCGGCCAGTTCGAGAACCAGGGCGCCGCGCCCGAGCAGTTCGGCCTGGTCCTCGACAAGGGCAGCGCGCTCACGCCCTGTGTGAGCGCCGCCGTCGACGCCCTGCGCAAGGACGGCACGCTGGCGAAGCTGGAGCAGCAGTGGCTGTCCGACGCGGTCGACGCCCCGGTCCTCACGTGACGGTCACCAAGGCCGCGGAGGAACCGCTGGACGCGTACACCCCGTCGCAGCGGAGGCTGGAGCGTGAGCGCTACCGGCGCACGCGTGCGCGCAAGGCGACGGCGATCGCCGCGCTGTCGACGCTCGTCACCGCCGTCGTGCTCTACCTGGTCGTCGTCAACGCGCCCGGCTGGCAGCGCACCAAGGAGACGTTCTTCGACGGGCACTACGCGCGCGAGGCGCTGCCCAAGGTCCTCGAAGGGCTGTGGCTGAACCTGCGGCTGCTGCTGGTGTGCGGGGCGGCCGTCCTGGTGCTCGGCATGCTCATCGCCATCGCGCGCACGCTGCGCGGCCCGGTGTTCTTCCCGCTGCGCGTGCTCGCGGCGGCCTACACGGACTTCTTCCGGGGCCTGCCGCTGATCATCAACCTGATGATCGTCGTCCTGGGCGTGCCGGCGCTGCGCCTGCAGGGGGTGACGGTCGATCCGGTGCTGCTGGGCGGTACGGCGCTGACGCTGACGTACTCGGCGTACGTCGCGGAGGTGTTCCGCGCGGGCATCGAGTCCGTGCATCCCTCGCAGCGCGCGGCGGCCCGCTCGCTGGGGCTGACGAACCGGCAGGCGCTGCGCCACGTGGTGCTGCCGCAGGCGGTGCGCCGTCAGGTGCCGCCGCTGCTGAACGACCTGGTGTCGCTCCAGAAGGACACCGGTCTGGTCTCGATCGGCGGCGCGATCGACGCCGTGCGCGCGGCGGACATCATCGTCGGGCGGAGCCTGAACTACACGCCGTACATCGTCGCGGGGCTGCTGTTCGTGGCGCTGACGATCCCGATGACCCGGTTCACGGACTGGGTGACGGCGCGGATGGACCGGCAGCGGTCCCAGGGAGGTACGGCATGACCGGCGCGCCCGTGCTGCGGATGGAGTCGGTCCGCAAGACGTTCGGCGGCTCCGTCGTCCTCAGGGACGTCGATCTGGAGGTCGCCCCGCACACCGTGACCGCGCTGATCGGCGCGTCCGGGTCGGGCAAGTCGACGCTGCTGCGGTGCGCGAACCTGCTGGAGGACATCGACGACGGCGCGATCTGGCTGGACGGCGAGGAGATCACCGACCCACGGGCCGACCAGGACGCGGTGCGGCGCCGGATCGGCGTGGTCTTCCAGTCGTACAACCTGTTCCCGCACATGACGGTGCTGGAGAACATCACGCTCGCCCCGCGCCGCGTCCACGGCGTGCCCCGCGAGGAGGCCGAGAAGCGGGCCAGGGAGCTGCTGGAGCGCCTGGGGCTGGACGGGAAGGCATCCGCCTACCCCGACCGGCTCAGCGGCGGCCAGCAGCAGCGTGTGGCGATCGTGCGGGCCCTCGCGGTGCGGCCCCGGCTGCTGCTCCTCGACGAGATCACCGCCGCCCTCGACCCGGAGCTGGTCGGCGAGGTCCTGAACGTCGTCCGCGACCTGAAGGACGACGGGATGACGATGGTGCTGGCCACCCACGAGATGGGCTTCGCGCGCGAGGTCGCCGACCAGGTCTGCTTCCTGGACGGCGGCGTCGTCCTGGAGCGCGGCAGCGCCGAGCAGGTCTTCGGCGACCCGCAGGAGGAGCGCACGCGGCGCTTCCTGCGCCGGATCGTGGAGGCCGGGCGCCTCTAGAGGCTGGTGCAAGGGGCGTCGGACATGGCCGACGCCCCTTGCCCGAACCCCGGACTCACGCGCTCACGCGCGCGCTGTCCCCTCCCCCACCAGCGCCGCCACCCGCTCCACCCCGAACACGTACCCCTGCACCCCGCATCCGGCGATCACCCCGTCCGCGCGCAGGGACACGTACGAGTGGTGCCGGAACGCCTCCCGCTTGTGGATGTTGGAGATGTGGACCTCGATCACCGGCAGCCCGTCGCAGGTGTTGAGCGCGTCCAGGATCGCGACGGACGTGTGCGAGTAGGCGCCCGGGTTGATGACGATGCCGCAGTGGCCGAGCCGTGCCTCGTGGATCCAGTCGACCAGTTCGCCCTCGTGGTTGGACTGGCGGAAGTCGACCGTGCCGCCGTGCGCGCCCGCCGCCTTGACGCACATCGCCTCGACGTCCGCGAGCGTGTCGGCCCCGTAGATCTCCGGCTGGCGCTGACCGAGGAGGTTCAGGTTGGGGCCGTTGAGGATCATGATCGGGGCGTTGGCCAGGGTGCGGGGCACGGTTCCTCCGGTCCGTTCGGGGCGGCCCCGGAAGAGGCCGCTGCTCGCCCCCGGTTTATCACGGTGCGCCGTTCGGGTGAGGCCCGTAACGTGCGCCTATGGCAGCTCCCGTGTACCCGCCCAAGCCCTCCCCCGGCGACCGCGTCGCCGTCGTCTCTCCGGCCTCGGGGCTGCCCGGCCTGTTCCCGCGCCCCTTCGACCTCGGCCTCGCGCGCCTGCGCGAGGAGTTCGGCCTCGAACCGGTCGAGTACCCGTCGACCCGCACGATGAACGCCACCCCGCGGCAGCGCGCCGACGACCTGCACGCCGCCTTCGCCGACCCGGACGTCAAGGCGGTGTTCGCGTCCATCGGGGGCGACGACCAGATCACCGTCCTGCCCTTCCTGGACCGCGAGTTGATCCGCGCGCACGCGAAGCCGTTCTTCGGGTACAGCGACAACACCAACCTGCTGGCCTACCTCTACAACACCGGGATCGTCGGCTACCACGGCGGGAGCGTCATGGTGCAGCTCGGCCGCCCGGTCGCCATGGACGCGCGGACCGTGGACTCCCTGCGCGCGGCCCTGTTCACCCCGGGCCCCTACGAGCTGCGCCCCGTGGACCGCTGGAGCGACGTCGAGAGCGACTGGGCCGACCCGCGGACCTTCACGCGTGCGCCGGAGACCCGTCCCGGCACCGGCTGGAGCTGGCTGAACGCCGACCGTGTGGTGGAGGGCCGCAGCTGGGGCGGCTGCCTGGAGATCCTGGCCTGGCTCCTGATGGCCGACCGCGAGATCGCCGCCGACCCCTCGGTGTACGACGGCGGCGTGCTGTTCCTGGAGACCTCCGAGGGCCTGCCCAGCGCCACGGAGGTCTTCCAGGTCCTGCGCTGCATGGGCGAGCGCGGCCTCCTGAGGCGCTTTCCGGCGCTTTTGATGGGCCGGGCCAAGACCTGGTCCTTCGAGCGTCCCAACGGCCCTCAGGCGAGCGCACAGTACGCCGCCGACCAGCGCGCCGCCGTCGAGAGCGCGCTGAAGACGTACGCGCCGGACACGATGGCCGTCTTCGACGTCGACCTCGGGCACACCAACCCCCAGCTCGTCGTCCCGTACGGCGGTCTCGTGCGCGTCGACGGGCCCGCGCGGCGCATCGTCGTGACGTACTGACGCGCCCCCGGTGCCTCGCGCGCCCGCGTGACTCACCGTGGTCGCGGCAGGTTGACGAGGCATGCAGCCTGTACGCGCGGTGACACCACCGTCCATGCCCCGGCTCGCCGCCGCCTCGCTCGCCGGGACGGCCATCGAGTTCTACGACTTCTTCGCCTACGGGACGGCGGCGGCGCTGGTCCTCGGCCCGCTGTTCTTTCCGACGTTCTCCCCCCTCGCGGGCGCGCTGGCGGCCTTCGGGACGTTCGGGGTCGGGTTCGTCGCGCGCCCGCTGGGGTCGGTGCTGTTCGGGCACGTCGGCGACCGTTACGGACGGCGTCCCGTGCTGGTCGCGTCGCTGCTCCTGACGGGCGCCTCGACCGTCGCGGTCGGCTGCGTCCCGTCGTACGCGGCCATCGGGGTGGCCGCGCCGGTGCTGCTGCTCGTGCTGCGGTTCCTCCAGGGGCTCGGGCTCGGCGGGGAGTGGGGCGGGGCGGTGCTGCTGACGGCGGAGCACGCGCCGGCCGGGCGGCGCGCCCTGTGGGCGAGCTTCCCCCAGGTGGGGCCCGCCGTGGGGTTCGTGCTGGCCAACGGGGTGATGCTCGGGCTGTCCGCCGGGCTCTCCGAGGCGCAGTTCGCGTCCTGGGGGTGGCGGGTGCCGTTCTGGGCCGCCGGGGTCCTCGCGGTCGCGGGCCTGTGGCTGCGGTCGTCCCTCACGGAGAGCCCCCGGTTCCTCGAGATCGACGACCACGCGCGCGTGCCGCTCGTCGAGGTGTTCGTCCACCACCGGCGGCTCGTCCTGCTGACGGCCGGCGCGCTGGCCGCCGGGTACGCGGTCTTCTACGCGGTGACGACCTGGTCCCTCGCCTACGCGACGGAACGGCTCGGGGTGAGCCGCACGGTCATGCTGGTCTGCGTCATGGCCGCCGTCGTCGTGAAAGGCGCACTCGTGCCGCTCGCGGCGCACCTGGGCGACCGGTTCGGGCGTCGGCCCCTGTGCCTGGCCGGGTGCGCGTTGACGGCTCTGTGGATGTTCCCGACGGTCGCGCTCCTGGCGACCGGTGAGCCGCTGCTGATGTTCCTCGGCATCCTGGGCGCGCTCCTCGCCTTCGCGGCGACCTACGCCGTGATCGGCGCGTACCTCCCGGAACTCTACGAACCCCGCGTCCGTTGTACGGGTGCCGCCGTCGGCTACAACCTCGGCGGAGTCCTCGGCGGCGCCCTCACCCCCCTCGCCGCGACCGCCCTGGCCGAGGACTCCGGCCGAGTCCCCTGGGGCGTCGGCGCGTACCTGACAGCCGTGGCCCTCCTCAGCCTCACCTGCTTCGCCCTCCTACCGGAAACCCGCCCGGTCCCGACCGCCCGACCGGTCACGGCGGACGGGTAGCGACGGGCGAGGGCGGGGCCGGCCGCCGGCGACGGGCTGTGCACGGCCCAGGGGCACCGGTGGCTCCAGGCCGACGACAGCGGACGACGGACCGTCCGGGGACTGCGGTAGCGGCGGACGCGGGTGGCTGGGGCAACGCCCGACGAGGCAGCTCGGCCGAACCCGGCGCACGGCGCAAGCGCCCCGCCGGACAGCCGGTCCGACGCTCACCGGGCAGCACGGCGGCGGGCGACGCGCGCGGCCGGGCCGACGTCCACCACTTGACGGGGCAGCTCAGCAGGAGCCGACAGGGCGGCACCTGACACGAGCGCCCGCCGAACGGAACCCCCGGCCCGCCTCCCGCAGCACGCTCGTCGGAAGAAACACGGCCCCGCACGGCCGTCTCACCGGACAGCAGGCCGCCCCGCACCGGGCGGCACAGTGCCCGACAGAGCAGACCGACACAGACGTCCGCCACGCCGATCGACCACACCGCTCGGCCGGGGACGGCGCCTGGCGCGAGCGCCCGCCGGGCGGCACGCCTGGTCAGCGCGGCCACCCCCGCCCCACGGCCTCACAGCGCGCCCGCCAGAAGGGGGCACGCCCCGGTGTCCCCCGTCCCACCACCGGACAGCAGCCCACCCGGCCGCAACCACCCCGCACGCCCACCCGCACACGCGCCCCTACGGATTGACCGCCAGTTCCAAATACGCCGCGAACAACACCAGATGCACGCCCCCTTGCAACGGCGTGGCCCGCCCCGGTACGACCGTCAGCGACCCCACGACGACCGTCAGTGCGAGGAGCACCATGTGGGTCGAGCCGAGGCCCAGGACGAGGGGGCCGGAGAGCCAGACGGAGGCGAGGGCGACGGCGGGGATGGTCAGTCCGATGCTGGCCATGGCGGAGCCGAGCGCGAGGTTGAGGCTGGTCTGGACGCGGTCGCGGCGGGCGGCGCGCAGCGCGGCGATGGTCTCGGGCAGCAGGACCAGCAGGGCGATCACGACGCCGACAACGGCATGGTGCAGCCCGGCCGACTCGACGCCGGACTCGATCGTCGGCGAGACCCCTTTCGCGAGGCCCACCACTCCGATCAGCGCGAGTCCGAGCAGCCCGAGGCTGACGTACGCCGTCCGGACGCTCGGCAGATCGGCGTGGTCGTCGGCGTCGAGGACCGCGCCCTCGTGGGTGACCGGCAGGAAGTAGTCGCGGTGCCGCACGGTCTGGGTCGCCACGAACAACCCGTACAGCACGAGGGACGACAGCGCGGCGAAGGTGAGCTGGACCGTGGAGAACTCGGGTCCGGGCTTGCTGGTCGTGAACGTCGGCAGGACGAGGCTGAGCGTGGCCAGCGTCGCGACGGTCGCGAGGGCGGCGCCGGTGCCCTCGGGGTTGAAGACGGCCGTGCCGTGCCGCAGCGAGGCGACGAGCAGGCACAGGCCGAGGATGCCGTTGCAGGTGATCATCACGGCGGCGAAGACGGTGTCCCTGGCGAGCGTGGAGCTCTTGTCGCCGCCGTCCGCCATGAGCGTGACGATGAGGGCGACCTCGATGATCGTGACGGCGACGGCGAGGACCAGGGAGCCGAAGGGTTCGCCGACGCGGTGGGCGATGACCTCGGCGTGGTGGACGGCCGCGAGGACGGCTCCGGCGAGGACGAGGGTGACCAGGGCGACGACCGCGCCGGGGAGGTCACGGCCCCAGGTGAACACCAGGAGGACGACCGCGAGGACCGGCACGACCGTCGTCCACCGGGCGGTGAGTGCCCGAAGCCCAGTGATCATGCGGCGATCGTCGCAGACGGGGTGAGGAGTCGCATGTGGAGGTTCCCAGGGGTCGGTCTCGCGTGGACGTCCGCACATGAAGCGGTGCCCGGCGTCGTCGCCGGGCACCGTTCACCGCCGTGCGGGTCAGCTGGTGACGCTGTCCTTCTCGGCCGCTTCGGCCTCCGCCTTCTTCTTGGAGGCGCGCAGGCTCGTGACCGTCGTGACGACCAGGACGGAACAGATGACGCCGAGGGAGACCGGGATGCTGATCTCCGGGACGTGGACCCCCGACTCGTGCAGCGCGTGCAGGACCAGCTTGACGCCGATGAAGCCGAGGATGACGGAGAGGCCGTAGCTGAGGTGGACCAGCTTGCGCAGCAGGCCGCCGAGGAGGAAGTACAGCTGGCGCAGGCCCATGAGGGCGAACGCGTTGGCCGTGAAGACGATGTACGGGTCCTGGGTGAGCCCGAAGATCGCGGGGATCGAGTCGAGCGCGAACAGGACGTCCGTCGTGCCGATCGCGAGGATGACGACCAGCATCGGGGTCATGACCCGCTTGCCGTTCTCCTGGATCCACAGCTTGGTGCCGTGGTAGCGGTCGGCGACGCCGAAGCGCTTCTCGACGGCCTTGAGGAGCTTGTTCTCCTCCCAGTCCTCGTCCTCCTCGTCGGCGCGCGCGTCCTGGATGAGCTTCCAGGCCGTCCAGATGAGGAAGGCGCCGAAGATGTAGAAGACCCAGGAGAAGCTGGCGATGATGGCCGCTCCGGCGGCGATGAAGATCGCGCGCAGGACCAGGGCGATGAGGACGCCGATGAGCAGGACCCGCTGCTGGTACTGCGTCGGGACCGAGAACTTCGCCATGATCAGGATGAAGACGAAGAGGTTGTCGACACTGAGCGACTTCTCGGTGATGAACCCGGCGAAGAACTCACCGGCGGGTTCGCCGCCGCCGAATATCGCCAGGCCGAGGCCGAAGAGCCCGGCCAGGGCGATCCAGACGGCGGTCCAGATGCCCGCTTCCTTGATGGACACGTCGTGCGGTTTGCGGCCGATGAAGAAGTCGACCGCGATGAGGGCGCTCAGGCCCACGATCGTCAGGACCCACAGGGTCACGGAAACATCCACTGCGCCTCCGGCAGTACGTAACGGCAGATACTCAGCGTCGCGTCGCGCTGCCGGAGGTCTCTTCCACCCAAGGATGGGCCGACGCCCCGGGATCTGGCCTGATCCGTATTGACGGGTACGCCGCAGTTGTCAGGGAGTACTCCCCTCCGTACGGAAAACAGTACCCCAATCACCAAGGAACGGTAAAGCGATTGGCAAAAGAAAGATCAAAATAGCTGGTCAGGGCCCTTTACTCGGACTTGGTGCGAGCCTCCGCGACCCGCTCAAGCACCTGCTGGAGCACCCCACTGCCCGGCGGCA
Source organism: Streptomyces roseirectus (assembly GCF_014489635.1). NCBI lineage: Bacteria > Bacillati > Actinomycetota > Actinomycetes > Kitasatosporales > Streptomycetaceae > Streptomyces > Streptomyces roseirectus. The sequence continues at coordinate 7,099,492 of NZ_CP060828.1, read as the reverse complement.
CGAGCGCCGGTTCGTACGTCCACGCGTGCCCCACCCACGGGTCGGCGAGGTGGTCGTCCGCGACCGGCGTCAGCCGCAGCAGGGAGCGCCACAGCGGGTCGAGGAGCGGGCCGTACGCGGTCGCGTCCTCCCGGTCGGCGACCATCAGCAGGTGCACGCCGACGCTCGGGCCCTCGTCGGCGAGGTAGCGCAGCTGGGTCACCGCGCGGTCGTCGAAGCCGTGCGGGAAGTCGTTGACGACGAGCAGCTGGTGCGCGGGGTCGAAGCCGGGCGGCAGCGCGTCCGGCGCGCCCCCGCGCACGGCCATCTGGACGAGGTCGACGCGCTGCGTGAGCCGCCCCAGGACGTCCGCAACCCCGGCCGCGCCGACGGCCGGCGGACCGGCGAGCACGCCCGCCGCCACCAGCGGGGCCAGCGACCCGGCCGCCGCGCCCGCGGCGTCGACGACGTGCACCGTGAACGCGCCCGCCGGGTGGACCGCGAGCAGCCGGGCCGCGTGCGCGACGGCCGTGTCCATGGCGAGACGGCGCAGTTCGTGCGCGTCGGCGAAGGTGCCCTCCGACAGGCCGCCCGCCCCGCTGTCGATCCACAGGCCACGCTCCAGCGGCAGCCTGACCAGCATCGGGATGCGCAGCCGGTCGCTCTCCGGCAGCCGTACATCGCCCAGGCGCACGGCCATCGGCGGTTCCTCGGGCACCCGGTAGGCGTGCCAGACCGGGTTGTCCCAGCCCGCGTACGCCGCCGGGAGCGCGGGTTCCACGACGTCGGACTCGGCGGCGAGCTGTGCCAGGTCCCGGTCGAGCGCTTCGCGCGCCTGGTCGACCAACTGCGTGTGCTTCGCGCGCGCCGCCTCCCGCGCGCGGTCGGCCTGTCCGCTGATCCTCGTGCGCGGGTCCGCGAGCGCCTGGTCGAGTTCGCGCTCCATGCGCGTGTCCGCGAAGTCCACGGCGCTCCGGTACGCGGCCGTCGTCCGCGCCAGGTCCTCGAACATGCCCCACACCTGGTTGTAGAGCCGTTCCTCCATCGACCACCCGGTCGCGTCCCCGGCGACGGGCCGCGCGGGCTGCCCCGGCGCGGCCGGGGGCGCGGTCGGAGGGGGCGGCGGAGGGGTCGTCCGGCGGCGGGGGTGGGTGTAGTCGACGGGGCCGCCCTGGCCGTCGTACACGGGCGCCTGGCCCGCGTACGGGCCCGGCGCGCCCGCGGGCGGGTACGGGTCCGACGGGCGCTGTCCCGTGGGGGCCGCGCCGGGGGGCTGGGCGTCGTACGGGCTGGTCGGGGCCGGGACCGGTGGGGCGAGGGTGCGGGCGGCGGCCTCGTGGACGGTCGCCGCGATCTGCCGGGCCTGGGGCAGGCCCTGGTCGGCGAGGAGTTCGGCGAGGCCGCCCGCGTAGCCCTGGCCGACCGCGCGGACCTTCCAGGCGCCCTGACGGCGGTACAGCTCCAGGGCGACGACGGCGGACTCGGCGTCGAGGCCGGTGAGGGTGAACGACGCGAGATCGGTGCCGTCGGCGCCCGCGACCGCGACGAAGGGGGCCGCCGAGCCGCCGAAGCGCCCGGCACCGGCCGGCAGGGCGAGCAGGACGTGCACGCGGTGCGCGCGCTCCGGGACGGCGTCCAGGTCGACGGCGACGCGGTGCTCGGGGGCGGCCTGGCGGGGGGCCTCGACGCCGGGCAGGGCGGGGGCGCCGGGGTGGGCGACCCACTCGGGGCCGGGTACGTGCCCCTGGTCGTCGCCCAGCGTGATCCCGGCCACGACCGGCGTCGCGGCCGAGATCCTGATCACCAGGCGGACCTGGGAGAGCGGGTGGTTCTGCCCCCGCGTCAGCTCGGCCGTCATCGCCTGTCGTCCCCCTGTGTCGTGCTGTGTGGTTGTGGTGCCGCGGCCCTCAGAGGACCGGCTGGATCGCGGGCATCAGGTCCTGGAAGGTGCGCCCGTTGGCCGGGGTGCCGATGGCCGTCATCGACCAGCCCTGGCCCACGCGGTGCACCTTCGCCATGATCTGCGCCGTGTAGTTGCCGCCGCCCGCGAGGGTGTAGCGCGCCAGTTCCTGGCCGTTGCTCTCGTCGACCAGGCGGCAGAACGCGTTCTGCACCTCCTGGAACGTCTGGCCCGTGAACGAGTTGACGGTGAAGACGATCTGGTCGATGTGGACCGGCACGCGCGAGAGGTCGACGAGGATCGCCTCGTCGTCCCCGCCCTGGCCGACGCCGCCGACCAGGTTGTCGCCGGTGTGGCGCACGGAGCCGTCGTCGCTCACCAGGTGGCGGAAGAAGACGACGTCGACGGGCTGCTTGTCCGCGAACAGGACGGCGGAGGCGTCGAGGTCGATCTCTCGGGTACGGGAACCGAACAGGCCGCGCCGGGGGGCCGCCTGCCAGCCGAGACCCATCCGCACCGCGCTCAGGCTGCCTCCGTCGTTCTTCTGAAGACTGATGGCCTGACCCTTGGTCATGTTGACGGTCACGAACCGATTCCCCTCTCGACTTCCCCTGTTCCCGCGGGCTCCGCGGATGCCCAGAACCCTACGCAAGGGCACTGACAGTGCCGTACCCGGGAACGCGTTTTGTGTCGGTCCTGCAACACAGCGCGTACGGCGCGGCGCTCCCTGGTACGCGCGTCAGGCCAGGCCCGCCTCCTTCATCTGGCGCAGTTCCTTCTTCATCTCGGAGACCTCGTCGCGGATGCGGGCGGCGACCTCGAACTGGAGGTCGGCCGCGGCGGCGCGCATCCGCTCGGTCATCGCCTCGATCTGCTCGGCGAGGTCGGCGGCGGGCGTGTCCGTGGGGACGTCCGCTGCGGCCTTGCCGGCCTTCCCCTTGGCCTTGGTCGCCTTGGCGCCCTTGAGCGTCTTGTCGCCGAGGGAGGGCACTGGGGCCTTGGTGCCGCGGCCGTCCTTCTTCGCACGGTAGCCGCTGCCGAGGAGCTGTTCGGTGTCGACCTCCTCGCGGGCGATCTGGGCGACGATGTCGTTGATCTTCTTGCGCAGCGGCTGCGGGTCGATGCCGTTGGCCGTGTTGTAGGCGACCTGGCGCTCGCGGCGCCGGTTGGTCTCGTCGATGGCGCGTTCCATCGCCGGGGTGATCTTGTCGGCGTACATGTGGACCTGGCCGGAGACGTTGCGCGCGGCGCGGCCGATGGTCTGGATCAGGGACGTCCCGGAGCGCAGGAAGCCCTCCTTGTCGGCGTCCAGGATGGCCACCAGGGAGACCTCGGGCAGGTCGAGGCCCTCGCGCAGGAGGTTGATGCCGACCAGGACGTCGAACTCGCCGGAGCGCAGTTCGCGCAGCAGCTCGATCCGGCGCAGGGTGTCGACGTCGCTGTGCAGGTAGCGGACCTGGATGCCGAGTTCCAGGAAGTAGTCCGTGAGGTCCTCGGCCATCTTCTTGGTGAGGGTGGTGACCAGGACGCGTTCGTCCTTCTCGACCCTGGTGCGGATCTCGTGCACCAGGTCGTCGATCTGGCCCTCGGTGGGCTTGACGACGACCTCCGGGTCGATGAGGCCGGTGGGGCGGATGATCTGCTCGACGACGCCGTCCGCGCGCGAGAGCTCGTACTTGCCGGGGGTGGCCGACAGGTAGACCGTCTGCCCGATGCGCTCCTGGAACTCCTCCCACTTCAGGGGGCGGTTGTCGAGCGCCGAGGGGAGGCGGAAGCCGTGGTCGACGAGGGTGCGCTTGCGGGAGGCGTCGCCCTCGTACATCGCGCCGATCTGCGGGACCGTGTTGTGCGACTCGTCGATGACGAGCAGGAAGTCGTCCGGGAAGTAGTCCAGGAGGGTGTTGGGCGGGGAGCCGGGCTCGCGGCCGTCGAAGTGCATCGAGTAGTTCTCGACGCCGGAGCAGGAGCCGATCTGGCGCAGCATCTCCAGGTCGTACGTCGTACGCATGCGCAGGCGCTGGGCCTCCAGGAGCTTGCCCTGCTTCTCCAGTTCGGCCAGGCGCTCGCCGAGTTCCTTCTCGATGTCGTTGGCGGCGCGCTCCAGGCGCTCGGGGCCCGCGACGTAGTGGGAGGCCGGGAAGACGTAGAGCTGCTGGTCGTCGCTGATGATCTCGCCGGTGAGCGGGTGCAGCGTGGACAGGGCCTCGATCTCGTCGCCGAACATCTCGATGCGGACGGCCAGTTCCTCGTAGACCGGGAAGATCTCGATGGTGTCGCCGCGTACCCGGAACGTGCCGCGCGTGAACGCGAGGTCGTTGCGCGTGTACTGGATGTCGACGAAGCGGCGCAGCAGTTCGTCGCGGTCGATCTCCTCGCCGACCTTCAGGGGGACCATGCGGTCCACGTACTCCTGGGGGGTGCCGAGGCCGTAGATGCAGGAGACGGAGGCGACCACGACGACGTCCCTGCGCGTGAGCAGCGAGTTCGTCGCGGAGTGGCGCAGGCGCTCCACCTCCTCGTTGATCGAGGAGTCCTTCTCGATGTAGGTGTCCGACTGCGGGACGTACGCCTCGGGCTGGTAGTAGTCGTAGTACGAGACGAAGTATTCGACCGCGTTGTTCGGCAGCAGCTCGCGGAACTCGTTCGCCAACTGGGCGGCCAGGGTCTTGTTGGGCGCCATCACCAGCGTGGGGCGCTGAAGCTTCTCGATCATCCACGCGGTGGTGGCGGACTTGCCGGTGCCGGTCGCGCCGAGGAGGACGACGTCCTTCTCACCGGCCTCGACGCGTCGGGCCAGCTCGGCGATGGCCGCCGGCTGGTCACCGCTGGGCTGGTAGGGGCTGACGACCTCGAAGGGCGCCACCGTACGTTCGATGCTGGAAACGGGCCGCATGCCATCCACCGTACGACCCCCCACTGACAACGGGGTCCCATCAGGGGTTTTACGTGTCAGTGGCGCTGCGGGGCGCGCACGTCCCGGCGGGCGGCGCGGCGGGCGCGGGCGCTGGGGCGGCGGCCGGTGTGGTGGCCGGCCGGGTGCGCGGGGACGCCGGGCTTGTGCTCGACGGGCGGCACGGCGGGCCTGCCCATGACCATCAGGGGGTCGAACACGACGACGACGGCCGCGAGCGCCAAGAACGCGAGGGGGCCGATCAGCATGGGCGCGAGGAGGGAGGCCGGCGAGTCGCCCGAGGTGGTGTCGCCGGGGTGCAGGTGGACGCTGAGGGCGGCCATGCCGGTGTAGTGCATGCCGGTGACGGCGAGGCCCATCACGAGGCTCGCGCCGACGCTCCACAGGAAGCCCCTGACCTGTCCGGCGGCCCACAGGGCGGCCGTCGCGGCTCCCATGGCGATCGCGACGGACGCGGCGACGGTGAGCGTGTTGTACTCCAGCCTGCCGTTGAGGCGCATGCCCGCCATGCCCAGGTAGTGCATGGAGGCGATGCCCAGACCGGTGATCGTCCCGCCGGTGAACAGCGCCGTCCCGGAGGCGCCCTTGTAGCCGACGATGAAGATCCCGATGCCGACCATGAGGATCGCGACGCCCAGGCTCGCGTACGTGAGGGGCTTGTCGAACTGGATGGGCGCGCCGTGGACGGTGAAGCCCATCATGGCGACGAAGTGCATGGTCCAGATGCCGGAGCCGATGGCAGCCGCGCCGAGGGCGAGCCAGCCCGGTCTCCAGGAGTGCGAGACGAGCAGGGCTCTGGTCGTGCAGCGCAGGCCGAGGGCGCCACCGAGGCAGGCCATGAAGTAGGCCACCAGCGGGGTGACGAGACCGTAGCTGAATCCGTCGACCGTGCCGTGCATGCGCGGTTGCCCTTCCGCCCCGTTGATCGTTTTCCCTGGAATGCGCCCCTTCCCAGGACCGCACGAGCGGTCAGGGTTGACGCAGAGAGTATGACCCCCACCGGAATGGTCGAACGATTTTCCGGCAAAGAAACACGCCCTTGCCCCACTTGTGCGCCTGGGGTGAGCGCGTGTGGCTGTCTCCATTCATTCTGTGGCCATCCGAAGCCTCCTTCGACGCCGCCCCCGTGATGTCACAGTGGATCCTTACGTGATCACAGGAAGCGAGGAGCAGCCATGCACGCGCGCGTAGCCGCCGTTACGACCGGTGCCCTTCTGGGGGCCGCCGCGACGTTCCTGATGCCGGTCTCCGAGGCGCGCGCGGAGGCCCGTCCTTCGCCCGCCGTGGTGGCCCACCGGGGCGCCTCCGCGTACGCCCCGGAGAACACGCTGGCCGCCGTCGACAAAGCGGCCGAAATGGAGGTCGCCTGGGTCGAGAACGACGTCCAGCGTACAAAGGACGGCGAACTCGTGGTGATCCACGACAGCACGCTCGCGCGTACCACGAATGCCGCCGAGATCTTTCCCGGCCGTTCTCCGTGGAAAGTGCAGGACTTCACGGCGGCGGAGATCGCGCGGCTCGACGCGGGGAGTTGGTTCGGACCCGGGTACGCGGGCGCGCGCGTGCCGACGTTGAAGCAGTTCGTGAACCGCGTCGAACACCACCGGCAGAAACTCCTCCTGGAGATCAAGAATCCCCAGCTCTATCCCGGTATCGAGCAGCAGATCGTCAAGGTGCTCGGCAACGAGGGCTGGCTCGACGCGCACCACCTCACCAGCAAGCTGATCGTGCAGAGTTTCAGCGCCGACAGCATCCGTACGGTGCACAGTCTGAAACCGGCCGTGCGGACCGGTTTCCTCGGTACCCCGGCGGTCGCCGACCTGCCGTCGTACGCGCGGTTCGCCGATCTGATCAACCCGTCGCACACCACCGTGACGGACGCGTACGTGTCCGCCGTGCACGAGGTGCGCGGGCCGCACGGCAGGCGCCTGCAGACGTACGTGTGGACCGTCGACGACGCCGTGACCGCGCGGAGGATGGCCGGGTACGGGGTCGACGGGATCATCACCAACAAGCCGGACGTGGTGCGGGACGCGCTGCCCTGGGGCTGACGCCGGGGACGTTGTCGGTGGCGGGTCGTACGGTGGGGGCATGAGCGCAGACGGGGAGTTCGGGCAGCGGGTCGTGTGGGCCGTCGTGGACAGCGCGATCGGGCCGCTGCTGCTGGCGGCGACCGGGGCGGGGCTGGTCAACGTCGTGTTCCACGCGACGGACGGGGTGCGGGAGCGGGCCCTGGACCGGCTCGCGGAGCGGCTGGGGTCGACCCCGGTCGAGGACCCCGGCTCGCCGTGGCTGGCCGAGGCGGTGCGCCAGGTCGAGGAGTACTTCGCCGGCCGCAGGCAAGACTTCGCGCTGCCGCTGGACTGGTCGCTGATCTCCGGCTTCAACCGGCGTGTGCTGCGCGAGCTGGCGGCCGGGGTGCCCTTCGGGTCGGTCGTCGGGTACGGCGACCTGGCGCGGCGCGTGGGGCAGCCGGAGGCCGCCCAGGCGGTCGGGGCCGCGATGGGCGCCAACCCGCTGCCGGTGGTGGTGCCCTGCCACCGGGTCGTGGAGCGCGACGGGGGCATCGGCGGGTTCGGCGGCGGGCTGGAGACCAAGCGGCGGCTGCTGGCGCTGGAGGGGGTGCTGCCCGAGCCGCTGTTCTGACGGTCAATCGTAGTGCCTGGCCTCCAGGACGTTCCCGTCGGGGTCGCGGAAGTAGAAGCTGCGGGGCGCCTTCCCGCGGGCCCCGAAGGAACCGTGGGCGACCTCGGAGACGGGGACGTCGAGGTCTTCCAGACGGGCGCGCAACGCGTCGTAGGCGGCTTCCGGCAGGGCGAGGCAGACGTGGTTGGCGGGGTGGCCGGCGCTCGCGGCGGAGTCGGGGAGCATGCGCATCCGCGGCGCCAGGGTGAGGGGCATCAGGTCCAGGAGGGTTTCGTCGTTGACCCGTACGGAGGGGAACGGGACCTCGCCGGCGGTGAACTCGGGGAGCCGTACGGGTTCCAGGCCGACCGCCCGCGCGTAGAAGCCCGCGGCGGCGACGGGGTCCTGCACCCAGAGGACGACGTGGTCGAGACGTGCGGAGTTGTCGGTCATGCACCCCAGGCTCGTGGTGTCTCCCACAGGCCGCAAGGGTTTGACCGGCCGGAGTGACCGCCAGAGATGAGACAAGAGTGACCGACCGACGGGAGGCGGGCCCATGGTGCTGGTGGTGTCGGAAGAGGTACGGGACGCGCTCGCGGCACGGCGTCCGGTCGTGGCCCTGGAGTCGACGATCATCGCGCACGGGCTGCCCCGGCCGCGCAACCTCCAGGTGGCCCGCGAGCTGGAGGCCGTCGTCCGCGCGGAGGGCGCCGTACCGGCGACCGTCGCGGTCCTCGACGGGCGGCCCCGGGTGGGCCTCGGCAAGGACGAGCTGGAGCGGATCGCGAACGAGGACGGCATCCGCAAGCTGGGCGACCGCGACCTGCCGCTCGCGGTGGCCACCGGGGCGAGCGGGGCGACGACCGTCTCGGCGACCGCGCGGCTCGCCGCGCTGGCCGGGGTGCGGGTGTTCGCGACCGGAGGGCTCGGCGGGGTGCACCGCGAGTGGACACTCACGCAGGACGAGTCCGCCGACCTCGGGCTCCTCGCGCGCACGCGCATCACGGTCGTCTGCGCGGGCGTCAAGTCCATCCTCGACGTCCCCGCGACGCTCCAGCGCCTGGAGACGCTGGGCGTGGCCGTCGCCGGGTACGGCACCGACCGCTTCCCCGGCTTCTACCTCTCCGACTCCGGGTACCCGGTGGAGTGGACGCTGCGGACGCCCGGCGAGGTCGCCGCGGTGATGCGGGCCCAGGACGATCTGGACGCGCCCGGGTCCGCCCTCGTCGTCGCCAACCCCGTGCCGCCGGAACAGCAGCTGGATCCCGGGCTGCACGCGCGCGTGCTCGCCGACGCGCTCCACGCGTGCGAGGCCGAGCAGGTCACCGGGCAGGCCGTCACGCCGTTCCTGCTGGACTATCTCGTCCGGCATACGGATGGGGCGTCCTTGGAGGCGAACTTGGCGGCGGTGCGCGGGAATGTGCGGCTGGCGGGGCGTATCGCGGCGGCCTGGGTGGAGGGTTGAGGGGACTGCGGGGGCTGAGGGGGGAAGGGGCGTGTGGGGGCGTGGAGTTGAGGCTGGGTCCTGGGCTGGCCGAGGTCGGCTGGGAGGCTTCGGCGGCGGTGGAGCGGGGTGGTGGAGCGCCAGGGGTGGGTCGCCGGGGGCGGCACGGGTACGCGGGCGGCGAGGGTTGCGGAGAGGTGCCCGCCGGTCGTGCAGGGCTCGGGCGCGGTCCCGCGCGCGGGAGGGGCGGTCGGGTGCGGGCGGCCTCCTGGAGAGGGCCGGAGCGGTGACGGCGCGCGTGGGAGGGGGTGCCATGCGGCGTGCGGCTGGGCGGTCGGGAGTGGCGTGGTGAGCGGCGGGCGCGCGCGAGGTGGGGGCGGGGAGCCGAACGCGTCCACGGGTGCCGGTGAGGTGGGTGGCCTTGACGTCGTCCGGGGCGAGGGGCGGGCTGCCGTCGGGCGGGCGCGTGGCCATGAGGGTGCGGAGGGTGTGCCGGAGGGGCGCGGTGGGTTGCTGGTCGTCGGGGACGTCGTGACCGATGTGGTCGCGCGGTACCGAGGGCCGTTGGCCGTGGGGACCGACACGGCGGCTGTCGTGCGGCGGATGCCGGGTGGCGCGGGGGCCAATGTGGCGTGCTGGGCCGCTCACTGGGGGTGTGGGGACGTGCGGATGCTGGGGCGGGTGGGGGTGGCGGAGGCGGCGTGGCACGAACGGGAGTTGGCGCGGTGCGGGGTGCGGCCTCAGCTGGTCGTCGACCCGCAGGCGCCGACGGGGACGGTGATCTGTCTGGTCGACTCGGGGGCGGCGGCCGAGCGGACGTTCCTGACGGACAGCGGGGCGGCCTTGCGGCTGGAGGCGGGCGACTGGTCGGAGGGGCTGCTCGACGGTGTCGGACGGCTGCACCTGTCGGGGTATCTGCTGTTCGCCGCCACGGGGCGGGAGGTGTTCCGCGCCGCTGTCGCGTCCGCACGCGCGCGTGGAGTGCCGGTGAGCCTCGATCCCGCGTCGGCCGGTTTCCTCGCGGAGCTGGGCACGCGGCGGTTCCTGGAACTCGTCGCCGGCGTCGACGTCCTGCTTCCCAGCCGTGACGAGGCGTGTCTGCTCACGGGTCGCGCGGACACGGCCGAGGCGGCGGTCGAACTCAGCCGCCGTATCCCCGTCGTGATCGCCAAGGACGGTCCCCAGGGTGCTCTGGTGGCCCGCGAAGGCACCCTTCTCGCGCGCGTGCCCGCCGTCCCCGCGCGCCTCCACGACACCACCGGCGCGGGCGACGCCTTCACCGGCGCCTTCCTGGCGACCCTGTTGACCGGCGCCACCCCGGAGGCCGCGGCGACAGAGGGCTGCCGGGCCGGGGCACGCGCGGTGGAGGAGGTGGGGGCTCGGCCGCCGGTGAAGGGGTCCGGCGGGTCTGACGTCAAGGGTCGGACGACGGTTCTGTGAACTCTGTGAACCGAACGCCCTCTGAGAACCGATCACCTGTCAGAGCGTCGCCCGGCACCTACGCCTTCCGTCCCCAGGCCGAGATCATCGGCGCCGTGGCCAGGTCCATCCCTCCGGTGGCCACGTTGGCGAGGTGCCGGTCGATGTCCTCGTCCGTGGCGAGGCCCGCGGCGACGAGGTCGGCGCGCAGGTGGCGGACGGTCGCCGACTCCAGGGCGGCGCAGGCGGGCGAGGTGACGGGGAAGTACGCGTCGGCCTCGACGCGGTGCAGTCCGGCGTCGCGCAGGAGGCGGGGCAGGCGGCGCCCGTAGGCGAGGTCGGCGCCGCGTTCGGCGAGGAGGGTGCGGAAGGCGTGGCGCAGCCGGTTGGCCAGGTGCTGGGCGGGCCCGTGCTCGTCGGGGCAGATCAGGGGCTGGAGCGCGGGATCGGCGTCCTCGATCAGGAGGCGGCCCCCGGGGCGCAGCGCCTTGATCATGGAGCGCAACGCCCGCTCACGGTCGGGGACATGGACGAGGACGAGCCTGGCGTGAACCAGGTCGAACCCCTCCCCCGGCGGCTGTTCGGCGCCGACGTCGTGGACGCGGACCTCGATGGGCGGGCGCGCGGCGGCGGCGAGGTGGGTGGTGTCGATGTCGGTGGCGAGGACCCGTCCGGTCGGCCCGACCTTCTTGGCGAGCCAGGAGGCGACGGAGGTGCCGCCCGCGCCGACCTCCCAGCACCGCCAGCCGGGTCCGACGCCGAGCGCTTCGAGGTGGCGGAAGGTGGTGGGGTCGAAGAGCGTGGCGAAGGCGTCGAAGCGTTCTCCGGCCTCGGCTCGCCGGTTGTCGAGAAGATACCCGTCGGTTCGCGTCATGATCGGATCATCCCATTTACCCCGCTTGTGAAAGGCGGTCGACGCGGCCGGAAATCCGCGCCCCGCATGGCTTCCGGTACCCGGGGAACAGGAGTGTCCACACGAGGCGGCGGAAACGAAAACGGAGTTATCCACAGGCTTACCCAGGTTTTGCGTCGAGCTGGCACACTGGCCAGCCAGACGCGATGACGCAGCGTACGGGGACCGGCGAGGAGATCCACATGACCATGGCGGGCAATCTGCGGAAGGTCACGGGCCTCGGCAGGGTCGGGGGCCTGCGCAGGGTGGCGCGGCTCGCGAGGCGGCGTCCGCGGGTCGATCTGAGCCATCCCGCCCGGTCGCCGCTGGGCTCCTCCGTGGTGAACTGCGTGGCCTACCGGGACGGCGTGCGGGCCCCGTCCGGCAGCGATCTGGTGGAGACGGTGGAGCGGGTCCGCAAGCAGGGCCACGGCTTCGTCTGGCTGGGGCTGCACGAGCCGACGAACGCCGAGTTCGCGGGCATCGCCGAACTCTTCGACCTGCACCCGCTGGCCGTCGAGGACGCGGTGGAGGCCCACCAGCGCCCGAAGGTGGAGCGGTACGGCGAGACGCTGTTCGCGGTCTTCAAGACGGTCTGCTACGTGGAGCACGAGCAGTTGACGGCGACCAGCGAGGTCGTCAACACCGGCGAGATCATGGTGTTCGTCGGCCCGGACTTCGTGATCACCGTCCGGCACGGCCGGCACGGCTCGCTGGGCCCGCTGCGCGAGGAGCTGGAGTCCGACACGGCCCAGCTCGCCAAGGGCCCCTCGGCGGTGCTGCACGCGATCGCGGACCATGTGGTGGACGACTATCTCCACGTCACGGACGCGATGCAGGTCGACATCGACCAGGTGGAGACGGACGTCTTCGCGGCGGACGCGGCCCGGGTCGACCCCGGCCGGATCTACCAGCTCAAGCGGGAACTCCTTGAGCTGAAGCGGGCGGTGGTGCCGCTGGGCCGTCCGCTGCTGGACCTCGCGGACCGTCCGGTACGGGCGGTCGACCCGGAGATACAGGCGTACTTCCGGGACGTCTCCGACCATCTGCTGCGCGTCACCGAGCAGATCGCGTCCTTCGACGAACTGCTGAACTCGATCCTCCAGGCGCATCTGGCACAGGTCACGGTCGCGCAGAACGAGGACATGCGGAAGATCACGGCGTGGGCCGCGGTCATCGCCGTGCCGACGATGGTCTGCGGGATCTACGGCATGAACTTCGACCACATGCCGGAGCTGCGCTGGAGGTTCGGCTATCCGCTGGTGCTCGGGGTGATCGCCACCGTGTGTCTGGCCCTGTACCGGGGCTTCCGGCGCAACGGCTGGCTGTGAGCCGGTGCGCCGGAAGCGCGGGCCGGGTCAGCCGCGGGAGTAGACGCTCTCGGCCCAGGAAGCGATCTGGCTCTCGGTGAGGTGCTGGGCGAGGTCGGCCTCGCTGATCATGCCGACGAGGCGCTTGTTCTCGATCACGGGGAGCCGGCGGATCCGATGCCCCTGCATCTCCCGGAGCACCTCGTCGACGTCGGCTCCGGCGTCGATCCAGCGGGGCGTGCCCTGGGCCATCTCACCGGCGGTCACCTGGGCCGGGTCGTGGCCCATGGCGACGCAGCCGACGACGATGTCGCGGTCCGTGAGGATGCCGCAGAGCCGTTCGTCGGCGTCGCTGATGGGCAGGGCACCGACGTCGAGGTCGCGCATCAGCTGGGCCGCGCGGTCCAGGGTCTCGTGCGCGGGGATCCACTGGGCGCCCCTGTGCATGATGTCTCCGGCGGTGGTCATGGGCTGCCTCCCTAGCCGGACGGCCGGCACGGCGCGGACGCGCCGCTGTCCCGGCGCCCTACATTCTTGCCGCGTACCGGGCGGAGCGCACGTCCGGCAGGGGAGGTCCGGCCACGGCGCCGAGGGTGCCTCGGGGTGCCGCTCCAGCCTCCACTCCGGGCGCCGCTCAACCGTTCCACGCCGGGTGGCGCTTCAGCCGTTCCACGCCGGGTGGCGCGGATCGTCCGCCCGCACCGTGACGTCCGCCGCCGTGGCCGGGTCGGTCTCCCGCTCGTAGCGCTCGAAGGCGGGCAGCGTCCACTGGTCGGCCTCGGGGGTGCGGCGGCGCAGGGAGCCCGGGGAGAGGCGGACGTGGACGCTGAGGTCGAAGGGGAACCAGTGGCGCAGCAGGAACGGTCCGTGGAGCAACAGGACCGCGCCGGGCGGGAGTTCGACGTAGGGGCTGCGGGTCGCCCGGTCGGTCGCCGGGTCCCACAGGTCGGGCAGGACACGGCCGGTGCCGCCGGGTTCGAGGGGGGTGAAGACCTCGCGCCACAGGGCGCGGGTGTCGAACCAGCCGTCGTAGTACGCGTCCACGTCCTGGTGGCCGTACTCGAACCGGAGGGAGGCGGGGCGCAGGAAGCCGTGCGTGTCGATCACCCGCGACGGCCGGCCGCGCACCCGCAGCCCCTCCGCGACCCGCGCGGCGAGGTCTCCGGGGCGGGCCGCGGGAGCGCCGTCGAAGGCGACGCGCGGCCAGGGGCTGCCGTCTGTCGGTTCCAGACCGGAAAGGCGCTCCGCGAGGTGGTCGGAGAGCCGGTCCCAAGTGATCGCTTCTAGTCGCACAGGGGTCATGATGCGTCAGGTGTGGTGGTCCGGCGGGCGGCGAGGAGGTCGGGGGCGCGCTGCATCGCGCGCAAGGTCTCACTGAGCGGTGAAGCGGCGGGGGCCGCCCTCAAGACAGCGGATGACCATTCCCGCCCTCCCTCACTGCCTTAAAGGCGTGGGAGGTGCCCCCCAATCTCCGACCCTGAACGGAACGTCGGCAGAAGGGCAGGCCGTCATCGGGGTGGTGCGGGATCCGGGGCTTCGGGCGGGGTGACGGTGGTGCGCGGGGACGTCACTGATGCGGAGGCGGTGCGGGGAGTGCTGACCGCGCGGGAGGCCCTGGCCGGGCGGGATGCCGTCGCCGGACAGAACGTCACCACCGGGCGGGACGGCGCCGTCGGAGTACGGCTTTCGCGCGCGGGCGAGGCGCGGTGGGCCGTGGTGCACGCTGCCGCGGGACTCGACGCGGATCTGACCGGGGCGGACGGGCGGCCCGTGATGGACGATCCGGCGCTGCTGCCGCCGGAGCACCTGTCCGCGGGACCGGCCCGGCTGCGGGCGGCCGGGGAGATGGTGGACTGGGCGGTTCTGACGCCCGGTGGCGAGCTGAGGGAGGGCGCCGCCAGGGGACGGTACGTCATCGGGGGCGACCATGTGCCGGACGGGGCGCCCGGGTTGACGTACGGGGATCTCGCGGCGGCCGTCGTGGACGAGGTGACGGCGCCCACCGTACGCGGGCGCCGAGGGGCGGTCTGGGCGGACGGAGTGTGACGTGAGGCATCCCGTGTGTCACCAGTCCTGTGCGGGGCATCACTTGTGGTGACGGGGCGGGTGGGGCAGGATCTCCGCCGTGACGGGCGGGAGTTGACGTTCATGGTGGAAGGGCCGTACCTGGCGATGGCGGTGGCCGGGGTGCTGGTGACGGGCGTGATGGCCGGGGTGTTCGGGGCGTTCTCGGTGCTGGTCATGCGGGGGCTCGGGACGCTGCCGGTGCCGCAGGGGGCGGCGGCGATGAACGCGATCAACACGGTGGCGCTGACCTCGGTGTTCATGTGGCTGTTCAGCGGCGCGGCGGCGGTGTGCGCGGTGATCGCGGTGGTGACGTTCGTGCTGTGGCCCGCCGAGGGGCGCGTGGAGCTGCTGCTGGGCAGCGGGCTCTATCTGGTGGGCGCGTTCGGGGTGACCGTCGTGGCGAACGTGCCGCGCAACGAGCGGCTTCAGCGGCTGGGCACGGAGTCTGCGCAGGCGCGCGCGTACTGGCCGCGGTACCTGCGCGAGTGGACGATGTGGAACCACGTCAGGGTGGCCGCGTCGATCGCGTCGGCCCTGTCGTACGTCCTGGCGTTGGCCTGAGCCTGCCGCTCTGCACACGGGGCGGGGGCGTCGTATCGTGGCGGAAAGGTGCCGTTCGACACAGGCGTGACAGACGCCGAGGAACCGAGCCATGGCCGACCCCAAGGGATTCATGCGCACCCCCCGCCAGGACTGGCCGCGCAGGCCCGTCGCGGAGCGGGTGCGGGACTGGGACGAGGTGTACGCGCCGGGGGCGCTGCTGCCGATCATCGGGGAGCAGGCCGACCGGTGCATGGACTGCGGGATCCCGTTCTGCCACGACGCGTGTCCGCTGGGGAACCTGATCCCGGAGTGGAACGACCTGGTGTCCCGCGCGGACTGGCGGGCGGCGAGCGAGCGGCTGCACGCGACCAACAACTTCCCCGAGTTCACCGGCCGGTTGTGCCCGGCGCCGTGCGAGGCGGGGTGCGTGCTCGCCATCGACCAGCCCGCCGTCACCATCAAGAACGTCGAGTGCGCGATCGCCGACCGGGCCTGGGAGGAGGGTTTCGTGCGGCCCCGGCCGCCCGAGCGGCTGTCCGGGCGGACGGTCGCGGTGATCGGCTCCGGGCCCGCCGGGCTCGCCGCCGCGCAGCAGCTGACGCGCGCGGGCCACACCGTCGTCGTGTACGAGAAGGACGACCGGCTCGGCGGGCTCATGCGGTACGGCATCCCCGCGTTCAAGATGGAGAAGCACCACTTGGAGCGCCGTATCGATCAGATGCGGGCCGAAGGGACGAAGTTCCGGACATCGACGGTCGTCGGGCGGGACGTTCCGGCGGACCGGCTGCGGGCCCGCCACGACGCGGTAGTGATCGCGACAGGCGCTTCGGCGTGGCGGGAACTTTCGGTGCCGGGTCGGGAGTTGGAGGGGATACACCAGGCGATGGAGTACCTGCCTCCGGCGAACCGGGTGTGCGAGGGGGACGCGGAGACCTCCCCGCTGTCGGCCGCCGGCCGGCATGTGGTGATCGTCGGCGGGGGCGACACGGGGGCGGACTGCCTGGGGACGGCGGTGCGCGAGGGGGCCGCGTCGGTCACCCAGCTGGACATCTACGCCCGCCCCGGGGACGACCGTGACGCGGACGCCGACCCGTGGCCGACGTACCCGAGGATCTACCGCCTCTCCGCCGCGCACGAGGAGGCGGGCGAGCTGGGGACGGCGCCCTCCGCCGACGCCGACGCGCGGCTCTTCGCGGCGTCCACGCTCCGCTTCACCGGCGACGGCCGGGGGCGGGTCGCCGCGCTGCACCTCGTCGAGGTCGACGCGCGCCGGCGGCCCGTGGACGGCACCGAGCGGCCCCTCCCCGCCGACCTGGTCCTCCTCGCCCTCGGCTTCTCGGGGCCCGACCCCTCGGACGGCCTCCTCGCCCAACTGGGCGTGCCCCTGGAGCCCCGCGGGACCATCCCTCGCGGCCGGGACTTCGCGACGTCCGTCCCCGGCGTGTTCGCCGCCGGGGACGCGGCGCGCGGGCAGTCCCTGATCGTGTGGGCCATCGCGGAGGGGCGGGCGGTGGCCGCGTCGGTGGACCGGTATCTGACGGGGGGTTCGACCCTGCCCGCGCCGATCTCGCCGGGGGATCGGCCCATGGGGGTGTGAGGGTCAGGGGCGCGGGGGTGACGGAGGTGTGGGAGGGCGGAGGAGGGACGGGGCTCGTCCGTGGCGGTGGAGCCGAAGTGCGGTGAGGCCCGCTGCGAGCTACAGGGTGAGTGGGGTCAGCGGGGCGCTGCGGCGATGGGCCGGGGGCATGGGCGCCTGCGTGACGCGAGGTGGTCGGCTCGGCGTTCCCACAGGCCGCCCCGCCGCCCGGCCGCAGCGCCGTCCCGCGCAGGCCCTGACAACATCCGGCACACGCCCTGACGCCGCACCCGCACCCGCACCCGCACCCGCACCCGCGATGGCACCGCCCCGCAACGCCCCTACGCGCGCCGTCGGCGTTCGTCCGTCCCCGCCACCTTCCCCGTCGCCAGTGCCACCCGGTTCCACGTGTTGATCGCGCAGATCGTCCCGATCAGCTGGGCCAGTTCCCGGTCGTCGAAGTGGGCGGCGGCCTCGGCGTAGACCTCGTCGGAGACGCCGCCTTGGGGCAGCAGGGTGACGGCCTCCGTCAGGGCCAGGGCCGCCTGCTCCTTCGGGGTGTAGAAGTGGCGGGCCTCGCGCCACACCGGGACGAGGTGGAGGCGGTCCTCGCTCTCGCCGGCCTTGCGGGCGTCGTTGGTGTGCATGTGGAGGCAGTAGGCGCAGGCGTTGAGGTGCGAGGCGCGGATCTGGACCAGCTCGACGAGGGCGGGGTCAAGGCCCTCGCCGGCGGCGGCGCCGAACGCGATGATCGCCCGGTAGGTCGCGCGGGCGGCCGAGCCGAAGTCCAGCCGGTCACGGGCGGCCTCGGCGGCGGCGATGCCCGCGTCGACGTCGGCGGTGGTGGCGGGAGCTGCGGTGGTGTGCGTCGTCATGTCCTCGAATCTAGGCTCCGCAAAGCCCCTCTGTAGGGTGCACTTTCATGGCGGAATCGTGGGTCAATTCGGCGGAGCGCATCGGCTCCGACCTGCACCTCGACGTGTCGGGTCCGGGTGGCCGCCGGGCCGCGCTGTGCCGCGCGCTGAGGGAGGCCGTGCGCAGCGGGCGCCTCGCGCCGGGGACGCGGCTGCCGCCGTACCGCTCGCTGGCCGCCGACCTGGGGGTTGCCCGCAACACGGTGGCGGACGCGTACGCCGAACTCGTCGCCGAGGGGTGGCTGACGGCGCGGCAGGGGTCGGGCACGCGCGTCGCCGACCGCGCGGAGCCCTTGCGGCACGCCGGGCAGCGGCCCACGAGCGACCCGCCACGTCTGCCTGGTCCGCGGCACAACCTCAAGCAGGGCACTCCGGACGTCTCGTCGTTCCCGCGCGCGGCCTGGCTGGCGTCGTACCGGCGGGCCCTGCAGAGCGCGCCGAGCGAGGCGTTCGGTCCCGGGGATCCGGCGGGGCGGCGCGAGCTGCGGGAGGCGCTGACGGAGTACCTGGCCCGCGCGCGGGGCGTACGGACGGACCCGGACCGGATCGTGATCTGCTCCGGCGTCGCGCACGCCCTGCGGCTGCTGTTCGGCGAGGGGGGCGGCGGGGTGCTGCGCGGTCCCGTGGGCGTCGAGGCGTACGGGCTCGGTTTCCACCTGGGCCTGCTCACCACCGCCGGCGTACGGACCGTGCCGCTCCCGCTGGACGAGCACGGGGCGCGCGTCGAGCGGTTGGGGCGCGAGCGGGCCGTACTGCTCACCCCCGCCCACCAGTTCCCGACCGGCGGCCCTCTGCACCCCGAGCGCCGGGCCTCGGTGGCCGATTGGGCACGCGCGCGTGGGGCGGTCGTCCTCGAGGACGACTACGACGGCGAGTTCCGCTTCGACAGGCGTCCCGTCGGCGCCGTCCAGGGCCTCGATCCGGAGCGGGTCGTCTACCTCGGTTCGGTCAGCAAGAGCCTGTCGCCCGCGGTGCGGCTGGGCTGGATGGTGCTTCCGGAGGATCTGGTCGGGAGTGTGCTGGAGGCCAAGGGCGAGCGGGAGGCGTGGGTGAGCGTCCCGGAGCAGCTGGGGCTCGCCGACTTCATCGCGTGCGGGGCGTACGACCGTCATGTGCGCCGGATGCGGCAGCGGTACCGGAGCCGGCGGGACCGGCTCGTCGCGGCGCTCGCCGAGCACGCGCCGGACGTCCGGGTCAGCGGCGTCGCGGCCGGGCTGCACGCGGTGCTGCGGTTGCCGGACGGCACCGAGCGGGCCACCGTCGAGGCGGCCACCGCGCGCGGGGTCGCGCTCGACGGCCTCGCCGCGTTCCGGCACCCGGGGGCCGAGGGGGCGCACGGTGACGGTCTGGTCGTCGGGTACGCCGCGCCGTCCGAGCACGCGTACGAGGCGGCGTTGCGGGCACTGTGCGCCGTGCTGCCCTCGCGCTAGAGCCATCCCGGGCCCGCCCGCCGTCGGTCAAGCAGATGGCTCTAGCCGGCTGCCGGTGTACTGCCCCCAGGGTGTTCGATACGGTCGTAAGTGATCAATTCGAACCAAGCATCCAAATTTAGAGTGTTGCGGAAAAGCCAACAAAGCCAACAAAAAGGGAAGTCGCCGAACACGATTCGGACCGGTGAACCAAGGGGTCAGGAGAGCAGGAAGTCCGCCTCACCCGCCTTCGCGCCCTCGATGAACGCCGTCATCTCGGCCGGGGTGTAGATCAGCGCGGGCCCGTCCGGATCGGTGGACTGACGGAGCGCGATCCGGCCGTCCTCCAGCTTCATCGCCTCCAGGCAGTTCCCCCCGTTCCCGCCGCTCCACGGCTTGTGCCAACCCTCGCTGCCCAGTTCCCGCGCGGGCATGCCGTTGTAGATCCGCGGGGCGGGAGAGGACGAGATGCGTTTCATTTACAGCTCCTTGCGGAGATCCCGGAGGATCTCCTTCGTGCGATGTGCCGTAGCGGACTGAGCCGCCATGCGGTCCATGACTTCGAGGTGGGTCGCCACCTCCTCGCGCGCGTCGAGATAGACGGCGCCGGTCAGGTACTCGCTGTAGACCATGTCCGGAAGCTCCGGCATGGCGAATCGGAACAGCACGAAGGGCCCGTACGTGCCCGGATGCGGCCCGTTGGCGAACGGGGCGATCTGGAGCACCACGTTGGGCAGCTTCGTGGCGTCGAGCAGCCTGTCGATCTGCGCGCGCATCACCTCCGGGCCGCCGACCGCGCGGCGCAGCGCCGTCTCGTCCATGACCGCCCACACGCGGGGCGCGTCGGGACGGGTGAGCAGATCCTGGCGGCGCATGCGCAGGGCGACCAGCCGATCGATGTCTTCCGGCCGCGTCCGGCCGATCGCGCCCGAGGTGAGCACCCCGCGCGCGTAGTCCTCGGTCTGGAGCAGTCCGGGGACGAAGTGCGGCTCGTACTGGCGGATCAGGGACGCCGCGCCCTCCAGGCTGACGTGCATGGAGAACCAGCCGGGCAGGACGTCGTGGTAACGCTGCCACCAGCCCGGCTTGTTGGCGTCCTCGGCCAGTCGCACGAACGCGTCGGCCTCGTCCCAGTCGACGCCGTACGCCTTGAGCAGCAGTTGGAGGTACGGGATCTTGAGCGCGACCTCGGCGGTCTCCATCCGGCGGATCGTGGCGGGCGCGACGCGCAGGACCTTGGCGGCCTCCTCGCGCTTGAGCCCGGCGCGCTCCCGCAGGTCCAGCAGGCGCCGGCCGAGGACGACCTGTCCCACGGTCGGCGCGGACCGCGGCTCGCTCACGCTCCACCTCCACGAAGCTCCACGAATGTTCTGCTGACTCTTCTCCCGACCGGCACGACTGGCCCCGCGGGGCTGTCGGCGAGGAAAGCGTCCCGACAGCCCTGCGGCGCCGTTCGAAGACCCGCGGGAGTCCCGATACGACGGCCCGCGCGCGTACGACCAGGTACGTCCGCGCGTGCGCGACGGTTCTCCGGCGGTCCCAATTGGCGCCGCTCTACGTGCTGTTGCGAGCAGTGTGCCACGACGCCTCACCGCGTCACACAGCACTCTGCAATTTTCAGAGTGACACTTGCCAAGTGTTCACGGCGGGGCGATAGTGGCAAGCGTGATTCCGTCCGCGCCCTTAGGAACAGACGCCACCGCAGGCCGCCTCGCCGGTCTCGGTGCCGCGCCGGGAGCAGGTTCCGACCAGACCTCCGCCGAGCGCCGGTTCCGGTTCGAGCTGGCCGCACACCCGGGTTCTCCGGCCCAGGCCAGACGTCTGGTGCGGGCCCGGCTGACCGGCTGGGCGGTGTGCGAGGACACCTGCGACTCGGCCGCCCTGGTCATATCCGAGCTGGTCACCAACGCGATCGTGCACACCGCGGGCGGGGTCGTCGTGTGCGAGCTGCACGACGGCGCCGAGACCCTGCGCATAGCCGTGCGTGACGAAGGATGCGCGCCGGGTGAGCCCTGTCCGTCGCCTCAGCTTCCCGACGAGGAGCACGGCCGCGGTCTGCTCCTCGTCGACGCCCTGTGTCGCGCCTGGGGGGCCCAGGAGCACGGTCCCGGCCTCCTGGTGTGGGCGGAGCTGCCCCGGGGCGCCTCCGAGCCGCGTGGGGACCTCGGCTGGGGCGCCAGGCCCAAGCCCGAGCCCGGCGACGGCGCGGAATCGGGCGAGGACGAGCGTGGCGAGGCCGCCCGGCGAGACGCCTCCCAGAGCGCGCGCGAGCGCGTCGTGGAGCAGCGCGCGCCGCAGCGGCCGCAGGGCGCCGCCCAGCCCGCGCCGCACGCCGCCGCTCAGCCGTCCCGGTCACCGCTGCCCGCCGCGCAGCCGGCGCCGCAGCCCGCGGCCCCGCAGCGCACCGAGCCGCAGCCCGCGCAGCCGCACCCGCGCCCCGCGAGGTCCGTGCAGGGCCCTGTCGAGGCCGCCCCGCACCCGTACCGTCCGGTGCAGTCGCCGCAGTTCCCGCACCACCCGCCGCACGCCCACCCCGACCCCCACCCGCTCCCGGGTCACCCGAGCCGTCCGGGCAGGCAGCACGCCCAGAGCCTCGACGGCGACCTAACCAGCTGGCGCCCGCACCCCGGTCCGGTCACCGCCGCGACATGGCAGCCGGGGGTTCCCGGCGCCGTCGAGCGGGGCCGAGAGCGGGGCAGGGCGTGAGCGCCCCGTCCGCCGAAGGTCCGGTGCTCACCATGAACACGCTCGTCCGAGTCGGCCGCCATCTGACGCACACGCCCGGCGCACCCGCGCGCCTGCCCGTTCCCGACGGCATGACGGTTCCGCTGGGCTGCGACGCCGTCGCCGTACCCGCGCGCCTGGGGCCGCTGCTGATGCCGCGTCTGCCGCGCGTGGGATGCGTGTACTCCGACGACACGTACTGGTGGTGGCTCGTCCCGGCCGACTCCGACTACGCCGTCGAGTGGCCGGCGCCCGCGCTGTACGCGACGGGGGCGATACTGCCCGGCACCCCGGACGCGCTGACCCTCATCCACCGGCCCGCGGGAACCGTCCCGTACACGCCGCCGATACCGCTGTACCTGACGCTGTGCCGGCTGACGGGCGCGACGCCCACGTGGTCTCGGCCGATCAGCGCCTGAACCGCCCTCCAGGGGCGCGTCCGCGCGGGCGCGTCTTCCAGAACGGCCCTAGGGCTGCACGTTCCGGGGCAGCCTTAGGGCCGCACGTCCCAGTGCCCCGCGCACGTTCGCTTCCGCCCCGCCCCACGGCGCACGCCCGCGCACACGCGCCTCTGCTCACGCGCTCTCCCCCGCCCGGCCCGCCCGCGCCATAGTGGCCGTTCGTGCATATGCCGAAGGGCCGTACCTCGGGGGAGGCGAAGCGTGCGCAGACCGCGCGGGCAGCAGAAGGAGAGCCTGGACGACCGCGAGGTCTCCGACTCGGAGCGGCTGCTCTTCGGCGGCCCGCTCAGCTACGACACGGGCTGGAACCAGCACAACGACGCCTTCCTCGAACTGAACCTGCGCGCGATGCTCACCCGGCTTCCGTCACTGCTCGCGGTGAGTCTGAGGCTGGCCCGGCAGGCGGACCCGCGCGCGGCGAAGGTCGTCGTGGCCGCCGAGGTGACCCACGGCGCCGCCCAGGCCGTCAGCCTGCTCGCGGTGAACAGTGCCCTGAGCCGGCTGATCTCCGAGGGGCCGATCGAGGACCGGGTGCGCGGTGCCGTCCCGGCGCTCGTCGCGATGGCCGTCGTCCTGCTCCTCGGGGCGCTGCTGCGCGCGGCGTCGACGTACGCGACGGGCCGTCTGGAGCCCAAGGTCGAGCGGGTGGCGACCGAGCTGTACCTGGAGCGGGCCGCGGCCGTGGAGCTGGCCGCGATCGAGGACCACGCGTTCCACAAGCTGCTGGACACCGCGCAGTACGGCGCGCGGTCGGCCCGCAGGATGATCGGGTACGGCACGCGTGTGGTGAACTCGGTGATCTCCCTGGCCGCCGCCGCGAGCGTCCTGACGGTCCTGCACCCGCTGCTGCTGCCCCTGCTGGTGACGATGACGCTGCCGAGCGCCTGGAGCGCGCTGACGAACGCCAGGCGCCACTACGAGTCGTTCCACACGTGGGTGCAGCACGCGCGCGCGGGACAGCTGATCGCGAGTCTGCTGACCGAACCGGCGGCGGCCCCGGAGATCCGGGTGCACGGCGTCGGCCCGTTCCTGCTGCGGCACTTCCGGGCGATGTCGGAGACCGCGGAGGCCGAACAGACCCGCCTGGCCCGTCTACAGGCCCGTACGGGCCTGATCGCGGCGGGCTGGACGGGCCTGGCGACCTGCGCGACGTACGCGACGCTGGGCGGGCTGCTGCTGGGCGGCGCGATGGCCCTGTCCGTCGCGGGGACGGCCGTGATCGCGATCCGCAGCGGTTCGGCGAGCCTCAACACGCTGGTCCTGGAGGTGAACCAGCTCCACGAGGAGGCGCTGTTCGTCGGCGACCTGCAACGCCTGTACGTCGAGGCGGCGGCGCGGGCGATCCCGGCGGGCGGCGTGGACCTTCCGGAGGACCCCCGGGAGATCCGGTTCGAGAACGTCACGTTCCGTTACCCGGGCGAGGCGTCCCCGGAGCACCGGCCCGCCCTGGACGACGTCACGCTCACGCTCCCGCTGGGCCGGATCGTCGCCCTGGTCGGCGAGAACGGCTCGGGCAAGACGACCCTGGTGAAGCTGCTCGCAGGGCTGTACCGCCCGGACTCGGGCCGCATCCTGTGGGACGGCGTGGACGCCGCGGAGGCCGACCGCGGGCAGCTCGCCGAGCGGATCGCGATGGTGGCCCAGGACTTCAAGCGCTGGCCGTTCACCGCGAAGGTCAACGTCGCCGTCGGCCGCTCCGCCGCCCCGCTCACCGACGAGCGGCTGGCCGCGTCCGTCGCGCAGGCGGGCGCCGAGGACGTCGTCGCGGACCTCCCGCGCGGGCTGGACACGCTCCTGGCCCGCCAGTTCAGCGGCGGTCACGAGCTGTCGGGGGGCCAGTGGCAGCGGCTGGGCATCGCGCGGGCGGCCTACCGGCGCGGGCGCATCCTCGTCGTGGACGAGCCGACGGCCGCGCTCGACGCGCGCGCGGAGCTGGAGGTCTTCGAGAAGATCCGGGCGCTCGCCGGGAGCGGCCAGACGGTCGTCCTGATCACCCACCGGCTGGCCTCGGTCCGCCACGCCGACCTGGTGCACGTCCTCGACCAGGGGAAGCTCGTCGAGTCCGGGACACCGGAGGAGCTGCTGGCGACCGGGGGCGTGTACGCCGAGCTGTACGCGCTCCAGGCCGAGCAGTTCACCGTGCGGCTGCCCGCTCACTCGCCGGAGTGACCCCGCACGATCACCAGGAACGTGTCGCTCGCGAGGTCCATGACGACCTCGGCCTCAAGCCCCTCGGAGCGTCTGGCGCGCGCGAACTCCTCCGCCGGCCACGACCCGCGCGGGCCGCCCGCGGGAAACCGTTCCAGTACGGTCCGCCCGTTCATCATGTCGTCCTCCGAAAGCGTCGTCCGTACTGGAGTGAACGCGCGGCGGGCCCGATCGGCTCGGCATATGACAGGACTGAGACCTACCTGACACTGCGTCCGTACGGACTGTGAAAACGACATGGACCGCCCAAGGGGCCGCGATTCGGAAGGAAACGATCAGAATTCGTACTCGTCGTGGTGCAGAACCGGTACGCCGTCGTCCTGGCGCCCGCGCGCGGTGAGGTCGAGGAGGCTGCTGAGCGAGCCGATCCCGTCGAGTCCGCGCCCGTGCGCCGCGTACGTGTGGAAGACGCGGTCCACGTCGCGCAGGAAGCAGCTCAGCCCCGGCCGCTCCAGGAGTTCGCCGTCGGCCCCCTTGGCGGTCGCCCCGAAGTCGGCGTTGAAGTCGCTGTCGTAGGACGAGTACCAGGGCACCGTCCAGCCCAGGCGCGCCTTGAACGGCAGGATCCGCGTGTAGGGCGTCCTGGAGACGACCGCGAAGGACGTGTCGCGGGCCTTGAGGTGGGCGAGGTGGCCGATCTGGTCGAGGAAGGCCGAGCAGCCCCGGCAGCCGGCCTCCCACTCGGGCGCGAACATGAAGTGGTGGACGACGAGCTGGCCGCGTCCCTCGAAGAGGTCGAGCAGGGTCGCCTTGCCGTCGCCGCCCTCGAAGACGTACTCCGCGTCGACCTCGACCATGGGCATCCGGCGCCGCTCGACGGCGAGCGCGTCCCGCGCGCGGGCGACGGCCGCCTCCTTGGCCAGCAGGTCCTCGCGCGCCGCGCGCCACTGTTCGCGCGAGACGATCTCCGGGAGCGACATCGCCCACCCCTTCTGTACTGACGTGCGTGACGGTCCGTCGGAAGGGGTGACTGCGCACGTGCGCGGAACTCATCGTCGCGGGCGAAGAATTTTTCCGGCCCCCGCGCGGCGGCCCCTCAGATGTCGTACTCCTGGACGCGGCGGCCGTGCCCGCGCTCCTGGAGCGCGGGCAGCCGGGCCGTCAGCTCCTCGACGACGGCCGGGACGTCGACGGTGAGCAGTTCGCGCTCGTGCATGAGGACGCGGCCGTCGACGACCGTCGTGCGGACGTCGGCGGAGCGGGCGCTGTGCACGAGGGTGGCGGCGAGGTCGTGGACGGGCTGGGTGTGGGGTCCGGTGAGGTCGACGAGGATCAGGTCGGCGCGCGTGCCGGGGGCGAGGGTGCCGACGCGGTCGTCCAGGCCGAGCGCCCGCGCACTCTGCGGGCCGGCGTGGTCGAGGGCCTGGCGGGCCGTCAGCCAGCGCGGATCGCCGGTCGTGGACTTCTGGACCAGCGCGGTCAGGGCCATCGCCTCCCAGACGTCCAGGGAGTTGTTGGAGGCCGCTCCGTCCGTCGCGAGCCCCACGGGGACGCCGATCTCGCGCAGTGCGCGCACGGGCGTGGTCGTCGGCCAGGCGAACTTGAGGTACCCGCGCGGGGCGGTGGCGACGGACACGCGCCCTCGCGCGCGGGCGAGGACGGGCAGGTCGCGGTCGAGGATGCCGGTGCCGTGCGCGATCAGGACGTCCGTGTCGAGGATCCCGGTGCGTTCCAGGACGTCGATCGGGGTGACGCCGTGGCGCGCGAGGCTGGTCTCGGTCTGGTCGCGGTTCTCGGCGGCGTGCAGGTGGACGGGCAGGCCGTGTTCTTGGGCGAGGGCGGCGGTGGCGGCGAGGTCGGCCTCGGTGACGGTGTAGGGGGCGTGCGGGGCGAGGGCGGTGGTGATCCGGCCGCCGGCGCCGTCGCGGTGGCGCAGGGCGAACTCCAGGGACTCCGCGCGGCCCCGTGCTCCCTGGGAGGAGAAGAACGCCTGCCCGAGGTGCGCGCGCAGGCCGGTCTCCGTGACGGCGGCGGCGACCTCGTCCATCGCGAAGTAGTGGTCGGCGAAGCAGGTGACGCCCGCGCGGATCATCTCGGCGCAGGCGAGCCTGGCGCCGAGGGCGACGTCGCGCGCGGTGAGGTTGGCCTCCACGGGCCAGACGACGTCGTTGAACCACTCCTCGGTCGGCAGGTCCTCCGCGAGGCCCCGGAAGGCGACCATGGACGCGTGCGTGTGGCAGTTGATCAGCCCGGGGAGGGCGACCTGCCCCCGGGCGTCGATGTGCCGGACGGCGGCGGGCGCGGGTGCGCCGGTGACCGTCTCGATCAGGCCGTCCCGGACGACGAGGGTGGCGCCGTCGCGGAAAGTGAGACCCGGTTCGAGAATCGTGCAGCCCGAGATGACGAGGTCCGCGGATGGGGTCATCCTGACACCGTACGACGGGGTCCTCGGCCTGCGTGAGCCGTGGCGGGCATCACGGTCCCGCACCTGTCGCGGCGGTCTCCCCCGAGCGCACCCTGGGGCCCTGGAAGCGCTCTGGAGGGAGCCCGTCATGCTCCTCGGCACCTGGAACCTGGAAAACCTCTACCGGCCCGGCGGCCCCTTCGGGCCGAAGGACAAGGCCACCTACGACACGAAACTCGCCGACCTGGCCGGGGTGATCAGGGCGCTGGACCCCGGCCTCCTGGGCGTCCAGGAGGTCGGCGATCCCGACGCGCTGGGCGACCTCGTCGACGCGGTGGGCGGCGAGTGGCACACCGCCCTGTCCGAGCATCCCGACGGCCGCGGCATCCGTGTCGGGGTGCTGAGCCGGACGCCCCTGGAGGTCGTCGCGGACGTCGACGCGTTCCCGCACAAGCTGCGGCCCGTGCAGGTCGACGACGCCGGGTCGGCCGTCTCCGCGCCCGGGCGCGGTCTCCTGGCGGTGCGGGCCGGCGGGGTGCTGCTCGCGGTGGCCCACCTGAAGTCGAAGCTCCTGACGTACCCGGGCAACCGTTTCTTCCCGCACGACGAGGGCGAGCGGGCCCGCTACGGCGCGTACGCGCTGTACCGCAGGGCCGCCGAGGCGGTGACGCTGCGCGCCCTGGCGGACGAACTGCTCGCGGGCGACGGGCGCGCGCGTGACGTCGTCGTCCTGGGCGACCTCAACGACGAGGTCCAGGCCGCCACCACGCAGATCCTCCTCGGCCCTCCCGGGTCCGAGATCGGCACGCCCGGCTACAAGGTGCCTGACCAGGGCGACCGGGTCCGCCTGTGGAACGTCGCGCCGCTCATCCCCGCCGACCGCCGCTACTCCCGCGTCAACTCCGGGCGCCGCGAGCTGATCGACCACGTGCTGCTCAGCCACCGTCTGGTGCACCGTGTGACCGAGGCGGGCACCGGGTTGCCGGACGAGGGCGGGGTGCTGCGGCTGCCGTCGGTGGGCGAGGACCCGAGGGAGCGGCGGGACGCGCCGGGGTCGGACCACGCGCCGGTGTGGGTGCGGGTCCCGTAGCGCCCGCGTGCGTTCAGACCGCGCGCGGCAGCCTGATCCGGGCCCTGGGTCCCGGTACGCGGTGCGTGTCGAGCGCGGTGAGGAGTTCGTCGAGCAGTTCGCGGTGCCGGTGGCCGAGGTGCCCGGTGTCGTCGATCTGCACGGCGCTCGCGGTGGTCGTGTCGACGAGCCGTTCGAGGAGGGCGGCGACCTCGTCGGTGCCGGCGGTGTGGCGGGCGAGCGCGGGGTGTTCGGCGGCGGAGAGGGCGATGGCGGTGCGGGCTTCGGCGAGCGTGCGGTACGCCTCACGGCGCAGGGCCCAGCGGGTGGCGCGGTCCCCTCCCGGAGTGCCGGACGCGGCGGAAAGGGGGCTGTGAGGCACCTGAGGGCCACTCTCGCCGCCGTGGAGCCCCGTGTGCACATCTTCCCGCTTCTCGTGCCGCCAAGGCCGCCTGACGCGCTTCTGCGGCTTTTCGCCACGCCCCGGCTCCGCGTGCTCGGTGCCGCTCAGCACGTACGCCAGGTACTCCTGCGCGGCCTCGGTCGCCACCGCGAGCCGCGCCCGCACCTGGCCACCGCGCTCCCCCGGCATCGGGAGGTGGCCGACGACGAGGACGAGGACGCAGGCCACCAGCGTCTCGCCGATGCGCCCCGCGGACGCCTGGGGTTCGCCGCCGACCATGACGAGGGCGAGGACGAGGACGGTGACGACGGCGGTCTGCGCGGCGAAGTGCCGGGTCGCGACGGGGACGAGGGCGCCGCAGACGGCGACGAGGGCGATGAGCCCTTCGGGGCGGGGCAGGAACGCGGCGAAGCCGGCGAAGACGAGCGCCCCGAGGACGGTCCCGGCGGCCCGGCACAGCACGCGCGAGACGAGCGGCCCGAGGTCGGGCTTGACGAGGAAGACGGCGGTGGCCGGCAGCCAGTACCAGTGCGTGTGCTCGCCGTACCAGTGGGAGTGGTGCAGGGCCTGGGCGATGGCCGCGCTGGCGCCGAAGCACAGGGCGACGCGCAGCCCGTACTCCCGCCCGCCGGTGCCGAAGGCGGCCCGCAGCAGGTCGGCGGCGCCGCGCCTGCGCGCGTGCAGGG
Source organism: Streptomyces roseirectus (assembly GCF_014489635.1). Lineage (NCBI taxonomy): Bacteria > Bacillati > Actinomycetota > Actinomycetes > Kitasatosporales > Streptomycetaceae > Streptomyces > Streptomyces roseirectus. The sequence continues at coordinate 7,070,608 of NZ_CP060828.1, read as the reverse complement.
CGTCGCCGTGGCCCCGGTCGAACGCCTCGGCGGCGTGCAGCAGCGCGTCGTCGAGGGCGCGCAGCGCGGGCGCGGACCGGGAGGGCGCAGGCAGCGGCCCGGTGTGCGTGTTCTCGCGGACGGCGGCGGCGAGGCGCCGGGGCCCTTCGGAGGCCCGTTCGGCGACCGGGTCGCCGGCCCAGGCGAGCGCGGTCGCGGCCTCGGCGAGGGGCAGCGCGGCTGCGTACTGCGCGTGCAGCCGCCGTTCGGCGGAGGAGCTGGCGTAGCGGCGCAGGCGGGGGCCCGCGAGGGCGTCCTGGGCGTGGTCGAGGGCGGCGGTGAGGGCGGCCCGGCGGGTGGTGGCGTCGGGTCCGCCGACGGCGTCCAGGAGGGCTGCGACCGCGTCGTACACGCGGGCGACGGCGTCGCGTTCGCCGTCGAAGCGGAAGTCCCCGGCGAGCGAGCCGGGCGTGGGCAGGGCGAGGCGCAGCAGGAGCAGCCAGCCGGCGCCCGCGAGGTAGGCAAGGGCGCGCTGCCAGCCGCTCTCGTCGACCGGCATCCCCGCGCCGATCGCGGAGGCGACGAGCAGTTGGGTGCCGGCCGCCGAGGCGACGGGCCCGATGGCGCTCATGCCGCCGGCGAGGAGCCCGAGGGCGGTCAGGACGAGGGTGAGGACGACGGGCCCCGCGTGCCCGCCCGCGTAGGTGCCGGTGAGGAGTCCGGCCGCTCCGGCGAGCGCGGGCGTCCCGAGCCGCTGGATAGACGTCCGCCTGCTGCCCGGACGGTCGTTGATCCCGGCGAGCATCGCGGCGATGGCGGCGACGACGCCCAGGGAGGTGCGGTCCAGGGCGACGGCGACCGCCAGCAGCGGGCCCGCCGCGAGCGCCCCGCGCGCGACCGCGGCCCACGGAACCGGGCCGCGTTGCGCGCGCAACGCGTGGGCGAGCCAGGGCGGGAGGGCGACACCGGCGCTTGGGGACACAGGGCTCCTGTCGTGACGGGACGGGTGCCGTCGGGCGACGTCGGCCGGGGCTTCGGGCTGCTCTCCACCGTACGGAACGGGCGGGGCGGCCGCGTTTCGCCGAGGTGAAGCGGAGTGTGATCAGAGGGTTTCTTTATGAACGCAACTCCTGGATTGCCTCCGTGCTTCCCGGCGTGCCCGTTATGGGCGGCGCCCGTCATGGGCGGCGCGCCTCCGTCATCCGTTCCTCGAACAGCGCGCGGGCGCGGTCGATGGCCTCCGCGAGGTCCGTCGTCCCGCTGACGACGGAGTCGACGTCCCGCAGGCCCGCGCGGTCCAGCAGCCGTTTCTCGTTGGTGACCCACTCGCCGCGCGCGGCGAGCACGGCGTGCCCCGTCTGTGCGGCGGCGACGGCGATCGCCCCCAGCGTCTCGGTCCGTCGGCCCGCCGGGGCGTGCGAGGCGCGCGCGTAGTCGAGGGTGGCCCGTGCGGCGTCGTACCAGCGCGCGCTCGCGGCGGTGCGCAGTTTCCCGGGATAGCCGTCCGGGCGGGGCGCCTGGCCGCGCAGCACCTGGTTGATCGCGAGTTCGGCGACGATCAGGTAGGTCGGGATGCCCGCGAGGTGGAACAGCAGCGGCTCGACCCGGTAGTGGCCCTCACGCGCGTGCGCCAGTTCCCGTTCGACGACGTCCAGGTCGCGGTAGTGGACGTCGACGCGTCGCCCTTCGACGTCCAGCCAGCCGCCCCCGTTGAACACTCCCCCGCCCCAGCCGCCGACCTCCGAGACCTCCCCCGGCCAGCCGATCGCCCGCAGGTCCCGCGGGTCGAAGGCGCCCCGGTAGTAGACCGCCAGGTCCCAGTCGCTGTCGGGCCGCGCGGTCCCCTGCGCGCGTGAGCCGCCGAGGGCGACGGCGCGGACCGTGGGGAGCGCGGCGAGCCGGTCGGCGACGGTGTCGAGGAACTGGGCGTCGGTGAGGTGTGGCATGACCGCAGGCTAGGGAGCGGCGGCCCGGTGCCACCACCGGGTTTCAGCCCGCCGCGGCCAGCCCGAACCCGGCGCCGGAGATCCCGCCGAGCCCCCGCACGATCTCCTGCAACGGCTCGCGCAACGCGGCCAGTTCGGCGCGCATGGCCGCGCCCTCGGCCCAGCCGGCCTCGTGGTCGAGCGGGCTGACGGCGTCGGGGCGGGTCGCCTCGTAGGCCGTCAGGCGCGGGTGCCAGGTGGTGGTGAAGGGCCGGATCACCTCGTTGACCAGGCTGTAGGCCAGGCTCTGCACGGTCTGCGCGCCCGCGCCGGGCGCGAGGCCGATGCTGTACGTGTGCAGTGTCGCGCGCGTGAAGTCGATCACCGACTTGAGCGAGGCCAGCGCCTCACGCAGGCTCCCCTGCCCAGGTGCGAGTTCCTGGACGCCGATCCGGGTGACGAGTTCGACCTGGATGTCGAACGCGGCCATCCGCTCGGACTCGCTGGACGCTGCCACAAGGCCCTCCCTCCGGCTGCCGGGAAGACCCAGGGTATCCGGGCCACGACGCCCGCACAGCGCGCGCAGGGCGGCGTGCCTGAGGGCCTCCGTGCGGGCCGGGGCGGGGTCGTGGTGGTGCCAGGCGTGCAGGGTGACGGGGTGCAGGCGCCACGCCTCACGGACGCCGTCGGCGGCGTTCTCCGGGTCCAGCAGGCTGCGTACGGAGAGTTCCGCGACGCCCTGGGCGGCCCGGCGCCTGGCGACCGCCGGGGGCACGCGGTCCACGGCGGCCAGGACGCCGGCGGCGTCCCGCACGGTGAGCGGCAGCGGGTGGAGGGCGGCGGCGCAGCGCAGGACGTCGGTGGCCTCCTCTCCGGCCACGTCCGCGACGACGTCCGCGGTGACGTCGTCCTCGGCCAGGGTGTCGAGGAGTGATCTGCCGCGCGCGTGCAGGTGGTCGTAGAGGGTGCGCGGGTGGTGTCCCGCGCGGATGGCGCGGCCCAGGAGCGCGAGCGCGAGGGGGTGGCCGTCGACCGCTTCCGCGAGGGTGTCCGTGGCGTCGTCCCCGTCGCCGAGCAGCACGCGCGCGTGGGGTGCGTCGAGCGGTTCCAGGTCGACGACGGCGCCCAGGGCGTCGTACGCGCGGCTGCGGAGGGTGAAGAGCGTGTGCCCCAGGGGGTGTGGGGCGGTCATCGCGACGATCTCCTGGACGGTGAGGCGTCCCGTGGGGACACCGTCGACGATCCACAGGAACGGGCGGTCGAAACGGCGGGGGTCGACGTCCAGGGCGCGCGCGGAGGCGTCGTACGCGCGGCCGTCGAGCCAGTGGACGCCGCCGGGGTAGGCGGCCTCGAACCGCAGGGCGTACTCGCGCGCGAGGAGGGTCTTGCCGATGCCGGCCATGCCGCGGATCTGGACGGTCCGCGCGGCGGCGCGACCGGCGGTGAGGGGCGCGGCGTGCGCGTGCAGGGCGGAGTGGACCTGCCACAGCTCCGGCAGGCGCCCCACGAACTCGGGGTGCGGGCCGGGCCGGGAACGCCCCTCGGCGGGCTCCGGCAGCCCCATGGGACCGTCCAGACGGGCGACGTGGGCCCGGACGTCGGCGACGAGCCCCGCGGGGTCCGCCGGGTCCGCGTGCCGGGCGTCGCGCAGCTCCACGGGGTGGATGTGGGCGGCGGCCGGCTCGGGGTTGACGACCATGACCCGGCGCCTCGGGTCGCCCTCGGCAAGGCCCGCGAGGTAGGCGCAGGTCAGCTCCCACTGGCATGCCTCGCGCGCGGGGTAGCCGGCGGAGTAGTACGCCAGCAGGGCCTTCGAGCGGGCGAGTTCACGGCGGATCGTGTCGCTGATGCCCTCGAAGGGGGCGACACCGGTCTCGTCGGTGAACACCCGCAGGCCGCCTTCGCGCAGCGCCCGCGCGAGGGGACGGACCGATTCCACGTCCGCGCGGCTGTAGCTGAGGAAGACGTCCCACACGGCGCCTTACCCTACTGTGGTCACCGGGGAGGCGATCATGGGACACAGACAGCGCAGGCGACGGGGACCGGGCGGACCGTCGCAGATCACGGCAACCCTGTCGATACCGTTCGTGGGCGAGATCTCCGGCACCTGGCAGCCGGCCGACGCGGAGCGCAGCGCGGCCTGGGAGCTGTACCTGGAGCTGGTGACCCGGGTCTCGGTCGAGGACCTGCGTCCCGACGAGGGGTTCCTGCGCGAGGCGCTGACCTCGCTCTACACGTTCTTCGGCACCACGCGTGACATCCTGCGCCGCTACGGGCCCGACGTGGCCCCGCCGCTGGCCCCGGGACACGTCAGCTTCGGCGTCCTCGCGGTGACCGTCCTCAACCGCGTCCTGCGCCCCCTGCTGGCCTCCTGGCACCCCCGCCTGGCCGCCTACGAGTCCCGGCGTCCCGAAGGCCGCGATCCGGTCGACTGGGAGCGTTCCTGGGAGCACGCGGAGGCGCTGCGCGATCAGCTGAACGAGGTGCGCCGTACGCTCGCGTCCCTCGCGCGCACGCTCCAGAAGGTCGCCGACGTCAGCGACCTGATCGACCTTCCGGCGCCCCGCTCCCCAGGATTGGGGCACCCCCCCCCGCAGGTCAGAGGGACAGTGACGGCAGCAGCGACTGAGAGAGCCCCCGGCAGGTTTCCCACCCGCCGGGGGCTTTCCGCTGTGCGCCCCGTACGCGCGAGCGGCTGGGAGTGCCGTACCCGAATGAGTACATTGGCTCACTCTGTGTAGGCATGTACGAGATCGGGGGGCCGATGCGCTCTGAGCGGCGGCGGCGCGCGGAGGTCGTGGGCTACTGGCGGGCCGTGGAGCTGTTCTGCCCGCCCCCGCTGCCGTCCGCGCCCCCGAACGGCTCCCGGGGCTCCACGCGCGAGCGGGTGCAGCGGGTGGACGTCCGTCCCGGAGAGCCGTGGCCACCGCTGCCCTGGCAGGAGGGGCATCCCCTCGCGGACGGGCGGGTCGACGCCGGCCGGGAGGTGTGGCGGCACACCGTGTACGGCGGCGTGTTCCCGCCGGCCGCCGCGCGCGGGGCGCTCGGAGCACACGTCGGTGAGGACCACTCCGGCGTGCGCGGGCAACGGGACGAGACGGCGGTGTTCGCCCTCACCGTGGACGCCGACGGGGTGCTCCTGGACGGGACGGCGGTGCTCTCCACGTGCGCGTGGGCCACCGGACGCGTCCGGCATCCGGGGCCGGGCAGCGGGGCGGGGTGGCTCGACGGGTTCACGGCGACGGAGTCCGCGTGCACCGGGGCGATCGGCAGGCTGAGCCGGCATCACATGCCCTACGCGTGCGTGGACGACGCTCCGGACGGCTGGCGCGCGCTCCTGCTGGACCTCCTCGGCTCGGCGGCGGTCGACGCCCTGGACACGCTGACCGGGGACACCACCGCCGGAACACCGCGGGCCGGGGTGCCGGGACAGCGGGTGGACGAGGCGACGAGCCCCCGGGGCGAGGACGCGCGCCCCCGCGCGGACGCCCTGGCCGTCGTCCCCGCGCGCGACGAGATCCCGCCACCCCGCCTCGCACGCCAAGGCGCCGCCCAGGCCGACGGACCGGCGGCCCACCGGACGGCCGGGGTCGCGCTCGCCCAGAGCCCCGCTCTCGACGTCCGGGAAGGGCCCGCCCGCCCGCTGGAACTCCCCGATCTGATCGCCTTCGCCGCGCACGTGGCCGACCTGTGCGGTGTCGCGGACCTCGTGTCGCCCACGAGCATCCGCGTGCACAGCCGGCGCGTGCGCAGGCGCGCGGACGGCACCCTGCCGGACGCCGAACCGGCGCTCCTGAACAGCCCGTTGGCGCAGGACCTGGAGCGGGTCGCGGCGGCGGACGACCACGGGGCGCCGCTGACGGCGTATCTGACCGCCCCGCAGGACGTCCCCGTGTCCGCGCGGATCGACGTGCGCGAGAACCCGGACGTCGTCCTGGAGGCCGTTGCCCCCGGGTCGACGCCCCTGGGGCGCTGGCCCGCGCCCGCGCGGCAGCCGCTCGTGCTGGGCCAGCAGTTCGCGGTGAACACGGTGCTGGCCGAACTGGCGGACGGTGGAGGGCTGTTCTCCGTGCACGGGCCGCCGGGGACCGGGGCGACGACGATGCTGCGGGACCTGATCGCGGCGGTCGTGGTGGAGCGGGCGACCCGGCTGGCGGCGCTCGCGCGCCCGGCGGACGGGTTCGCGGGACGGGTGGAGTGGCGGCGGGAGGGGGTCGCGCGCGGTGTGGCGCGGCTGCGCCCGGAGCTGACGGGCCACGAGATCGTCGTCGTGTCGTCCGACGACGGCGCCGCGCGGGACATCACCGCCGAACTGTCCGCGCCGGCCGCACTCGGCGAGGAGTGGCACGCCGAGGCGTCGTACTGCGCCGGCCAGGCGGTCTCGCTGCCCGGCGGGGCACCGGTGTGGGGCGCCGTGGCGGCGCCGCTGGGCGACGCGGACGAGCGCCGGGAGTTCCTGGACCGCTGGTGGCGGGGCGAGCGCTCAGAGGGCGACACAGACGCCCCAGCCCCAGCCTCGCTCTCACCCGCGCCCGAGCCCGAGCCCGGCTGGGGTGCCGCCAAGGCCGAGTTCCTGCGGGCCGTGCGCCACGCGCGTGCGCTGCGGGACGACCGCGCGTCGGCCGCCCGCGCGCTGCGGGACCTCGGCCGGCTCGACGCGGGCGTGGCGGACGCGGAGGCGGCCGTCGTCACCGCGCGGGAGAACGAGGCCGACGCCTCGGCCGCGCTGTCCGCCGCACGCGCGGAGCTGCGGCAGGCGACGGCGGCGTACGAGAACGCGCGCGAGCGGGCCGAACGGCACCGTGGGAACCGGCCCGGCGGGCTGCGCGGCGCGCTCGGCACCGGGCGCGTGTTCACGGAGTGGCAGGACGGCGACCGGTGGCTCCAGGGCGAGCTGAACCGCGCGCACCTCGCGCGCGGGGCGGCGCTGAGCGAGGCGATGAGGGCCGAACGCGCGCGGGACGAGGCCGCCGGGCTGTACCGGCACGCGCGTGAGCGGCTGGCGCGGGCCGGGGAGGCGGTCTCGGACGTCCGGGGGCGCGTCGCACGCGCGCGTACCGCGTGGGGTGCGCACGTCCCCGAGGACCATCTCACCGACGCGGAGCGGGAGTTGTCGTCGCCCTGGGCGGACGAGGAGTTCTGCTCGGCGCGGACCCGGGTGTTCCTGGCGGCGCTGAACCTGCACCGCGCGTTCGTCGCGGCCAACGCCCGGACCGTACGGCTGAATCTGCTGCCCCTGGAGGAGGTGCTTGCGGGCGCCGCGCCGCCGGACGTGGCGCTCGCGGTGTGGCAGTCGCTGTTCCTGGCCGTCCCGGTGGTGTCCACCACGTTCGCGTCCTGCGGGCGGCTGTTCGGGCCGCTGGGCGCCGGTTCGCTGGGCTGGGTCCTGGCCGACGGGGCCGGGCAGGCCGTCCCGCAGGCCGCCGTCGGGGCGCTGTGGCGGGCCCGCCGTGCCGTGCTGGTCGGCGATCCGCTCCAGCCGGAGCCCGTCGTCCCGCTGTCGTTGTCCGTGCGCGGGCGGCTGCGCGAGGCGTACGGCGTCGACGGGGCGTGGCTGCCCGCGCGTACGTCCGCGCAGGCGGTGGCGGACCGGGTGAGCGTCCGGGGGACGACCGTGCGCGTGCGGCGGCCGGGTGAGGCGGCCGGGGCCGTGTGGGTGGGTGCTCCGCTGCGGGTGCACCGGCGGTGCGAGCGGACGATGTTCGAGCTGAGCAACGACATCGCGTACGACGGCCTGTTGGTCTACGGGACGCAGGAGCGGCCGTTTCCCGGCGGGCGGCTGTGTCACGCGTGCGTGGGCGCCGGGCGGGACGGGTGCCGGGACTGTGTGTATCCGCTGAGCTGCTGGGTGGACGTGCTGCCGGGCGGGGCGGTCGGGGCGTGGGTGCCGGAGGAGGGCGTCGCGCTGGAGCGGGTGCTGACGCTGCTGCACCGTGAGTGGCGGGTCGGTCTCGACCGGGTGCGGATCCTCAGTCCGTTCCGTGAGGTGGTCTCCGGGTGCGTGCGTACCGTGCGTGAGATGCAGCTGGAGTCGTCGGTGCCGCCGGGGGTGCCGTCCGACGCCCATCGGCGGCAGGTCGCCGCCTTCCTCGCCGAGCACATCGGGACCGTCCGCACCGTGCGGGGTGGGGCGTCCGACGTCGTCGTCCTCGTCCTCGGCACGCACCCGCGTGACGGTGCCCGTGCGCGGGCCTGGGCCGCCGGGAGTCCGAACCTGCTCAACGGCGTCGTCGGCCGGGCCCGGCGGCGGCTCTTCGTCATCGGGCATCAGGAGAGCTGGGGTGCCGAACCGCACTTCGCTCTCCTCACCCGGCTGCCCCGTCATGTCTGGCCTGCGAGCCGTGCGGCGACCGGCGGAGGGGCCGTTGTCAGTGGGGTGCGCTATCAATGAAGTCGTCACGCTGAGTAACGACGACGGGGGATTCGAGATGGCGTCACACGAGGAACGGCTGGTGTCGGTCGCGGGTCTGCGGGCCCGGGGCTGGCCCGGGGAACTGGTCCGGGAGCTGCTGGGAGATCCCGACTCGGGCCGTCTCTACAGCCTCGTACGGGTCGAGGCCGCCGAGCGGGGTGGGCGGTTCAGGGCGGTGCGGCGGGCCGCCCTGCGGCGGTCGGCGGCGGGGCGGGCCGAGGCGCGGCGCAGGCGGCGGGTGGTGCTGGCGCGGAGGGCTCGGGCGGGACGGAGGGGGCGCGTCGGGAACGGTCCGGAGGGGTCGGGTCCGCGGAAGTCGCGTGCGGAGAAATCAGGTGCGGGGAACCAAGCTCCTCCGCAAGATGGGGAGTTCACCCCACCTCCATGGAGCCCCGATGATCCGCCGCGTCACCTCTCCGGACCTCTTCCGCCCGCCCGTCTACTCCCACGCCTCGATCGTCGAGGCCGGCACGAGACTCGCGTTCCTCGCCGGCGCGGTGCCGCTCGACGCCGAGGGGAACCTCGTGGGGGCGGGGGACCCGGTGCGGCAGGCGGAACAGGTTCTCGCCAACCTGGAGGAGCAACTGAGGGCGGCCGGGAGCGACTTGGCGCACGTCGTGGTGACGGACGTGTACGTGGTGAGCACCGAGCCCGGCGTCCTGGCGGAGGTCTGGAAGGTCGTCCAGTCGTCCGGGCTCGCCATCGGCCCGCACTCCTCGACCCTCCTCGGCGTCGCCTGCCTCGGCTATCCGGGCCAGCTGGTGGAGATCACGGCGACGGCGGTGGTACCGGAGTAGGCGCCCGCGCGGGCACGCGCCACCGGAGGCCCGCAACCCCCAGCACCGCCCCCCGTACCGCGCTCACCGCGCCCCACAACTCCCTCCCACAACTCCGACAGCCGCCCCCTGCCCCACGCACCGCCCGCTCCCTCCCCGCAGACGACCAGTCCCTACCCGCCCCTCCCCCACGCCCTGCCCTTCGGGATCGGCTTCGCGTAGCTGCCCGCGCGGCTGGTGCTCAGCCCGAGCGCCACCAGGGACTCGGCCAGTTTGACGGCGGCCCCGACCCCGTCGACGACCGGCATGCCCAGCTTCTCGGCGACGACCTGTTGCAGGCCGGTCATACCGGCGCAGCCGAGGACGAGGACTTCGGCGCCGGCGGCGCGCGCGTGCTCGGCGGCGTTGAGGAAAGCGGCCTCCGTGCGCGCGGGATCGGTGAGTTCGAGGACGCCGAGGCCGGTGGAGACGACGGCGGCGCAGTTGCGGGCGACCCCCGCCAGCTCCAGGCTGTCCTCGATCTGACCGCAGGTGCGCTCCAGGGTCGTGACGACCCCGTAGCGGCGCCCGAGGAGACACGCGAGGTGCGCGGCGGCCTCGGTGATGTCGACGACGGGCACGTCGACGAGTTCACGGACGCCTTCGCGGCCGTGCTCGCCGAACCCGGCCATGACGACGGCGTCGTAGGCAGGCCCGTCGTAGGTGCGCAGGGTGTCGATGACCGCCGCCGCGGAGAGGTAGCTGTCGAGCCAGCCCTCCGCGGACTCGGGCCCCCAGCCGGGGGTGAGACCGTCGACGAGGGTGCCCGGCGCTGCGGCAGCGCGGGCACCCCGGACGATCTCGGCGGTCATCTCCTGCGTGGTGTTGCAGTTGGTGACGACGATCCGCACGTCCGTCAGACCTCCTGGGCCGTGCGCTCGGCGCGGCAGATCGCGGCGTACAGGCCGGCCGCCAGCGCCGTCCCGATGAACCAGGAGTACGGGGCGACGTCGCTGAACGTCTTGACCAGCGCGAGGACGGCGGCGACGGCGGCGGAGGGCAGGAACGCCCACAGGGCCTTGGGGTTGACGCCGTGGCGGTAGTAGTAGCGGGAGCCGGGCGTCGCGTCGAAGAGCTGGTCGACGTCGACCTTGCCGCGCTTGACCCAGTAGTAGTCGACCATGATCACGCCGAACAGCGGGCCGAGGAAGGCGCCGAGGCCGCCGAGGAAGTAGTTGACGACGGTCGGGTTGGAGAAGAGGTTCCAGGGCGTGACGAGCAGCGCCGCGACGGTGCTGATCATGCCGCCGACCTTGAAGGTGATCTTCTGCGGCCACACGTTGGCGAGGTCGTACGCCGGGGAGACGAAGTTGGCGACGATGTTGACGCCCATGGTCGCGATGGCGAAGGTGAGCGCGCCCACGACCAGCGCCCAGGTGTTGCCGACCTTGGCGACCAGTTCGGCGGGGTCGGTGATGGCCTGGCCGTAGACCTCCAGCGAGCCGGCCGTCACGATCACGGAGACGACGACGAAGGCGGTCGAGTTGATCGGCAGGCCCCAGAAGTTGCCGCGGCGGACGGTCCTGTAGTCCGGCGCGAAGCGGGAGAAGTCGCAGAAGTTCAGCATCAGCGTGCCGTACGTGGCGAGGATCAGGCCGATCGCGCCGAACCACTGCCGCCACTGCTCGCCGACGGAGACGGGGTGCGGGGTGGTGGTGAGGGAGATCGTCCAGCCGGCCTTGGAGAGGACCCACACGGCCAGCGCGATCATCACGAGCCAGATCGCCGGGCCGCAGAAGTCCTGGAACTTGCGGACCGCCTCCATGCCCTGGCGGATGATCAGCGCCTGGATCAGCCAGAGGGAGACGAAGGAGACCCAGCCGAGCGCGTCGAGCCCGAGGAAGGAGTGGCGGGTCCAGGACTCCAGGCCGGGCCAGGCCGCGAGGAGCATGACGTTGACGGCGACGGAGGCCAGGTAGGTCTGGATGCCGTACCACATGATCGCGATGACGGCCCTGATCAGCGCGGGGATGTTGGCGCCCCAGACGCCGAAGCTGATCCGGCTGACGACGGGGAACGGCACGCCGTGGCGCTGGCCGATCTTCCCCATCCAGTTCATGCCGACGTAGATGAGCACGAAGCCGACGAGGAGGGCGGTGAAGACCTGCCAGACGTTCATGCCGAGGACCAGCAGGCCCGCCGCGAACGTGTAGTTGCCGAGGTTGTGGACGTCCGACATCCACATCGCGAAGAGGTCGAAGACCTTCCAGTTGCGCTTCTCGGCAGGCGCGAGGTCTTCGTTGACGAGCCGGGGATCGGGGGTGAACGCGGGTGCTTCGGCGCGGTCGGTGAGGGACAAAGGGGCTCCAGGGAGGGCAACTCGGGGACGCGCGGCGTATTTTGGTATACCAAAGTGCGGACATGGTCGCGCTGCCGAGCACCCCTGTCGATATCCCTGCGGTTACAGCCCGGTAAAAGACCCCTCGCGTCGGAGAAAATGGCCCCATGGGCTCCACGACGAAGACCACGCCGAGGGACAGCGCGGGCGGCGAACCCCTCGGCGCGGTCCGTGAACGCGTCCTGGCGACGCTGCGGCAGGACATCATCGCGGGCCGGCTGGCCCCCGGCGACCGGCTGGTCGAACGGGAACTGGCCGAGCGGTTCGGCGTCTCCCGCGTCCCGGTCCGCGAGGCGGTGCGCGCGCTGGTCGCCGAGGGCTTCGTCCACTTCGCGTCCGCGCGCCGCGCCGTCGTCCGCCGGCTCACCCCCGACGACGTGCGGGAACTCTTCGAGCTGCGCGAGGCGTTGGAGGTGTACGCGGCCGGACTCGCCGCGTCCCGTGCGACGCCGGAGGCGCTGGCCGAGCTGCGCGCCCTGCTCGACGAGGCGGCCACGGCGACGAAGGAGGCCGACGCGGAAGCCATCACCGACGTCAACACCCGCTTCCACGACCGCATCCTCGCGCTGGCCGGCAACAGCCTCCTCAGCTCCGTGATGGAACCCGTCGACGGCCGCCTGCGCTGGCTCACCCGCCAGAACGAGGACTGGACCCAGCTCCTCGCCGAACACCAGGACCTCTACGACGCGATCGCCTCCGGCGCCCCCGCCGAGGCCCGCGCCCACGCCCTCACCCACGTCCGCACGAACTACCGCTCCACGGCCCGCAGACTCTTCGGCACGGATGTGAACACGGGGGCGTAGGGGGCGGGGGCGCAGGAAGCAGGGGCGTAGGGGGCGGATTCGGGACGACACCGGGCGCGGGGGGCGGGCTCAGCACGGCGGCGAGGGGCAGATCGCGAGCCCCGTACAGCGCCGGGGCGCCGGGGCGTCGGCACGGGCGCGGCACAACTCCGAGGCACAGGGCGCGAGTTCGAGGTGCGGGGCGCGCGTCCGAGGTGCGGGGCGCGAGTTCCGTACGGCCCGGCTCACCCCACCCCCGCCTCACACCCCAGCCTCACACCCCCGCGTACTTGTCCGTGGCCCCCACCAGCGCGTCCACCATCGTCGTCGGCCCGATCGAATGCCCCACCTCGTCGACGATCACCAACTCGCTGTCGGCCCAGGCGTGATGGAGGCGCCAGACGACGCCCGTGAGGTTGCCGAGGTCGAGGCTGCCCTGGACGAGGGTGCCGGGGATGCCGACGAGCAGGGGGGCGTCACGGAGAACGGCGTCGGTCTCCATGAAGTGGTCGTTGCCGAAGTAGTGGGTGACCGTACGGGCGAAGCCCATGCGGAACCTCGCGTCCTCGTACCGCTCGACGGAACGCGGCGGGGCCGGGGCCATCGCCGTCTCCCAGTCGGTCCAGGCGCGCGCGGCCCGCTCCCGTACCCCGGGGTCGGGGGATTCGAGGAGGCGGTTGTAGGCGACGGCGAGGTTGCCCTCGCGGTCGTCCTCGGGCAGGCCCGCCAGGAACTCCGCGAACGCCTCGGGGAAGATCCGCCCGAGCCCCCGCGTGAGCAGCGCCACCTCCGCGTCGGAGCCGGTGGCCACGCAGGTCAGCACCAGCTCGGAGACCACGCCGGGGCACGTCTGCGCGTACCGCAGCCCCAGCACCGACCCCCACGACACGCCCCACACCAGCCACCGCTCGACCCCCAACTCCCGGCGCAGCAGCTCCAGGTCGCCGATCAGCCGCTCGGTGGTGTTGACGCTCATGTCGGTGCCGTACTCACTCGCGTGCGGGGTGGAGCGCCCGCAACCGCGCTGGTCCAGGAGGACGATCCGGTACCTCTCGGGGTCGAACAACCGCCGGAAGTAGGGGCCGCATCCGCTCCCCGGCCCGCCGTGCAGCACCACCGCCGGTTTCCCCCGGGGGTTCCCGCACGTCTCCCAGTACACGTGGTTGCCGTCCCCGACGTCGAGCATGCCGTGGTCGTACGGTTCGGTCTCCGGATAAAGTCCCATCCCCGCACCGTAAGTTCCGGACGCCGCCTCCCTCACCTCATTTCGGTCCGGAGCCCGGCCGCCTGCGCGGCTGTCACCAGCACCTCCCGCAGCATCTCCGGCGTGAGCTTGCCGGTGAAGGTGTTGCGCTGGCTGACATGGAAGCAGCCGAACACGTCCAGCCCGGCCAGCCGCACCCGCGCCCCGTGCCCGAACGCCGGCCGAGGTCTCGGCACCTCCCACCCGGCCGCCCCCAGCGCCGGCCACACCGCCTGCCAGCCGAACGCCCCCAGCACGACCATCGCCCGCAGCCCCGGCCGCAACACCCTCAGCTCCTCCACCAGCCAGGGCCTGCACGCGTCCCGCTCCCCCGGCGTCGGCTTGTTCTCGGGCGGCGCGCAGTGCACGGGCGCGGTGATCCGGACGCCGTACAGCTCAAGCCCGTCCCCGGCCCGCACCGACTCCGGCTGCGAGGCGAGCCCCACGTCGTACAGGGCCCGGTACAGGACGTCCCCCGACCGGTCCCCGGTGAACATCCGCCCCGTCCGGTTGCCCCCGTACGCGGCGGGCGCCAGTCCGACGATCACGAGCCGCGCGTCCGCCGCACCGAACCCGGGCACCGCCCGCCCCCAGTACTCCCACTCCGCGAACGCCGCCCGTTTGACCCGCGCCACCTCCTCCCGCCACTCCACGAGCCGGGGACAGAGCCGACAGCCGGCGACACGCGTGTCGAGATCGACGAGGGCCTGCGCGGCGGCGTCGGAGGCAGCAGAGGCGACGGACTCGGTGGACGCCGACAGCTCAGCGTCTCTTCCCTTACGGCCGCCCCGCGCACTCACACCCTCCTGCTCCACTACCGCCATCCCTCCACCGTAGAACTCCGGCCCCAGCCCTGCCGCTCGCACCTCCGTCCCCCCTCGCCCTCCCGCACCACCCCTACACCACCCCCGCCCGCACCCACGTCCCGTCCTCGGTCAGCACCTCCTCCACTCTCAGCCCGGCCTCCGCCAGCGCCTCCTCGAACTGCTCCTCGCCGAACGGCCGCGCCAAGAACGTCTGCGTCCACACCGCGTCCGGGAAGTCGTACTCGACGTGTACCGAGCGGACCCCGTCCCCGACCGGCGTCGAGGCGCGGATGTGGATGGTGAAGCCGCTGGGATCGACCCGCTGCCGGGGCACGTTCGTGTGGTAGTCGGCGCCCTCCCGCTGGATCAGGACGCTGCCGCCCGGCGCGAGATGGCGGACGCAGGTCCGCAGCATCCCGCGCCGCACCTCCGCGTCCCCCGCGTGCACCAGGAACGAGGCGAGCAGCACCACGTCGTACGTCTCACCCAGGTCCAGTTCCTCGATGGGGCTCAGGACCGTACGCGCCCCGCGCACCCGCTCCAGCATCTCCGCCGACTCGTCGACCGCGGTGACCTGGAACCCCCGCTCCAGCAGCGGGTGCGTCATCCGCCCCACGCCGCAGCCCAGTTCCAGGATCCGCGCGCCGGCGGGGACCGCGCCCGCGATCACGTCGGGCTCCGGCCCCGCCGGCAGCCGTGAGTACAGCTCCACCGCACAGCCGTCCGGCGTGATCGCGCCGGGCCCCGTGCCCTCGTATCCCTCTCGCATCCTCATCTCCATGCCCCTCCAACTCCCCGCCTCCACACACCAGTTCCCCTCCCCCACACCACCACTCGTTCGAGCGAACCCCCGCCCCGCGCTCAACCCCCAGCCCCATGAGCGCGTCCCCTCCGGCCCCCCTCAGCACCACGGCCTCACCGCCCCGACCGCCCCTCACCGACACCCTCGACCTCACCCACACCCTCGCCTGCGCCCTCCCACAGGAACCACCCCTCCCCGCCGTACCAGTGCCCACCCCCCTCAAGGTGCTCCACCACCGCCCGCTCCACCGCGTTCCGCCGGGGCAGCTCCGCCAACTCCACCTGCGTCGACCCGAAGACGAACCGCACGGGCGTCATGTCGTTCGGCTCCTCCAGCGGACGCACGACGAACCGCTCCTGGAAGCGCACGATGTTCGACTCGGCGGGCAGGTACCGCTTCAGCTGCGGATCGAGCAGCCAGGACCCGCACAGCACGGCCCGGTACGGCTCCTCGGGATAGTGCGCCGCGAAGAACTCACGGGCGCGCGCGAGGGAGCGGTCGCAGCGGTCCGGCGTCAACGGCCCCATGAAGTCGGGGACATGCAGCCAGAGCGCGGGATCACCGGCCCGCAGCCCGGCCGGGGCGACCGACTCGCCCAGCCCCTGCGGAATCGTCCCCCGCTGGAACTGCAACCGCCCCAACTGGTAGATCTCCCCGCGCAGATGCAGCGACAGCCAGCGCGCGGTCATGATCCCGCCGGTGCCGTGCCAGCGGCGGTGGACGGCGACGCCGCGCCCGATGTCGACGAGGGTGCGCCGGCTGACGTCGTCGGAGACGCCTCGCGCGCGGTGGTACGCGCGCACGTGGGGCAGCGCGCCGGCGAAGACGTACAGCGGGAACCAGCGGGCGACGGCCCGTGAGGCGCCCGGGTAGCGCGGGAGGTCGATGCCGCCGGTGATCTCGCCCATGTCCCGCACGAGTTCCGCCACGGCCCGCTCAAGTGCCTCGCGGGTCGTACGGTCGTCGAGGACCTGCCGGGCGAGCCGCAGCGGCTCCTCGATGTCCTGGTGCGACACCCCGAGGTCGAGCAGCACCTCCACCAGCGCGTCGGCCTCGCCGAGCACGGCCACGCCGTCGTCGAATCCCACGGACACACCCCCTGCGGTTCAGGACGGACGCACCTCTGGAGAACGTCTCTCCCGAAGAGTACGTTTCAGGAAGGAGTGATGATCCCGATGCGTACGGGCAGTGAGCCGACGACCGCGCGCAGTGCGCTGCGGATGCGACTGTGGCTGAGCTTGTGGGGCCTGGCCTGGGCCGTCTTCGGCACGGTCGCGTTCGCCGTCGCGGGCCGCCCCGGCTGGGCCTCGGCATGCGGCGCGCTCACGCTGCTGATCGCCGTCGACCTCACCCAGATCGTCCGCCACCTCCACCAGGGCCCCCACTACCAGCCGGGCCGCGACATACCGCCCTACCGCCCACCGGAGGGACCCTAGACCCCACAGAGCGCCAGGCCCCCGCCGCGAGGCAACAGCTCCCGCACCGCGACAGGCCCCGGACCGCACCGGCCGACCGCACCGGCCCGCCCGAGCGCACCCGGCCGGCCGCCCCGGCCGCCAGAGACCCCGCGCACGCCCGCCCGACCGCCCCCGGCCGCATGCGGCCCCGCGCACGCCCCGGCCGCCCCTCCACACCCCTCCAAGCCCTGGCCGACCACCCCGGCCCGATCCAGCCGCCCGCAGAGCCGCAGAGCCCCCAACCCCCGCGAAGCGCCTACGTGTCGAACCGCGCCGCCTTCAGATACTCCGGGTTCGGGTCCAGCGCGGCGGCCAGCCGGAAGTGCCGGGTGGCCTGATCCCGGCGCCCCTGCCGCTCGTACGTGCGCGCGAGCGCGAAGTGGGCGAAGGCGTTGTCCGGCTCGCGCTCCAGGACGATCGTGAACTCCAGCTCGGCCGGGCGCAGTTGCGCCGCCGCGAAGAAGGCTCGCGCGCGCAGGAGGCGGGCGGCGGTGTTCTCGGGGTGCGCGGCGATGACCCCGTCGAGCAGCTTCACCGCACCCCGCGGGTCCCGCGCGGCGAGCAACTGCTCGGCGGCGCGGAAGTCGATGACATGCGTCTCCGGAGAGCGTCCGGTCGAACCGCTGGTTTCGGGCACGGATAAAGTCCTTCCCTCACTGAGAGCGTTCAACGCCCCGCCCGGGGCCCGCTCTTCCTACGGCGCCGAGTCCCGCGCCCGCCGCGCCAGTTCCTCCCACACCTCCCGTACGCGCCGCTCCAGCTCCGCCAGCGGTACGTCGTTGTCGATCACGATGTCGGCGATCGCCCGCCGCTTGTCCCGCGTCGCCTGCGCGGCCATCCGCGCGCGGGCGTCGTCCTCGCTCATCCCGCGCAGCCGCACGAGGCGGTCGAGCTGGGTCTCGGGGGCGACGTCGACGACGATCACGAGGTCGTAGAGCGAGCTCAGCCCGTTCTCGGTGAGGAGGGGGACGTCGTGGACGACGACGGCGTCGGCCGGCGCCGCCGCCTCCAGCTCGCGGGAGCGGGCGCCGACCAGGGGGTGCACGATCGAATTGAGGAGCGCGAGCTTGTCGGGGTCGGCGAAGACGATCGCGCCCAGCTTCGGCCGGTCCAGGGCGCCGTCCGCGCCCAGGACCCCGGGCCCGAACGCCTCGACGACCGCCGCGAGTCCGGGCGTCCCCGGCTCGACGACCTCGCGCGCGATACGGTCCGCGTCGACCAGGACGGCGCCGGACTCCACGAGCAGCCGCGACACCTCACTCTTGCCGGCACCGATCCCGCCGGTCAGGCCCACTGTCAGCATGCGGCCAGCTTAGAACCCGGCACTGACAGCGGGCCGCTCAGCCTTCGCCCTCGCGTTCGGCGAGGAACTTCTCGAACTCCCGGCCGATCTCGTCGGCCGAGGGGATGTCGACGGGTTCGGCGAGCATGTTGCCGCGGGTCTCGGCGCCCGCGACGGCGTCGTACTGGTGCTCCAGGCCCTCGACGAGGGCGGTCAGCTCCTCGTCGCCCTCGCGGATCTGGCGGTCGATCTCGGTCTGGGTGCGGTGCGCCTCGGTGCGCAGGGTGTGCGCGAGGGAGGGCAGGACGAGGCCGGTGGCGCCCGTGATGGCCTCCAGGACGGTCAGGGAGGCGTCCGGGTACGCGGAGCGGGCGATGTAGTGCGGGACGTGCGCGGCGACGCCCAGGACGTCGTGGCCGGCCTCCATGAGGCGGTACTCGACGAGCGCTTCGGCGCTGCCGGGGACCTGTGCCTCGTCGAAGGGGCTGCGGTGACCGGGGACGAGGTCGGTGCGGTTGCCGTGCGGGGTGAGGCCGACGGGGCGGGTGTGCGGAACGCCCATCGGGATGCCGTGGAACGTCACCGACAGGCGTACGCCGAGGCGTTCCACGATCTGCTTGACGGCCGCGGCGAACCGTTCCCACTCGACGTCCGGCTCGGGCCCGGACAGCAGCAGGAAGGGCGCCCCGGTGGCGTCCTGGACGAGGCGGACGTCGATCGACGGCTCCTCGTAGTCCTGCCAGCGGTCGCGCTTGAACGTGAGCAGCGGGCGCCGCGCGCGGTAGTCGACCAGGCGGTCGTGGTCGAAGCGGGCCACCACCTGGTTGGGCAGCGTGTCGAGCAGGCCCTCCACGATCTGGTCGCCGGTCTCGCCGGCGTCGATGTATCCGTCGAAGTGGTAGAGCATGACAAGTCCGGCCGACTCCTGGGCCAGCGCCATGTCGACGACCGCCAGCCCCTTCGGCTCCCATGCGTACAAACCCTGCGGATCAAGCACTTGGACCGCTCCTCCTCGTGTTCGTACAGCACAACGACCAAGCGGGCACCGGCATTCCCGTAAGCGGCCGGATACGCGAAAAGACTGAGGGGCCGCACCTGAAAAGGTACGGCCCCTCAGTCATCGACTACCGCTCAGTGAGCGCCGGTCGTGCGGTGAGCTCAGCTCTGGCCGCCGGCCAGCTTCTCGCGCAGGGCGGCAAGCGCCTCGTCCGACGCGAGCGCGCCGGAGGTGTCCGCGCCCTCGGAGGAGTACGAGCCACCACCCGCGGCCGGAGCCGCGCCCGCGGCGTCGCCACCCTCGGCAGCGGCAGCGGCGTCGGCCTCGCGGCTCTTGATGACCTGCTGCTGGTGCTGCTCGAAGCGGGACTGCGCCTCGGCGTACTGGTTCTCCCACACCTCGCGCTGAGCCTCGAAGCCCTCGAGCCAGTCGTTGGTCTCGGGGTCGAAGCCCTCGGGGTAGATGTAGTTGCCCTGGTCGTCGTAGGACGCGGCCATGCCGTACAGGGTCGGGTCGAACTCGACCGACGCCGGGTCGGCACCGAAGGACTCGTTGGCCTGCTTGAGGGACAGCGAGATCCGGCGACGCTCCAGGTCGATGTCGATGACCTTGACGAAGATCTCGTCGTTGACCTGGACGACCTGCTCCGGGATCTCCACGTGGCGCTCGGCCAGCTCGGAGATGTGGACCAGGCCCTCGATGCCCTCGTCCACGCGGACGAACGCACCGAACGGAACCAGCTTCGTGACCTTGCCGGGCACGACCTGGCCGATCTGGTGGGTGCGGGCGAACTGCTGCCACGGGTCTTCCTGGGTCGCCTTCAGCGACAGGGAGACGCGCTCGCGGTCCATGTCGACGTCCAGGACCTCGACCGTGACCTCCTGGCCGACCTCGACGACCTCGGAGGGGTGGTCGATGTGCTTCCAGGACAGCTCGGAGACGTGGACCAGACCGTCGACGCCACCGAGGTCCACGAAGGCACCGAAGTTGACGATCGAGGAGACCACACCGGAGCGGACCTGACCCTTCTGGAGGGTCGTGAGGAACGTCTGGCGGACCTCGGACTGGGTCTGCTCCAGCCAGGCACGGCGGGACAGGACCACGTTGTTGCGGTTCTTGTCCAGCTCGATGATCTTCGCCTCGAGCTCCTTGCCCACGTAGGGCTGGAGGTCGCGGACGCGGCGCATCTCGACCAGGGAGGCCGGGAGGAAGCCACGGAGGCCGATGTCGAGGATGAGACCACCCTTGACGACCTCGATGACGGTACCGGTGACGATGCCGTCCTCTTCCTTGATCTTCTCGATGGTGCCCCAGGCGCGCTCGTACTGGGCACGCTTCTTCGAGAGGATCAGGCGGCCTTCCTTGTCCTCCTTCTGGAGAACGAGGGCTTCGATCTCGTCACCGACGGCGACGACCTCGTTGGGGTCGACGTCGTGCTTGATCGAGAGCTCGCGGCTCGGGATGACACCTTCGGTCTTGTAACCGATGTCGAGGAGAACCTCGTCCCGGTCAACCTTGACGATGACGCCGTCGACGATGTCGCCATCGTTGAAGTACTTGATCGTCTCGTCGATAGCGGCGAGGAAGGCTTCCTCGTTACCGATGTCGTTGACCGCAACCTGCGGGGTGGTGGCGGTGGTCTCGGTGCTGCTCGTCATGTGGGAAAGGGCTCCGGTACGGACATTGAAGTCGTAGGTACTGCTTGCGCCAGGAGCCCGTTTCGCACTGATGAAGACCGGACAGCCAAGGAAGCGCGTCACCGGAGAACAGCGACGACGCCTCGACAACCGAGGGGACATACAACAGATGCGAGCGCAGCCTGCTACGTCTGAGGTGCGCAGGCCCGCAGCGCAACTTGTAGCATACGGGGGCAGCCGGACGGGGTCAATGCGCGAAGGCGCACACCCGGGGCGGATCGCCGCATACCCGGCACAAGAAGCGTCCCTGGAGGCCAACGCAGGCCCGCGAGGCCCCTTCCGTGACGCCGCCGGTGAACCCGCACCTCGAAAACGAGTGACGGAAGAGTACGACGAGGGAGCCGATCATCCAAGAGCCAACGGTGTCCGTCCCGGACCACGACGCCGACCCCGAGCCCGAGGCGACCCGGCGTGACGCCGGGGCCACCGAGAGCGCCCGCGCCAACCGGGGCTGGTGGGACCGCAACGCGGACGAGTACCAGACCGAGCACGGCACGTTCCTCGGCGACGACCGCTTCGTGTGGGGCCCCGAGGGGCTGGACGAGGTGGAGGCCGAACTCCTGGGCCCCGCCGAGGAGCTGAAGGGCCGCGCGGTCCTGGAGATCGGCGCGGGCGCCGCGCAGTGCTCCCGCTGGCTCGCCGCGCAGGGCGCCCACCCGGTCGCCCTCGACATCTCCCACCGCCAGCTCCAGCACTCCCTGCGCATCGGCGGCGGCATCCCCCTGGTGTGCGCCGACGCGGCCGTACTGCCGTTCGCGGACGGCTCGTTCGACCTCGCGTGCTCCGCGTACGGCGCCCTGCCGTTCGTCGCCGAGCCCGCGCGCGTGCTGCGCGAGGTGCACCGGGTGCTGCGGCCGGGCGGACGGTTCGTGTTCTCCGTGACGCACCCGATCCGCTGGGCCTTCCCCGACGAGCCCGGTCCCGAGGGGCTGTCCGTCTCGGGCTCCTACTTCGACCGCACGCCCTACGTCGAGCAGGACGACGAGGGGCACGCGCTCTACGTCGAACACCACCGGACGATGGGCGACCGCGTCCGGGACATCGTGTCCGCCGGATTCCGCCTGGTCGACCTCGCCGAACCGGAGTGGCCGGCCTGGAACTCCTCGGAGTGGGGCGGGTGGTCGCCGCTGCGGGGGAACCTGATCCCGGGGACGGCGATCTTCGTCTGCGAACGGGACTGACGGCCCCTTTTCATGCACGCGCGCGTGGGGCGCGTTCCCCGCGCCGTACGACACTGGTCCGCGTGATCCGTTACGACGCTCTCGACGCCCTTCCGGTCCGTGACGCGCTGCCCGCGCTGGCCGACGCCCTGGAGGGGCACGGGACGGCCGTGCTCGTGGCGCCGCCCGGGACGGGCAAGACGACGCTGGTGCCGCTGGCGCTGGCCGGGCTGGTCGGCGGGGCGCCCGCGCGCAGGGTCGTCGTCGCCGAGCCCCGGCGGATCGCCGCTCGGGCCGCCGCGCGGCGGATGGCGTGGCTGCTGGGCGAGGAGGCCGGGCAGAGCGTCGGGTACACCGTGCGCGGGGAGCGGGTCGTCGGGCGGCACACACGCGTGGAGGTCGTGACGACCGGTGTGCTGCTGCAACGCCTCCAGCGGGACCAGGAGTTGGGCGGGGTCGACGTCGTCGTCCTGGACGAGTGCCACGAGCGGCATCTGGACGCCGACACCGCCGCCGCGTTCCTGTGGGACGTGCGGGAGGCGCTGCGGCCGGAGCTGCGGCTGGTGGCGGCGTCAGCGACGACCGACGCGCAGGGGTGGGCGGGCCTGCTCGGCGGGGCGCCCGTGGTCGAGGCGCGGGGGGCGTCGTACCCGGTCGAGACCGTGTGGGCGCCGCCTGCGCGCGCGGTGCGGCCACCGCACGGGATGCGTGTCGATCCGGCGCTGCTCGCGCACGTGGCGTCGGTGGTGCGGCGGGCGCTCGCCGAGCGGGCGGGGGACGTGCTGTGCTTCCTGCCCGGGGTGGGCGAGATCGCGCGGGTCGCCGGGCAGTTGGGCGGGCTCGGGGACGTCGACGTGCTCCAGGTGCACGGGCGGGCGCCGGCCGCCGTGCAGGACGCGGTGCTCGCTCCCGGGGCGCGGCGCCGGGTGGTGCTGGCGACGGCCGTCGCGGAGTCGTCGCTGACGGTTCCCGGGGTGCGGGTGGTCGTCGACTCGGGGCTGGCGCGCGAGCCGCGCGTCGATCACGCGCGCGGGTTGAGCGCGCTGGCGACGGTGCGGGCCTCGCAGGCGTCGGGGCGGCAGCGGGCCGGGCGTGCGGGGCGTGAGGCGCCGGGGGTGGTCTACCGCTGCTGGGCCGAGGCCGAGGACGGCCGTCTGCCGCGTTTTCCCGCCCCGGAGATCAAGGTGGCCGACCTCGCCGCGTTCGCCCTCCAGGCGGCCTGCTGGGGCGATCCTGACGCCTCCTCGCTGGCCCTGCTCGACCCGCCCCCGGCCGGCGCGATGGCCGCGGCCCGTGACCTCCTGACGGCGATCGGCGCGATCGACCCCACCGGCCGGGCCACCGCGCGGGGCGCCCGCCTGGCCCGGCTGGGCCTGCACCCCCGCCTGGGCCGCGCCCTGCTGGACGGCTCGGCGGAGGTGGGTCCCGAGCGGGCGGCCGAGGTCGTGGCCCTGCTGAGCGAGGAGGCCCCGCGCGAGTACGGCGACGACCTGGCCGCCGCGCTGCGCAGCGCCCGGCGCGGGGGCGACGCGTACAGCGCGCGCTGGCGGGCGGAGGTGCGCCGGCTGCGGGGAGTCGCCGGGGAGACGGGCGGACGGGTGTCCGGCGCCCAGGGTGCGGCGGGGACCGGGGGCGGGCCGGGGACCGAGAGCGGGCCGGGGGCCGAAGGCGGGGCGAGGGCCGGAGGCGGGGCGGGAAGCAAGGGCGTCGCCGGGGAAACGGCCGGACCAGCGTCCGGCGCCCGGGGCGTGGCGGGGGCCAAGGGCGGGCCGGGGGCTGAGGGCAGGTCCGTCCAGGGGCCGTCCCGGCACGCGCGCGAGGGTGGGGACGAGCATGCCGTCGGGCTGGTCGTCGCGCTCGCCTTCCCCGAGCGGGTGGCCAGGCTGGACGGGGGGTCGTATCTCATGGTGTCCGGTACGCGTGCGGAGGTGCGGGAGGGTTCCGCGCTGCGGTTGGCGCCGTGGCTGGCGGTCGCGGTGGCGGACCGGCCGGTGGGCAGGGGGCACGCACGGGTGCAGGGGGCGGTGGTGGTGGACGAGGGGGTCGCCCGGCGGGCCGCCGGGGCGCTGCTGGACGCGCGCGAGGAGGTGCTGTGGGCCGGTGGGGACGTCGTGGCGCGGTGGGTGGAGCGGCTGGGGGCGGTCGAGCTGGGGGTGCGGGTGATCCGGGACGCGGACGCCGGCGCGGTGCGGGAGGCGCTGCTCGACGGGTTGCGGCAGGAAGGGCTCGGGGCGCTGCGGTGGACGGAGCCGGCCGTGGGGCTGCGGCAGCGGCTGGCGTTCGTGCGCGCGCACGTCGGGGAGCCGTGGCCGGACGTCTCCGACGCGGCGCTGTACGCGCGCGTGGACGAGTGGCTGGAGCCGGAGCTGGGGCGGGCGCGGCGGCGGGCCGATCTCGCGCGGATCGACGCGGGGGCGGCGCTCGGGCGGCTGCTGCCGTGGGCGTCCGGGGAGGCGGGGCGGCTGGACGAGCTGGCGCCGGAGCGGATCACCGTCCCGAGCGGTTCCCGGGTCCGGGTCGACTACGGGGATCCCGCGCGGCCGGTGCTGTCGGTGAAGCTCCAGGAGATGTTCGGGCTTCAGGAGTCGCCCCGGCTCGCGGGCGTGCCGGTGGTGGTGCAGCTGCTGTCGCCCGCGGGGCGGCCGGCCGCCGTGACGGCGGATCTTGCGTCGTTCTGGCGCGAGGGCTACCGGGGCGTGCGCGCGGAGCTGCGCGGGCGGTACCCGAAGCACCCGTGGCCCGAGGACCCGGCGACGGCCGAGCCGACGCGGCACACGAACGCGCGCCTCAGGCGGTGACCGGTTCGGGCAGCGGCTCCGCGCGCGGGGCGGCGGGACGGCGTCCGCGTGCCTCCAGGAGCAGTGCGAGGGCGAGCAGGACGACGCCCAGGCCGGCGAAGCCCCAGGGGAGGTAGGAGGTCATCAGCAGGACGAGCGTGCGGTTGCGTTTCACCAGGTCGACGGCGTGCTCGATGTAGTCCTCGCGCATCTTGACCTCCCCGGCGAACGCGGTGACCCTGTCGCGGTCGCCCAGGAGCGTGCCGCCGCGCAGCTCCTCCCTGTGGACCTCCTCGCCGTTGACGGGCGCGCCGGTGAGCGGTTCGACCCAGAACTTGCGGACGGTCGTGTACCAGCGGGTGGTGCCGGTGGCGGCGACCGTCTCGGGGGTGATCCCGGCGACCGGCATGGTCTTCGGCAGGGGGACCCGCGTCCAGGGGACCGTCTGCTCGAAGTAGTAGACGGTGAGGCCCCGGAACGCGCGCGTGCCCTTGTAGTGGATCGGGGCGGAGGTGCGGGTCTGGGCGTCGAAGTACTCGTAGTCCCGTTTCTCCGTCAGGAAGGGCCACTTGAACTCGATGCCCGTGCGGGTGACGGGGTCGCCGTCGACCATCTCGCCGGGCGCGTGCACGGGCTCCTGCGTGTGGGCGTCGAAGATGTAGCGCTCGGGCACCTTGGAGACCATCTTGCCGTCGGGGCCGACGACGTAGGAGAGGCCGTCCCAGACGACGACGTCCCGGCCCGCCTTCTTCTCGATCCGCTCGGACTCCTCGACGTTGCCCTTGAGGGTCTGGACGATCGTCACCTTGGGCACCGTGCGTGCGCGCATGGTGCCGTAGTCGAGGAGGGTGGCGTCGCGCGCCTCCAGGACGGTCTCCTGGTGGGTGTTCGGCGGGATCTTCGCCAGGCGTGGGAAGGCGTACCAGCGCAGCAGGGGGGCGAGGGAGGCGAAGAACACGGCGAGGGCGAGCAGGATCAGGGCGGCTGTGCGGCGCATCGCGTCCTCCTCACGGGTGCGCGGGCACGGTCGTCAGCAGCGGCTTCGGCGACGTCTCGCCGGTGGGGGTGCCGAGGGCGCTGACGGTCAGGGCGAGGGCGAGCGCGACGGCCAGACCGGTCGCGGCGGCGATCAGGGCGCGCATACGGACCTCCCGGACCTGACGGGGCGTCAGGTGTCGGCACCGTAGCAACGGGCGGCCGAGATGAGAACAGCCGTGGCGCCTCTCCCTGAGGAGGGGCGCCACGGCCGTTGTACGGGCCTGTGCGGGCCTAGGAGGCGGAGGGTGACGCCTCGGTCGATCCGGTCGGCGCGGGGCTCTCGGAGGACGATCCGCTGGGCTCCGGCTCCGGGGTGGCGGTCGGGGCCGCCGTGACGGTCAGGGTGACCGTGAGGGCCGCGCCGCCCGTCGTCGTGATCCTCAGGACGAACGTGCCGGCGGTGCCGTCCGCGTACAGCTTCGGCAGCTTCAGGGTGCCGTCCGCGTCCGTGACCAGGCCGGTCAGGGAGCGGACGGGGTTGCCTGCGGCGTCCTTGAAGTACGGGCCCTTGTCGTTGACCGTGGTGCTGCCCGCGCCGGCGACCAGGGTGGCGGTCGCGGCGACCTTGCCGGCGGCGGCGCCCTTGCTGGTGGCCTTCACCTCGACCCGGTCGGCGAACTCGCCGCCCGCGACGACGCTCAGCAGGGCGTCGCCCAGGCGCGCGAGGAGGTCGGCGGAGCGGGCGGTGACCGTCGCCTTGAAGTCGACCGGGTCGACCGCGCGGCCCACGACCAGCGCGCGCACGGTGAACGAGCCGGCCGTCTCGCCCGCCTGGAGCGCGGGCGCCGTCGCGACGCCCTTCGCGTCCGTGGTGACCGTCGCCAGCTTCTCGCCGCCGGTGAAGGAGGCGTCCGTGTCGCCGACGATCAGGAAGCGGACGCGGACCTTGGCGACGGCCTTGCCGGCGGCGGTCTCCGCGCGGGCGGCGAGCTTCTGCGTGAAGGTGTCGCCCGCCTGCGCGGTCAGCGCGCCCGTGCCCGCGTTCTCCAGGCGGCGGACCGTGTCCGTCGGGGTCTGGGCCGGCGGCGTGGCCGGCGGGGTCGAGGGCGGGGTGGGCTTCGGGGGCGTGGCGGGCGGGGACGGCTTGCCCGGGGTCTTCGGGGGCGTCGTCCTCGGCGGGGTGGTCTTCGGGCCACCGCCCGCGCCGGTACCCGTGCCCGTGCCCGTGCCGCCGCGTTCGCCCGGGACGGTGCCGGTGCCGTCCGGGATCCCGTGGACGCCCTTGCGGTAGTACTCCAGCCACGAGGTGACGGTGTTGTAGTACGCCGTCGAGTTGTTGTAGCTGAGGATCGCGCTGCGCAGGCCCGAGGACGTGCTCATGTCCCAGTTGTTGCGGCACAGGTAGTGCGCGGCGGCCAGGGCGGCGTCGTAGACGTTGTTGGGGTCCGCCTTGCCGTCGCCGTTGGCGTCGCGGCCCGCCCACGCCCAGGTCGACGGGATGAACTGCATGGGGCCGACGGCGCGGTCGTAGGTGCTGTCGCCGTCGTAGGCGCCGCCGTCGGTGTCGCTGATGTGGGCGAAGCCGACGCCGTTGAGGGCCGGGCCGAGGATCGGGGTGATCGTCGTGCCGTCCGCCGCGACGTTGCCGCCGCTCGCGTGGCCCGACTCGACCTTGCCGATCGCGGCGAGGAGTTCCCAGGGGAGGTGGCAGCCGGGCTTGTCGCCGGCGAGGGCGAGCGCGGCCTTCTTGTAGGCGTCCAGGACGGTCGCCGGGATGCCCGACTCGGAGACGGTGCCGGTACCGGTGGTACCGGTGCCGGGTATCGGGGTGACGCCGGAACTCGGCACCGGGCTCGGGCTGTTGAGGGGCGGCAGGTCCGTGTAGTACGGCGAGTTGCCGGTGGCGCCGCCGGTCGTCGAACCGGCCTCCGGCGCGGCGGCGGGGGTGTCGGCGGACTGTCTGTCCTGGGCCGCGCCCGCGACGACCTCCGGTGCCTGGGACGCGGCCAGGGCGGCGACCGCGACGGCGGCCACGGTGGTGTTGACCGCGCTCTTGCGCAGCCTCCTGCCGAAATGCGCCGACATGAAGTGAACCCCTCCCGTGGGCGCGAGCGCCCGTCTTCGACTGCCGTGTTCCTCGTGCGACGTCCGTCTGTCGTGACGTTCTCTTGTGTGACGATCGGCTCGCCCCGTGGGTTGCCCCTCGGGGCCGATCTCGTCCCACCGTCACCGCTCGTCCCCCGGCCATCGGGCGTACCGGCGGGTAGGGCGACCCTACGTCAACTCGCTTGGCACCGGCACCCGTCGGGGTGGGTTTTCATCCGACGCTCAGGTGCCGTGGGGCGGGAACCGCGTCCCACCAAGTGAACGTCTTCGTCAGTCCGCCGTCGTCACCTTCCGTCCTGAGGAGCAGCTTTGCCGTTCACCTTGAGTCATGCGGCCGCCGTGCTGCCGGGGGTGCGCGGTGACGGGAGCGGGCGGGGTCGGCTGGTTCCCGCCGTTCTCGTCGCCGGGTCCTTCGCGCCGGACCTCACGTACTACGCGGCGAGCGCGGTCGCCGGGGCGATGGAGTTCGGGGACGTCACGCACTCGTTCGCCGGCGTGTTCACGGTCGACGTGCTGCTCGCGTGGACGCTGGTGGGGGTGTGGCTGCTGGTCCGCGAGCCGCTGATGGCGTTGCTGCCGGGCTCCGTGCGGGGGCGCGTCGCCCTCCTCACGCGGTGCGGGGTGCCCCGCGCGCGCGTGACGGGGCCCTTGGTGCTGCGCTGGTACGTCTCCGCCGTCCTCGGTGCCCTCACCCACGTCGTCTGGGACGCCTTCACCCACCTCGACCGCTGGGGCATGCGCCTGTTCCCCGTCCTCGGCGACGAGATCGCCGGGTCACCGCTGTACTGGTACCTCCAGTACGGGGGCTCCCTGCTCGCCGCCCTCGCCATCGCGGGGTTCCTGGCCCACGCGGTACGGCGGGCACCGGCCACGGCGGCAACCGGGCTGCCCCTCCTGGCCCACCGCGACCGCTGGGCGGCCGGCGCCCTCCTCACCGCGTGCGCGGCCGTCGGCGCGGCACTCCGCGTGACCCGCTGGTGGGCCTACTGGGGCGAGCGGGCGAAGCCCTGGGAGGTCATCCCGACGGTGTGCTTCGGAGCGGGCGCCGGGCTGGTGGTGGGGGTCGCGCTGTACGGGGTCGCCGTGCGGGTGTGGCGGCCGGCGGGCGGGGCGGGTTCGGCACCGCCGGAACAGGCCGTCCTGGCGGAGCGCCGTGGCGGCGGAGGGGAGTGAGCCGGGGAAACAGGGGTGGGGGCGCGGAGTTTGTAGGTGCGGTGCGGGCGTCCCTGCCGATGGGTGCGGCGAGTGCGGCACCGCCGGGAGACTCCGTGGCGGCGGAGAGGGCAGGCCGGGACAGAGGCGGCCGGATGACGGGAGCCGGTGGGCTACGGGTTGAGGCGAGGGGTGCGGGCTGGGAGGGGGACGGCCTCGCGGGCCGCCCTCAAGGCGAGGCCGGTGCCGGCTGAATCACATGGGCGGCCCGCACCGGACGGTCCAGACGGGGGCGGCCCAGACGACAAAGGTCGGCCGGGCGGTCTTGGCGGTGCGGGCCCAAGTTCCGAAAGGGGCTGCGGGCGGCAAGTGCGCATCGCGCGCAGTGGGCCGTACGGCCGGGTCCGGGTGGGTGCCCCCCGTTGTGAGGGGCACCCGGGGTGGTGGATCAGTGAGCCGCTGATTCCCAGTCCTGGCCGAAGCCCACCGAGACGTCCAGGGGGGCGCGGAGGTGGACGGCGTCGGACATCTCGCGGCGGACCAGGGCCTCCACCCGGTCGTGTTCGCCGGGGGCGATTTCGAGGACGATTTCGTCGTGGACCTGGAGGAGGAGGCGGGAGGTCAGGTCCGCTTCCTCCATCGCGGCGGCCACCTTCAGCATGGCGATCTTGACGATGTCCGCGGCGGTGCCCTGGATGGGCGCGTTGAGGGCCATGCGTTCGGCCATCTCGCGGCGCTGGCGGTTGTCGCTGTTGAGGTCGGGGAGGTAGCGGCGGCGGCCGAACAGCGTCTCCGTGTAGCCCGTCGCCCGCGCCTCGTCGACCACGCGGTGGAGATAGTCGCGTACGCCGCCGAAGCGCTCGAAGTACGTGTCCATCAGGGCCCGCGCCTCACCGGCGTCGATGTTGAGCTGCTGGGAGAGGCCGAACGCGGAGAGACCGTACGCGAGGCCGTACGACATGGCCTTGATCTTGCGGCGCATCTCCGCGTCGACGGCGTCCTTGTCGACGGCGAAGACCTGCGCGGCGACCGTGTTGTGCAGGTCCTCGCCGGAGGTGAACGCCTCGATGAGGCCCTGGTCCTCGGAGAGGTGGGCCATGACGCGCAGCTCGATCTGGCTGTAGTCCGCGGTCATCAGGGACTCGAAGCCCTCGCCGACGACGAACCCGCGCCGGATCGCGCGCCCTTCCTCCGTGCGCACCGGGATGTTCTGGAGGTTGGGGTCGACGGAGGAGAGGCGGCCGGTCGCGGCGACGGTCTGGTTGAACGTCGTGTGGATACGGCCGTCCGCCGCGATCGTCTTGATCAGGCCCTCGACGGTGACACGGAGCTTGGCCTGCTCGCGGTGGCGGAGCATGACGACCGGCAGTTCGTTGTCCGTCTGGGTCGCCAGCCACGCGAGCGCGTCCGCGTCGGTCGTGTAGCCCGTCTTCGTCTTCTTCGTCTTCGGCAGGCCCAGCTCGTCGAACAGGACCACCTGGAGCTGCTTGGGCGAGCCGACGTTGAACTCGTGCCCCGCGGCCGCGTGCGCCTCCTTCACCGCCTGCTGGACGGCGCCCGCGAACATCTGCTCCATGGCCTCCAGGTGGGCGCGGTCGGCGG
Source organism: Streptomyces roseirectus (assembly GCF_014489635.1). Lineage (NCBI taxonomy): Bacteria > Bacillati > Actinomycetota > Actinomycetes > Kitasatosporales > Streptomycetaceae > Streptomyces > Streptomyces roseirectus. The sequence goes on along the minus strand of NZ_CP060828.1, from coordinate 7,040,298 downwards.
CGATGCCGTACCGCTCCATGCGGGCCAGGATGACCGACGTGGGCAGCTCCATGTCGCGCAGCAGGTCGGCCGCGCCGACCTCCGCCAGGCGCTCGCCGAACGCCGTGCCGAGGTCGAGGATCGCGCGGGCCTGGATCATCAGGGCCTCGGACTCGGCGCCGTCGTCCGCGCCGAACGCGAGCTGGCCGTCCGCCGCGGCGGCGGGCTCCAGTTCGCGGCCCAGGTACTCCAGGGAGAGCGCGTCGAGGTCGAAGGAGCGGCGGCCCGGCTTGACGAGGTACGCGGCGAGGGCGGTGTCCATGGCGACGCCGGCGATGGACCAGCCGTGCTCGGCGAAGACCCGCATCGCGCCCTTGGCGTTGTGGAAGACCTTGGGGCGCTCGGCGTCCGCGAGCCAGGCCGCCCACGCGGTCTCGTCGGCCTCGTCGAGCTGGGAGGGGTCGAACCAGGCGGCGGGGCCTTCGGCCGTGGCGAGGGCGATCTCGGCGACCTGGCCGGTGCCGAGGGCCCAGCTGTCGACCGTCGCGACGCCGAGCGGGGCGGTGGCGTGTTCCGTGAGCCAGGGGGCCAGTTCGCCCGTGCTCAGCGCCGCGCCGTCCAGTTCGACGCCCGCGGAGACGACCGGGGTCGTGCCGGCCTCCTCGCTGCCCGGGTCGACGGCCAGCAGGCGCTCGCGCAGGGAGGGGTTGCGGATCTCCAGGGTGTCCAGGACGAGGGCGACGGCCGTGCGGTCGTAGGGGGCGCGCTCCAGGTCGGGGACCTCCTTGTCCAGCTCGACCGTGCGCACCATCTCCGTCAGACGGCGGTTCAGCTTGACGGCTTCCAGGTGGTCGCGGAGGTTCTGGCCCGCCTTGCCCTTGACCTCCTCGACGCGCTCCACCAGCTCCGCGAACGAGCCGAACTGGTTGATCCACTTCGCGGCGGTCTTCTCACCGACGCCGGGGATGCCGGGGAGGTTGTCCGAGGGGTCGCCGCGCAGCGCCGCGAAGTCGGGGTACTGGGCGGGCGTCAAGCCGTACTTCTCGACAACCTTCTCCGGGGTGAACCGGGTCAGCTCCGAGACGCCCTTCGTGGGGTACAGGACCGTCGTGTGCTCGGTGACCAGCTGGAACGAGTCCCTGTCGCCGGTGACGATCAGGACGTCGAAACCGGCGGCCTCCGCCTGGGTGGCCAGCGTGGCGATGACGTCGTCCGCCTCGAAGCCGTCCACGGCGAAGCGCGGGACGTGCATCGCGTCCAGCAGTTCGCCGATCAGCTCGACCTGGCCCTTGAACTCGTCCGGCGTCTTCGAGCGGTTCGCCTTGTACTCCGTGAACTCCTCGGAGCGCCAGGTCTTGCGGGACACGTCGAACGCGACCGCGAAGTGGGTCGGTGCCTCGTCCCGCAGCGTGTTCGCCAGCATCGACGCGAAGCCGTAGATCGCGTTCGTCGGCTGCCCCACCGCCGTCGTGAAGTTCTCCACCGGCAGCGCGAAGAACGCGCGGTACGCCAGCGAGTGCCCGTCCATGAGCATCAGCCGGGGCCGGGCGCCGTCGGCCGCGTTCTCGTTCTGCTTCGATCCTGTCTCTGCCACACCCCGATCCTGCCACGCGCCACTGACAACGAGCCCCACGCCATTGCCGGGGCGGGGGTTTCGGCCGAGGAGGCTCCCGCCGGACAAGGATGGAGGGGGCACTCGCCGGCGGGAGGAGGGGGGAGGAGGCGGGAGGAGGGGAAGGCAGAGAGCAGCGAGCGCGGGCTGACAAGCAGCGGGCGACGGGCGGCAGGCGGCAGACGAGACCCGGCAGCCGCTGAGGGCGAGCGCCCGGCCACCTTCATGACGCCGTCAACATCCGTACGCGCCCACGCGCGTCGGGTGTTCGGCCCAGCCCGCGGCAGGCGAGCGTCCCGGGCCGGTGCCGGTGCCGGTGTGGGTGGCTGCCCGCACCCAAACACACCGCGCTCGCCCCCACGCACCTCAGGCGCGCGGGGAACTGCGCGACCGGCCACGACGGACCCGCGTCCGGCACGCCGTGTTCGCCCCAAAGCCCGTGTCCCGGAGGGAAACCGCACGGGGCAGGGCTGTTGTCGGTGTCGCGTGGGAGGATCTAGGGCGTACCCCACGGGCGGTTGCGAAGGAGATCTGGGATGGCCGGGAAGGCGCCGAAGAGTGATCCGGTTCAGGACGCGCCGCAGGTGGGCGGGCCGAAGCATGCGGCGGCGGGCCTGCCGGCGGTGGGGCATTCGCTGAGGATCGCGCAGCAGCAGATGGGCGTGCGCAGGACGGCGCTGACGCTGCTGCGGGTGAACCAGAAGGAGGGCTTCGACTGCCCGGGGTGCGCGTGGCCGGAGCCCGATCACCGGCACGCCGCGGAGTTCTGCGAGAACGGCGCGAAGGCGGTCGCCGAGGAGGCGACCCTGCGGAGGGTGACGCCGGAGTTCTTCGCGGAGCACTCCGTCGCCGACCTCGCGACGCGCAGCGGTTACTGGCTGGGCCAGCAGGGCCGGCTCACGCACCCGATGTACCTCGCGGAGGGCGGCGAGCACTACGAACCCGTCACCTGGGCCCGCGCCTTCGACCTCATGGGCGAGGAGTTCGCGCGCCTGGACTCCCCGGACGAGGCCGTGTTCTACACGTCGGGCCGCACCAGCAACGAGGCCGCGTTCCTGTACCAGCTCTTCGCGCGGGAGCTGGGCACGAACAACCTGCCGGACTGCTCGAACATGTGCCACGAGTCGAGCGGTTCGGCCCTGTCGGAGACGATCGGCATCGGCAAGGGCAGCGTCCTGCTGGAGGACCTGTACCAGGCGGACCTGATCATCGTCGCGGGCCAGAACCCGGGGACGAACCACCCGCGCATGCTCTCCGCGCTGGAGAAGGCGAAGGCGTCCGGCGCGAAGGTGATCAGCGTCAACCCGCTGCCCGAGGCGGGCCTGGAGAAGTTCAAGAACCCGCAGACCGCGAAGGGCATGACCGCCGGCGCTCCTCTCACGGACCTGTTCCTCCAGATCCGCCTCGGCGGCGACCAGGCCCTGTTCCGCCTCCTGAACAAGCTGATCCTCGACACACCCGATGCCCTGGACGACGACTTCATCGCCGAACACACCCACGGCTTCGAGGAGTTCGCGGCGACCGCCCGCGCCGCCGACTGGGACGAGACCCTGACGGCGACGGGCCTCACGCGCGCGGAGATCGAGGAAGCCCTGCGCATGGTCCTCGCGTCCGAGAAGACGATCGTCTGCTGGGCGATGGGCCTGACCCAGCACAAGCACTCGGTGCCCACGATCCGCGAGGTCGTCAACTTCCTCCTGCTGCGCGGCAACATCGGCCGCCCCGGCGCGGGCGTGTGCCCGGTGCGCGGTCACAGCAACGTGCAGGGCGACCGCACGATGGGCATCTTCGAGCGCCCGGCGCCCGCGTTCCTGGACGCCCTGGAGCGCGAGTTCGGCTTCGCGCCCCCGCGCGAGCACGGCTACGACGTCGTCCGCGCGATCCGCGCCCTGCGCGACGGCGAGGCGAAGATCTTCTTCGCGATGGGCGGCAACTTCGTCTCGGCGTCCCCGGACACGGACGTCACGGAGGCCGCGATGCGCAAGGCGCGCCTGACGGTCCACGTGTCGACGAAGCTGAACCGCTCGCACGTCGTGACCGGCGCGCGGGCGCTGATCCTGCCCACCCTGGGCCGCACGGAACGCGATCTCCAGGGCTCCGGCGAGCAGTTCGTGACCGTCGAGGACTCGATGGGCATGGTGCACGCCTCCCGGGGCCGCCTGAAGCCGGCGAGCCCGCAGCTCCTGTCGGAGCCGGCGATCGTGTGCCGGCTGGCCCGCCGCGTGCTCGGCGAGGGCAGCGCGACCCCGTGGGAGGAGTTCGAGAAGGACTACGCGTCGATCCGCGACCGCATCGCGCGCGTGATCCCCGGCTTCGAGGACTTCAACGCGCGCGTGGCGCACCCGGACGGCTTCGCGCTGCCGCACGCCCCGCGCGACGAACGCCGCTTCCCGACGGCGACCGGCAAGGCCAACTTCACCGCCGCGCCGGTCGAGTTCCCGAAGCTGCCCGAGGGTCGTCTGCTGCTCCAGACGCTGCGCAGCCACGACCAGTACAACACCACGATCTACGGCCTGGACGACCGCTACCGGGGGATCAAAAACGGTCGCCGGGTGGTGCTGGTCAACCCGGAGGACGCGCAGGGCCTGAAGCTCGAGGACGGTGACTACGTCGACCTGGTGGGCGAGTGGAAGGACGGCGTGGAGCGCCGCGCGCCGGGCTTCCGGGTCGTCGTCTACCCCACCGCGCGCGGCTGCGCGGCGGCGTACTACCCGGAGACGAACGTCCTGGTGCCGCTGGACGCGACGGCGGACACCAGCAACACCCCGGCCAGCAAGTCCGTCGTGGTGCGTCTGGAACAATCGGCGACCGCCTGAGCGTTTGCTCAGCGAGCATCAGCATCAGACGTCGTCAGCGTCCCCAGCGGACGCAGCGCGCCACGAAGACGAAACGGAGCCGGACACCATGGCCGAGCAGACGTTCCCGCAAGAGGTCGTAGACGAGTACGCCGCCCTCGGCGTCGACCTGCCGTCCCTGTTCTCCGCCCCGAACCTCAACACCCGGATCGGCGTGGAGATCGTCGAGGCGTCCGCGGAGCGGGTCGTCGGCACGATGCCGGTGGAGGGCAACACGCAGCCGTACGGGCTGCTGCACGGCGGCGCCTCCGCCGTCCTCGCCGAGTCGCTGGGCTCGGTCGGCGCGATGCTGCACGGCGGCAGCGGCAAGATCGCCGTCGGGGTCGACCTGAATTGCACGCACCACCGGGGCGTGCGCTCCGGCGTGGTGACCGGGGTGGCGACGCCCGTGCACCGGGGCCGTACGACGGCGACGTACGAGATCGCGATCACCGACGAGGCGGGCCGGCGGGTGTGCACCGCGCGACTGACCTGTCTGCTGCGTGACGTCTCGACGGGCGAACAGGCCCCCGGCGTCCGCTGACCGGTCGCCGTCCGCCGCATATCGATGCAGGCCCGCGCCCCCGCGAGGGGCGTGGGCCTGCGGCGTTTTTCACCATCGGTATGCGGGGGACGGAATACAGAAAACTGATCAGGAACGTCCGATTCCCTTTCCTGAACGTAACCCAGCGTAATGAGCACGCAATAGAGAGGCGGTACCGGACAAGAGCCTGCGGCAACGAATTCGAGTAATCAGCAAAACGCCCCAGACTCCTGAACAGGACCTGTTCGGTCCTGCGCGTTCTCACCATGTGGACGGGGCGAATCAGTCGGAATTCCACTGTTCCACCCTTCCAGTACCGCTCTGCATTACCTCGTGTCATAACAAGAGAGTCACAGCATTGGTCAGACACTCCTCCAGCTATCCCGGCCCCGCTTAGAGTCACGGCCAGTCACGGCGCGGCTGGAATACCCCTTCGGCACAGCGCTCGACTCGGCCACTTCCAGGGGGGAGGGCCGTGCCTGGGAAAGGACTGCATCGTGCGACAGCGCTCGCTCATCTCCATCACCGCCGCACTGGCCGCGGGGGCCCTCACACTGACCGCCTGCGGCTCGCGCGATGACAGCGGCGACAAGGACGGCGGCGACGCCGGCGGCAACACCGTCGTCACCATCGGCCTGGACGCCCCGATCACCGGCGGGCTCTCCGCCATGGGCCTCGGCATGAAGAACTCCGCCGACCTCGCCGTCAAGAACGCCAACGCGCAGCAGTACGTCAAGGGCGTCACCTTCAAGATGGTGCCCCTCGACGACCAGGGCCAGTCCGCCCCCGGCCAGCAGAACGCCACGAAGTTCGTCGCCGACAAGAGCGTCCTCGGCGTCGTCGGCCCGCTGAACTCCAGCGTCGCCGTCTCCATGCAGAAGGTCTTCGAGGCCGCGAGCCTCGTCCAGATCTCCCCCGCCAACACCGGCCCCTCCCTGACCCAGGGCCCGGACTGGGCGACGAAGAAGGTCCGCCAGTTCAAGACCTACTTCCGCACCGCCACCACCGACGCCATCCAGGGCCCCTTCGCCGCCCAGTACGTCCACAACACCGCGAAGAAGAGCAAGGTCTTCGTCATCGACGACAAGAAGACCTACGGCGTCGGCCTCACCGGGACCTTCAGCACCGAGTTCAAGAAGCTCGGCGGCCAGGTCGTCGGCACCGAGCACATCAACCCCGACACCACCGACTTCGCGTCCGTCGCCACCAAGGTCAAGAACTCCGGCGCCGACGTCGTCTACTACGGCGGCGAATTCCCGCAGGCCGGCCCGCTCTCCAAGCAGATCCACGCGGCCGGCGCCAAGATCCCCGTGGTCGGCGGCGACGGCATCAAGGACGACAAGTACATCCAGCTCGCCGGCCCCGCCAGCAACGGCGACTACGCCACCTCCGTCGGCTCCCCCGTCGAGCAGCTGCCGTCCGCCAAGAAGTTCATCGACGACTACAAGACCGCCGGCTACCAGGACGGCTACTCCGCCTACGGCGGCTACACCTACGACAGCGCCTGGGCCATCATCGAGGCCGTCAAGAAGGTCGTCGAGGACAACGGCGGCAAGCTCCCCTCCGACGCCCGCGCCAAGGTCGTCGCCGCCACGCAGAACGTGTCCTTCGACGGCGTGACCGGCAAGGTCTCCTTCGACGAGTTCGGCGACGCCACCAACAAGCAGCTCACCGTCTACACCGTGAAGAACGGCGCCTGGGCGACCGTCACCTCCGGCACCTACAACGGCGGCTGACGCCGGCACCACCCTCAGAACGAGCCGCGCGGGGCGCTGTTCCACCAGCGTCCCGCGCGCTCGCGCATCCAGCCACCGCCCACACGACCGTCACGGAGGACATGCGGTGAACGAACTGCCGCAGCAGCTGGTCAACGGCTTGCTACTAGGAGCCATGTACGGGCTCGTCGCCATCGGCTACACGATGGTGTACGGCATCGTCCAGCTCATCAACTTCGCCCACGGCGAGATCTTCATGACCGGCGGCTTCGGCGCCCTCACGGTATGGCTCTGGCTCCCCAGCGGCACCACCATGTGGCTCGCGCTGCCCCTGATGCTCGCCGGCGCGATCGTCGTCGCCACCACCATCGCCGTCGGCGCGGAACGGTTCGCCTACCGCCCCCTGCGCGGCGGACCACGCCTGGCCCCCCTCATCACCGCCATCGGCCTCTCCCTCGCCCTCCAGCAGGCGGTCTGGGCCTGGTACCCCGACGCCAAGTCGGCGCGCACCTTCCCGGAGATCCCCGGCGGCCCCTTCGAGATCGGTGACGTCACCATCCAGACCGGCGACGTCTTCCTGCTCTGCGCCGCCCCCCTCTCGATGGCCTTCCTCGCCTACTTCGTGATGAAGACCCGCACCGGACGCGGCATGCAGGCCACCGCCCAGGACCCGGACACCGCGAAGCTGATGGGCGTCAACACCGACCGCATCATCGTCCTCGCCTTCGCCCTCGGCGCGACCTTCGCCGCCGTCGGAGCCGTCGCCTACGGCCTGAAGTACGGCCAGATCGACTTCAAGATGGGCTTCCTGCTCGGCCTCAAGGCGTTCACCGCGGCCGTCCTCGGCGGCATCGGCAACATCTACGGCGCCATGATCGGCGGCGTCGTCCTCGGCATCGCCGAAACCCTCACCACCGCCTACGTCGCCGACATCCCCGGCATGGACAAGTTCGGCAGCCAGTCCTGGGCCGACGTCTGGGCGTTCGTTCTCCTCATCCTCGTACTGCTGTTCAGGCCACAGGGTCTGCTCGGCGAGCGCGTCGCGGACAGGGCGTGAAACCGATGACGACACAGACCACCGCACCCCAGCCCCCGAGCACCACGCCCGCGCCCGCCGGCCTCGTCAGGCTCCCCGAGAAGACCGGCCGCGCGCTCGCCCTCGGCGGCAGCGCCCTCGCCATCGTCTCCACCTTCCTCGCCTGGACCTGGACGAACGACTTCCCCGGCAAACTCACCATTTACGGCTACCCCGGCGGCCTCCAGGTCCTCGTCCTCGTCGGCGCGGCCCTCACCGCCCTCTTCACCCTCTCCTCCTACCGCGTCAAGGGCCTCACCTGGCTCACCCCCGCGGGCTCCGACGGCGCGATCAGGTTCGCGGCCCTCGCCACCTTCGCCACCACCTGGTACACCGTCGTCGCGATCAGCGTCGACCTCGGCGGCGTCGTCAACCTCGAACCCGGCGCCTACGTCGCGGCGGCGGCCGCCCTCATCGCCCTCATCGGCGCCCTCGCCCTGCCCTTCGAGCACCCCCTGCCCGACCCGATCGATCCGGACGACAGCTCCTGGGAGCAGTCCAAGCAGCGGGCCCGCCACCAGTGGACGACCGTCAAGGCGGCCTTCACCTCCGGCACCCCGCGCCCGGTCGGCAAGCTCCCCTCGTACGTCGAGATCCTCATCGTCATCGCCGTCCTCGCCATCGGCCTCACCGTCTTCACCTACGGCATCGGCACCGAGTACGACGAACTCTTCATCGGCTTCCTGCTCACGGCCGGGTTCGGCTTCGCCGCCCTCAACAAGGCCGGCCTCGTCGCCCACGCCTCGCAGATCACCGCGCGCCACCAGAACATCACCATCACCGGCGCGTTCGTCACCGCCGCCCTGTTCCCCTTCACCCAGACCGACGACCAGTACGCGACCCTCGGCGTCCAGATCCTGATCTTCGCCACCGTCGCCCTGGGCCTGAACATCGTCGTCGGCCTCGCGGGGCTCCTGGACCTCGGCTACGTCGCCTTCCTCGGTGTCGGCGCCTACGCCGCGGCCCTGGTCTCCGGCACCCCCACCTCGCCGATCGACGTGCACGTCCCGTTCTGGGCCGCCGTCCTCGTCGGGGCCGCCACCTCCCTCGTCTTCGGTGTCCTCATCGGCGCCCCGACGCTGCGCCTGCGCGGTGACTACCTCGCCATCGTCACCCTCGGGTTCGGGGAGATCTTCCGCATCGCCGTCAACAACCTCGACGGCACCTCGGGCCCCAACGTCACCAACGGCTCCAACGGCGTCGTCTCCATCCCGGACCTCAAGATCTTCGGGTTCGACCTGGGCACCCCCCACGACATCGCCGGCGTCACCATCGGCCGTTTCGCCAACTACTTCCTGCTGATGCTGCTGATCACCGCGGTCGTCATCATCGTCTTCCGGCGCAGCAGCGACTCCCGTATCGGGCGCGCCTGGATCGCCATCCGCGAGGACGAGACCGCCGCCCTGGCCATGGGCATCAACGGCTTCCGCGTCAAGCTCATCGCCTTCGCCGTCGGCGCCACCCTGGCCGGGCTCGCCGGCACCGTGCAGGCCCACGTGAGCTACGCCGTCACGCCGGACCAGTACGTCTTCGCCAGCTCCGCGCCCCCCAACTCCGCGTTCCTCCTCGCAGCCGTCGTCCTCGGCGGCATGGGCACCATCAGCGGCCCCCTCGTCGGCGCCGCGCTCCTCTTCCTCATCCCCAACAAGCTCCAGTTCCTCGGCGAGTTCCAGCTCTTCTCCTTCGGCGTCGCCCTCATCCTCATCATGCGATTCCGCCCCGAAGGGCTCATCCCCAACCGCCGCCGCCAACTGGAGTTCCACGAGGAGGCCGAAGCGCCCACCGTCCTCACCAAGACAGGGGCCTGACGACCATGACCAACACCGTCCTCGACGCACGCGGCGTCACCATGCGATTCGGCGGCCTCACCGCCGTCCAGAACGTCGACCTCACCGTCGGCGCCGGCGAGATCGTCGGACTCATCGGGCCCAACGGCGCCGGCAAGACGACGTTCTTCAACTGCCTCACCGGGCTGTACGTCCCCACCGAGGGCGAAGTCCGGTACAAGGACACCGTGCTGCCCGCCAAGTCCTTCAAGGTCACGGCCGCCGGCATCGCGCGCACCTTCCAGAACATCCGGCTCTTCGCCAACATGACCGTCCTGGAGAACGTCCTCGTCGGCCGTCACACGCGCACCAAGGAAGGGTTCTGGTCCGCCGTCCTGCGGCTGCCCTCCTTCCACAAGGCCGAGGCCGCGTCCCGTGAACGCGCCATGGAACTCCTGCGGTTCGTCGGGCTCGACCACAAGGCCGACCACCTCGCGCGCAACCTGCCCTACGGCGAGCAGCGCAAGCTGGAGATCGCGCGGGCGCTGGCCAGCGAACCCGGGCTGCTGCTCCTCGACGAGCCGACGGCCGGCATGAACCCCCAGGAGACGCGGGCCACCGAAGAACTCGTCTTCGCCATCCGCGACCAGGGCATCGCCGTCCTCGTCATCGAGCACGACATGCGGTTCATCTTCAACCTCTGCGACCGCGTCGCCGTCCTCGTCCAGGGACAGAAACTCGTCGAGGGCGACAGCGCCACCGTCCAGGGGGACGAACGTGTCGTCGCCGCCTACCTCGGCGAACCCTTCGACAACGCCCCCGGCGCCGAGGAAGTCGCCGAGGTCGAGGCGGCGGAGGCCCACCGCACCACCGAAGGAGGCGCGAAGTGACCGCGCTGCTCGAAGTCGAAGACCTCCGCGTCGCCTACGGCAAGATCGAGGCCGTCAAGGGCATCTCCTTCACCGTCGACGCCGGTGAGGTCGTCACCCTCATCGGCACCAACGGCGCCGGGAAGACGACCACCCTGCGCACGCTCTCCGGGCTCCTCAAGCCCGCCGGCGGGCAGATCCGGTTCAACGGGCGTTCTCTCAAGAAGGTTCCCGCGCACCAGATCGTCTCCCTCGGGCTCGCGCACTCCCCCGAGGGCCGGCACATCTTTCCCCGGATGACCATCGAGGACAACCTCCGCCTCGGGGCCTTCCTGCGCAACGACAAACCCGGCATCGAGCAGGACATCCAGCGCGCCTACGAGCTCTTCCCCATCCTCGGGGAACGGCGCAAGCAGGCCGCGGGCACGCTCTCCGGCGGTGAGCAGCAGATGCTCGCCATGGGGCGCGCGCTCATGTCCCAGCCGAAACTCCTCATGCTGGACGAGCCCTCCATGGGGCTCTCCCCCATCATGATGCAGAAGATCATGGCCACCATCGCCGAGCTGAAGGCCCAGGGCACGACGATCCTCCTCGTCGAACAGAACGCCCAGGCCGCCCTCTCCCTCGCCGACCACGGCCACGTCATGGAAGTCGGCTCCATCGTCCTCTCCGGCACCGGCCAGGACCTCCTCCACGACGAGTCCGTCCGCAAGGCGTACCTGGGCGAGGACTGAACTCCGGGCCGCGTGAGCGGAATTGACCCGCTCACGCGGCACGCCCGGCTCAGCGGCCTATGCTCAGGGCATGCCGCCGTCGGACTGGGAACATCTCGAACGCGCCCGTGGGCTGCGGCGCGTGAAGATCGTGGGACGACACGTCATCCGGCGCCCGCTGCTGCTCGCGGCGCTGACCGGTCTGTTCGTCCTGCACGACTCCGTGAAGGACAGCTTCCCGCTGCTGGCCTACGGACTCACCGCCCCCGCCGGAGTACTCCTCATCACGGCGAGCATGGGCCGCTTCCGTGCCCCCGAAGACGACGACGCCTCAGGCCCCGCCGGCTCCGACGGGACCTGAGGCGTCACCGGGTCAGCCCTTGTTGGCCTTCTTCTCGTCGGCGTCCTGGATGACCGCCTCCGCTACCTGCTGCATCGACATGCGGCGGTCCATCGAGGTCTTCTGGATCCAGCGGAACGCGGCGGGCTCGGTGAGGCCGTACTCGGTCTGGAGGATCGACTTCGCGCGGTCGACGAGCTTGCGGGTCTCCAGGCGCTGGGTGAGGTCGGCGACCTCGTTCTCCAGCTCCTTCAGCTCCGTGAAGCGCGAGACGGCCATCTCGATCGCCGGGACGACGTCGCTCTTGCTGAACGGCTTCACCAGGTACGCCATCGCGCCGGCGTCCCTCGCGCGCTCGACCAGGTCGCGCTGCGAGAACGCGGTCAGCATCAGCACCGGGGCGATCCGCTCCTCCGCGATTTTCTCGGCCGCCGAGATCCCGTCCAGCTTCGGCATCTTGACGTCGAGGATCACCAGGTCCGGCTTGTGCTCGCGGGCCAGCTCCACCGCCTGCTCACCATCACCGGCCTCCCCCACGACCGCGTACCCCTCCTCCTCCAGCATCTCCTTGAGGTCGAGACGGATCAACGCCTCGTCCTCCGCGATGACGACTCGGGTCGTCAGCGGAGGCACGTGCGACTTGTCGTCGTCGGGCGCGTCTACGGGCTGGGGCGACTCGGGGGTCACGGGGGCTCCTTGTTCGGGGCAGGGGTACTGCTGACAAGAGCGTACCTAGCTGCGGTAAGGTGGGGGCACGAAGGGTTGAACTTCCCCTTCCTTTCGAAGGCCCCAGTACTCCAACTGGTTAGAGAGGCCGCTCTCAAACAGCGGACAGTGTGGGTTCGAATCCCACCTGGGGCACTTTTCCTTAGATTCAAAGGTTCGCGCACACGGAGGCGTCCTCCGTCCCACAGTGGTCGCGTGTACGACACCGGCACGCGCAAGCACGCACTCGCCCTCGTGAACCAGGGCCGCAGCCTGAACTCCGTCAGCAAGGAAACCGGCATAGCCCGGTCGTCGATCAGCCGTTGGCTGACCCGAGTCGAGCCACTGACGCGGACTCCCCCGTGCTTCCGCTGCCAGGACATCCCCGAGCCGCCGGAGAACACGGCGGCGTACGCCTACCTCATGGTGACGTGCACGGTTTCATGGCCCGGCCTCATCGACGCCGCCGAAGACGCCATGCGCAAGGTCCTGCCCCGGCAGGAAGCACGAGCGCCGCATAGCCCTCGAACCCTGGCAGCAGGCCATCGTCGACGCTCACCCCTGGGAGTTCGTCCGCGGTCTCATCCACTCCGACGGCTGTCGCAGCATCAACTGGACGGCCCGCGTGGTCCAGGGCGAGCGCAAGCGCTACGAATACCCCCGGTACTTCTTCACCAACGTCTCGGACGACATCCGCTGCCTCTACACCGGCACCCTCGACAAGCTGGGCATCGAGTGGACGCACTGCACCCGCAACGGCGACCCGTACAGCATCTCCGTCGCGCGTAAAGCCTCTGTGGCCCGGCTCGACGCCCATGTGGGACCCAAACGCTGAGCCCGCGCCCCTACTTGGGGCTGTCGTCCTCGCCGATGTGGTGGACGCGGACCATGTTGGTGGAGCCGGAGACGCCGGGGGGTGAGCCGGCGGTGATGACGACGATGTCGCCCTTGGCGCAGAGGTGGTGGGAGAGGAGGAGTTCGTCGACCTGGTCGACCATGGCGTCGGTGGAGGAGACCCAGGGGCCGAGGAGGGTCTGGACGCCCCAGCTGACGCTGAGTTGGGACCTGGTGGCCGCCACCGGCGTGAAGGCGAGGACGGGGATGGGGGAGCGGTAGCGGGAGAGGCGGCGGACGGTGTCGCCGGTCTGGGTGAAGGCGACGAGGTACTTGGCGCCCAGGAAGTCGCCGATCTCCGCGGCGGCGCGGGCGACGGCTCCGCCTTGGGTGCGGGGCTTGTTGAGGTCGGTCAGCGGCGGCAGCCCCTTCGCGAGGATGTCCTCCTCGGCGGCCTCGACGATCTTGGCCATGGTGCGGACCGTCTCGATGGGGTGCTTGCCGACGCTGGTCTCGCCGGAGAGCATCACGGCGTCGGTGCCGTCGATGACGGCGTTGGCGACGTCGGAGGCTTCGGCGCGGGTGGGCCGGGAGTTCTCGATCATGGAGTCGAGCATCTGGGTCGCGACGATGACGGGCTTGGCGTTGCGCTTCGCCAGCTTGATGGCGCGTTTCTGGACGATCGGCACCTGTTCGAGGGGCATCTCGACGCCGAGGTCACCGCGCGCGACCATGATCCCGTCGAACGCGGCGACGATGTCGTCGATGGCGTCGACGGCCTGCGGCTTCTCGACCTTGGCGATGACGGGCAGCCGGCGCCGCTCCTCGTCCATGATGCGGTGGACGTCGTCGATGTCCTTGCCGCTGCGGACGAAGGAGAGGGCGATGATGTCGGCGCCGGCGCGCAGGGCCCAGCGCAGGTCGGCCTCGTCCTTCTCGGAGAGCGCGGGGACGGAGACGGCGACGCCGGGGAGGTTGAGGCCCTTGTGGTCGGAGACCATGCCGCCCTCGACGACCGTGGTGTGGACGCGGGGCCCGTCGACGGAGGTGACTTCGAGGCAGACCTTGCCGTCGTCGACGAGGACGCGTTCGCCGGGGGTGACGTCGCGCGCGAGCCCTTCGTAGGTGGTGCCGCAGGAGTGGCCGTCACCCTGGGCGCCGGGTTCGACGGTGATGGTGAAGGTGTCGCCGCGTTCGAGGAGGACGGGCCCTTCGGCGAAGGTGCCGAGGCGGATCTTGGGCCCCTGGAGGTCGGCGAGGATGCCGACGCCCCGCCCGGTCTCCTCGGCGGCTTTGCGGACGCGGTGGAGGCGGTCCTCGTGTTCCGCGTGGCTGCCGTGGCTGAGGTTGAGGCGGGCGACGTCCATTCCGGCGTCGACCAGGGCCTTGATCTGGTCGTACGAGTCGGTGGCGGGCCCCAGGGTGCAGACGATCTTCGCTCGGCGCATGGGTCGAGCCTAGGCCCTACCGCCGGGTAGGCCGTTGGCCGCGCATGACTACTCAACCACCTTTGCGTGAAGGGTTATTGACAAGCGCCGGGGTGTGCACGCGACCGCTCCGATGAGCATATTTCAGCGGTCGAGGGCGGGCGGGTGGAGGGTGAAGCGGGCGGTGACGGCGGCCTCGACGGTGAGGTGCGGGGGTTCGAGGTCGAGGGGCGGGGGTGGTGCGGCGGAGACCCTGCGCGCCGTCTGCGCGAAAGCGGCGCGCGGCCTCGGTACGCGCCCTCCTTCGTCGGTGAGTTCGATGAGGGCGGCGAGGGTGGTGCCGAGGGCGTCGGCGTACTCGTGGGCCCGCCGGACGGCTTCACGGACCGCCGCGCGCCGCACGTCCGCGGGGACGGGCGAGTCGGGGCGCAGTTCCCAGTGGGGGCCTTCGACGGTGATGAGGTCGAGGTCGGCGAGGCGGGTGAGGAGCGCGCCGAGGGTGGTGAGGTCGGTGACGTGGACGGTGAGGTGGGCGCGGCCCTGGTGTCCTTGGTGCTGGCCGCCGTGCTCGTCGAGGACGTAGGCGGGGGCGACGGTGAGGGCGGGGGTGGTGACGCGTTCGACGGGGTGGGCGGTGAGGAGGCCGAGGGCGGTGGTGTGGGCGCGGGTGAGGTCGTCGAGGACCTGGTGGCGGTCGCGTCCTTCGGCGGTGACGGTCACTCCGAGGCGCGCGGTCTCGGGTTCCGCGTCCGTGGCGGCTTCGCCGCGGACGGTGAGGAGGGGGGCGTCGGGGGTGCCGTGGGTCATGCGGGACACTCTGGCACGTCCGATTCGGCACGTCAGGTCACCGGATCGCAACCTTCTGGACCTGTTGTGAAGGGTCGTGGACAGGTCAGAATCTACGCGCGTCGTTGACGATTCCCCGAGGAGCACCAGATATGCCGTTGAACCGCCGGAAGTTTTTGGAGAAGTCCGCCGTGACCGGGGCGGGGGTGGCGATCGCGGGTGCGGCGGCGGCTCCGGCGCAGGCGGCCCCGCAGGCGCGCGTGAAGCGTCCCAAGCGCTACTCGCTGACCGTGATGGGGACGACGGACCTGCACGGGCACGTCTTCAACTGGGACTACTTCAAGGACGCGGAGTACAAGGACGCGGCCGGCAACGCCCAGGGCCTCGCGCGGATCTCGACGCTGGTGAACCAGCTGCGCGCGGAGAAGGGCCGGCACAACACGCTGCTGATCGACGCGGGCGACACGATCCAGGGCACGCCGCTGACGTACTACTACGCGAAGGTGGACCCGATCACCGCCAAGGGCGGCCCGGTGCACCCGATGGCGCAGGCGATGAACGCGATCGGCTACGACGCGGCGGCGCTCGGCAACCACGAGTTCAACTACGGCATCGAGACGCTGCGGAAGTTCGAGTCGCAGCTGCGGTTCCCGCTGCTGGGCGCGAACGCGGTGGACGCGAAGACCCTGCGGCCCGCCTTCCCGCCGTACGTCATCAAGACGGTGTGCCCGAAGGGCGCCCCGCCGGTGAAGGTCGCGATCCTCGGCCTCACGAACCCGGGCATCGCGATCTGGGACAAGGCGTACGTGCACGGCAAGCTGGCGTTCCCCGGCCTTGAGGAGCAGGCCGCGAAGTACGTCCCGAAGCTGCGGTCGCTGGGCGCGGACGTCGTGATCGTGTCGGCGCACTCGGGTTCCTCGGGCACGTCCTCGTACGGCGACCAGCTCCCGTACGTCGAGAACGCGGCGGCGAACGTCGCCAAGCAGGTCCCCGGCATCGACGCGATCCTGGTCGGCCACGCGCACGTGGAGATCCCGGAGCTGAAGGTCGTCAACGAGAAGACCGGCAAGACGGTGGTCCTGTCGGAGCCGCTGGCGTACGCGGAGCGGCTGTCGGTGTTCGACATCGAGCTGGTCCGGGAGAAGGGCCGCTGGGTCGTCGAGTCGGTCTCGTCGAAGGTCCTGAACTCCAACTCGGTCGCGGACGACCCGAAGATCACCCGGCTGCTGAGCGACGAGCACGCGAAGGTCGTGAAGTACGTCAACCAGGTCGTGGGGACCGCGACGGTGGCGCTGACGACGGTCGAGGCGCGGTACAAGGACGCCCCGATCATCGACCTGATCACGAAGGTCCAGGAGGACGTCGTGAAGGCGGCGCTGGCGGGTACGGCGCACGCGTCGCTGCCGGTGATCTCGCAGGCGTCGCCGTTCTCGCGGACGTCGGAGATCCCGGCCGGCGATGTGACGATCCGGGACCTGTCGAGCCTGTACGTGTACGACAACACGCTGGTCGCGAAGCTGATGACGGGCGCGCAGATCAAGGCGTACCTGGAGTACTCGGCGCAGTACTTCGTCCAGACGGCGCCGGACGCGGTCGTGGACGTGGAGAAGCTGACGAACGCGGGCGGCCGTCCGGACTACAACTACGACTACGTGTCGGGGCTTTCGTACGACATCGACATCGCGCAGCCGGCGGGGTCGCGGATCAAGAACCTCACGTACAACGGGGCGGCGCTGGACGACGCGCAGCAGTTCGTGTTCGCGGTGAACAACTACCGGGCGAACGGCGGTGGCGCGTTCCCGCACGTGGCGTCGGCGCAGGAGCTGTGGGCGGAGTCGACGGAGATCCGGACGCGGATCGCGGAGTGGGTGACGGCGAAGGGCGTGCTGGACCCGAAGGACTTCGCGTCGGTGAGCTGGAAGCTGACGCGGAACGGAACGCCGGTGTTCTGAGCGGGAGTTGAGGGCCGTATGGCGTAGAGGGGGCCGTGTGTCACGGCCCCCTCCGGCTTATCGGACCGTGGTGTCCGTGTAGTAGAAGCTCGCCTTCTTGTCCGTCTGCGTCAGCGATTCCTCGGAGGCGAGTCCGAAGTGCAGCCTGGCCGGTGACGTGGCGTCAGGAATCTGGATCGCCATCCCCTCGGGCTCCCGGTAGAACAACTCCCCTCCGGCGTCGGTGAGTTGCCTCTCCAGTACGGCCCCGGTGTTCCAGTCGACCGCGGTGAGGTGGACGTTGTCGGACAGGGCTGTGCCGTCGAGGGTGTAGAGGTGGCGGCCGAGGGTCGCGTACCCCTGGAAGGTGGGCCCGGTCAGGACGTCGGGCTGGGTGAGGGTCGCGAGGGGTTCGAAGACGCCCGCCTTGAAGGTCACGAGGTCGTACAGCGCGTACGTCCAGACGCCGTCGGCGCGGCGGCGGTGCGCGATACGGCTGTGGACGGGGTCGAGGGCGACGGTGTTGTGGTCGGAGCCGGGGACGGGGTCGTGGCGGACGAGGCTCGTCGAGCCGGTCGTGAGGACCGCGCCGTCGGTGAAGCGGAAGCGGGCGACGCGGGTGCCGTAGCCGTTGCCCTGGCTGTCGGGTACGGCGTCGGTCTCGGTCCACAGGTAGGTGCTGGTGCCGACGGGCTCGGCGCCGATGGAGACGCCGTGCCCGAAACCCTTGAGGTACATGCGGCCGGTGACGGTGCCCCGCCAGTCGAGGCGGGTGACGCACAGGTCGCCGTTCCTGGAGCGGTCGGCGCCGGAGACGGCGGCGCTCTCCCCGGCGAGGATGCGCCCGCCCTGGGTCAACTGGGCGGTGTAGAGGCGCTTGTTGGTGTTGTCGAAGGCGAAGGACTGCGGGACGCGGGTCTCGCTGAGGGTGATCTCGCGCAGCCAGGGTCCGGTGGTGGCGGTGAGGTCGAGGCGGGGTGTGGCGGGGACGGCGGCGCTCGCCCGGCCGGCCGGGGTCAGGGCGAGGGCGGTCGCCGCGAGGAGTATCCGACGTCGGTTCATGTGTGCTGCTCCCCCGTGATGGTGTCCGTGCCGGAGCATCACATCACGGGGGGCGGGTCGTTCAGCGGCCTTCGACGAGCGGGGTCAGTGTGCGCGGCTGCCGGGCGGCGGGGACCCGGGGCTGGGCTTCGAGTCCGAAGGTGGTGAACGCCGTTCGGGCGGGCAGCGGGTAAGTCTCTTTCCCCGTCAGGGAGTTGAGGATGGTGGCGCTGCGCCAGGCGGTGAGGCCGAGGTCGGGTGCGCCGACGCCGTGGGTGTGGCGTTCCGCGTTCTGGACGTAGACGTTACCGGTGACGGCGGGGTCGAGGACGAGGCGGAACTGCTCGTCGACGAGGGGCCGTTTCGCGTTGTCGCGGCGCAGGTGGGGGTCGAGTCCGGCGAGGAGGCGGTCGAGGGGGCGGTCGCGGTAGCCGGTGGCGAGGACGACGGCGTCGGTGGTGAGGCGGGAACGGGTGCCCTGCTGGACGTGGTCGAGGTGGAGTTCGACCTTGGTGGTGGCGATACGGCCTGCGGTGCGGACCTTGACGCCGGGGGTCATGACGGTGTCGGGCCAGCCGCCGTGCAGGGTGCGGTCGTAGAGCTCGTCGTGGATGTCGGCGAGGGTGCGGGCGTCGATCGCCTTGTGCAAGTGGCCCTGCCGGGCGAGGAGTTCGTCGCGGACGGGCTCGGGGAGGGCGTGGAAGTAGCGGGTGTGGTCGGGGGTGAAGTGTTCGAGGCCGAGCTTGGAGTACTCCATGGGCGCGAAGGCGTCGCTCCGGCCGATCCAGTGCAGGCGTTCACGGCCCGCCGGGCGGTTGCGCAGGAGGTCGAGGAAGATCTCGGCGCCGGACTGTCCGGTGCCGACGACGGTGACGTGGCCGGCGGTGAGGAACGCGGCGCGGTGGTCGAGGTAGTCGGCGGCGTGGACGACGGGGACGCCGGGGGCGTCGACGAGGGGGCGCAGGGGGTCGGGGACGTACGGCTCGCTGCCGATGCCGAGGACGACGTTGCGGGCGTGGGCGCGGCCGAGGGCTTCGGCCTCCCCCTCGGCGTCGAGGTGGGTGAAGTCGACCTCGAACAGGGCGCGTTCGGCGTTCCAGCGGACGGCGTCGACCTGGTGGCGGAAGTGCAGGCCGGTGAGGTGGCCGGCGACCCAGCGGCAGTAGGCGTCGTACTCGGCGCGCTGGATGTGGGTGCGCTCGGCGAAGTAGAAGGGGTAGAGGCGGTCGAGGCTCTTCAGGTGGTTGAGGAAGGTCCAGGGGCTGGTGGGGTCGGCGAGGCTCACCAGGTCGGCGAGGAAGGGGACCTGGACGCGGGCGCCGTCGATGAGGAGGCCGGGGTGCCAGTGGAAGGCGGGGCGCTGCTCGTAGAAGACGGTGTCGAGGTCGGTGAGGGGCTGGGCCAGGGCGGCCAGCGAGAGGTTGACGGGGCCGATGCCGATGCCGACGAGGTCGTGCGGGGTGTCGGCGGGGGTGGGGGCGTCGGTCATCTGGGGGTGGTTCCTTCCACGAGGTTCAGGAGGCGGTCGAGGTCGGCCGGCCCGGTGTGGGGGTTGAGGAGGGTGGCCTTGAGCCAGAGCCGGCCGTCACCGGTACGGGCCCGCCCGAGAACGGCCCGGCCCTGTTCGAGGAGGGCGCGGCGGACGACGGCGACGTCCGCGTCCACCGGGCGGAACAGGACGGTGCTGACGACCGGACGGGCGTACAGCTCGAGACCGGGGCGGGCGGCGACCCGGTCGGCGAACTCCTGGGCCAGCGCGCACACTTGGTCGACGAGAGCTCCGAGTCCCGTACGGCCCAGGGTCTTCAGCGTGACGGCGACCTTCAGGACGTCCGGCCGACGCGTGGTCCGCAGCGAGCGTCCGAGGAGGTCAGGCAGACCGGCCTCGGTGTCGTCGTCGGCGTTCAGATAATCGGCCCTGTGCCGCAGCACAGCGAGATCACCCGCGTCCCGCACGGCGAGAAGCCCTGCGGCGACCGGCTGCCAGCCCAGCTTGTGCAGGTCCAGGGTGACGGTGTCGGCGGCCCCTGTCCCGGCGAGCTTGCCCCTGTGCCGGTCACTGAACAACAGGCCCCCGCCGTACGCCGCGTCGACGTGCAGCCGCGCGCCGTGCGCCGCGCAGCGGGCGGCGATCCCGGGCAACGGATCGATCAGCCCGGCATCCGTAGTCCCTGCGGTGGCGGCGACGAGAAGAGGGCCGTCGAGCCGGGCCAGGACATCATCCAGCGCGGCGGGCTCCAGAACACCCTCGGGGGTGGGGACGACGACAGGTTCGGGCAGACCGAGGAGCCAGGCGGCGCGGGTGAGCGAGTGGTGAGCGTTCGCCCCGCACACCAGCCGGACACCGGGGCCCTGTGCCTCACGGGCGAGCAGAAGCGCGAGGTGATTGGACTCGGTACCACCGGTGGTGACGAGGGCGTCGGGGGCCGACGCGGCCTTGGCTGAGGTGGTCTTGGCGGGGGCGTTGGAGGCGGGGGTGGTCTTGGCAGGGGTGGTCCTGGCAGGGGTGGTCCTGGCGAGGGTGTTGGGGGCGGCACCGGGGGCGCCGGGGGCTGCGGCGAGCGGGGCACCGGAGGCTGCGGAGGCCGGGACGCCGGAGGCTGCGGCGGGCGAGGCACCGGAGGCTGCGGCGGGCAGGGCACCGGGAACTGCGGCGGGCGAGGCACCGGAGGCTGCGGCAGGCAGGGCACCGGGAACTGCGGCGGGCGAGGCACCGGAGGCGCCCTCGGCGGGGGCGGTACGCGCCTCGGCGTCCGGCGTCGCAGGTTCGGGTGCCGGCTCCTCGGGCCCCGCGCCCGGCGCTGCCGGTTCCGGCGCCGACTCCCCACGCACCTCCTCCGGCGTCGCCGGTTCGAGGGCTGGCCCGCCGCACACCCCGCCCGACGCCACCGGCTCCCGCACCGACTCCCCGCGCCCCTCCCCCGGCGCCGCCAGTTCCCCACACACCCCGCCCGGCATCGCCGGTTCGAGGGCCGACCCCCCACACACCCCGCCCGACACCACCGGCTCCCACACCGACTCCCCATGCCCCTCCCCCGGCGCCGCCAGTTCCCCGCACACCGCGCCCGGCATCGCCGGTTCGAGGGCCGACCCCCCACACACCCCGCCCGACGCCACCGGCTCCCGCGACAGTCCCCCGTACCCCTCCCCCGGCACCGCAGGCCCTCCGTACACCTCGCGTGCCAGTGCCGTCACCACCAGCGTCTCCAGTTCTGAGGCGGCGGGGGCCTGGTCCCAGGAGTCGAGGGAGGGGTTGAGGGTGGAGGCGGCGAGGTCGGCGGCGGTGGGGAGGGCGAGGGGTGGGCAGTGGAGGTGGGCGGCGCAGAGGGGGTCGGCGGGGTCGGCGGAGCCTTCCGCCAAGGTGTGGATGAGGGTCGTTAGGGCGTTCGGGTCGCCTTGTTGGGGGAGGACTTCGCCTACGGCTTTTCGGACGCGGGCCGCGACCGCGTGGGGGCCGCCGGATGGGAGGGGGCCGCCTCGGGCGCGGGTGCCGGTGGTGAGCGCGGTGAGGACGGTGTCGAGCAACGGCCGTAGCGCGTCGGCGCCTTGGGGACCCGAGGCGAGGGGCGGCAGGCTCATGGGGGTCCTTCCGGGGCGGGACTCCAGCATGTCCCCGGAAGTCCCGGCACACCCGGAAACCCGAGCGATCAGACCCGAAAGTGGTACGCGCGCGTGGAGAAAATCTGCTTCTACGATCCGCCCCACGCGCGGCGCAGGTCAGGCTCCTCGCGCTTTCAACACCCGTGCGAGGTCGTCGAGTTGGTCGGCGAGTTGGCGGCGCAGGGCCGGGGTCGGGCCGTCGCCGTCGAGGCAGGCCCGGCCGAGTTCCAGGTTCTCGGTGTCGACGGCGTGCACGGGGAAGGCCCAGCGTCCGGCGGCGGTGCCGACGGCGGGCCCGCGGCGCCGGGCGACGGGGACGGCGTCCGTGTAGTAGCGGGCGACGTACGGGCGCAGCAGGTCGGCCTGTTCGGGCTGCCAGAAGCCCTGGGCGGTGGCGGTGAAGAGGTAGGCGGAGAGGTCGTCGGAGCCGAACATGGCCTGCCAGGCGCGTTCCTTGGCGTCCGCGTCGGGGAGGGCGGCGCGGCAGCGGGCGGCGCCTTCCTCGCCGGTGGCGGAGGGGTCGCGGGCCAGCTCCCCGGCGATGGCGGCCTCGTCGGTGGCGCCGAGGACGGCGAGGCGGGCGAGGACGCGCCAGCGCAGGTCGGGGTCGAGTTCGGGACCGCCGGGCACGGTGCCGTCGGCGAGCCACGCGGCGATGGTGTCGGGGTGCTGGGCGACGTCGATGAAGGTGCGCACGGCGATGAGGCGCAGGCCGGGGCTGTCGCCGTCCTCGGTGCGGCGGATGAGGTCCTTGCAGAGCAGGCAGAGCGCGGTGAGCGCGGCGGGGCGCTCCTCGGCGGTGAGGTGACGGTTCGTCAACTGGCCGGTGGCGAAGGTGAGTACGGCCTCGGCGACGGCGAGGTCCGTCTCGTGGGGGAGGTGGGTGCGGGCGGTCTCCAGGTAGGCGCCGGCGGGGAGTTCACCGTCGCGGACGGCGTCGCGCAGCGCGTTCCAGACGACGGCCCGGGTCAACGGGTCGGGGAGCGCGGCGAGTTGGGTGCGCAGGGTGTCCGTGGAGACGGCGTCGAAGCGGACCTTGGCGTAGCTGAGGTCGCCGTCGTTGAGGAGGAGCAGCGCGGGGCGCTTGCCGAGGTCGAGGGGGGCGTCCTGGGGGACGTCGACGTGGACGCGGTCGCGGGGGACGAGGCGGCCGGCGTCCTCGTCGTAGAGGCCGACGGCGATGCGGTGGGGGCGGGTGCCGGCGCGGTCGACGGTGAGGGTGTGGGCGCCGCCGGTGCCGTTGACGACGGGGGTGAGGGTGTCGACGCCGGTGGTGCGCAGCCAGGCGTCGGCCCAGGCGTGGACGTCGCGCTCGGTGGCGGAGGCGAGGGAGTCGATGAAGTCGGCGAGACTCGCGTTGGCGAACTTGTGCCGGGCGAAGTGGGTGTTGATGCCGGTGAGGAAGTCGTCGTCGCCGAGCCAGGCCACGAGCTGGCGCAGCGCGGAGGCGCCCTTGGCGTAGGAGATGCCGTCGAAGTTGAGGAGCGCGGAGGCGGTGTCGGGGACGGCGTCGGGGGCGACGGGGTGGGTGGTGGGGCGCTGGTCGGCGTCGTAGCCCCAGGCTTTGCGGGAGACGCCGAACTCGGTCCAGGGGCCGCCGAAGCGGGTCGCCTCGGCGGTGGTGCGGTAGCCCATGTACTCGGCGAAGGACTCGTTCAGCCAGATGTCGTCCCACCAGCGCAGGGTGACGAGGTTGCCGAACCACATGTGGGCCATCTCGTGGGCGATGACCATCGCGCGGGTCTGGCGTTCGGTGTCGGTGACGGCGGAGCGGTACACGAACTCGTCGCGGAAGGTGACGAGTCCGGGGTTCTCCATGGCGCCCGCGTTGAACTCGGGGACGAACGCCTGGTCGTAGGAGTCGAAGGGGTAGGGCTCGGTGAACCGCTCGTGGTAGCGGTCGTAGCAGGCGCGGGTGATGTCGAGGAGTTCGTCCGCGTCCTCTTCGAGGTGGGCGGCGAGGGAGCGGCGGCAGTGCAGGCCGAAGGGGAGGCCGCGGTGTTCCGTGCGGACGCTGTGCCAGGGGCCTGCGGCGACCGCCGCGAGGTAGGTGGAGATCGGCGGGGTCGTCGCCGCGCGCCAGCGGCCGTCTCCGAGGTGTTCCGTGACGCCGTTCGCGAGGACCGTCCAGCCCTCGGGGGCGGTCACCGTGATGTCGAACGTCGCCTTCAGGTCGGGCTGGTCGAACGCGGCGAAGACCTTCTGGACGTCGTCCAGGAACAGTTGCGTGTAGACGTACGTCTCGCCGTCCGCCGGGTCCGTGAAGCGGTGCATGCCCTCGCCGGTGCGGGAGTAACGCATCGTCGCCTCGACGCGCAGCTCGTGCTCGCCGGCCTTCAGCTTCCTCAGCGGGAACCGGCCGTCCTCCAGCTTCTTCGCGTCGATCTTCTTCCCGTCGAGCGTCACCGAACGCAGCTCCGCCGGCTTCAGCTCGACGAACGTGTCCGCGCCCCTGCGCGCGGTGAAACGAACGACGGTCAGAGACTCGAACGTCTCCTCCCCCGTCGTGAGATCAAGATCAACGGCATAACTGTGAACATCGAGCAGCTCAGCACGGCTCAGCGCTTCGTCGCGCGTCAGTACGGACATGGGGGCCATGCTGCCCGATCCGGGGGACGGGGCACAGGGGCGGGGCGGTTTGGGGGGTTGACGGGGGTTTGGACGGGGGGTGTGGCGGGGCTTCGGCGGGGGGTGGTTGGGGGCTTCATGGAGAGGGCGGGGGCGGTCGCGGGGCTCGCCGAGGGGGCGGAGCTGCTGGAGGCTTCGCCGGAGGGGTGAGGCAGGGGCGGAGGGGGCGTTGGCCGTGCTGGTAGGTGGGCACCAGCTGCTCAGGTCCCGGCGCGGTTCCGTCCGCCCGCGTCACCCGCTCAGGGAGCCGTGCCCCTGGGGAGAGCCATCGTCCGCCTCAGGAGCCGCGTCCCCGGCGAGAGCCGCCATGCACCTCGGGAGAGGCTCCCCTCCGGGGCACGCCCTCGGCCGGGTGGCGGCGCGGATCTGCCGTCAGCCGCTCCCGCCGTGAACCGCGTGCTTACCCGGGGGACCGGCCGCACCGCCCGGCGGGACGTCGGTGTGTCCTCCGCCCGGTCACGCACGCGCCTCCCGGGGGCGCCGCGCCGTCCCGCCCGCTCACGCACGCCACCCCGGGACGCCGTACGTCCCGCCGGCCTCGCGTATACGCCTCCGCAGGGGGCCGCAGCGTCCCGCCGGCCCCGCGCCCTGCGTTTACCGGCCCGGGAGTCCGGGCTGCCGTCCCGGACACGCGGTCATCGCCCCAGAGCGCCACCCTCACGCCTGCGCAGCGCCCCGCACGTCGCTCAGGACGCCGTGTCCTCCGCGATGCGTTCGTGGTGGCGGATCACCTCGGCGACGATGAAGTTGAGGAACTTCTCGGCGAAGGCGGGGTCGAGTTTGGCGCTTTCGGCGAGGCCGCGGAGGCGTTTGATCTGGCGGGCCTCGCGGGCGGGGTCGGCGGCGGGGAGGTGGTGGCGGGCCTTGAGGTAGCCGACCTGCTGGGTCGCCTTGAACCGCTCGGCGAGCATGTGGATGACGGCGGCGTCGATGTTGTCGATGCTGTCGCGCAGCCGGGACAGCTCGGCCTGGACCTGGGGGTCGGCGGCACCGTTGTGGGTGTTGCTGGTGGTCATGGCCGTTCACCCTAATCCGTTCCGCCAAGAACCCGCGGGGCCGTCCACCCCTCGTACATTGACGTGCTCCCTGGTCCGAAGTCCAGGGATTCCGGCCTGGGTCGTCCGACCCTTCCGGGGGCTTCCTGCTTCACCGCGCTGTGCGGGCACGGGTGCCCGTCTTACCGGCGCTCCACAGGCGTTTGGCGTCTCCGCCCGTCCGGCGGCGACGATACGGCGTCCCTCGAAGAGGACGTTGCGGCCCGCGTTGTGGTCGCGGTCGTGCACGGTGCCGCACGCACCGCATGTCCATTCCCGGACGTGCAGGGGCTTGAGTCCGTCCCTAAATCCGCAGGCCGAGCAGATCTGGGACGACGGAAAGGCGCGGTCCACCTTGGCGAAGGTGCGGCCGTGTCTGGCGGCCTTGTACTCCAGCATGCCGGTGAACGCGGACCATCCCGCGTCGTGCACGGACTTGGCGAGCCGGGTGCGGGCCAGGCCGTACACCGCGAGGTCTTCCACGTACACCGCTTGGTTGTCGCGGATGATCTGTGTGGATGCCTTGTGGTGGAAGTCCCGGCGCCGGTCGGCCACCCTGGCATGCTGGCGCGCGACCCTGGCACGGGCCTTGGCCCGGTTCCTCGACCCCTTGACCTTGCGGGACAGCTCCCGCTGAAGACGCCTGAGCTTCTTCTCCGCACGGCGCAGGAAACGCGGACTGGCGACCTTCGTCCCGTCCGACAGGACCGCGAACGCGGACAGCCCCAGGTCGATGCCGCACTCCGCTTCCGTCTCCGGGAGGATGTCGGGCTCGGTGTCCACGACGAAGCTGAGGAAGTACCGGCCGCAGCCGTCCCGGATGACGGTCAGGGACGTGGGCGCGGCCGGGAGCCGGCGCGACCACTTCACCTTGAGGTCGCCGACCTTGGCCACATACACCGTGCCGTTGTCCTTCACGGAGAAGGCGTTGGTGTTGAGGCGGACCGACTGCCGGGAGTCCTTCTTCGACTTGTAGCGGGGCGGGCCGGCTTTGCGACCCTGCCGCTTGCCCTTGAGGCTGTCGAAGAAGTTCTTGTAGGCGGTGTCCAGGTCTCGCAGGGACTGCTGCAGGACGACCGCCGACACCTCGGCGAGCCACGCACGCTCCTCCGTGCGCTTGGCCTGCGTGATCCGCACCCGCGACAGCTCCGCCGACGTCACGTACGGCATCCCCGCCGCGTGTGCTTCCTTCCGGTCGCGCAGGCAGTCGTTCCACACCACACGCGCACACCCGAACGCCCTCGCCAGCGCACGGCGCTGAGAAGCATCCGGGTAGGTCCGGTAGTTGTAACGGAGCTGCATGCCGACCACGCTACGCACACACATCACGCACAGCACACCAAAGATCGAAATTGATCGAAACTTTGTTCCATTTACTCGCTTCTTGACGACCATGATCGGATACCCGCAGTCCCCCTCACGCTTCTCCACCCCTCAAGGCAGAACGACATCCACGCCCCGCCAGTACACCGACCTGCAAGTAGGGTAAGAAGAAAGTGCACGGCGTCTGTGGGGGTGCCGCGTGGTGGACGGTGGAGCGGTCGAGCACGGGTTTCCGCACCTGGAGACCGTGCGGGCGGCGGTCACGGCGCTGTACCGGCGGCTGTCCTACGACACCGTGTCGACGTTCGCGACGAGCGTGCCGCCGGCGGACGTCGCGTTCGGGGACGGCGACGACCTGCACCTCGGCGCGCAGCGCGTCGCCCGGGAGCTGATCCGGCACTACCGGCTGCCGGACGCACGGATGATCGTCGGCTTCCGGGAGATGCAGCACGCGGCGAACATCGAACTCACCGCCGGCCCGGAGTACTTCGTCGAGCTGAACGACCGCTTCCGCACCCACCGCGAGGACATCGGCGCGGCGCTGGCCCACGAGATCATGCACGTCTACCTGCACCGCCTGGACCTGCGCTTCCCCGGCACCCGGGACAACGAGATCCTGACGGACACGGCGACGACCTACCTGGGCGCCGGCTGGCTCCTGCTGGACGCCTACCGCGAGCACGGCGAGGCGTCGCAGAAGCTCGGCTACCTCACGCCGGAGGAGTTCGGCTACGTCCTCGCCAAGCGTTCCCTGTTCTTCGGCGAGGACCCCCGCCCCTGGTTCACCAGCCCGCAGGCGTACACGGCGTACGAGGCGGGCCTGGCCCGCGCCCGCCTCGACGAACGCCAGCCGCCCCTGACGGCCGCGGGCTGGGCGGGCCGGCGCCGCTACGCCCGCGACCGCCGCCAGTCCCGCACACCCCCGGACACCCCGTACTCCTTCTCCCCCGGCACCCCGCCCCGCGTGAGCTTCCCCTGCCCGACGTGCCACCAGCGGATCCGGGTACCAGTGACGGGCCGGGTACGGGCCCGGTGCGGGCTGTGCCGGACGGTGCTGGAGTGCGACACCTGAACGTCTACAGCCGCTCCACGATCGTCACGTTCGCCTGCCCGCCCCCCTCGCACATCGTCTGCAACCCGAACCTCCCCCGCGTCCGCTCCAGTTCGTGCAGCAGCGTCGTCATCAGCCGCACCCCGGTCGCCCCCAGCGGATGCCCCAGCGCGATGGCCCCGCCGTTGACGTTGACCTTCTCCGGATCGGCCCCCGTCTCCTTCAGCCACGCCAACACCACGGGCGCGAACGCCTCGTTGATCTCGACGAGGTCGATCTGATCGATCGTCAGCCCCGTCTTCCTCAGCGCGTGCGCGGTCGCCGGGATGGGTGCGGTGAGCATCCTGATCGGGTCCTCGCCGCGCACGGAGAGGTGGTGCACCCGGGCCCGCGGCGTCAACCCGTGTTCCCGCACGGCCCGTTCGGACGCGAGCAGCATGGCCGCGGCCCCGTCGGACACCTGCGAGGAGCAGGCGGCGGTGACGGTCCCTCCGTCGAGGACGGGTTTGAGGGCGGCCATCTTCGCCGGCGAGGTGTCCCGCCGGGGGCCCTCGTCGGTCTCGACTCCGTTGCAGGGCACGGTCTCCCGCGCGAACCGCCCCTCGTCGATCGCCCGCACGGCCCGCCGGTGCGAGGTGAGCGCGAACTCCTCCTGCGCCTCCCGCCCGATCCCCCACTTCGCGGCGATCATCTCGGCCCCGGCGAACTGGTTGACGGGCCGGTCCCCGTACCGCGCCCGCCACCCCTCGCTGCCCGCGAACGGCCCTTCGGTGAAGCCGAGTTGGACGGCGGCCTGCCGGGTCGCGTAGGCGATGGGGATCTGCGTCATGTTCTGCACGCCGCCCGCGACGACGAGGTCCTGCGTCCCGGACATGACGGCCTGCGCGGCGAAGTGCAGGGCCTGCTGGGAGGACCCGCACTGCCGGTCGACGGTGACACCGGGCACCTCCTCGGGGAGCCCCGCGGCGAGCCAGCAGGTGCGGGCGATGTCCCCGGCCTGCGGCCCGACGGCGTCGAGGCAGCCGAAGACGACGTCCTCGACGGCGGCGGGGTCGACGCCGGCGCGCCGCACCAGCTCTTTCAGCACGTGGGCGCCGAGATCCGCCGGGTGGACACCGCCGAGCCCCCCTTTCCGCTTCCCGACGGGCGTACGGACCGCTTCGACGAGGTATGCCTCGGCCATGACGGACTCCCTGAGGTTCCTGGCGAACTCCCCGGTGGACGACGGGCGCAGGCACCATACCCACCAAGCGCTTGCTAGGGAAGACTCAACGCCCCTCCGGCCGCTTCCGTAAGCGACCCCGTCAGCCCCCGCCAACACCCCCGGCCAGCCCCATCAGCGACCCCGGCCACTCCCCCGCCAGCGCCCCCGACCAACTCCCCTCAGCGACCCCGCCAGCCCCCGCCAACACCCCCGACCAGCCCCATCAGCAACCCCGGCCACTCCCGCCAGCCCCCTCCCCCGGCCCACTCCCGTCAGTGCCCCCGGCTCAGCTCCCGGTACTCCTCGACCGTCGGTTTCTCGATCCGCGTGCCCGGTCCGAACATCGCCTTCGCGAGCCGTGCCCGCACCCGCTGGCTCACGCTCACCCGCCGCCGGACCCCGTTCGCGTCGACCCGCGCCCCGATCGCGTACGGCGGGGTCTGCTCGTGCTGGGTGAGGGTGTGCAACTGGGCCTGCGTGAGCGGTTCGTGGACCTCGATGTACTCGCCGTGCGGGAGCCGTTTGATGGTGCCGGTCTCCCTGCCGTGCAGCACCTTGTCCCGGTCCCGGCGCTGAAGCCCCAGGCAGATCCGCTTGGTGACGATGAACGCGAGCACGGGCGCGACGAACACGGCGACGCGGACGAACCAGGTGATCGCG
This sequence comes from Streptomyces roseirectus, assembly GCF_014489635.1. Lineage (NCBI taxonomy): Bacteria > Bacillati > Actinomycetota > Actinomycetes > Kitasatosporales > Streptomycetaceae > Streptomyces > Streptomyces roseirectus. Next base: position 7,010,627 of record NZ_CP060828.1, on the reverse strand, counting down.
TTGATCGACAGGTGGAGGTGCGTGGCGACGATGTCGTTGCCGCCGCCGATCAGCAGCACCACGTACAGCGCCAGCCAGGCGACGCCGAGCCCCGTGCGGACGGGGACGTTCCGGGGCCGGTCGAGGAGGTGGTGCTCGCGTTTGTCGCCGGTGATCCACGCCTCGAAGAACGGGTAGACGCCGAGCGCCACCAGGATCAGCGGGAACAGGGTGAAGGGGATGAAGACGCCCAACTCCAGGGTGTGGCCCCACCCGTTGAGCTCCCAGGCCGGCATCACCCGGATCAGCCCCTCGGAGAACCCGAGGTACCAGTCGGGCTGCGCGCCGGTCGTCACGAGGTCGGGCCGGTAGGGGCCGAACGCCCACACGGGGTTGATGGTCGCGATGCCGCCCATCAACGCGAGCACCCCGAAGACGAGGAAGAAGAACCCGCCCGCCTTCGCCACGTAGACCGGCATGAACGGCATCCCGACCACGGTCTTCTGGTCCCGTCCTGGCCCCGGGTACTGCGTGTGCTTGTGGTAGAAGACCAGGATCAGGTGGGCGACGACCAGGCCCAGCATGATCCCCGGCAGCAGCAGCACGTGGACCGGGTAGAGCCGTGAGATGAAGTCGACGCCGGGCCACTCGCCGCCGAACAGGAAGAACGCGAGGTAGGTCCCGACAATCGGGACGGACAGGATCGCGCCCTGCGCGAACCGCAGCCCGGTGCCGGACAGCAGGTCGTCGGGGAGCGAGTACCCGGTCAGCCCCGTCAGGATGCCCAGGAACAGCAGCGTCCACCCGAACACCCAGTTCATCTCGCGCGGTTTCCTGAACGCGCCGGTGAAGAACACGCGCATCATGTGGACCAGCATCCCCGCGACGAACACCAGCGCCGCCCAGTGATGGATCTGCCGGATCAGCAGACCGCCGCGGACGTCGAAGCTGATGTCCAGCGTCGACTCGTACGCCTGGGTCATGGTGATGCCGTTGAGGGGCGCGTACGAGCCGTTGTAGACGACCTCGGAGCTGCTGGGGTCGAAGAACAGCGTCAGGTAGACGCCGGTCAGGATCAGCACGAGGAAGCTGTAGAGGCAGATCTCGCCCAGCATGAACGACCAGTGGTCCGGGAACACCTTGCGCAGGTTGGCCTTGGCCAGGGCGTAGATCCCCAGCCGTCCGTCGGCCCAGTCGGCGAAGTTCTCGCCCTTGCCCTTGCTGTCCGTGCGCACCCCGTCAGCCATGCACCTCAGGGTGACACGCTCACGGGGCTAAGCCAACCGTGCGATCACAGTCAACAACGCGATCACAGAACGAAGTTGATCACACGTCAGACATCACGAAGACCCTCACGGCAACGGCGCGAGCAGCCTCGTGAGCGAGTCCCGGGACCCTTCCAGCCGAGCGATCCGCCCCTCGATCCCGTCCAGTTGCTCCCGCAGCAGCGGCGTCAGGCACGGCTCGACCTCGGTCTCGGCGCCGCACACGCAGTCCAGCACCTCCCGGATGACGCGCGTGGGCAGCCCGGCGTCGAGCAGGACGCGGATCCGCCGGACGACGAGCGGCGCGTCGTCCGCGTAGACCCGGTGCCCGCCCGGGGTCCGTTCGGCGTCGAGGAGCCCCTGTTCCTCGTAGTAGCGCAGCAGGCGCACGGCGACCCCGGTCGTCTCGCTCAGCTCCCCGATCCGCATGTGATCCCCCTCACGTCGACTTGAAACTCACATGGATGTGACGTCCTACCGTCTCAGCCATGACCGACACAGACGTATTCCACATCGGCGGCGACCTCCCCGTACGCAGGATCGGCTACGGCGCGATGCGCCTGTCCGGCGCGCCCGGTGAGCGCTCCGGCATGACGGCGCCCGTCTGGCGGGCGCCCAGTGACCGCGCCGAGTCGATCGCGCTCCTGCGGGGCGCCGTCGAGCGGGGCGTGAACTTCTTCGACACGGCCGACGCGTACTCCCTGGGCGAGAGCGAGGAGTTGCTGGCCGAGGCGCTGCGGCCGTACCGCGACGAGGTGGTGATCGCGACGAAGGCGGGCGTGCTGCGCCCGAGCCCCGGCGAGTGGATCACCCACGGCCACCCCGCCTACCTCCGCCAGCAGGCCGAGCTGAGCCTGCGCCGGCTGGGCACCGACCGCATCGACCTCTTCCAGCTCCACCGCGTCGACCCTGAGTACCCCCTCGCGGACCAGATCGGCGCGCTGAAGCGCTTGCGGGACGAGGGCAAGATCCGGCACATCGGCCTGTCGGAGGTGACCGTCGCCGAGCTGGCGGAGGCCGAACGGACCGCGCCGATCGTCTCCGTCCAGAACCTCTACAACCTCTCCGACCGCGTCCACGATCCGGTGGTCGACCACACGGCGGCCCACGGCATCGCGTTCATCCCCTACTTCCCGGTCACCACCGGCGACCTGACCCCGCACCTCACCGCCCTCGCCGCCGAACTCGGCGCCACGCCTTCCCAGTTGGCCCTGGCGTGGCTCCTGCACCGCGCCCCGAACACCGTCCCGATCCCCGGCACCTCGTCCCCGGCGCACCTCGCGGAGAACGCGGCGGCGCTGCGACTGAGCCTGACGGAGGACCAGTTCAAGCGGATCGGCTGAGCCCTCTCCGGCAACGCCCACCCGGTATGCCGTCCGCACATGCGGCGACGCCTGCCCGGTCGTCCGGTCGGGGACAGTGGGGCAGGCGCCGTCTGATGTTCCGTACGCCTTTGTACGGGACGTCTTTTGAGTGACCGTCAGACCATCAGCGAACGGTCCGTCGGCCGGATCGGGGCCGGCAGGTCGCTGGCCCCGGTGAGGAACCGGTCGCAGCCGCGCGCGGCGGAGCGTCCCTCGGCGATCGCCCAGACGATGAGCGACTGGCCGCGGCCCGCGTCACCGGCGACGAACACGCCCGGCACGTTGGTCTGGAACTCGGCGTCACGGGCGATGTTCCCGCGCTCGTCCAGGTCGAGCCCGAACTGCTCGACGAGCCCGTTCTCGCGGTCCGTCCCGGTGAACCCCATGGCGAGCGTGACGAGTTGGGCCGGGATCTTCCGCTCGGTGCCCGGCTTCTGCGTGAGCTTGCCGTCGACGAACTCGACCTCGACGAGGTGCAGCCACCGCACGTTGCCGTCCTCGTCGCCCTCGAAGTGGGTGGTGGAGACGGAGTAGACCCGCTCGCCGCCCTCCTCGTGCGCGGAGGTCACCTTGTAGAGCATGGGGAACGTCGGCCACGGCTGGTTCGCCGTCCGCTCCTCGCTCGGGCGCGGCATGATCTCCAACTGCGTGACGGACGCGGCCCCTTGACGGTGCGCGGTGCCGACGCAGTCCGCCCCGGTGTCGCCGCCGCCGATGACGACGACGTGCTTGCCCTCGGCGGAGACCGGGGAGACGACGTAGTCGCCCTCCTGGACCTTGTTGGCCAGGGGCAGGTACTCCATGGCCTGGTAGACGCCCTTCAACTCCCGCCCGGGGACGGGGAGATCACGGGCGGTGGTGGCACCGGCCGCGATGACGACGGCGTCGTAGCGCTTCTTGAGGTCGCCCGCCTTGAGGTCGCGGCCGATCTCGATGCCCGTGCGGAAGCGGGTGCCCTCCGCGCGCATCTGCTCGATGCGGCGGTTGATGTGCCGCTTCTCCATCTTGAACTCGGGGATGCCGTACCGCAGGAGGCCGCCGATCCGGTCGGCGCGCTCGTACACGGCGACGGTGTGGCCGGCCCGCGTGAGCTGCTGCGCGGCGGCGAGCCCGGCCGGGCCCGAGCCGATGACGGCGACGGTCTTGCCGGACAGCCGCTCGGGGGCCTGCGGGGCGACCGTGCCGGCGTCCCACGCCTTGTCGATGATGGAGACTTCGACGTTCTTGATGGTGACGGCCGGCTGGTTGATGCCGAGCACGCACGCGGATTCACACGGGGCGGGGCACAACCGCCCCGTGAACTCGGGGAAGTTGTTCGTCGCGTGCAGCCGCTCGGACGCCGCCGACCAGTCCTCGCGGTAGGCGTAGTCGTTCCACTCGGGGATGAGGTTCCCGAGGGGGCAGCCGTTGTGGCAGAACGGGATGCCGCAGTCCATGCAGCGGGACGCCTGCTTGCTGATGATCGGCAGCAGGGAGCCGGGGACGTAGACCTCGTTCCAGTCCTTCAGACGCACGTCGACCGGGCGGGACTTGGCGACCTCACGGCCGTGGTTCAGGAAGCCCTTCGGGTCAGCCATTGGTCGCCGCCTCCATCATCTTCTCGGTGATCTCGGACTCGGAGAGTCCCGCCTGCTCGGCGGCGTCCTTGGCGGCGAGCACTGCCTTGTACGTGCTGGGGATGAGCTTCGTGAAGCGTTCGGCCGACGCGTCCCAGTCCGCGAGCAGCTTCCCGGCGACGGTGGAGCCGGTCTCCTCGGCGTGGCGACGCACCACGTCGTGCAGCCACAGCTTGTCGTCGTCGGACAGCTCCTCGATCGCGTCGAGGTTCCCGGCGTTGACGTTGTCGCGGTTCAGGTCGACGACGTACGCGATGCCGCCGGACATGCCGGCCGCGAAGTTGCGCCCGGTCTCGCCGAGGACGACCGCGTGGCCGCCGGTCATGTACTCGCAGCCGTGGTCGCCGACGCCCTCGGAGACGACCAGCGCCCCGGAGTTGCGGACGCAGAACCGCTCACCGGTGCGCCCGCGCAGGAACAGCTCCCCGCCGGTCGCGCCGTAGGCGATGGTGTTGCCCGCGATGGTCGAGTACTCGGCGAGGTGGTCGGCGCCCCGGTCGGGGCGGACGACGATCCGGCCGCCGGAGAGGCCCTTGCCGACGTAGTCGTTCGCGTCGCCTTCGAGGCGCAGCGTGACACCGCGCGGCAGGAACGCGCCGAAGGACTGGCCGGCGGACCCGGTGAAGGTGATGTCGATGGTGTCGTCGGGCAGACCCGCCCCGCCGAACTTCTTGGTCACCTCGTGGCCGAGCATCGTGCCGACGGTCCGGTTGATGTTGCGGACCTTGACCTGCGCGCGCACCGGCTGCGCCGAGGTCGCGTCGGAGGCGGCGAGCGCGTCGGCGGCGAGCTTGATCAGCTCGTTGTCGAGCGCCTTCTCCAGCCCGTGGTCCTGGACGACGGTCTGGTGGCGGACGGCGCCCTCGGGCAGCGCGGGGACGTGGAAGAGCGGGGCGAGGTCGAGGCCCTGCGCCTTCCAGTGGTCGACGGCGCGCTCGACGTCCAGCACCTCGGCGCGGCCGACGGCCTCCTCGATCGAGCGGAAGCCCAGCTCGGCCAGGATCTCGCGGACCTCTTCGGCGATGAACCGGAAGAAGTTCACGACGTACTCGGCCTTGCCGGCGAACCGGTCGCGCAGGACGGGGTTCTGTGTGGCGATGCCGACGGGGCAGGTGTCGAGGTGGCAGACGCGCATCATGACGCAGCCGGAGACGACGAGCGGCGCGGTCGCGAAACCGAACTCCTCGGCGCCGAGCAGCGCGGCGATGACGACGTCCCGGCCGGTCTTGAGCTGCCCGTCGGTCTGGACGACGATCCGGTCGCGCAGCCCGTTGAGCAGCAGCGTCTGCTGCGTCTCGGCGAGACCCAGCTCCCAGGGGCCACCCGCGTGCTTCAGCGAGGTCAGCGGCGAGGCACCCGTACCGCCGTCGTGACCCGAGATGAGCACGACGTCCGCGTGGGCCTTCGACACACCCGCCGCGACCGTGCCGACGCCGACCTCGGAGACCAGCTTCACGTGGATGCGGGCCTGCGGGTTGGCGTTCTTGAGGTCGTGGATGAGCTGGGCCAGGTCCTCGATGGAGTAGATGTCGTGGTGCGGCGGCGGCGAGATGAGGCCGACGCCGGGCGTCGAGTGCCGCGTCTTGGCGACCCACGGGTAGACCTTGTGGCCGGGGAGCTGGCCCCCCTCGCCGGGCTTGGCGCCCTGGGCCATCTTGATCTGGATGTCGTCCGCGTTGACCAGGTACTCGGAGGTCACGCCGAAGCGGCCGGAGGCGACCTGCTTGATCGCGGAGCGGCGCGCCGGGTCGTACAGGCGCTCCGGGTCCTCGCCGCCCTCACCGGTGTTGGACTTGCCGCCGAGCTGGTTCATGGCGATGGCCAGCGTCTCGTGGGCCTCGCGGGAGATGGAGCCGTAGGACATGGCGCCGGTGGAGAACCGCTTGACGATGTCCTCGACGGACTCGACCTCGTCGACCGGGATCGACGGCCGGTCCGAGTTGAAGCCGAACAGGCCGCGCAGCGTCATCAGGCGCTCGGACTGCTCGTTCACGCGGTCCGTGTACTTCTTGAAGATGTCGTAGCGGCCGGAGCGCGTCGAGTGCTGGAGGCGGAAGACCGTCTCCGGGTCGAACAGGTGCGGCTCGCCCTCGCGGCGCCACTGGTACTCGCCACCTATCTCCAGGGCGCGGTGCGCCGAGGCGATGCCGGAGACGGGGTACGCCTTGGCGTGCCGGGCGGCGACCTCCTTGGCGACGACGTCGATGCCGACGCCGCCGATCTTGGTGGCGGTGCCGTCGAAGTACTTCTCGACGAACGCGTCGTCCAGGCCGACGGCCTCGAAGACCTGGGCGCCGCGGTAGGAGGCGACGGTGGAGATGCCCATCTTGGACATGACCTTGAGGACGCCCTTGCCGAGGGCGTAGATCAGGTTGCGGATGGCCTTCTCGGGCTCGATGTCCGAGAGGAAGGTGCCCGCGCGGACCAGGTCCTCGACGGACTCCATGGCCAGGTAGGGGTTGACGGCGGCGGCGCCGAAGCCGATCAGCAGCGCGACGTGGTGGACCTCGCGGACGTCCCCGGCCTCGACCAGCAGGCCCACCTGGGTGCGCTGCTTGGTACGGATGAGGTGGTGGTGGACGGCGGCGGTGAGCAGCAGCGAGGGGATCGGCGCGTGCTCGGCGTCGGAGTGGCGGTCGGACAGGACGATCAGGCGGGCGCCGTTGTCGATGGCGGCGTCGGCCTCGGCGCAGATCTCCTCGATCCGGGCGGCGAGGGCGTCGCCGCCGCCGGAGACCCGGTACAGGCCGGAGAGGGTCGCGGCCTTGAAGCCGGGCATGTCGCCGTCGGCGTTGATGTGGATGAGCTTGGCCAGCTCGTCGTTGTCGATCACCGGGAAGGGCAGGGTGACGGTACGACAGGAGGCGGCGCTCGGCTCCAGGAGGTTGCCCTGCGGGCCCAGCGAGGAGCGCAGGGAGGTGACCAGTTCCTCGCGGATGGCGTCCAGCGGCGGGTTGGTGACCTGCGCGAAGAGCTGCGTGAAGTAGTCGAACAGCAGGCGCGGACGGCTGGAGAGCGCGGCGATGGGCGAGTCGGTGCCCATGGAGCCGATCGGCTCGGCGCCGGCCTTGGCCATCGGGGCGAGGATGACGCGCAGCTCCTCCTCGGTGTAGCCGAAGGTCTGCTGGCGGCGGGTGACGGAGGCGTGGGTGTGGACGATGTGCTCGCGCTCGGGCAGGTCGCCCAGCTCGATCTCGCCGGCTTCCAGCCACTCGGCGTAGGGGGCCTCGGCGGCGAGGGACGCCTTGATCTCGTCGTCCTCGATGATGCGGTGCTCGGCGGTGTCGACGAGGAACATCTTGCCGGGCTGGAGGCGGCCCTTGCGGACGACCTTCGCGGGGTCGATGTCGAGGACGCCGACCTCGGAGCCGAGGACGACGAGGCCGTCGTCGGTGACCCAGTAGCGGCCGGGGCGCAGGCCGTTGCGGTCGAGGACCGCGCCGACCTGGGTGCCGTCGGTGAAGGTGACGCAGGCGGGGCCGTCCCAGGGCTCCATCAGCGTGGAGTGGAACTCGTAGAACGCGCGCCGGGCCGGGTCCATGGAGTCGTGGTTCTCCCACGCCTCCGGGATCATCATCAGCACGGAGTGCGGCAGGGACCGGCCGCCGAGGTGCAGCAGCTCAAGGACCTCGTCGAAGGAGGCGGAGTCGGAGGCGTCGGGGGTGCAGACCGGGAAGAGCCGGTCGAGCCGGTCCGCGCCGAACAGCTCGGAGTCGAGCTGCGACTCGCGCGCCCGCATCCAGTTGCGGTTGCCCTTGACGGTGTTGATCTCGCCGTTGTGCGCGACGAACCGGTAGGGGTGGGCGAGCGGCCACGACGGGAAGGTGTTCGTGGAGAACCGGGAATGGACGAGCGCGACGGCCGAGGCGAAGCGGCGGTCGGAGAGGTCCGGGAAGAACGGCTCCAGCTGGCCGGTGGTCAGCATGCCCTTGTGGACGATGGTCCGCGCGGACAGCGACGGGAAGTAGACGCCGGCCTCGCGCTCGGCGCGCTTGCGCAGCGCGAACGCCTTGCGGTCCAGGGCGATGCCCTCGGACTCGCCGTCGGTGACGAAGACCTCGCGGAACGCGGGCATCGTGGAGCGGGCGGTGGCGCCCAGCAGCCCGGGGGCGACGGGGACCTCGCGCCAGCCGAGGACGGTCAGGCCCTCCTCGCCGGCGATCGTCTCGATCTGTGAGACGGCGGCCTCGGTGCCGTCCTCGGGGAGGAAGGCGATGCCGACGGCGTAGGAACCGGCGGCGGGCAGCTCGAAGCCTGCGACCTCGCGGAAGAACGCGTCCGGGACCTGGGTGAGGATGCCCGCGCCGTCGCCCGAGTCGGGCTCGGAGCCGGTGGCGCCGCGGTGTTCGAGGTTGCGCAGAACGGTCAGCGCCTGCTCGACCAGCGTGTGGCTCGCCTCACCGGTGAGGGTGGCCACGAAGCCGACGCCGCAGGCGTCGTGCTCGTCGCGGGGGTCGTACATACCCTGCGCGGCAGGGCGAGCATCCATGAAGGACCAGTTCCGGCCATTCGCGGAGTGCTGGGACGGCTGGCGCGGCGTACGCATCGGCTCTCCCGTCGTCGTCTCAAGTGGCATATCTGCGTTGCCGAGGGACGACGTTGGCCCTCTGCGTCAGTGCAAAATTTCGTGCAGGTTACATGATGGGGCGGTTCTCGGGAAGTGGATACACCGTTCCAACATGTGGACGCCGTGGGGTCGCGGCGAGCGCCGCGCGAGGGCGGCTGAAAAAGGGTGGGGCCGAACGGGACAGATCGGTGTCCGTCGATCCTGGGGGGTGCGGAAGGGGCGTCTTCACCCATCCCGCGCGTGCGCCGCAGGCGTCGTTGCCCACAGCGCTTACGGCTCATGCCCGGTGGTCACGCCTCCGAAACCAGCGGGTAACGGCTATTTATACGGCCCATCGCATAAATAGCAGCCCCCTTATCCTACGGCCGTCCCGAACAAACTGCCCAGGGCGTACGTCACACCCGCCGCCGCCCCGCCCAGCGCCAACTGCCGCAGCCCGCTGTACCACCAGGTCCGCGCGGTCACACGGGCGACGACGGCCCCGCACAGGAAGAGCCCCAGCAGCGCCACCAGCACCGCCGGCCACAGCGCGCTCGCCCCCAGCAGGTACGGCAGCACCGGCAGCAGCGCCCCGACCGCGAACGCCCCGAACGAGGAGACGGCGGCGACCAGCGGCGAAGGCAGGTCGGACGGGTCGATGCCCAGCTCCTCGCGCGCGTGGATCTCCAGCGCCATCTCCGGGTCCCGCGACAACTGCCGCGCGACCTCCCTGGCCAGCGGGGCGTCGACGCCGCGCGCCTCGTACAGCGCGGCCAGCTCGGCCTCCTCGTCCGCCGGGTGCCGCCTCAGCTGCGCCCGCTCCACGTCCAGCTCCGCCTCCACCAGCTCGCGCTGCGAGGCGACCGACGTGTACTCCCCGGCCGCCATCGAGAAGGCACCGGCCGCGAGCCCGGCCAGGCCGGTGAGGACGACGGCCTGCTGGCCGACGTTCCCGCCCGCGACGCCGGTCATCAGCGCGAGGTTGGAGACCAGGCCGTCCATCGCCCCGAACACCGCCGGGCGCAGCCAGCCGCCGTTGACGTCACGGTGTGTGTGGTTGTCGCGGTGCGCCTCGTGGAGCGGCGCCTGGACATCGATGAGAGCCATTTCGAGGTACCCCAGCAAGCTAAGCCAAAGCTAAGTTTGGACACGTTCTAATTCTTTACAGCACTGAGGCTACGTCGATAATTCCCGGCTCGCCAGCAAGGAAAGGCTGGGCTTAGCTGCGGTTTTACGCCGGAACGCTCATTCGAATGAGGGGACGCTCAAAAGTCGTCCGGGTGACAAAAGGGATTCCAGGCTGAGGTCAACCGCCAATGGTGGGACAGATCGAACCGTCACCGCGTCTGAGGAGGTTCACGTATGCCGTCGATCGCAGCGTTGCGGGAACGCGCGCGGGGCGCCCTGCTCGGCCTGGCCGTCGGCGACGCGCTGGGCGCCCCCGCCGAGAACCTGAAACCCTCCGAGATCCGCGCCCGCTGGGGCCGCATCACGGGCTACGTCACCGACGACCCCGCCGGCACGGACGACACCGAGTACGCGATCCTCTCCGGCCTGCTGCTCGCCCGCCACGGCTCCGCCCTCACCCCGGCCCACGTCGAGGCCGCCTGGCACGCCTGGATCGCCGACCGCGACGAAGGCCCCTTCCGGGGCGCCGGCTTCAGCGAACGCGGCACCCTCGAAAACCTCCGCCGCGGCCTCACCGCCCCCGTCACCGCCCAGCACCGCCACGCCTGGAGCGACGGCCTCGCGATGCGCGCCGCCGTCTTCGGCGTCTACGCGGCGGGCCGCCCTGCGGAAGCGGCCCGCCTCGCGGCGATCGACGGCTCCGTCAGCCACGAGGGCGAGGGCATCTACGGCGGCCAGGCGGTGGCGGCGGGCGTGGCGGCGGCGATGACCGGCGCACCCCCCATCACGACGATCGCCTCGGCCCTCGCGGTCGTCCCGGCCGACTCCTGGACCGCCCGCTCTCTTCGTCGTGCCGTCTCCGTGGCCCACGAGGGCGAGCGGGCCATCCGCTCGGCCGTCGTCATCGCCGGCTACCCCTGGACCGACCTCGCCCCCGAAGCCGTGGCCCTCGCGTTCGGCGCGTTCGCCGCGTCCGGCGGCGACTTCCGCGACTCCGTCCTCACCGCCGTCAACATGGGCCGCGACGCCGACACCACCGCCGCCGTCGCCGGCGCCCTCTCCGGCGCCACCCAGGGCATCACCGCCATCCCCACCCCCTGGGCCCACGCCATCGGCCCCGCCAAAGGCTCCTGCCTCCCCGAAATGGCCGGCCACCACATCCTCGACATCGCCGAACTCCTCCTACAAACCGAGCCCATGAAGTGGCGCCCCACACGCACAGACTTCGCCCTGGCGGCGGAGGCAGGGGAGGACCGATGAGCACGGGAGGAACACCGACAGGGGGGAGTCAGGACCGGGAACCGGGGAACGCGAAGGAAGCGAAGGAGGCGAACAATTCCACAAGGCCAACGACAAACACCACAACAACCAGCACAACCAAACTCCGCCCAGCCCCCACATACCCAGGGGCGCGGGGAACTGCGCGACCAGCCACAACGAACCCGCACCAGCCCACCCACAGCCCCCACCCCCACAGAACCACCCCCCACCCCCCGCAAGCCGCCGACGCACAGCACCCCCCACAAGACCCACCCGCACCCGACAACGAAACCCGCACGGGTGGCGCGGGCGGGCACACTCACCCAATCCACAACGAACCCCGCCGCCCAACGACCGGCATGCTCCTGGGCCTGGCCATCGGCGACGCCACCGGCTGGCCCTCCGCCCGCCACAGAGCCACCCGCATGCCCACCTGGACCCGCCGCCTCACCCGCGAACTGGACACCTTCGCAGAACAGAACGCCACCACCACCCTCCCCGTCCCCATCGCCCTGAACCAGTCCCCCGCCCCCCTCCACCTGGGCCCCTCGGACGACGCGGAATGGGCCGCCTTCACCGCCCAGACCCTCCTGAACGCCGCCGACCCCACCACCTTGAACGACCTGAGCCGAGACCACCGGGCGAGAACAGCCATCGACCTCACCTGGACCTCCCTCGCCGCAGAGGTCGCCGCCGCGACCGCGAACGCCCCGGAGATCGAGTCGGCCGTCCTCCCCTTGCGCGCCCGCATCTCCGTCCGAGCCGGCCTGGGCAACCTCGCCGCCGGCCTACGCCCCCCGGCGACCGGCCACGACAACCCCCACTACTTCGACGACGCGGCCTGCGTCAGGGCCTGCGTCCTGGCCACCACCCACCCCGGCAACCCCACCCGCGCAGCGGACCTCGCCGAGTTCGACGCCCGCTACACCCAGGACGGCGACGGAGTCCACGGCGCCAGAGCCATGGCCGCGGCGATCTCCCTGGCCCTGACCGGCGAGAACATCGACACCTGCGTGACGGCGGCCCTGGACCGGCTCCCCCCGGAGACGGAGATCGGCAGGAACGCCCGCCAGGCCCTCCACCTGGCCACCACCACGTCGTCCCCCTTCGCCCTGATCCCCCTGCTGGAGCACCAGATCGTCGACCACGTCTACAGCTACGGCATCGCGGCGGCGGAGACCGTCCCCATCGCCCTGGCCCTCTCCCTCGCCGCGCACGGCGACATCACCGAGGCGATCCCCGCGGCCGCCTGCCTCTCCCGCGTCGCGGACTCCGCCCCCGCCCTCACCGGCGCCCTGACCGGCGCGATCGGCGGCGCGGCGGCGATCCCCGACACCTGGCGCACCACCACCCGCACCCTCTCCGGCTGCACCCTCCCCCGCCTCACCGGCACCGACCTCCTGGAACTCGCCGAACTCCTGGAAGCCGCACAACCGCCCACGACAGGAGCATGATTCACCACATGCACGACAAAACCCCCACCCCCTACGGAACACCACAGGCGCCCTTCGACTCCCCTCAGCCTTCCTTCCAGCCGTCCCTGACGGACCGCATCACCGCCGCGATCGTCGGCGCGGCCGTCGGCGACGCCCTCGGCGGCCCCGTCGAGGGCTACTCCCCCGCCCAGATCCTGGACCGCCACGGCGGCCGGGTCACCGGCGTCGTGGGCCCCTGGAACGGCGACGACTGGCGCACGGCCCGCCCGATCGCCCCGTACCACAAGGGCGACGGCCACGTCACGGACGACACCTTGATGACCCACGCCCTGATCAGGGTGTACGAGAAGGTCCGCGACCACCTGGACGCCCACGCGATCGCCGACCACCTGGTCCCCGACCTGATGACCACCCCCCGCTGGATCCCGGAGCTGGAGACGGAGGCCCTGCTCCTGCACCGCCTCTTCCTCGCGGAGAAGTGGCTGGTCACCCGACTGCACTACGGCCACGTCGACCCCCGCGAGGCCGGCGTCGGCAACATCGTCAACTGCGGCGCCGCGATGTACATGGCCCCGGTCGGCATCGTCAACGCGGCCCATCCGAGGGCCGCCTACCTGGAGGCCCTGGACATCGCGGGCGCCCACCAGTCCTCCTACGGCCGCGAGGCGGCCGGCGTCTTCGCGGCGGCGGTCGCGGCGGCCTGCACGCCGGAAGCGACACCGGCGTCCGTGATCGACACGTGCCTGTCCCTGGCGAAGGACGGCACGCGGACGGCGATCGAGAAGACCTGCGAGACAGCCGCCCGGTACGACTCCCCCGACGCCGCCCTGGCCCCCCTCCGCGAGGCGATCGCCCCCTACGACACGGTGGGCCCCGACTACCGCGCCCCCTCCCTCGGCGCCCGCCGCCCCTCCCGCCTCCACTCCATCGAGGAACTCCCCGTCGCCCTGGCCATGTTGCTCATCGCGGACGGCGACTACGAGACGGCGGTCCTGGGCGCCGTCAACTACGGCCGGGACTGCGACTCCATCGCGACGATGACCGGCGCCCTCGCCGGCGCCCTGGGCTCCCCGCCCCCGGACACCTGGGCCCAACAGGTCGCGGACGCCAGCAAGTTGGACCTCCAACACCCGGCCCGCACCCTCACCGCCGTCACCCGGGAGATCTTCGACCGGGACGTGGCCCGCCGCCGCGCCCACGAATCCGCCTTCACCACCCTGGGATCCCCCCTGTGCTCCGCCTGACCTGGCTCCAGCCCGAAGACCTCCTGGGCCACGAACTCCGCCAGGCGGCCGAGGACGGCCGCGACGCCACCGGCATCGCCACCCGCTGGCACGAGGCGGGCGGCCCCCCACCCCCGCCCAGAGCGGGCGCCTCCCCCACCCCGGCCCCACCTCACCTCCGTGCCCTGGCCCTCACTCTCCTGACCGAACTGGCCTCCCTCCCCAGCGAGTTGGCCAACTCCGAGCCCACGGGCCCCCCTTCACCCCCGCACTGCACACCCACCCCACCCCCCTCCCCCCAGACCTACGAAGCCGCCTGGCTAGGCCGCGCCGTCGGCTGTGTCCTCGGCAAACCCGTGGAAAAACTCCCCCTCCACGCCATCCGCGCCCTCGCCAAAGCCGCCGGCAACTGGCCCCTGACCACCTACTTCACCGAGCGCGACGTCCCCAACTCCCTCCTGAAACAACACCCGTGGAACCGCCGCTCCGCGCCCACCTCCCTCGCCGAGAACATCGACGGCATGCCGGAGGACGACGACCTCAACTACCCCTTGCTGAACCTGCTTCTGCTCCAGCGCCACGGCAGATCCTTCACCACGGACGACGTCGCCCGCCTGTGGCTGGACGAACTCCCGGCGGGCCGCACCTTCACAGCGGAACGCGTCGCCTACCGAAACCTCCTGACCGGCATCGACCCCCCGGACACCGCGACCCACCACAACCCCTTCCGGGAGTGGATCGGCGCCCTGATCAGAGCGGACGTCCACGGCTGGACCAACCCCGGAAACCCCCACGCGGCAGCCGAACAGGCATACAGAGACGCCCGGTTGACCCACACCGCCAACGGCGTCTACGCGGCGATGTTCACCGCGGCGACGATCGCGACAGCGACGACAGGCACCCAGGACATCCACGCCTGCCTGCGCACAGCCCTGACGACGATCCCCCCGACTTCCCGCCTCCACAAGGCAGTCGAGAACGCGATCCAACTGGCCCACACCCACAAGGACTTCGACAAGGTCGTCGACGCCCTGCACGCGACCCACGCCGCCTACCACTGGGTCCACGCCATCCCCAACACCGCACTGATCGCCGCCGCCCTCACCCACGCGGACGGCGACTTCACGGCCTCCATCTGCCGCGCGGTTTCGGGAGGTTGGGACACGGACTCCAACGGCGCGACGGCGGGCAGCATCGCCGCCCTCCTCTCCGGCCCACCCACGCCCCACTGGACGGCCCCCCTGAAGAACCGCCTCTCCACCTCCGTCCCGTCCTTCGACGGCATCGGCTTCGACACCCTGGCCCACCTCACCCACAGGGAGGCGTCCCGCCCATGACCCACATCGTCGTACTGGGCAGCACCAACATGGACCTCGTCACCCACGCCCCCCGCCCGCCGGCCCCCGGCGAGACCCTGACCGGCAGGGACTTCCGCACCACCCCCGGCGGCAAAGGCGCCAACCAAGCGATCGCGGCAGCACGCGCCGGCGCGACCGTCTCGATGATCGGCGCGGTCGGCACCGACCCCCAAGGCCCCCTCCTGCGCGCCACGTTGGACCAGGCGGGCGTGAACACCGACCACCTCCGCACGATGGACACCGCGTCGGGCACGGCCCACATCACCGTGGACGACGACGGCGGCAGCGCGATCGTCGTCATCCCCGGCGCGAACGGCACGGTCGACCACCTCGCCCCCGGCGACGAGACCCTGATCGCCTCGGCGGACACCCTCCTCCTCCTCCAGTTGGAGATCCCGCTCCCGGCGGTGGTGGCGGCGGCGCGGGCGGCGCGGGCCCACGGAGTCCGCACGGTCCTCACCCCGTCCCCCGTCACCCCGCTCCCGCCCGAACTCCTCGCCGTCACCGACCTGTTGGTCCCGAACGCGTACGAGGCGATCACCCTGTCCGACCGCACGGACCCGGTGGACGCGGCACGCCACCTCCTCACCCTGGTCCCGGAGGTGATCGTCACCCTGGGCGCGGCGGGCGCCCTGCACGTCTCCCGGACGACCGCCCCGCTCGCCGTCCCGGCCCCGCACACGACCCCGGTCGACTCGACTGCCGCCAGGGACACGTTCGTCGGCGCCCTGGCGACCGCCCTCGGCGAGGAACGCCCCCTCGACCAGGCCCTGCGCTGGGCGGCGGCAGCGGCGTCGCTGTCGGTCGAGCGCCCGGGTGCCGCCACGTCGATGCCGTACCGTCAGGAGATCGAGGAGCGCCACGCCGCATGACGTCAACTCCCTTGCAGGGCCTACGCGTCCTGGATCTGGCCACCCTCTTCGCGGGCCCGCTCGCGGCGACGCTGCTCGGCGACTTCGGCGCGGAGGTCGTCAAGGTCGAGCACCCGGCGAAACCGGACCCGTCCAGGGGCCACGGGCCCGCCAAGGACGGGGTGGGCCTGTGGTGGAAGGTGCTGGGCCGGGGCAAGCGCACGATGACCCTGAACCTCTCCACCCCCGGCGGCCGGGCCACGCTGCTGCGCCTGGCGGAGACCGCGGACGTGGTCGTCGAGAACTTCCGCCCCGGCACCCTGGAGCGGTGGGACCTCGGCTGGGACGTCCTGCACGCCGTGAACCCCCGTCTGGTGCTGGCACGCGTCACCGCCTTCGGCCAGTTCGGGCCCGCCTCCCACCGCCCGGGTTTCGGCACCCTCGCCGAGGCGCTGAGCGGTTTCGCCGCCGTCACCGGCGAGCCGGACGCGCCCCCGACGCTCCCGCCGTTCGGCCTCGCCGACTCCATCGCGGGCCTCGCCACGGCGTACGCGGTGATGACGGCGCTGGCCGCCCGTGACCGCACGGGTGAGGGGCAGGTCGTCGACATGGCGATCATCGAGCCGATCCTCACGGTGCTGGGCCCCCAGCCGACTTGGTACGACCAGCTGGGCCACGTCCAGCGCCGCACCGGCAACCGCTCCGCCAACAACGCCCCCCGCAACACCTACCGCACGGCCGACGGCACCTGGGTGGCCGTCTCCACCTCGGCCCAGTCCGTCGCCGAACGCGTCATGCGCCTCGTCGGCCGCCCCGACCTGATCGACGAACCCTGGTTCGCGACGGGCGCGCGGCGGGCGGCCCACGCGGACGTCCTCGACGACGCCGTGGCCCGCTGGATCGCCGCCCGTCCCCGCGACGAGGTCCTTACGGCGTTCGAGAAGGCCGAGGCCGCGATCGCGCCCGTCCAGGACGTGCGGGACGTCGTCCAGGACCCGCAGTACCGGGCGCTCGGCACGCTCACGACCGTCGACGACCCCGAACTCGGCCCCCTCCTCATGCAGAACGTCCTCTTCCGGCTCTCCGCCACCCCCGGCGCGATCCGCTGGGCGGGCCGCCCCCACGGCGCCGACACGGACGCGATCCTCACCGAACTCGGCGTCACCGCCGACGAGTTGGCCACCCTCCGGGAGACGGGCGCCGTATGAGAAAGTTCCCCCTCACCTGGCTCTACGCCCCCGGCGACCGCCCCGAGGTGGTCACGAAGGCGTTGGCGGCGGGCGCGGACGTCGTCATCATCGACCTGGAGGACGCCGTCGCCCCGGACCGCAAGTCCTACGCCCGGGCGGCGACGGCGGAACGCCTCGCCGACCCCCACCCCCACCGGATCCACGTACGCGTCAACGCGGCGCACACCCCCTGGTCCCGGGCCGACCTGACCGCCCTCTCCCCGCTCCCCGGCGTCTCGGCCCTGCGCCTCCCCAAGATCACCACTCCCGGGGACGTCACGGCGACGGCGGACGCCCTGGCCCGGAACCTCCCGCTGTACGCCCTCCTGGAATCGGCCCTGGCGATCGAGCACGCCTACGCCATCGCCCGGTCCCACCCCGCCCTGCGGGGCATCGCCCTGGGCGAGGCGGATCTGAGGGCCGACCTGAACGCCACCTCGGACGAAGCCCTCGCCTGGCCCCGCTCCCGCGCGATCGTCGCCGCCCGAGCCGCCTCCCTGCCGCCCCCGCCCCAGTCCGTGCACCCCCACACCAAGGACCTCGCCGCCCTGGCCGCCACCAGCGCGCAGGGCCGCCGCCTGGGCTTCCTGGGCCGGGCCGCCATCCACCCCCGCCAGCTCCCCGTCATCGAGAGCGCCTACCTCCCCACGCAGGAGGAGATCGAGAAGGCTGAGTCGATCCTCAAGGCCGCCGAGCGGAACGAGGGCGCCCAGGCCCTTCCCGACGGCACCTTCATCGACAAGGCGGTGCTGGAGGCGGCGCATCGAACCCTCGCCCTGACCGCCCCCTGACCTGAACCCGCCCCCGTCCCCGGCATGGGCGAAGGGCGCCCAGGGTTCCCTGGGCGCCCTTCGTACCGTCTCGTGCCGTCGAGCCGGCTAGCTCTGCTTCCCGGCGGACTTCGCCTCGTTCCCGTTCTCGGCGTCGGCCTTCTTGTCCTCGGGCTCGCTCTCAGAGGCGCCCTCGGCCTCGCCCTCGCCGTCGGGGGCGCCGGGCTCGACGATCTCCTCCCGCCCGGGGCGCTTCTTCGCGGAGATCACGAAGTACGTCACCGCGAGGAGGAACACGAGCAGCGCGGTCCAGTTGTTGAGACGCAGGCCCAGGATGTGGTGCGCGTCGTCGACCCGCAGGTACTCCGTCCAGAACCGCCCGACGCAGTACGCGGCGACGTAGAGCGCGAACGCCCGCCCGTGCCCGAGCTTGAAGCGCCGGTCCGCCCAGATGACCAGGAACGCGACACCGACGCACCAGAGGGATTCGTAGAGGAACGTCGGGTGGTAGTACCCCGGCACCCGCCCTTCCGCGGAGGACGTGATGTGCAGCGCCCAGGGGACGTCCGTCGCCTTGCCGTACAGCTCCTGGTTGAACCAGTTCCCCCAGCGCCCGATGGCCTGCGCGAGCGCGATCCCGGGGGCGACGGCGTCGGCGTACGCCGGCATCGGGATCCCGCGCCGCCGGCACCCGATCCACGCCCCGAGCGCCCCGAGCGCGATGGCCCCCCAGATCCCGAGCCCGCCCTCCCAGACCTTGAAGGCGTCGACCCAGTCCCGGCCCTCGCTGAAGTACAGCTCGTAGTCGGTGATGACGTGGTACAGGCGCCCGCCGACGAGGCCGAACGGCACCGCCCAGACGGCGATGTCGGCGATCGTCCCGGCCCGCCCGCCCCGGGCGAGCCATCGCTTGTTGCCGAGCCAGACCGCGACGAAGACGCCGATGATGATGCAGAACGCGTAGCCGCGCAGCGGGATGCCCCAGAGGTGGTAGACCCCGTGCGACGGGCTGGGAATGTAGGCAAGTTCCATGGCAGGGTCGACGCTACCTTGCCGGGCCGGGCCGACGGCGGGCAGCCCGGCAACGGCTGGATAACGGGCCGGTCAAACGCGGGGGAACTCCTGTCGATCCCCTGTCGGCCCGCTCCCGGCCGGAACCGGCCGCCCGAAACCCCCGTCAGCCCCGCCGGCCTCACCCCTTGTCCGCCTCCTCCACCATCTGCTTCAGCTTCGCCGGTGTCATCGACTGGTCCGCGTAGATGTTCTTCCCGTTGAACAGCACGGTCGGTGTCCCCCCGAACCCGCCGTTGCTGAACGCCTCGGCGGACTTCTTCACCCACGCGTTGTGCGTGCCCTTCTCGACGCACGCGCGGAAGGCGGGCGTGTCGAGCCCGTCGACCTTCCCGGCCAGCTCGATCAGCCTGGCCTCCTTGGCGTACGCGTCGTCGGTCTCCTGGGGCTGGTTCTCGTACAGCACGTCGTGGTACGCGGGGAACTTGCCGACGTCCTGCGCGCAGGCGGCGGCGTTGGCCGCCTTGCGGGACCCGCTGCCGCGCAGGTTCCCGTCGATGAGGGTCGCCAGGTGGTACTCGGTCTTGAGCTTGCCCGCGCCGGTCAGCTCGTGGATCACCGAGCGGTACGCCGTCTCGAACGACTTGCAGGCCGGGCAGCGGAAGTCCTCCCACACCACCAGCGTCGACTTGGCGCTCTCCTTGCCGACGGGGATGGCCAGCGCGTCCTTCCCGCCCGCCCCGGACGGCGCGACGACCGGGCCCGCGCTGTCCCCGCCGTCCTTCCCGGCGTTCGCCGCGACGACGCCGATGCCCGCGGCGACCGCCAGCACGGCGACGACGCTCGCGCCGACGACCAGCACCTTGCGCCGCTTCTCGGCGGCCTTCTGCTTCTCACGCTCGACCGCCAGCCGCTCCCGCGCCGACAGCTTTCCCACTCGGTTCTTCTCGCTCACACCCCGCAAACGAACAGGGGAGACGCATTGCGCCTCCCCTGTCCCAGGACCACCCGATCGAGTGAGTGACCCGCCGACCGGCCCAACAGACCGGCCCAGCAGCCCTTACGCCGTCCGGCGCACGCCCTTCGCGAGGTCGGCGGCCAGCTCCCGCACCGCCTCGACGCCGGCGGCGGTGTCCGGCGCGTCCAGCATCCGCTGCACGAACGCCGATCCGACGATCACGCCGTCCGCGAAGGAGGCCACCTCGGCGGCCTGTTCGGCGTTGGAGACGCCGAGCCCGACGCAGACGGGCAGGTCGGCGCGGGTCGCGCGGGTCCGCTCGACCAGGTTCTGCGCCTGTGCGCCGACCGATTCACGCGTCCCGGTGACGCCCATCAGCGAGGCCGCGTACACGAAGCCGCTGCCGGCCGCCGTGATCTCCGCGAGCCGCGCGTCCCTGCTGCTCGGCGCGACCACGAAGACCGTCGCGAGGTCGTGCTTGGCGGCGTGCTCCCTCCACAGCCCGGCCTCCTGGACGGGCAGGTCGGGCAGGATGCAGCCCGCGCCGCCGGCCTCGGCCAGCTCGGCGGTGAACCGCTCGACGCCGTAGCGGTCGATGGGGTTCCAGTACGTCATCACGAGCACCGGCTTCCCGGTCGCCTCGTGCGCCTCACGGACCGTCCGCATGACGTCCGCGATCTTGACGCCGCCGCGCAGCGCGATGTCGTCGGCGGTCTGGATGACCGGCCCGTCGAGCACCGGGTCGCTGTGCGGGAGGCCCACCTCGACGACGTCCGCGCCGCCGTCGAAGACGGCCTTGATCGCGTCGATGCCGCCGTCCACGGTCGGGAAGCCGGCCGGGAGGTAGGCGATGAGCGCGGAGCGGCCCTCGGCCTTCGCGGCGGCGAGGGTGTCGGACAGGAGTCGGATGTTGCCGGTCACTTGGAGGCCCCCTCGTCGGTCGTGTCGTACAGGCCGAAGTAGCGGGCCGCCGTGTCCATGTCCTTGTCGCCGCGCCCGGACAGGTTGACGATGATCAGCCCGTCCCGGCCCAGCTCCTTGCCGACTTCCAGCGCGCCCGCGAGCGCGTGGGCCGACTCGATGGCCGGGATGATGCCCTCGGTGCGCGAGAGGAGGCGCAGGGCCTGCATCGCGGCGTCGTCGGTGACCGCGCGGTACTCGCCCCGGCCGCTGTCCTTGAGGTAGGAGTGCTCCGGGCCGATCCCGGGGTAGTCGAGCCCCGCCGAGATCGAGTACGGCTCGGTGATCTGGCCCTCGTCGTCCTGGAGGACGTAGGAGCGCGAGCCGTGCAGGATGCCGGGCTCACCGGCCGTCAGCGTCGCCGCGTGCTCGCCCGTCTCGACGCCGTGCCCGGCCGGCTCGCAGCCGATCAGACGGACGTCCGTGTCGGGGATGAACGCGTGGAACAGGCCGATCGCGTTGGAGCCGCCGCCGACGCAGGCGATCGCGGCGTCCGGGAGGCGGCCGGCGCGCTCCAGGATCTGGCGGCGCGCCTCGACGCCGATCACCCGGTGGAAGTCACGGACCATCGCCGGGAACGGGTGCGGGCCCGCGACCGTGCCGAACAGGTAGTGCGTGCGGTCGACGTTGGCGACCCAGTCGCGGAACGCCTCGTTGATCGCGTCCTTCAGCGTGCGGCTGCCGGACTTCACGGCGATGACCTCGGCGCCGAGCATGCGCATGCGCGCGACGTTCAGGGCTTGGCGCTGGGTGTCGATCTCGCCCATGTAGATCGTGCAGTCCAGGCCGAACAGCGCGCACGCGGTGGCCGTCGCGACGCCGTGCTGGCCCGCGCCGGTCTCCGCGATGACTCTGGTCTTACCCATGCGCTTGGTCAGCAGGGCCTGGCCGAGAACGTTGTTGATCTTGTGGGAGCCGGTGTGGTTCAGGTCCTCGCGCTTGAGGAACACGCGCGCGCCACCCGCGTGCTCCGCGAAGCGGGGCACCTCGGTGAGGGAACTGGGGCGGCCGGTGTAGTTGACCAGGAGGTCGTCCAGCTCGCGGGCGAACGCCGGGTCGCCCTTGGCCTTCTCGTACTCGACGGCGACCTCGTCCACGGCGGCGACCAGGGCCTCCGGGATGAACTTGCCGCCGAAGTCGCCGAAGTAGCCCTCGGCGGTGGGGACGTGACCCTCGGGGTCGGGAATGAAGAACTCGCTGGGCATGCGGAAACCTCACGGTGAGTTGTGGAGAACAACACGAATTCGCCGTGGGGGCAGGGGTTCACGAACGGCTTCAGCTGATCTGTTCGCGCCCGCGCGGCTGTGGCCGCACCTCGGGTGACTCCCCGCGCCCCTTCAGGTCCGTTGCCATCGACGGCCGTTTACCTGTCCCGGCTCGGCCCCGATGACGTACCGCACCCTCCGGCCGTGCACCCTGCGCGCGGGCGCGCGGCAGCCCCGGGGGCGGCAACCGCGCGCGAGTCGCGCGTGCCTGTCCTCGGAGTACGGAGTCGGAGTCATCGTCGTAAGCCTAACGGGTGATCACGCGCGCCCGTGCCGGATCGCCGGGTGTTCGCCCGCGGCGACCAGATCCGCGACCGCCGCCCTGGGGTCCTTGCCGGTGACCAGGGACTCGCCGACGAGGACGGCGTCGGCGCCCGCGTTGGCGTAGGCGATGAGGTCGTGGGGGCCGCGGACGCCGGACTCGGCGATCTTGACGATGCGGTCGGGGATCTCGGGGGCGACCCGCTCGAAGGTGGAGCGGTCGACCTCGAGGGTCTTGAGGTCGCGGGCGTTGACGCCGATCACCTTCGCGCCGGCGGCGACCGCGCGCTCCACCTCGTCCTCGTCGTGGACCTCGACGAGCGCCGTGAGACCGATGGACTCGGCACGCTCGATCAGGGACTCAAGGGCGGGCTGTTCGAGGGCGGCGACGATCAGGAGGGCGAGGTCGGCGCCGTGCGCGCGGGCCTCCCACAGCTGGTACGACGTGACGATGAAGTCCTTGCGCAGGACGGGGACGTCCACACGCGCGCGTACGGCGTCGAGGTCGGCCAGGGAGCCGCCGAAGCGGCGCTGCTCGGTGAGGACGGAGATCGCGGCGGCGCCGCCCGCCTCGTAGTCGGCGGCGAGGCCCGCCGGGTCGGCGATCGCGGCCAGCGCGCCCTTGGAGGGGCTGGAGCGCTTGACCTCGCAGATGACCTTGACGCCGTCACCCCGCAGGGCGGCGACGCCGTCCTTGGCCGCCGGGGCCTTCGCCGCGCGTTCCTTCAGCTCGTCGAGGCTGACGCGCGCCTGCCGCTCCGCGAGGTCGGCACGGACTCCGTCGATGATCTCGTCGAGCACACTCACGCGAGCGGCCCCCTTCCGGGCGGTGACATTTCCTGCCGCGATGGTATCCGCCGGACCCCACGTGGCCCGCATCAGACCGGCGCCGCTTCCATTACCCGGACGTTCCCCTGTTGATCAAGGGCGTAGCCAGTCGGCGAACGGCAGGTTTCGGACAACCGTGAAGACCAGCAGGAACACGCCGATCGCCCACAGGTGCGCGTTCCCGAGCACTACGCGCGCGGGGCGGGCGCGTGCCGCGCGGACCACCCAGACAGTCCACACGACGGCGAAGCCCAGATAGGCCAGTACGGCGGCGGCGTTGTCCTGGAGCGCGGTCAGCAGGTCGCCGTGCGCGAACGCGTGCGCGCTGCGCAGGCCGCCGCAGCCGGGACAGTACAGGCCGGTGAGCTGGTAGAGGGGGCAGACGGGGTAGTGGCCGGGCTCGTTGGGGTCGACGGTCGCCACGTACCCGAAGGCGCCGACGACGGCCGCCATGATCCCGGCGGGCACGGCGAGGCGGGCGGCGAGCGAGGGGCTGGTCTGCTGGACGTCGGCCTTCGTCATGTCTCGCATTGTGCACGCGCGACGGCGGCCCGGAACGCTCTCGCGCCGGGCCGCCGTCGGAAAGTCCGCTCTGAAGAGCCGTCTCAGCTGTCGGCCTTGGCCGGGGTGCCGTAGGTGATGTGGTCGGGGAGGTCGCGGTAGCCCTTCGGCTGGCCGAGCCCCATGCCCTTCATGACCAGGCCGACGCCACCGCCGAGCACCGAGATCACCATGCCGGCCCAGAAGCCCAGCGGCTGCGCCATCACCATGAACGCGCCCGCGACGCAGAATCCGATGAACGAGATCGTGACACCGGTCCAGGCGGCCGGGGTGTGACCGTGGCTGTTGCCCGCCATGACTTGCTCCTCATTGCTGTCCATGTGACGCCCACCCGGACGCTCCCCCACATTGTCCCGCACCCACCGCCCCGAGGAACGCCGGGGTGCCCCCTGACAACCGCCGATTCACCACAACGGGACCCCGAACACCGTTCCCACACGCGGGACGTGCGGGCGGGGAGGGCAGGCAGGAAGGGCGCCAAACATCTCCGCGAGCCTTCACACGCGCACGCGTGACGCGAGGGCGGAGGGCCGGCCGGCCGGGCGCGGGTTCGCTGTCACGGGCGCGCACGGGACGCGAGAGTGGAGGGCCGGCCGGCCGAGTGCGGGTTCACCGGCACGCGCGCACGCGTGACGCACCGCCAGGCCGGAACGCCCCTCGCTCCCGGGCCAGGTGCGACGCCGGGGGCACCCGTCCGTCGGCGCGACGCGGGGCACCCGGCTCTCGGGCCAGCAGCCTCGCGCGTGTGCCTGCGCGAGGGCGCCGCTCCCGGTGTGGGCCTCCGCGAGGACATCGCTCCCCCGGCGTGGGCCGCTCCCCGGCGGATCCCCTCAGGCGGGGTCCGCGCCCGTGGGGTCCTCACCGCGGTCCAGTGCCTTCCACATGTCCTCAGGGCGGTCCGGGTCGGCGGGCTTGGCGGTGCGGCGGGGGCGGGGGGTGCCGTCGCGTTCGTAGCGGCCGGACATGCCGGGCCACAGGCGGCCGTAGCGCAGGGCGAGGAGGCCGGCGAGCAGCAGGAGGGCGCCGCCCGCCGCGGCGACGTACGGCCAGGCCGTGTGGGAGAGCGCGGCGACGGTCGCGGAGGTGTCGCCGGACGCCTTCGCGGCCTGCTCGTCGAGCGCGGAGCTGTCGTCCGCGCCGGTGAGGGCCGCGACGAGGATCCCCACGCCGGAGAGCGCGAGGACGACGGAGACGGCGAGCCGGCCCGCGCGGCGGACCGCGAAGACGGCGACGAGCGCGGCGAGGCCCACTATCGCGAGCGCGGCGGGCACCCCCGTGACGTCGCTGCCCTTCGCGGTGAGCCGGAAGGCCCCGCCTGCCACCGACGCGGTCCCCTCCGACCATCGCTGCCGGGTCGCCAGCAGCGCGACGGCCGCGCCGAGCGCCCCGCTGAGCAGGGCGAGAGCGAGGCTACGGCGGCCGGAACGCGCGGGTCCGGCCTCGATGCGGGGGTGCGGTACAGCAGTCACGTACTCCACTATCGCCTGAACCCCGGGCGTTCCGTCACCCGGGGTTCATATCCGGCGCACGGGGCACGACCGAAACACCGCGAACCACGAACCGGCGGGCGTGCGAGACCTGGCGACATCTCGCTGAGCGGTGTACCGGCGCGGGGGGGGGCGGTGACCCGGCAGGTCAGCCCGCAGGGGCGGGCGTCGGCACGGCGCATCGGGGTACCGGTGCCGTGCCGGTGCCGCTGAGCGGCCCGCGCTGTGACCGGTCCGACCGGCGGGCCGGCCGCGCCGCTTCGGCTCCGAGCGGAGGGCACCGGCCGACGGCCCGCACGGTCGCACCCCCGGCGAAACCCCACCACGAGCCTCCCACCGAGCCCACCGACGCACCCCGGCCTACCAGGTGAGACCGCCGACGCGCCCCGCCCGCCAGGTGAGGCCCGCCTGCGTACCCCGGCCCGCCTGACGGGAACCGGCGTGTCCCGGCCCACCGGGCGACAACCGGCGTGCCCGGCCGCCCGGTGAGGCCGGTGGCGCCTCACGCGCGCCGGGGCGTCAGCTCGTCCCGCCGAGGCGGTTCGCCGTGTGGACCGCTCGCAGGACCGCCGCAGCCTTGTTGCGGCACTCCTGGTCCTCGGCGACGGGGTCGGAGTCGGCGACGATGCCGGCGCCCGCCTGGACGTAGGCGGTGCCGTCGCGCAGCAGGGCCGTGCGGATCGCGATGGCCGTGTCGGAGTCGCCCGCGAAGTCGAGGTAGCCGACGCAGCCGCCGTACAGCCCGCGCCGGGACGGCTCCAGTTCGTCGATGACCTGCATCGCGCGGGGCTTCGGCGCGCCCGACAGCGTGCCGGCGGGGAAGCACGCCGTGAGGACGTCGAACGCGGTGCGGCCGGGCGCGACGCGGCCGGTGACGGTCGACACGATGTGCATCACGTGCGAGTACCGCTCGACGGACATGAAGTCGACGACCTCCACCGACCCCGGCTCGCACACGCGCCCCAGGTCGTTGCGCCCGAGGTCGACCAGCATCAGGTGCTCGGCGCGTTCCTTGGGGTCGGCGAGGAGTTCGTCCGCGAGGGCCTGGTCCTCCTGCGGCGTGGCCCCCCGGTGCCGGGTCCCGGCGATGGGGTGGACCATCGCGTGCCCGTCCTCGACCTTGACCAGGGCCTCCGGGGACGATCCGACGACGTCGAACCCGTCGAACCGGAACAGGTACATGTACGGCGACGGGTTGGTCGCCCGCAGCACCCGGTAGACGTCCAGCGCGCTCGCCGTGCACGGCGTCTCGAACCGCTGGGAGGGCACGACCTGGAACGCCTCGCCCGCGCGGATGCGCTCCTTGATGTCCTCGACGGCCGCCATGAAGTCGGGCCCGCCCCACAGGGCGGTGTACTCGGGCAGTTCGGACGGCGGCAGGACGGCCGGCGGCTGCGCGACCGCGCGCGAGAGGTCCGCCTCCATCGCGTCCAGGCGCGCGATCGCGTCCGCGTACGCCTCGTCGACGCCCGTGTCGAGGTCGTTGTGGTTGATCGCGTTGGCGATCAGCAGGACGGAGCCCTCCCAGTGGTCCATGACGGCGAGGTCGCTGGTGAGGAGCATCGTCAGCTCGGGCAGCTTCAGGTCGTCGCGTTCGCCGGGGCCGATCTTCTCCAGGCGGCGGACGATGTCGTAGCCGAGGTAGCCGACCATGCCGCCGGTGAAGGGCGGGAGGTCCTGCGCGTGGGGCGTGTGCAGCGTCTCGATCGTCGCCCGCAGCGCGGCGAGCGGGTCGCCGTCCACGGGGACGCCGACCGGGGGTGTGCCGAGCCAGTGCGCCTGGCCGTCGCGCGCGGTGAGCGTCGCGGCGCTGCGCACGCCCACGAAGGAGTAGCGAGACCAGGAACGGCCGTTCTCCGCGGACTCCAGCAGGAACGTGCCGGGGCGCTCGGCGGCGAGCTTGCGGTACAGCGCGACCGGGGTGTCGCCGTCGGCGAGGAGCTTGCGGGTGACCGGGATGACCCGCCGGTCGACGGCCAGCTTGCGGAACGTGTCGAGGTCCATGGCGGCCGACCCTACTGACCCGAGGTGAGAGAGAGCACATCCTCGTCGAAGCAGGTCCGCGCGCCCGTGTGACAGGCGGCGCCGACCTGGTCGACCTGGACGAGGACCGTGTCGGCGTCGCAGTCCAGCGCGACCGACTTCACCCACTGGACGTGCCCCGAGGTGTCGCCCTTGACCCAGTACTCGCGGCGGCTGCGCGACCAGTACGTGCACCTGCCGGTCGTCAGCGTCCGGTGCAGCGCCTCGTCGTCCATCCAGCCCAGCATCAGCACCTCCCCCGTGTCGTACTGCTGGGCGATCGCGGGTACGAGGCCGTCGGGGCTGCGCTTCAGGCGCGCCGCGATCTCGGGATCGAGGCTGCTGGGCCGGGGGTCACCGGTCGTGCTGGTCATGCCTGCCATTGTGCCGCCTGCCACTGACAGTGACGGTCCGGTGTCCACTGTGCGGACGTGCGCGGCGGTCGTAGGCTGGCGGCATGTCGACCTTCGCCAAGCGTGAACGGCTGCTTCTCGCCGACCTCTTGGAGACCTGCGGTCCGGACGCCCCGACGCTCTGCGAGGGCTGGCTGACCCGGGATCTCGCCGCGCACGTGGTGGTGCGCGAACGCCGCCCCGACGCCGCGGGCGGCACGCTGATCAAGCAACTGGCGTCCCGTCTGGACAAGACGATGGCCGAGTACACGGCCAAGCCGTACGAGGACCTGATCCACCTCATCCGCACGGGCCCGCCGCGCTTCTCCCCGTTCGCCCTCAAGCAGCTCGACGAGGCCGCCAACACGGTCGAGTTCTACATCCACACCGAGGACGTCCGCCGCGCCCAGCCCGACTGGACGCCGCGTCCCCTCGACCCCGTCTTCCAGGACGCCCTCTGGTCCCGCCTCGAACGCACCGCCCGCCTGGTCGCCCGCTCCTCCCCCACCGGCCTCGTCCTGCGCCGCCCCGACGGCCGCACCGCCGTGGCCCACAAAGGCACCCCCGTCGTCACCGCCACCGGCGAGCCCTCCGAACTCCTCATGCTCGTCTTCGGCCGCCAGTCCACAGCCCAGGTCGACCTGGAGGGCGACAAGGAGGCGATCGAACAACTGCGCGCGGGCAAGCAGTTGGGCATGTGAGCACCGTGGCCCGGGGCTGACGGGGAGGAGCCTCGCTCCAGTTGGCCCGCGTCAACTCCCGTCCCCGCCCCCTCACCCCGGCAACTCCGCCCGCCGCAACCCCCGCACCCCCAGCACGACAACCGCGCTGCCCCCGTTGAGCATCGCGCAGGCCGCGAAGACCGGGCCGGTGCCCCAGAGGGAGACCGCCCAGCCCACGAGGGGAAACGTGAGCGGTGCGACGCCGTAGCCGATGAGCGTGGAGACGGCGGTGACGCGGCCGATGTACGCGGCGCCCGCGCGGGCCTGGACGAGGGTCCCCGCGAGCGCCCCGCCGAGCCCGGCGAGAAGGCCGACGCACAGGGCGACGGACACGGCACCGGCGACGGACGGCACGCGCGCGAGGGCGGCGATGGCGAGGGCGCCGCCGACGGTGGCGAGCGCCAGCACCCACCCCGCGCGCGGGACCCGCCCCCGCCAGGCGAGGAGGAGCGACGCGGCACCGGCCCCCACTCCGAACCCGGCCAGGACGAGCCCGAGCCCGGAGGCCCCCCACCCGCGCTCCCCGGCGAGCAGCGTCAGCCCCAGGTTCATCGGCCCCACGAACCCGAGATCGCTGAGCGTGATGGACACCACCAGCGCTGTCAGCACCCGGTCCCGCCGCACGTACCGCACGCCGTCCACCAACTCCCCCGCAACCCCACGCCACCAGGCCCCCGGCTCACCCGGGCCTTCCCAGCGCCCCCGGCCCTTCCCACCCACGCGCGCGTCCCGCGCGACAGCGTCACGCCCCGCCACCACAGCCGCCGAAGCCCCCGCCCCTGCGGCCCTCTCGCCCCCGCGCGCGAACCCGACGTCCCCCGAAGCCACCCCCACCACTTCCAGCCCCTCCCCCGCACGCGCGCGTGCGGCTGTCCCGCGCGGAAGGCACCCCCGCCGCCCAGACCCTTCCCGCTCGCCCGCCCCTGCCTCGACACCCCGCACCCGAACCGCCCCCAGCACCGGCCACGACACCCCGATCAGCAACGCCGCCACCCCGAACGCCCCCGCGGTCCCCCCGACCGCCACCCCCACCCCGCCCAACGGCCCGCCCAGCACGTTCGCCAGCCGCACGGACAGCCCCCGGAGCCCCTGCACACGCCCGAACTGGCCGGGCGGCGCTATGAGGGCCGGCAGGGCCCCCGCGGCCGGCAGGAAGGCGGCGTCGACGATCCCGAACAGCACCGCGACGGCGGCGAGGACCACGAGCCCGGGGGTGGTGGCGACCAGCAGCAGCGCGGCCAGCAGGACGAGCCCGCACCGCACCCCCGTGCCGGCCAGTACGACACGCCGGGCCCCGTACCGGTCGGCCAGCACGCCCCCGCCCAGCATGAGCACGGCCCGGGGCAGCGCCCCCGCGACGGTCACCAGCCCGGCCTGGAAGGGCGTCCCGGCCTGCACGGCGGCCCAGGACAGGGCGACGTAGTACACGTTGTCACCGACCCCGGAGGCGGTGAACCCGGCGAGCCAGCGGAGCACGTTCGGATCCCGATGCGCGCCACGCGCGCCCACGCCGTCCACGGAGCCCCCTCAGAACCGGAACGGGAACGCGTAGGTATGCACCTGGACGTTCTCCCGCCCCTCGGTGTCCCCGGCGGCCTCGGCCGCCCGCCCGCGTTCGTCGTACCGCCGCAGCAGGGCCAGCAGCTCCTGGTTCAGCTCGGCCAGTTCCCCGGCGGTGAGCCGGAGGTTGGTCTCGGAGGACTCGGCGGCGGCGTTCCACTCGGCGCCCCAACGCGCGCGTTCGTCGAGGAAGTGCCGGTACATGTCCGCGCGCTGCTCGAAGAACAGCCGGCTGGCGGCGGTGTGCGCGGCGGCCCGCTCGGGCGCGTCGCGGAAGTCGGCGTCCTGGATGCGCAGCCCGTCGGAGGTCCGCCGCCACCACCGCTCACGCCCGTCCGCGCTCTGCGCCCCGGCCTCCTCGATGAGCCCGTGCTCGGCGAGTTTGCGCAGGTGGTAGCTGACGAGGGAGACGGCCTCGCCGACCTGTGCGGCGAGCTGCGAGGCGGTCGCCACGCGCGCGACGGTGAGCCCCCGGTACAGCTGGGACCGCAGGGGGTGGGCGAGCGCCTTGAGCGTGCCCACGTCGGTGATCCGCCGGTCCCTCTCCTGCTCTGTCATGCCCTCCACGCTAGATACGAAAGGAAAGTTGCGCAACACATTTTGCGCAACTTCCCTTTCGTATCACCCCACAAGTAAGCCCCGTTCGCCAGGCGAACGGGGCTTACACCAACGCGCTACAGCCTCACCGAACCGGGTGCCCGGCCTCCCTCAGCGCCTGCTTCACGTCGCCGATCCGCAGATCCCCGAAGTGGAACACCGACGCGGCCAGCACGGCGTCCGCGCCCGCCCCGACGGCCGGCGCGAAGTCGGACAGCTTCCCGGCGCCCCCGGACGCGATCAGCGGCACGGAGACGTGCTTGCGGACGGCCTCGATCATCTCGATGTCGTAGCCGTCCTTCGTCCCGTCCGCGTCCATCGAGTTGAGCAGGATCTCTCCCGCCCCCAGTTCGGCGGCCTGGTGAGCCCACTCGACGGCGTCGATGCCGGTCCCCCGGCGCCCGCCGTGCGTGGTCACCTCGAACGACCCGGACTCGGTGCGCCGCGCGTCCACGGACAGCACGAGCACCTGGCTCCCGAACCGCTCGGCGATCTCCTTGATCAGCTCGGGCCGGGCGATGGCGGCGGTGTTGACGCCCACCTTGTCGGCGCCCGCGCGCAGGAGCTTGTCGACGTCCTCGGGCGCGCGCACGCCCCCGCCGACGGTGAGCGGGATGAAGACCTGCTCGGCGGTGCGGCGCACCACGTCGTAGGTGGTCTCGCGGTTCCCGGAGGACGCGGTGATGTCGAGGAACGTCAGCTCGTCGGCGCCCTCGGCGTCGTACACCTTGGCCATCTCGACGGGGTCGCCCGCGTCGCGCAGGTTCTGGAAGTTGACGCCCTTGACGACCCGTCCGTTGTCGACGTCCAGGCAGGGGATGACGCGGACGGCCAGGGTCATGAGTCGGCTCCTCTGAATGCTTCCAGCTCGACCTCGACGAGGATGCGCGGGTCGACGAACCCGGTCACGACGGCGAACGTGGTCACCGGGCGCACCGCGTCGAAGAGTTCCTTGTGCGCGCGCCCGGCCTCGTCGACGTCCCGCGCGTGGATGAGCAGTACGCGCGTACGGATGACGTCCTCAGGTCCCGCGCCCAGTTCGGCGATGGCCTCCAGGGCGGTCCCGAACGCCGTCCTGGCCTGCTCGTAGGGGTCGCCCTCGCCGTGCAGGACGCCGTCCTTGAAGGACGTCGTGCCGCCCACCAGGATCCGGTCGCCCGCCGCGACGGCACGGGAGAACCCGAAGGGCTCCTCCCAGGGCGACCCGCTCGCCACGCGCCGTACGCCGGACGTCATGACGACACCGCCGCCAGCGCCTCTTCGAGGGTGAACGCCTTCGCGTAGAGCGCCTTGCCGACGATGGAGCCCTCGACGCCGAGGGGCACGAGTTCGGCGATGGCGCGCAGGTCGTCGAGGGACGACACGCCGCCGGAGGCGACGACGGGCCGGTCCGTCGCGGCGCAGACGCCCCGCAGCAGTTCCAGGTTGGGCCCCTGGAGGGTGCCGTCCTTGGCGATGTCGGTGACGACGTACCGCGCGCAGCCCTCGGCGTTCAGCCGCTCCAGCGTCTCGTACAGGTCGCCCCCGTCGCGCGTCCACCCGCGCCCGCGCAGGGTGGTGCCGCGGACGTCGAGGCCGACGGCGATCTTGTCGCCGTGCTCGGCGATGACCTTGGCGACCCACTCGGGGGTCTCCAGGGCGGCCGTGCCGAGGTTCACGCGCGTGCAGCCGGTCGCGAGGGCGGCGGCCAGCG
The DNA here is from genome assembly GCF_014489635.1 of Streptomyces roseirectus. Classification (NCBI taxonomy): domain Bacteria; kingdom Bacillati; phylum Actinomycetota; class Actinomycetes; order Kitasatosporales; family Streptomycetaceae; genus Streptomyces; species Streptomyces roseirectus. The sequence goes on along the minus strand of NZ_CP060828.1, from coordinate 6,978,285 downwards.
TGTCGTCGTCGCGGATGCCGCCGGACAGCTCGACCTTGATGTCCATCGCGCCGGTGACCTCGGCGATGAGCTTCCGGTTGTCGCCAGTGCCGAACGCGGCGTCCAGGTCGACGAGGTGCAGCCACTCGGCGCCCGCCCGCTGCCAGGCGAGGGCGGCCTCCAGGGGGGAGCCGTAGGACGTCTCGGTCCCGGACTCGCCGTGCACGAGCCGGACGGCCTGGCCGTCGCGGACGTCGACGGCCGGGAGGAGTTCGAGCTTGCTCACAGGGTTCCGATCCAGTTGGTGAGGAGCTGGGCTCCGGCGTCGCCGGACTTCTCGGGGTGGAACTGCGTGGCCCACAGGGCGCCGTTCTCGACGGCGGCGACGAACGGGGTGCCGTGGGTCGTCCAGGCGACCTTGGGGGCCCTGATGGCCTGGTTGTGGACCTCCAGGGACCAGTCCTGGACGCCGTAGGAGTGCACGAAGTAGAAGCGCGCGTCCGGCTCGACCCCGGCGAAGAGCTGGGTGCCCTCGGGGGCGTCGACGGTGTTCCAGCCCATGTGGGGGACGATGTCGGCCTTGAGGGGTTCGACCGTGCCGGGCCACTCGTCCAGGCCCTCGGTCTCGACGCCGTGCTCGATGCCGCGCGCGAAGAGGATCTGCATACCGACACAGATGCCCATCACCGGGCGCCCGCCGGACAGGCGCCGGCCGACGATCCAATCGCCGCGCGCCTCCTTCAGGCCCCGCATACAGGCGGCGAAGGCGCCCACGCCGGGCACCAGGAGGCCGTCGGCGTTCATCGCCCTGTCGTAGTCACGCGTTATCTCGACGTCGGCGCCCACGCGCGCGAGGGCGCGTTCGGCGGAGCGCACGTTGCCGAAGCCGTAGTCGAAGACGACGACGCGTTTCCCAGAAGCGCTCAATTCCACACCTCCAGCCTCAGGACGCCCGCGAGGAGCGCCATCCCGGCGGCGACCGACAGGAGCACGATCAGGCTCCTCGGCATGTCCTGCTTGGCGAAGGAGTAGACACCGCCGAGCAGGAAGAGACCCACGACGATCAGGATCGTCGACAACCCGTTCACAGCGCGCCCTTCGTGGAGGGAAGGATGCCCGCCGCGCGCGGGTCGCGCTCGCTGGCGTAGCGCAGTGCGCGCGCGAGGGCCTTGAACTGGCACTCGACGATGTGGTGCGCGTTGCGCCCGTAGGGCACGTGCACGTGCAGCGCGATCTGGGCCTGGGCGACGAAGGACTCCAGGATGTGCCGGGTCATCGTGGTGTCGTACTCGCCGATCATCGGCGCCATCTTCTCGGGCTCGGTGTGCACGAGGTAGGGGCGGCCGGAGAGGTCGACGGTGACCTGGGCCAGGGACTCGTCCAGGGGGACCGTGCAGTTGCCGAAGCGGTAGATGCCGACCTTGTCGCCGAGGGCCTGCCGGAAGGCGGCGCCGAGCGCGAGGGCGGTGTCCTCGATCGTGTGGTGCGAGTCGATGTGCAGGTCGCCCTCGGTCTTGACGGTCAGGTCGAACAGACCGTGCCGGCCGAGCTGGTCGAGCATGTGGTCGTAGAAGCCGACGCCCGTGGAGATCTCGGTTCTGCCCGTCCCGTCGAGGTCGATCTCGACCAGGACGGAGGTCTCCTTGGTGGTGCGTTCTGTACGGCCGACGCGGTTCATACGCGCTGCTCCTTCTTGAGTTCACGGACCGCGTCGAGGAACGCGTCGTTCTCTTCGGGGGTGCCGGCGGACACCCGCAGGAAGCCGGGTACCCCGTTGTCCCTGATGAGGACCCCGCGGTCGAGGATGAATCGCCACGCGGCGTGCGGGTCGCCGAAGCGGCCGAACTGCACGAAGTTGGCGTCGGACTCGGTCACCTCGTAGCCGATGGCCCGCAGCTCGGCGACCAGCCGGTCGCGCTCCGCCTTGAGCTGTTCGACGTACTTCAGGAGCGTGCCGGTGTGCTCCAGGGCGGCCAGGGCGGTCGCCTGGGTGACCGCCGAGAGGTGGTAGGGCAGCCGGACGAGCTGCACGGCGTCGACGACCGCCGGGTGCGCGGCGAGGTAGCCCAGGCGCAGTCCGGCCGCGCCGAACGCCTTGGACATCGTCCGCGAGATCACCAGGTTCGGCCGGCCCGCCAGGAGGGGCAGCAGCGAGTCGCCGTGGCTGAACTCGATGTACGCCTCGTCGACGACGACCATGGACGGCTTCGCGGCCTGCGCGGCCTCGTACAGGGCGAGGACGGTCTCACGCGGGACGGCGTTGCCGGTGGGGTTGTTGGGGGTGGTCACGAAGACGACGTCCGGGCGGTGCTCGGCGATCGCGCGCGTGGCGGCGTCGACGTCGATCGTGAAGTCGTCCTCGCGGGGGCCCGAGATCCACTCGGTGCCCGTCCCGCGCGCGATGAGGCCGTGCATCGAGTAGGACGGCTCGAAGCCGATCGCGCTGCGTCCGGGCCCGGCGAAGGTCTGCAGGAGCTGCTGGATCACCTCGTTGGAGCCGTTGGCGGCCCACACGTTGGCGAGGGCGACCTCGTGGCCGGTGGTGTCGGTGAGGTACTTCGCGAGCTGGGTGCGCAGCTCGACGGCGTCCCGGTCGGGGTAGCGGTTGAGGTCGCGGGCGGCCTCGCGCACGCGCTCGGTGATCCGCTCGACCAGTTCTTCCGGGAGCGGGTAGGGGTTCTCGTTCGTGTTCAGCCGTACGGGGACGTCCAGTTGGGGCGCTCCGTAGGGGGACTTGCCGCGCAGTTCGTCCCGTACGGGGAGATCGTCGATGCCTGTCACTTGCTCTCCGGAACCTTCCAGTCGAACCTCGCCTTGATCGCCGCGCCGTGTGCCGGGAGGTCTTCGGCCTCCGCGAGCGTGACGACGTGATGGGCGACGTCGGCGAGCGCTTCGCGCGTGTAGTCGACGATGTGGATGCCGCGCAGGAACGACTGCACGGACAGTCCGGAGGAGTGGCAGGCGCAGCCTCCGGTGGGCAGGACGTGGTTGGAGCCGGCCGCGTAGTCGCCCAGGGAGACGGGCGCCCAGGGGCCGACGAAGACCGCGCCCGCGTTGCGCACACGCGCGGCGACGGCCGTCGCGTCGGCGGTCTGGATCTCCAGGTGCTCGGCGCCGTAGGCGTCGACGACCCGCAGGCCCTCCTCGACGCCGTCGACGAGGACGATCGCGGACTGCCGGCCCGCGAGCGCGGGGGCGATCCGGTCGTCGACGTGCTTGCTGGCGGCGACCTGGGGGACGAGTTCCTTCTCGACGGCGTCGGCGAGTTCGACGGAGTCGGTGACGAGGACGGCGGCGGCGAGCGGGTCGTGCTCGGCCTGGCTGATCAGGTCGGCGGCGACGTGCGCCGGGTCGGCGGTGGCGTCGGCGAGGACCGCGATCTCGGTCGGGCCCGCCTCGGCGTCGATGCCGATCTTCCCGGTGTAGTACCGCTTGGCGGCGGCGACCCAGATGTTGCCGGGCCCGGTGACCATGTTCGCGGGCGGGCAGGACTCGGTGCCGTGGGCGAACATCGCGACGGCGGTCGCGCCGCCGGCGGCGTAGACCTCGTCGACACCGAGCAGCGCGCACGCGGCGAGGATCGTGGGGTGCGGAAGGCCATCGAACTCGGCCTGCGCGGGCGAGGCGAGGGCGATCGACTCGACGCCTGCCTCCTGCGCGGGCACCACGTTCATGATCACGGACGACGGGTAGACCGACCGCCCGCCGGGCGCGTACAGGCCGACCCGGTCGACGGGCACCCACTTCTCGGTCACGGTGCCGCCGGGCACGACCTGGGTCGTGTGGGCCGTACGGCGCTGTGCGCGGTGGACGAGGCGGGCACGCCGGATCGACTCCTCCAGGGCCGCGCGGACGGCGGGGTCCAGCTCGGCCAGCGCCTTGGTGAGCGCGTCGGCGGGGACGCGGACGGAGGTGAGCCGTACGCCGTCGAACTGCTCGGCGAAGTCGATCAGCGCCGCGTCGCCCCGATGATGCACGGCCTCGCAGATGGGACGCACCTTCTCCAGGGCGGCCGCGACGTCGAAGTCGGCTCGGGGCAGCAGGTCGCGCAGGGCGGGGCCCTCGGGGAGGGCGTCGCCGCGCAGATCGATTCGCGAGATCACGTGGCCAATTCTCGCAGACCGGGCTCGGGGGCCGTTCGCGCGTATCAATGGCTGATACAGAACCCGGTCGTCACGCGGAGTGGACGAAGTCGGGAACTTCCGGAGATCGATGTCACGTTCAGTGTTCAAAACGTCACTCAGTGGGCAGAACAAGTGACAGAACAGATGTGCGAGAAAGGAGGGAAAGCGGTGATCGAGGGGGCCGAGCGGCATGTCAGGGACCTCCCGGGAGATCTGACGGCGGTCGAGGCGGGGCTGTGGCAGGCGTTCAGGGACGGCGGGGTGTACGACCTGAGCTGCGGCAACCCGGAGGTGGACGACCCGCACGGCGGCCACCCGTGGGGCGAGGGGCGCACGGTCCGGGCGAGGGTGATGGCCTGGCTCCTGCTGGACGGCCCGCCGGCGCTCACCGGCCGGGTCTCGTCGCTGAAGCTGGTCGGGGTCCGGGTGAGCGGCGCCCTGGACCTCTCGGGCGGCCGGGTCGTGCCGTACGTGGAGCTGCGGCGCTGCCGGTTCGACCAGGAGGTGCTGCTGCCGGAGGCGCGGTTCACGACGCTGCGGCTGGTCGACTGCGCGGTGCCGCGCCTGGAGGCGGCGCGCGTACACACCGAGGGGGACCTGCATCTGCCGCGCAGCCGCTTCCCCGAGGGCATCCGGCTGACCGACGCCCACATAGGCACCGACCTGCTGCTCAACGAGGCCGTCGTGCACCGCGACCGCAGCGGGCGCTCGATCGTCGCCGACGGCATGACCGTGGGCCAGGACGTGCAGGCCGAACTGCTGGAGTCGCACGGCGAGCTGAGCCTGCGCGGCGCGAAGGTCGGGGTCTCGCTGAGCCTGCGCGGGGCGCGCCTGGCCGGCTCCCCGGGCCGGTTCGCGCTGAACGCCCCGCAACTGACCGTGGAGCGCACGCTGTACCTGACCCCGGCGGCGGCCGGCGGCCGTCCGGTGACGGGACTGACGCCCGCGCAGGGCGTACGGGTGCGGCGGTTCGACTGCCACGGCGGCCTGCGGCTGGACGACGGACGGTTCGGGGACGCCGTCGACCTCCAGTCCGCGCGGTTCACCCTCACGGACGACCAGGAGGTGTCCCTGCGCCGGGTCCACGCCTCGGAGCTGAGGTTCCTCGGGGAGCGTCCCGCGCGCGGGAAGGTCGTCCTGTCGGGCGCCCGGGTGATCAACCTGATCGACCGCGCGAGCGCCTGGCCGGGCCCCGGCCGCCTGCACATGGCCGGGTTCAGCTACGACAACCTGGTGCCGGTCGGCCCGTTCCCGCTGGCCGCCCGCCTGGAGTGGGTCGCGGCGGCGACCGCGGAGTACGCGCCGGAGCCCTACGAGCGGCTGGCGGCGGTCCTGCGCGCGGGCGGCGAGGACGAGGACGCGCGGGAGGTGCTGCTCGCCAAGCAGCGCCGCCGCCGGGAGACGCTGCCGCCGGGGGCGAAGCTGTGGGGGTTCGCGCAGGACTGGACGGTCGCCTACGGGTACCGGCCGGGGCGGGCCGCGGTGTGGATGGCGGTGCTGTGGGCGGCGGGCTCGGTCGCCTTCGGGTTCGCGCCGCACCGGCCCACGAGCGGCGGGGCCCCGCCATGGGACCCGGCCCTGTTCGCCCTGGACCTCCTGCTGCCGGTGATCGACCTCGGCCAGGCCGGCCAGTGGCGGCTGCCGGGGGCCTGGCAGTGGGCGACCGCCGCGATGGTCCTGCTCGGCTGGGTCCTCGCGACGACGGTCGCGGCGGGCGCGACCAGACTGCTGCGGAGGGACTGAAACACGCGCGGCGAGACCTCCACGAAATCCGCACTCCGGGCGGCCCCGCAGCCACGGAAACCGCACTCCGTGCCCGTCCCGTGCCGACTGAACGGTAACCTTTTACCCTCCCTTGACTTCAGGGCGTACAACTTTCCATGGGTTGCGCTTTACCTCTGGCGCGTCACGGACCAGCGTTTTTCAATGGTCGGCACCATGGCTCTGCTGCCCACGTTCATCCGCCCGGCCCGCGCCCCGAAGCGCGCGGCGCCCCTCGCCGCGACCGGCCTGCCGGCCGACGACGAGATGCTGCTCGACGTCCCCGACGACCTCCTCGGCCCCGCCCTGGTCGCGGCCGGCGGCGGCGAGCACAGACCGGCGGCCGGCCTGCTCGCGCGCACCCGCGTACGGCGCGACTGGGAGGCCCGCGACCGCTACGTCAAGAGCCTCGCCGCGTTCGCCGACGCCCGCCCCGAGTGGTTCGACCAGTGGCGGGCGGCGGCCCCGCGCGACCCCGACGTCCTGCTGGTCGCCGCCCAGCTCGCGGTCGCCCGCGCCTGGCGCTCGCCCGCGCGGGCGGAACTCCTGCGCGAGGTGAGCCCGCTGATCACGGCGGCGGCCCAGGCGTGGGACCGCGATCCGGTGCCCTGGCGCATCGCCCTCGACCACGCGCGCGGGGCGGGCGCCGGCCACAAGTACTTCGGCGAACTGTGGGAGGCGGCCGTCCGCCGCTCCCCCCACCACTTCGGCTGCCATGTCGCCGCCCTGCGCTACCTGGCGGTCTCCTGGCACGGCTCGCACCCCGAGTGCTTCGACTTCGCCGACCGCGCCGCGCAGGACGCCCCCGCCGACTCCCTCGTCCAGACCCTGCCCGCGATCGCCGCCCTGGTCTACCTGACGGACGGCTGCGGGCCCGAGGTGCCGCGCGCCCGCCTGGACGCGGCGGCCGACCGGGCGATCGTCCTGTCGGCCCGGCTCGGCCGCGACGACTCGCGCGCGGCCGAGGTCCGCAACGGCCTCGTCTACGTCCTGTCCCGCCTCGACCGCCGCGAGGACGCGCTCGTGCAGCTGCGGATGCTCGGCCCGTACGTCACCTCGTTCCCCTGGAACCGCTTCTCCGAGGACCCCCTCGGCCACTTCCTCGCGGTGCGCGACGACCTCCTGCGGGGCCGCCCCGCGCGTCCGTGGAGCGGTCATGACGGACCTCCCACCCTCGCGGGCCATTAGGCTTCCGCACCGTGACCACCGTCCGTCTCCCGCTCTTCCCCCTGAACTCGGTGCTGTTCCCGGGGCTCGTACTGCCGCTGAACGTCTTCGAGGAGCGCTACCGCGCGATGATGCGCGCGCTGCTCAAGACCCCCGAGGACGAGCCGCGCCGGTTCGCCGTCGTGGCCATCCGCGACGGCCACGAGGTCGCGCCCGCCGCGCAGGGCATGCCCGATCCCACCGCGCGGCCCGAACGAGGGCCGCTGGCCGGTTTCGGCCCCGACCCGCTCAAGGCGTTCCACGCGGTGGGGTGCGTCGCCGACGCGGCGACCGTCCGGGAGCGGGCCGACGGCACGTTCGAGGTCCTGGCGACCGGGACGACACGGGTCCGGCTGCTGTCCGTCGACTCCTCCGGGCCGTTCCTCACCGCCGAGCTGGAGGAGCTGCCCGAGGAGCGGGGCGAGGAGGCCGAAGGGCTCGCCGAGGTCGTCCTGCGGGCCTTCCGGCAGTACCAGAAGCGGCTCGCCGGCGCGCGTGAGCTGTCCGTCCTCTCGGGCGACCTGCCCGACGAGCCCGGCGTCGTGTCGTACCTCGTCGCCGCGACGATGATGCTCGACACGCCGACCAAGCAACGGCTCCTCCAGGCGCCGGACTTCGCGTCCCGGCTGCGGGACGAGCTGAAAATCCTGCGCGCCGAGACGGCCATCCTCCGTACCCTGCCGTCCCTGCCCGCGTCGGACCTGACGCGGGGTCCGACCAGCCTGAACTGAGGGCCCACGTGGCGAAGAAGCCGAAGAAGCAGTCCGGGGGAACACCGGCGACCGTCGCCCTCACGGCGGCCGGGGTCTCCTACACCGTCCACGCCTACGACCACGACCCCGCCCACCCCTCCTACGGCGAGGAGGCCGCCGAGGCGATGGGCGTGTCCCCGGAGCGGGTGTTCAAGACGCTCGTCGCGGACGTCGACGGCGCGCTGACGGTCGCCGTCGTCCCCGTCGCCGGGACGCTCGACCTCAAGGCCCTCGCGAACGCCGTCGGCGGCAAGAAGGCGGCCATGGCCGACCCGGCGCTCGCGGAACGCACCACCGGGTACGTCCGCGGCGGCATCTCCCCCCTCGGCCAGCGCAAACGCCTCCCCACCGTCCTCGACTCCTCCGCGAACGCGCACCCCACCATCTGCGTCTCCGCCGGCCGGCGCGGCCTGGAGGTCGAACTCTCCCCCACCGACCTCACGACCCTCACCGACGCCGTCACCGCCCCGATCGGCCGCCCCTGACCCCTCGACGTACCGCCCTCCCTCCGCTAAGCAGAGAAGGCATGTCGAAACGCACACGCAAGCGGAAATGGCGAATCAAGAAACGCCGCGCCAACCACGGAAGGCGCCCGGCATAGGGAACTGCGCGACGCCGCGAACCGGGCGCCCGCGCGCTACAGCACCCAGCGGCGCGAGCGCCCAAGCCCGGCCCGCACCCGGCGTACGCGCCCAAGCGACGCGGCACCCGGCGCAGGGGTCCACGCGGCATGAGGGCCCCGGCGTCAAGCGCCCCACGCGACACAGGCGCACGACGCGAGGGCCCGCCAGCGACACACGGGCGCCCACCCACAACACACCCCGGCGTGGGTGCCCGCGCGGTACAGCACCCAGCGGCGCGGAGCGCCCAAGCCCGGCCCGCACCCGGCGTACGCGCCCAGGCGACGCGACGCCCGGCGCGGGCGCCCGCGCGGCATGAGGGCCCACCCGGCGCCAAGCGCCCCACGCGACACAGGCGCACGACGCGAAGGCCCGCCGACGACACACAGACGCCCACCCACAACACACCCCGGCATGGACGCCCGCGCGCGGCACGCCCACACACCCCCGCACGCACGCCCCCGGGTTCCACAAGCCCCCTACGCGGGCCCGCGCGCCCAACATCGCGCCCCGCGCCTCCTCACCCCAACCTCACGCCCCCGCGCGCCCCCTCACCCCGCACACCCCACCCGCCCGGCCCCCTACGCCGGCGGCATCACATACGGCTCATACTCCGGCTCCGGATCCCGGGGACCGAACAGCGCCGTCAACCCCAGATGCACCAGCAACCCCGCCACGGACCACGCCACCAGCGCGGACTTGGCGTTCAGCTTCAGCGGCGCCGAGAACGTCACCCCCTTGCCCGCACTCTTGGCGTGGGCGATGACGTCGGAGGAGGGCCCGAGCCAGACGCCGAGCTTCCAGGCCACGACGGACGCCAGCACACCCCCCAGCGTGAGCCCCACGACGAGCGGCACCCCGCCGCGCCGGCGCCACAGGAACACGCCCACCGCGCTCAGCGCACCACACGCGAGCGCCAGCAGAGTGAACGTTCCGTCGACCCCGATCGCCTGCTCCCCCTCGGAGTCCTTGAGGTAGACGACCCAGCTCCCGTCGGACTGGTCCCCCACGAGCGGCACCCGGGGAGCCAGCCACAGCCACAGCAGCCCCAGCACGACCCCGAGCACGGTCACCGCGACGGCGACGATCCCCCCGTCCCGCAGATCCGCGACCAACTCGCCCCGGGCCCCGGCCCCTTCCTGGGGCGCCTCCACGACCTGCCCGTACCCCTCGGGAGGCGGCGGAGGCCAGCCCCCCGGCGAGGACGGTTCGTGCGGCGGCGTAGGCGGAGTCAGCGGAGCGGTCACCCTGCCATCGTGCCAGGCCCACCTGAGGAACGCGCCACCGGACGCCCTAAGCGCCCCTCACACCCTTCGGAGCCCACCGGACCCCGACCCCCGCAGCCCCCGGCCCTACCGAACCGCGGCCCGTCGATACGCCCACGTCGCCACCCCCAGCGACACCACCCCCACGCCCGCGCACACGGCCAGATCCCCCAGCACATGAGCCCAGTCCGGCCGTTCCGCGAACGTGCGGGCCAGCGCTTCGAGCCCGTACGTCGAGGGCAGCAGATCGCGCGCGAAGAGCACGACGTCCGGCATCCGGTCCGGCGGCAGCACCCCCAGCAGCAGCGCGGCGGACATCCCGAGCTGCCCGAGGACGGTCGCCAGCTCCGGCCGGGGCGCCAGCAGCCCGAGGACCGCCCCCAGCCCGGCCAGCGCGGCCCCGGACAGCGGGATGACGGCGACGAGGATCCACAGATGCGTGAACGGCAGCCCGAACAGCACGCACCCGAAGACGGCGGTCACCACGGTCCCCGGCACGGTGAACGACGCGTACGCCCCCGCCGCCCCCAGCACCACGGCGGCCGGCGGCACCGGCAGCGTCGCGTAGTGGTCGAGCCCCCCGCTGGCCCGCAGCTGCCCGAAGTACTGGGCGAGCAGATTCAGCGCGACGAACGCGACGACGAGCACCGCGGACCCGGCGACGACGGACTCCGCCTCGCGCCCCCCGTCGACGACGCCCCGCATCATGATGAGGATCCCGACGGACTGGAACGTCGCGACGAACAGCAGCGGGATCCGCGCCACCCGCGCCCGCGAGAGCTGCGCGCGGTAGACGGCGGCGAGCGACGGCCACAGCCGGGCCCGCGGCCCCAGCTCGGCGGCCTCACGCTCCCCCCGCACCGCGGCCCTGGCACTCTCCCGCAGAACCCCGACGGGTACGACACTCACGTGGCGCTGCTCCTCTTCTCAAGGGCCTCGACGGCCTCAAGGACCCCGAGGACCCCGGCCCCGCCGTCCCGTACGGATCCGGCACCCGGAAAACTCATCCCGGCCCCAAAGACGCGAAAACACCCGTTCATGCCTTCACCAGCCCCTGCCGGGCGTCCCCGCCGAGCGCGAGATAGACGTCCTCAAGGCTGGGCGTGGCGAGCGTGAAGTCGTCGAGCGCGGCGAACGCGGCCCCGCCGGTGACCGTGGAGACGACCGTCCGCGCCTCCTCGGGCGCGAGCCGCAGCGTCCAGCGGCGCCCGGACTCCAGCGCCCGCTCCCGCAGCGCGGCGACCTCGGGAACGTCCAGCGGCGCCTTCTCCCGCCAGACGAGTTCGACCCGCACCTCGTCCGCGACCTGCTCCTTCAGCCCGGTCGGCGTGTCGCAGGCGATCACGCGCCCCCGGTCGAGGACGGCGACCCGGTCGAGGACGGTCTCGGCCTCGATGACGTTGTGGGTGACGAGCAGCACGGTCGTCCCGCACTCCGCGCGCCGCCGGTCGACGGCGGACCAGACGGCGCGCCGCGCGACGGGGTCCATCCCGGTCGTCGGCTCGTCGAGGACCAGCAGCCGCCGCTCCCCCACCAGCGCCGTCGCGAAGCAGGCGAGCCTGCGCTGTCCGCCGGAGAGCCTGCGCAGCGGACGCCCGGCGAGCGGGGTGAGCCCCAGCTCGTCGAGGACGGCGTCCCGTTCGGCGCGGGCCTCGCGCACGTCGAGCCCGCGCAGCCGCGCGGTGGTCTCGGCGGCGAGGGAGACGGTGAGTTCGTCGAGGGCGGTGGACTCCTGCCCGAGGTAGGCGAGGAGACGGGACGCGCGTTCGGGGTGGCGGACGATGTCGTGGCCCATGATCTCGACACCGCCCGAGTCGGGCCGCATGAGGCCGGTGAGCTGGCGGACGAGCGTGGACTTGCCGGCGCCGTTGGGGCCTAGCAGTCCGAAGATCTCACCGCGCCGGATGTCGAAGCTCACGTCGTCCGTGGCCCGCACCTCGGAGGTCCCGGGCGCGCCGCGCCTGCCGCGCACCGCCGGGTAGGTCTTGGTCAGCCCGCGCACGGCACACACGATGTCCTCCGTGTGCCGGACCGCCGGCGCCGCGCGCGTACTCACAAGGGGAGAGCGTACGGGGTCGGCGGCCCCCGCTCGCGCCTGGGGGCCGGACCGGGAGCCCGCGTCCGGGCCCCTCAGCTGTCGGCCGGAGCGTGTTCCACGCCGGTCCTGGCGTCGATCTCGCGCCAGAATCCCGCCCGGATCGCGTACCGGTCGTGCTCGTCGATCTGGTCGTCCTTGTGGGCGAGGAGGCCGAAGCGGGCGGCGTAGCGCAGCAGTTCGCCGTCGATGCGGTGCGGGACGCGGGGATACATTCCGGACAGTTTCGGCAGGTGGCTCTGGTCGCCGAGGCGGGCGATCCAGCGCCGGGCGAAGACCTGGCCGACCTCGTAGGGGTCGCCGCCGACGGTCGTGATGTCCTCCTCGCGGTCGGCCCAGCGCTGTTCGGCGGTGGTGAGCTGCGCGAGCGTCGGCATCGCGGCGGCCTCGGGGGGTTCGGCGGCGGGCCGGTCGACCCAGCCCTTGTCGGAGGACCAGCGCAGGGTCGCGGCGGGGGCGGGCGCGGGCTGGGCCGCGCCGGGGGCGCGCAGGCCGGCCAGGTCCTTCGGGGTGGGGATGCCCTTGGGGGCGGGGACGCGCTCGGCGGTGCCGTTGGCGTCGGCGGGCGCGTGCTCGCGGGGTTCGGGTTCGGGGGCGCGCGGCGCGTCGGGCAGGGGGGCCGCGAGGATCGCCGCGATCTCCGGGCGCGGCACGGGCGGCGGCGCGCACACCCCGCCGTGCTCCTTCGCGCGGACGGCCTTGGTGATCCAGTTCCGGTCGAGCACCCGCCGTTCGTCGGCCTCGGCGACCAGGTCCTCGGACTGGTTGTAGTCCCCGTCGGCGGCCTGGACGGCCCACAGGTGGACGGCGACGCCGTGCTCTTTGGCCGCCATCATCCCCGGCAGCAGATCGCCGTCGCCGGTCACCAGGACGACGTCCGAGCAGGCGCGGTTGCGGGCCAGTTCCGTCAGCTCGGCGTGCATCGCGGCGTCGACGCCCTTCTGCGCCCAGCGTCCGTCGCTGCGGGTCAGGGCGCCGAGGCGGACGGTGACGCGGGGCATCACGCGCAGCCTGCGGTGTTCGGGCTGGGGGACGCGGTCGGGGGCGCCGTCGAACCAGTAGATGCGCAGCAGGGGCCGTTCGGTGTCCGACTCGGCCTGTTCGCGCAGCCCTTGGACGAGGGCGTTGTGGTCGACGGTGATGCGGGAGCGCGAGGGCTCGCCGGCGAGGAGACTGGCGGCGGCCCCGAGCAGATACCCGGCGTCCACCAGGACGATGCAGCGGTCCACGCGACTCACCCTCTTCCCGGGAGTTGTGCTTCGGGCTTCCTTCGAGTCTGCCCGACCTCGCGGGGGTTAACGGCCCGAACTGGATCTTCGGCGTGGCGTTTGGGGACTTTGCCCCCTCGGCCCCCTTGATCACACAGCGCGATGATCCGAAATGCGGCTCTTCTCCACGCGTGTGAGTCTGAGGTCCGGCCCTGGTCTCTCAACCCCTCAGGAGGCAGATCCCCATGGCCAAGCACAAGAAACAACAGCGCGCCCAGCAGTCTCCCGCGGAGCGCGGCCGGCAGGACGCCGAGCAGTCGGCGATGGAGGCCCGGTCCAAGTCCGCCGCCCAGGCCACCCCCATGGACATGGCCCGCAAGCACCGCGAACGCCGCTTCGGCCACAACTGAGGGCCGGACGACAACAAGGGGCGCGTCCCGCACGGGACGCGCCCCTTCGTCACTCCGACACGCCCTATCCCGCGAGGCAGGACGGGCCCAGCAGCACCTTCAGGTCGCCGAACAGCGCGGGGTCGGGCTTCACCCGGTGCCGGTCGAGCCGCAGCACCGTCGTCTTCGTCGGCCCCTGGAGCTTGATCCGCACCTCGCTGTCGCCCCGGTGGTGCGTCAGGATCTCGTTGAGGCGGCTCACCATCGGCGGGGTGACGCGGGTCGCCGGGATCGTGAGGATCACCGGCGCGTTGGTGCCCGCGTTGGACAGGTCGGGCACCGCCAGCTCCATGGCGACCAGCCGCGGCACGTCCTCGCGCTTGTCGAGGCGCCCCTTGACGAACACGACGGCGTCCTCGACGAGCTGCGTGGACACGAGCTGGTAGGTCGCGGGGAAGAACATGCACTCGATGGACCCGGCCAGGTCCTCGACGGTCGCGATGGCCCAGGCGTTGCCCTGCTTGGTCATCTTGCGCTGGAGCCCGGAGATGATGCCGCCGATGGTGACGACGGCGCCGTCCGCGTGCTCGCCGCCCGTGAGCTGGGCGATGCCCGCGTCGGCCTTGTCGGACAGGACGTGCTCCAGGCCGAACAGCGGGTGGTCGGACACGTACAGGCCCAGCATCTCGCGCTCCTGCGCGAGGAGGTACGTCTTCTCCCACTCCTCGGTGGTGAACTCGACGTCGAGCCCGAAGCCGGGTTCGTCGCTCTCCTCCTCGCCCATCCCGCCGAAGAGGTCGAACTGCCCCTCGGCCTCCTTGCGTTTCACCGCGACCACGTTGTCGATCATCGTGTCGAAGTGCGCGGTGAGGCCCTTGCGGGTGTGCCCGAGGGAGTCGAACGCGCCGGCCTTGATCAGCGACTCGGTGGTCCGCTTGTTGCAGGCGACCGCCTCGACCTTGTCGAGGTAGTCGGGGAACGAGTTGTACTTCCCCTTCACCTTGCGGCTGCGGATGATCGACTCGACGACGTTCGTGCCGACGTTGCGGACGGCTTCGAGGCCGAAGAGGATCACGTCGTCGCCCTGCGCGGCGAAGTTGTGCACCGACTCGTTGACGTTCGGCGGGAGCACCTTGATGCCCATGCGCCGGCACTCGTTGAGGTAGACGGCCGACTTGTCCTTGTCGTCCTTGACGGAGGTCAGCAGCCCGGCCATGTACTCGGCGGGGTGGTTGGCCTTGAGGTAGGCCGTCCAGTACGAGACGAGGCCGTACGCGGCGGAGTGCGCCTTGTTGAACGCGTACCCGGCGAACGGGACCAGGACGTCCCACAGGGCCTGGATCGCCTCGTCGCTGTAGCCGTTCTTCTGAGCGCCGGCCTGGAAGATGGTGAAGTTCTTGGCCAGCTCGTCGGGCTTCTTCTTGCCCATCACGCGGCGCAGGATGTCGGCCTCGCCGAGCGAGTACCCGGCGATGATCTGGGCGGCCTTCTGCACCTGCTCCTGGTAGACGATCAGGCCGTAGGTGACGTCCAGGACCTCCTTGAGGGGTTCCTCGAGTTCCGGGTGGATCGGGGTGATCTCCTGGAGCTTGTTCTTGCGCAGGGCGTAGTTGGTGTGCGAGTCCATGCCCATCGGGCCGGGACGGTACAGCGCGGAGACGGCGGAGATGTCTTCGAAGTTGTCGGGCTTCATCAGGCGCAGCAGGGAGCGCATGGGCCCGCCGTCGAACTGGAAGACGCCGAGGGTGTCGCCGCGCTGGAGGAGTTCGAAGGTCTTCGGGTCGTCCAGCGGCAGGGCCAGCAGGTCGAGGTCGACGCCCTTGTTGGACTTCACCATCTTGACGGCGTCGTCCATGATCGTCAGGTTGCGCAGGCCCAGGAAGTCCATCTTCAGCAGGCCCAGCGACTCGCACTGCGGGTAGTCCCACTGCGTGATGGTGACGCCGTCGGTGTGCCGGACCCAGATCGGGGCGTGGTCGACGATGGGCTCGCTGGACATGATGACGCCGGCGGCGTGCACGCCCATCTGCCGGACCAGGCCCTCGACGCCCTTGGCGGTGTCGATGACCTTCTTGACGTCCGGCTCGTTCTCGTACATCGAGCGGATCTCGCCCGCCTCGTTGTAGCGCGGGTGCGAGGGGTTGGTGATGCCGTCGAGGTCGATGCCCTTGCCGAGGACGTCGGCGGGCATGGCCTTGGTGAGGCGGTCGCCCATGGCGTAGGGGTAGCCGAGGACGCGCGCGGAGTCCTTGATGGCGTTCTTGGCCTTGATCTTGCCGTAGGTGCCGATCATGGCGACCTTGTCGGAGCCGTACTTCTCCGTCACGTACCGGATGACCTCGACGCGCCTGCGCTCGTCGAAGTCGATGTCGACGTCCGGCATGGAGATGCGCTCGGGGTTCAGGAACCGCTCGAAGATCAGGCCGTGCGGGATGGGGTCGAGGTCGGTGATGCCCATGGCGTACGCGACGATCGAGCCGGCCGCGGAGCCTCGGCCGGGGCCGACCGCGATGCCCTGCTTCTTGGCCCACATGATGAAGTCGGCGACGACGAGGAAGTAGCCCGGGAAGCCCATCGAGATGATGGTGTCCATCTCGTACTCGACCTGCTTCATGCGGTCGTCCGGGATGCCGTCGGGGAAGCGGCGGTGCATGCCGCGCATGGTCTCCTCGCGGAACCAGGTGACCTCGGTGTAGCCCTCGGGGATGTCGAACTTCGGCATGAGGTTCTTCGCCTCGAACATGCCGGTGGTGTCGACCATCTCGGCGACCAGGAGGGTGTTGGCGCAGCCCTCCTGCCAGGCGTCCGAGGAGTCGATGGCGTACATCTCGTCCGTGGACTTGAGGTAGTAGCCGGTGCCGTCGAACTTGAAGCGGTCCGGGTCGGAGAGGTTCTTGCCGGTCTGGATGCACAGCAGGGCGTCGTGGGCGGTCGCCTCGTGCGCGTACGTGTAGTGCGAGTCGTTCGTCACCAGGGGCGGGATGCCGAGCTTCTTGCCGATCTCCAGGAGGCCGTCGCGGACCCGGTGCTCGATGTCGATGCCGTGGTCCATCAGCTCCAGGAAGTACTTGTCCTTGCCGAAGATGTCCTGGTAGTCGGCGGCCGCCTTCAGGGCCTCGTCGAAGTGGCCGAGGCGCAGGCGGGTCTGGACCTCGCCGGAGGGGCAGCCGGTGGAGGCGACGATGCCCTCGGACCACTGGGAGATGGTCTCCTTGTCCATCCGGGGCCACTTCTGCAGCCAGCCCTCGGCGTACGCGTCCGAGGAGAGGCGGAAGAGGTTGTGCAGGCCGGTCGAGTTCACGGCCCACATCGTTTTGTGCGTGTAACCACCCGAACCCGAGATGTCGTCCCGCTTCTGGTGCGGCTGGCCCCAGAGGATCTTGCGCTTGTTGCGCCGGGACTCGGGGGCGACGTACGCCTCGATGCCGATGATCGGGGTGACGCCCGCCTTCTTCGCCGTGTGGAAGAAGTCGTAGGCGCCGTGGAGGTTGCCGTGGTCGGACATCGCGATGTGGGTCATGCCCATCTCGTTGCACGCGTTGAACATGTCCTTGAGCCGCGCGGCACCGTCCAGCAGCGAGTACTGGGTGTGGACGTGCAGGTGCGTGAACGGCGGCTTTGACACGGCGTGGCCTCCTGGGGAAACGGTGGACGACGGGACGGGGGTGCGTTCTGGGGGTCGGGTGGAAGTCTATGCCGGGCCACTGACACTCACGGGTCCGCCCCGCGTACCTTCACAGGCGGGCACTTATCCACGGCCCCGCCCGTTGGAGTCGGCAGAAACGCTGTCGAACACGTACGCACCAGGAGGCACCCGGCGATGTCGGTCAACCCGCTCGACGACGAGCAGCGCGGCGAGGAGATACTCGCCGTCTTCGACACGGCGTTCGGTGCGCTCCTGGCCGCCGACCCGGCGGCGTTCCGCGTGAAGTTCCGCAAGATGGCGGCGTCCGCGTTCGCGTTCTACCGGGGCACGGCCGCCCTCTTCTACCACGACCTCGACGCCGAGAAGCACGGCGGCCCCTACCTGGACGACCGCACCGCGCGCGTATGGATCCACGGCGACCTGCACGCGGAGAACTTCGGCACGTACATGGACGCGACCGGGCGCCTGATCTTCAACGTCAACGACTTCGACGAGGCGTACGTCGGCCCCTTCACCTGGGACCTCAAGCGGTTCGCGGCCTCCGTCGCCCTCCTCGGGTACGCCAAGGCCCTCGGGGACGACCAGATCGGCGAGCTGGTGCGCGTCTACGCGGGCGCGTACCGCGAGCGGATCCACGCGCTCGCGGCGGGCGCCAAGAGCGACGAGGTCCCGCCGTTCACGCTGGACACGGCGGAGGGCCCCCTGCTGGACGCCCTGCGCGACGCGCGTGCGCTGACCCGCTTCGGCCTCCTCGACTCGATGACGGAGATCCGGGACTTCGAGCGCCGCTTCACCTCGGGCGGCGGCTCGATCGAGCTGGACGCGGCGACGCGGTACAAGGTGCTGGCCGCGTTCGACGGCTACCTGGAGACCCTGCCGGACTCCTCGCTGGCCCGCCCGGACTCCTACCGCGTCAAGGACGTCGTCGGCCGCCGGGGCATCGGCATCGGCTCGGCGGGGCTGCCGTCGTACAACATCCTGCTTGAGGGGCACAGCGACGCCCTGGAGAACGACGTCGTGATCTACATCAAGCAGGCCCAGACCCCGGCCGTGTCCCGGCACATCACCGACCGCGAGATCCAGGAGTACTTCCAGCACGAGGGGCACCGCACGGTGATCTCGCAGCGCGCCCTCCAGGCGCACGCGGACCCGTGGCTGGGCTGGACCGAGCTGGACGGCGCGGGCCAGCTGGTCGCCGAGGTGTCGCCGTACGCGGTGGACCTCGACTGGGGCGACATCGACGACCCGGAGGAGATCGCGGCGGTCGTCGCGGACCTCGGCCGGGCGACGGCGACGATGCACGCGGCGGCGGACGACACCTCGGGCGAGTCGCTGGTGCCGTTCTCCACGGAGCGGGCCATCGACGCGGCGATCGCGGCCGACGAGGACGGCTTCGCGCCGCTCCTGGTGGACTTCGCGCACGCGTACGGCGCCCGCGCGCGTGCGGACCACCAGATCTTCGTCGACCTGTTCCGCAACGGCCGGATCCCGGGGCTGTGACGTAGAGGTCACGCATAGCCGCTGCGGCCCCTGTCACAGGCATTTTTTAGGGGTCTCTTACGCGGCCCCGTGTCACACTGCCGGTGTTATGGACATATCCGGGACCCGACTCAGAGCCGTGCGCGCGGCGCTGTTCACGGCGCTCGTCGTGACGCTCAGCACCGCGTCGCACGTCCTGCTGTCCCGGGCCCCCCTGCCGCTGAACACGGTCGCGCTGGTCGCGGCGGCCGTGTTCGCGCTCGCCTACCTCCTCGCGGGCCGCGAGCGCGGCTTCGGCCGGATCGCCGCGCTGCTGATCCCGCTGGAGCTGGCGGCCGACACGGTGTTCACGACCGGCCAGCACGTCTGTTACGGCCCCGCCGGCGGCCCGGTCACCGGCCCGCTGCGCTCGGTCGGCTGGAACGTCCTGTGCGGTGACGGCACCGGTGTCGGCGCCCCGCTGGCCCGCGTCACCCACTCCGGCCAGGTCCCCGCCCTCCTCGCGCACGCCGACGCGGCGACCGCGTGGGGGCTGCTCGCGGCCCACGTCGGCGTCGGCCTGGTCGCCGCCGCCTGGCTGCGCCGGGGCGAGCGGGCGCTGGCCCAGTTGCTGCGGGCCGCCGCCGCGACGACGTTCCGGCCGCTGCTGCTCGCGGTGGCCGCCGTGACGCACCGCCCGTGCACCGAGGCCGGGGGCCCCGGCCGGCTGCCGCGCCCCGCGCGCCGTACGGCCGTCGTCCGCGACCGTCTCCTCGTCCACTCCCTGGGACGCAGGGGTCCGCCGTTCGGGGTGCTCGCCGGCGCGTGAGCGCGCCCGGCACGACACCCCCGTAGCAGCGACCCCCTTTTCACACGGACCCGCAGGGAGAACACCATGAGCAAGCGCAACAGCCAGGCGGCGAAGAGCGCGGCGCGCGATCGGCTGCGCCAGGAGCGCGAGCGGCAGGCGAAGAAGGACAAGGCCAGGCGGCAGATCATCGTCGGCGCCTCGGCGCTGGCGGTGCTGGCGGCGGCCGGCGGCATCAGCTACGCCGTCATCCAGGCGAACAAGCCGGACCACTGGGAGGCCGTGAAGAGCGACACGGTCGTCGCCCCGGCCAACACGTCCGGCAAGGACGGCACGACCGTCGTCATCGGCAAGGACACCGCGAAGAAGACCCTCAAGATCTACGAGGACCCGCGCTGCCCGGTCTGCGCCCAGTTCGAGCAGACCGTCGGCACCACGGTGAAGAAGGACATCGACGACGGGAAGTTCAAGTTCCAGTACGTCGGCGCCACCTTCATCGACAACAAGGACAACGGCGAGGGCTCCAAGAACGCCCTGAGCGCCCTGGGCGCCGCGCTGAACGTCAGCCCCGAGGCGTTCCTGGAGTACAAGGCCGCGATGTACTCGACGAAGTGGCACCCGGACGAGACGAGCGACAAGTTCAAGAACGACAGCTACCTCATCGAGATAGCCGACACGGTCCCCGCGCTCAAGGGCAACGCGAAGTTCCAGACCGCCGTCAAGGACGGCACGTACGACGCCTGGGCGATGGCCATGTCCAAGACGTTCGACGACAACAAGGAGGGCGTGCAGGGCACGCCCGGCTTCACCATGGACGGCAAGCAGCTCAACAACGGCTCGCCGCTGATGACGGTGGAGGACTTCAACAAGGTCGTCGACGCCGCGATCAAGGGCTGACCCCGGCCCGGTGAACAACCGGCGGGCGGACTTCACGAGTTCGCCCGCCCGCGTTCATACCCGTCAGTAATCTGAGGGGTCGTGACCACACCCCGCAGACGCACCCCCGACTCCCTCACCCCTCGCCGCCGTACGGTCGTCAAGGCCGCGGCGGCGACCGCCGTTCTGGCCGGCCCGCTGGCCGCCGCCCTCCCCGCCCGCGCGGCGGACCAGGCCCCCGCCTTCCTGCACGGCCTCGCCTCCGGCGACCCGCTCCCCGACGGCGTCCTCCTGTGGACCCGGGTGACGCCCACCGCCGAGGCGATACCCGGCTCGGGGCTCGGCCCGGACACCGAGGTCGAGTGGGTCGTCGCCCGCGACCGGGCCCTCACGGACATCGCCGCGAAGGGCTCGGTCACCGCGACCGCCGCCGCCGACCACACCGTCAAGGCGGACGTCCGCGGCCTCGCCCCGGCCACCGACTACTGGTTCCGCTTCTCGGCGGGCGGCACCCACTCCCCCGTCGCCCGCACCCGCACGGCCCCGGCGGCCGACGCGGCGGTGACCGGCCTGCGCTTCGGCGTGGTCTCCTGCGCGAACTGGGAGGCGGGCTACTTCGCCGCGTACCGGCACCTCGCCGCCCGGAACGACCTGGACGCGTGGCTGCACCTCGGCGACTACATCTACGAGTACGGCACCGGCGAGTACGGCACCCGCGGCAAGGTGGTCCGCCCGCACGTCCCGGCCCACGAGATCATCACCCTCGCCGACTACCGCGCCCGGCACGGGAACTACAAGACGGACGCCGACCTCCAGGCCCTGCACGCCAAGGCGCCGGTCGTGGCGATCTGGGACGACCACGAGTTCGCCAACGACGCCTGGTCCGGCGGCGCCGAGAACCACACCGAGGGCGCCGAGGGCACCTGGGCGAACCGTCAGGCGGCGGCCAGGCAGGCGTACTTCGAGTGGATGCCGGTCCGCCCCGCCCTCGCCGGCACCACCTACCGGCGGCTGCGGTTCGGCAAGCTCGCCGACCTCTCCCTGCTCGACCTGCGCTCCTTCCGCTCCCAGCAGGTCAAGGTGGGCAACGGCTCGGTCGACGACCCCGAGCGCACGCTCACCGGACGGGCCCAGCTCGACTGGCTGAAGGCCGGGCTGAAGTCGTCCGACACGACCTGGCGGCTCGTCGGCAACTCGGTGATGATCGCGCCGTTCGCCATCGGCTCCCTCACCGCCGACCTGCTCAAACCGCTGGCCAAGCTCCTCGGCCTGCCGCAGGAGGGCCTGGCCCTCAACACCGACCAGTGGGACGGCTACACCGACGACCGCCGCGAACTGTTGGCCCACCTCAGGTCGAACGCCATCACCAACACGGTCTTCCTCACCGGCGACATCCACATGGCCTGGGCCAACGACGTCCCCGTCGACGCCGGCACCTACCCGCTGTCGCCGTCGGCGGCCACCGAGTTCGTCGTCACCTCGGTCACCTCCGACAACCTCGACGACCTCACGGGCGCCCCCGAGGGCGTCATCAGCGCGCTGGCCGCACCGGTCATCCGCGCCGCCAACCGGCACGTCCAGTGGGTCGACACCGACCGCCACGGCTACGGCGTCCTCGACATCACGCCCGCCCGCGCGCAGATGGACTACTACACGCTGTCCGACCGGACGAAGCGGGACGCGACGTCCGCGTGGTCCCGCTCGTACCGCACGCTGAGTGGCAGCCAGAAGGTCGAACGGACCCACGACCCGGTGTAGCGGTCGCCCGCTACAGCGTGTCGAGGAAGCCGAGGGCCACCCGCCAGGTGCTCTCGGCCGCCTCCTCGTCGTAGTCGGGGAGCCCGGGGTCGGTGTAGAGGTGGCCGGCCCCGGCGTAGCGGTGCACCTCGACGTCGGCGCCGATCCTCCCCATCTGGAGGTACCAGGAGTTCAGCCAGTCGTCCGTCTCGAACTGGTCCGGCGAGGCGACGTGCAGCTGGACGGGCAGCTCGTCGACGGACGCGTTGTGCGCGATGTCCGAGGTGCCGTGCAGCAGGAGCAGGCCGCGCGCCTTCTCGTCGCCGAGCGCGAGGGTCTGCGCGATCGAGGCGCCCAGGGAGAAACCGGCGTAGACGAGCCCGCGCTCGGAGTAGGGGGCGGCGGCGAGGACGGCCCGCTTCAGCAGCTCCTCCTTGCCGACGGTCTCCTTGAACTCCATGCCCTCCTCGGCCGACTCGAACGTCCGCCCCTGGAACAGGTCGGGCGTCCATACGACGTGTCCGGCCGCCTCCAGCCGCTTCGCCGCGTCGAGGACGGCGGGCCGCAGACCGTAGGTCGAGTGAAAGAGCATGATGTTCATGCCCTCATGGTGCCAGCCCCGGTGACCGCCGTGACCTCGGCCTTCACACACGCCTCACCATTCCGGGACCGAACCGATGTTCAGGGCCGCCGTGAAGCGGTTACGTTCGACAGCATGGAGAACCTGCTCCGTCCCGTGATCGTCGTGGGCGGCTCGGTCGTCCTCACGCTGTTCATCGGCTGGGCCACCGACCGGCTGCTGAGCAAGGCCGACGCCCGGCACTCGGAGACCCCGCTGTGGGGTCTGCTGCGCCGGGGCCGCGTCCCCTACCAGCTCCTGCTGTGCGCCGCGCTGCTCAGAGGCTCCTACGACAGCGCCGAGCTGCTTCTCGAACACCGGGTCGGCATCGGGCGCGGCCTCACGCTGGTCCTCATCGGGTCGGCCGCCTGGCTGGTCGTCCGCATCGCCGCCGCGGTCGTCGAGACGACGTTCACCCGTTACGCCAGCTCCCGCGCGCACCGCGATCCCGCGCGCGTACGCCGGGTGCGGACCCAGGTGTCCCTGATCATGCGGGTCGTCGCGGCCGTCGTCGGGGTCGTCGCCGTCGCCGCCATGCTCCTCACGTTCCCCGCGATGCGGGCCGCCGGCGCGTCCCTGCTCGCCTCCGCCGGCATCATCGGCATCGTCGCCGGTGTCGCCGCGCAGTCCACCCTCAGCAACATGTTCGCCGGGTTCCAGATCGCCTTCGGGGACATGGTCCGCCTCGGCGACACCGTCGTCGTCGACGGCGAGTGGGGCACCGTCGAGGACATCACCCTCACCTACCTCACCGTCCGCACCTGGGACGAACGCCGCATCACCATGCCGGTGTCCTACTTCACCTCCAAACCCTTCGAAAACTGGTCCCGAGGCGGCGCCCAACTAACGGGCACCGTCTACTGGCACCTGGACCACTCCGCCCCCCTCGACACCATGCGCCTCCACCTCCGCGACATCCTCCGCGCCTGCGAAGCGTGGGACGGCCGCGCCTACGACCTCACGGTCACCGACACCACCCCCAACACGATGGAGGTCCGCGCCCTCCTAACCGCCAAAGACGCCGACGACATCTGGAAAGTCCGCGTCACCGTCCGCGAACAGATGATCCGCTGGCTGTACGAACACCACCCCTACGCCCTCCCCCGAGTCAACACCGCAGACGCCATCCGCCCACCCCTCCACCCACCCCGCCCGGACGGCGCATCACCCCGCCGGGCACATGAACCGCCAAGGGCGTCGCGGGGGTAGCTGTGGGGGTGAGTGGCGGTGGGTGGCGGTGGATGGCGGTGGGTGGCGGTGGGTGGGGGGCGCAGGTCAGGGATGTGAGCATGCGGGGCGGTGGCAGGGCGGGGCTGCGGTTGAGCCGGGCGCGGGCGCGTCGTGGTCGCGCGGGGACGCGGCGGTGGGTGAGCCTGGGCGCGGGCGCGTCGTGGCTGCGCGGGGACGCGGCGGTGGGTGAGCCTGGCGCGGGCACGTCGTGGCTGCGCGGGGACGCGGCGGTGGGTGAGCCTGGCGCGGGCACGTCGTGGCTGCGCGGGGACGCGGCGGTGGGTGAGCCTGGCGCGGGCACGTCGTGGCTGCGCGGGGACGCGGCGGTGGGTGAGCCTGGCGCGGGCACGTCGTGGCTGCGCGGGGACGCGGCGGTGGGTGAGCCTGGCGCGGGCACGTCGTGGTCGCGCGAGGACGCAGCGGTAGCGGGGCGGGACTGCGAGTGAGCCGGATGCGGGCGCGTCATGGCTGCGCGAGGACGCAGCGGTAGCGGGGCGGGACTGCGAGTGAGCCGGATGCGGGTGCATCGTGGCTGCGCGAGGACGCGGCGGTAGCGGGGCGGGACTGCGAGTGAGGCGAGCGCGGGCGCGTCATGGCTGCGCGGGGGCCCGGGGCCGTAGCGGGATGGGGCTGCGGTTGGGCCCGGCGCGTCGTGGCTGCGCGGGGCGCGGTGGTGGCGGGATGAGGCTGCGATTAGGCGCGGGTGCATCGTGGCTGCGCCTGGGCACGCGGCGGCCGTCGTGTGGCGCGACCTGGCAGGGCGAGTACCGCCGAGTGGGCCGCCCGCACCCAACCACCCACCCGCACCCAAGTCCTTCAGGAGCGCGGGGCCGTGCCTGATCTGCGGCTACCGCTCCCGCGCCCAACCACCCACCAGCACCCAGTCTTTCAGGGGCGCGGGGAACTGCGCGAACAACCACGACGTACCCGCACCCGGCACAACCACAGCCCCACCCCCCACCTCCCCGCATGCTCACATCCCCGACCCGCACCCCAGTCCTCCAGGGGCGCGGGGAACTGCGCGAACAGCCACAACGCACCCGCACCCGGCAAACCACGGCCCCCACCCTCACCGCAAGCTCCGTACATCCAGCTGCCGCAACACCCGGTCCACCACTTCCGGATCCGCCCCCACCTCCCCGCGCGCCGCAAGAACCTCATGCCGGGCGGCGCTCATCATCTCGCCCTGGATCCTCCGCACCCGCTTGAGCCGCCGAACGCGCTGTTCATGCCCCTCAAGCCGCTCATCCTCCGCAAGGCCCGGCGAGATCCGTACCCCGATCTCGAAGGCCCGCCGCAACAACTGCTCGGACACCTCCTCCGGCAACTCCTCAACCGCCTCGATCTCCCGGAGCCTGCGCTTCGCGGCCTTGGCGGCCCGCACGGCGAGCGCACGCTCATACGCCTTCTCCCGCTCCGTATCGGCCCGCACCCCCAGCCTCCGCACGAGCCACGGAAGGGTCAGCCCCTGAAGAACGAGCGTCGTCATGATCACCCCGAACGCGATGAAGACGATCTCGTCACGGGCGGGAAACGCACCCCCCTCATCGACATGCAACGGAATCGCGAGGGCGAGCGCCACAGACGCCACCCCCCGCATCCCGGACCACCACATGACGACGGTCTCCCGCCAGCTCATCGGAATCTCCTCGTCGACATCCCGCCGGGCATGCAGCCTCCGCGCCAGCCACCCGGCCGGCAACAGCCACAGCAACCGCACGACGATGACGACCCCGGCGACGACGGCGGCCCACCCCAGCATCTCCCCCCACCGCCCGGACGCCGTCCGGATCGCGTTGTGCAGCTCAAGCCCGATGAGCCCGAACGCCACCCCGGTGACGAGTGTGTCGACGATGTCCCAGAACGCGTGCCCGGCAAGCCGGTTGACGACGTCGTCGGGGTCGGTCGCGTACTCGGCCAGGAACAACGCACAGGTCAGCACAGCCAGCACCCCGGACCCGTGCAACTCCTCGGCCAGCACGTACGCCGCGAACGGCACCAGCAACGTGAGGCTGATCTGCAACGTCGCGTCCCCGAGCAGATCGAGCAACTTGTTGGCCCCCCACCCGAGCCCAACCCCCACAACGACGGCGACGACGGCGGACAGCACGAACTGGAGCACCGCCTCCCCGGCGTGGAACTCCCCGCTCACGACGGCCGCGATGGCGACGTGGTACAGCACGATCGCGGTGACGTCGTTGAACAGCCCCTCCCCCTCCAGAATGGACACGAGCCGCCGGGGCAACCCGAGCTGCCCGGCGACAGCGGTAGCGGCAACAGGATCGGGCGGCGCGACCAACGCCCCCAACGCGACAGCGGCGGCAACGGAAAGCCCCGGCACGATGGAGTGGGCGACGGCCGCGACGGAGAACGTCGTGACGAAGACGAGCGCGACGGCCAGCAGAAAGATGGGCCGCTTGTTGGCCGCGAACTGCCGCCACGACGTCCGCCGCACCGCCGCGTACAGCAACGGCGGCAACAGCACCGGCAGAATCAGCCCCGGCGGGATGTCCACGTTCGGCACGAAGTCCGCGACGGCGAGCACGATCCCGAGCAACGTCATCAGCACCGGCGACGGCAGCCCGAACCGGTCCCCGAGCGGCACACTGATCACGGCCCCGAGCAGCAGCACGAACAACAAGGCCAACTGGTCCACGACAGGCGCTCCGGCGTTCTAGACACAGGCGATCAAGAACAAGCCTCGCACCCGGGCCCACACACCGAGCCCGCCAGGGCCCGTCAGCTCACCCGTACGTCTCCTCGCGCACCAGATCCAGCGCCCGCTGAAGGTCCTCGGGGTAGTCGCTGGAGAACTCGACCCACTCCCCGTCCCCGGGGTGCTCGAACCCGAGGCGCACGGCGTGCAGCCACTGCCGGGTCAGCCGCAGCCGCTTCGCGAGCGTCGGGTCGGCCCCGTACGTGAGGTCGCCGACACACGGGTGCCGGTGCGCCGACATGTGCACCCGGATCTGGTGCGTGCGCCCCGTCTCCAGCTTGATGTCCAGCAGCGACGCCGCCCGGAACGCCTCGATGAGGTCGTAGTGCGTGACGGACGCCTTGCCGTCCGCGGTGACCGCCCACTTGTAGTCGTGCTGGGGGTGGCGTCCGATGGGCGCGTCGATCGTCCCGCTCGTCGGGTCCGGGTGCCCCTGGACCAGCGTGTGGTACCGCTTGTCGACGACCCGCTCCTTGAACTGCCGCTTCAGCGACGTGTACGCCCGCTCCGACTTCGCGACGACCATCAGCCCCGACGTCCCGACGTCCAGCCGGTGCACGATCCCCTGCCGCTCGGCCGCCCCGGACGTCGAGATCCGGTACCCGGCGGCGGCGAGCCCTCCGATCACGGTCGTCCCGGTCCACCCCGGCGAGGGATGCGCGGCGACCCCGACGGGCTTCACGATGACGACGACGTCATCGTCGTCGTACACGATCTCCATGCCCTCGACCGGCTCGGCCACGATCTGCACCGGCGCGGGCGCCTGCGGCATCTCGACCTCCAGCCAGGCGCCGCCGTGCACGCGCTCCGACTTGCCGACCACCGAGCCGTCCACCGAGACCTTCCCCGCGGCGGCCAGCTCGGCGGCCTTGGTGCGGGAGAAGCCGAACATGCGGGAGATGGCGGCGTCGACGCGCTCGCCCTCCAGGCCGTCCGGCACGGGCAGGGTTCGGATCTCGGGAATCGTGCTCACCCGTCGAGTATGTCAGTCCTTGTGGACGGTCCCGTCCGGGTCCAGTCCCTTGAACGACAGCAGGACGATCAGAATGCCGCCACAGACGATCGCCGAGTCCGCCAGATTGAACACCGCGAAGTGCTTCGGCGCGATGAAGTCGACCACGGCCCCCTCGAACACCCCCGGCGCCCGGAAGATCCGGTCCGTGAGGTTCCCGAGCGCCCCCCCGAGCAGCAGCCCCAGCGCGATCGCCCACGGCAGGCTGTAGAGCTTCCGCGCCAGCCGCACGATCACCACGATCACCGCACTGGCGATCACCGTGAAAATAACGGTGAACGCCTCCCCGAAACTGAACGCCGCCCCCGAATTCCGAATGGCCTCCAGCTTCAGCCAGTCCCCGATCAACTCGACCGGCGCGTGATGCTCCAGCTTGGCCACCACAATGATCTTGCTGACCAGATCGAGCGCATAGGCAACGGCAGCCACCACAAACAACACGGCAACCCGCCGCTTCCCCCGAGGCTGCTCGCTCTCAGGTTCCTCCGACGTACCGATGACGCGCTCCACCTCTGCCACGTAAGTCCCTCACGTAGGTACCAGTGAGGACGAGAGTACGACACCCCTGGAAAGACAGGCGCGCAGCGCCGTCCTTTCCAGGGGCGCGGGGCTGTATCGATTTGCGGCTACCGCCGCGCGGGCGCGATCAACCACGACGGCGCCGCACCCGCCAACGCACCCCCGCCACCCCCCTCAGTAGCGCCGTTCCTCCTTCTGCTTGCACTCAACACACAGCGTCGCCCGAGGAAACGCCTGCATCCGAGCCTTCCCGATCGCCTCCCCACACCTCTCGCACACCCCGTACGTCCCCGAGTCCAACCGCTCCAACGCCCGCTCACTCTGCGACAACATCTCCCGCGCGTTCGCCGTGAGCGCCATCTCATGCTCCCGCGTGATGTTCTTCGTCCCGGTGTCCGCCTGATCGTCCCCCGCCCCGTCCCCGGAATCCCGCATCAGCCCGGCGAGCGCGTCCTCGGACGAGTGGATCTCCCCCCGCAGCCGCAGCACCTCCGACATCAGCTCCGCCCGCGCCTCGTCCACCTCCGCCTCGGTCCAGGGTTCCTCCCCCGCCCGGACAGCCAACACCCCAGCGACCACCTTCGTACCTCCCGTCTCCGCGACCACTGTCGGTTTCACGGCCTTCTTCCGGGCCGCGGCTTTGCGCGCCGTTCCCTCGACAACCTTCCCCGTCTTCTTCGCCACCATGGCCGCGGCCCCTTCGCCTACCGTGATCTTGCACGCGAATCGTGGTCGGACGATAAATCGACTTACGCCGGTCGGCAACAGCGCGCACCGCCCGCCCCGGCCCCGGGAATACCGTTCGGCCAACCTCCCCCGGGCCCCGTACACTGAGCGGAGCGAGAAAGCTTGGATGGGGACGAGTAGCGGCGTGAGCGGCCGAGAGCGACCCGGGGACGGTGGGAGCCCGGGGGCGAGCGCGACGCGAAGATCACCCCGGAGCCGCCGGAAGAAAGCCAGCAGGCGAGTAGACCCGGTTTCGCGACCCCAATGAGAGGGTCCCGCGGTCAGCGGGGCCAAGGAGGGTGGTACCGCGGGAACCCGGCGAGGCCGGACACGTTTCTCGTCCCTCCGACGGAAGGCAGCAAGTCCGTTGGAGGAAGCTCGGAGATGACAGAGCCGACGTACCGCCCAGTCCCCGCCCAGGTCGACCTGCCCGCGCTGGAGCACGCAGTGCTCGACTTCTGGCGTGAGCAGAAGATCTTCGCCAAGACCCTGGAGCAGTCCGAGGGCCGCCCGGAGTGGGTGTTCTACGAGGGCCCGCCCACCGCCAACGGCATGCCCGGCGCCCACCACATCGAGGCCCGCGTCTTCAAGGACGTCTTCCCCCGCTTCCGCACGATGCGCGGCTACCACGTCGGCCGCAAGGCGGGCTGGGACTGCCACGGCCTGCCGGTCGAGCTGGCCGTCGAGAAGGAGCTGGGCTTCTCCGGCAAGCAGGACATCGAGGCGTACGGCATCGCGGAGTTCAACGCGAAGTGCCGTGAGTCGGTGCTGCGCCACACGGACGCCTTCTCCGAGCTGACGACCCGCATGGGGTACTGGGTCGACCTCGACGACGCGTACGTCACGATGGACCCGGAGTACATCGAGTCCGTCTGGTGGTCGCTGAAGGAGATCTTCAACAAGGGTCTGCTGGTCCAGGACCACCGCGTCGCCCCCTGGTGCCCCCGCTGCGGCACCGGCCTCTCGGACCACGAGCTGGCCCAGGGCTACGAGACGGTCGTCGACCCGTCCGTGTACGTCCGTCTCCCCCTCACCTCCGGTCCGCTGGCCGGCGAGGCCGCCCTCCTGGTGTGGACGACGACCCCCTGGACGCTGGTCTCCAACACGGCCGTGGCCGCGCACCCCGAGGTGACGTACGTCGTCGCGACGAACGGTGACGAAAAGCTCGTCGTCGCCGAACCGCTCGTCGCCAAGGCGCTCGGCGAGGGCTGGGAGACCACGGGTCAGACCTTCACCGGCGCCGAGATGGAGCGCTGGAACTACCAACGTCCGTTCGAGCTCGTGGAGTTCCCGGAGCCGGCGCACTTCGTCGTGAACGCGGACTACGTCACCACCGAGGACGGCACCGGCCTCGTCCACCAGGCCCCCGCCTTCGGTGAGGACGACCTCAAGGTCTGCCGCTCCTACGGTCTGCCCGTGGTGAACCCGGTCCGCCCGGACGGCACGTTCGCCGAGGACGTGCCGATGGTCGGCGGGGTCTTCTTCAAGAAGGCGGACGAACAACTCACCGAGGACCTTCAGCAGCGCGGCCTCCTCTTCCGGCACATCCCGTACGAGCACAGCTACCCGCACTGCTGGCGCTGTCACACCGCGCTCCTCTACTACGCGCAGCCGTCCTGGTACATCCGCACGACCGCCGTCAAGGACCGTCTCCTCCAGGAGAACGAGAAGACGAACTGGTTCCCGGACAGCGTCAAGCACGGCCGTTACGGCGACTGGCTCACCAACAACATCGACTGGGCGCTGTCCCGCAACCGCTACTGGGGCACCCCGCTGCCGATCTGGCGCTGCGAGGACGACCACCTCACGGTCGTCGGCTCCCGCGCCGAGCTGACCGAGCTGACCGGCACGGACCAGTCGTCCCTGGACCCGCACCGCCCGTTCATCGACGCGGTCACCTTCGCGTGCCCCCAATGCCAGAAGACGGCGACGCGCGTCCCCGAGGTCATCGACGCCTGGTACGACTCGGGTTCGATGCCGTTCGCGCAGTGGGGCTACCCGCACAAGAACAAGGAACTGTTCGAGTCCCGCTACCCGGCGCAGTTCATCTCCGAGGCGATCGACCAGACTCGCGGCTGGTTCTACACGCTGATGGCGGTCGGCACGCTCGTCTTCGACAGGTCGAGCTACGAGAACGTCGTCTGCCTGGGCCACATCCTGGCCGAGGACGGCCGCAAGATGTCCAAGCACCTGGGCAACATCCTCCAGCCGATCCCGCTGATGGACCAGCACGGCGCCGACGCGGTCCGCTGGTTCATGGCGGCCGGCGGCTCCCCGTGGGCCGCGCGCCGGGTGGGCCACGGCACGATCCAGGAGGTCGTCCGCAAGACCCTCCTGACGTACTGGAACACGGTCGCCTTCCAGGCCCTGTACGCCCGCACCTCGAACTGGGCCCCCTCCGAGGCCGACCCGGCCCCCGCCGACCGCCCGGTCCTGGACCGCTGGCTGCTGTCGGAACTCCACGCCCTCACCGCCCAGATGACGGAGGCGCTGGACGCGTACGACACCCAGCGCGCCGGCAAGCTGCTGTCCGCGTTCGTCGACGACCTGTCCAACTGGTACGTGCGCCGTTCCCGGCGCCGTTTCTGGCAGGGCGACAAGGCCGCGCTGCGCACGCTGCACGAGGTCGTCGAGACGGTCACGAAGCTGATGGCCCCGCTGACCCCGTTCATCACCGAGCGGGTCTGGCAGGACCTGATCGTCCCGGTCACCCCGGGTGCCCCGGAGTCGGTGCACCTGTCGTCGTGGCCGGAGGCGGACGAGAAGGCGATCGACGCCGAGCTGTCCCGGCAGATGGTCCTGGTCCGCCGGCTCGTCGAGCTGGGCCGCGCGACCCGCGCCGAGTCCGGTGTGAAGACCCGTCAGCCCCTGTCCCGCGCGCTGATCGCGGCGTCCGGCTTCGACGCCCTCGACCGCGAGCTGCACGCGCAGATCACGGAGGAGCTGAACGTCTCGGCGCTGGCCTCCTTGAGTGAGGTCGGCGGTTCGCTGGTCGACACCACCGCCAAGGCCAACTTCCGGGCGCTCGGCAAGCGGTTCGGCAAGCGCGTCCAGGACGTCGCGAAGGCCGTCGCGAACGCCGACGCGGCGGCGCTGTCCCTGGCCCTGCGCGAGGGCACGGCGTCCGTGGAGGTCGACGGCGAGACGATCACGCTGTCCCCGGAGGAGGTCATCGTCACCGAGACGCCCCGCGAGGGCTGGTCGGTGGCCTCCGACTCCGGCGCGACGGTCGCCCTCGACCTGGAGATCACCGAGGAGCTGCGCCGCGCGGGCCTCGCCCGTGACGCGATCCGCCTGATCCAGGAGGCCCGCAAGAACAGCGGCCTCGATGTCGCCGACCGCATCGCCCTGCGCTGGGAGTCCACCGACCCGGCCGTGACCGAAGCGCTGGCCGGGCACAGCGACCTGATCGCGGACGAGGTCCTGGCGACGGACTTCGCGACCGGTTCCGCCGACGGCTCCTACGGCGACCCGTTCACGGACGAGGGCCTGAGCCTGACGTTCCGTCTGCGCAAGGCGTAACCCGCACGACGAAGGCCCGGCTTCCCCGCACAGGGGGCCGGGCCTTCGTCGTCCCCCTGATCAACTCCCCCTCAACTCGCGTAAAAAGGGCGCGGCCCCGGACGAATCCGGGGCCGCGCCCTGAACGCTGCCGACGTCTACGGCGTACTACGTGCCGTAGGGGCCTGTGAGGGCCGTCAGTTGTCGTCCTCGTCGATGAGGAAGCCGCGCATCGGAGAGGGCGCCTGTCCCATCGGGGAGGGGCCCTGCGGGCGGACGGGAGCCATGGGCTGGGTCATGGCGGGGGACATCTGCTGCTGGCCACCGTAGGACGGGGCGACGGGGCTGGGCGCACCCATGCCGGGACCGCCCATCGGGCCGCCCATCCCGGAACC
This sequence comes from Streptomyces roseirectus, assembly GCF_014489635.1. Lineage (NCBI taxonomy): Bacteria > Bacillati > Actinomycetota > Actinomycetes > Kitasatosporales > Streptomycetaceae > Streptomyces > Streptomyces roseirectus. Next base: position 6,945,643 of record NZ_CP060828.1, on the reverse strand, counting down.
GCCGCCGTTGCCCATGCTGGAGCCACCGGCGCCGTAGGACGGGGCGCCCGCGCCGGCCGGGGCCATGGAGGGCGACGGGGACGGCGGCAGGGAGGCCGTCGCGGGGGTGCGCGGCGGGGCGAGGGAGTCGTCGGCCTGGGTCTCCAGCTGGCGCAGCTGCGACTCCAGGTAGGACTTCAGGCGGGTGCGGTACTCGCGCTCGAAGCCGCGCAGGTCCTCGACCTTGCGCTCCAGCGTGGCGCGCGCGGACTCCAGGGAGCCCATGGCGACGCGGTGCTTCTCCTGCGCGTCCCGCTCAAGGGCGTCGGCCTTGGCGCGGGCGTCGCGCTCCAGGCCCTCGGCGCGCGAACGGGCCTCGCCGACGATCTTGTTGGCTTCGGAGCGGGCCTCGGCGATCGCCTGGTCGGCGGTCTGCTGGGCCAGCGAGAGGACGCGGGCGGCGCTGTCGCCACCGGGGCCCTGACCGGGGCCGCCCATCGGACCGCCCATGGGGCCGCCCATCGGGCCACCCATCTGCTGCTGCATGGGCGGCTGACCGCCCATCGGACCCTGGCCCATCGGACCGCCGGGACCCATCGGGCCCTGCCCCATCGGACCGGGACCCTGGGGACCCTGGCCGCTGGGGCCGGCCGGGAGCTGCGGGGCACCGCTCGGCAGCTGGGGCGGGCCGCCCATGGGGCCGCCCATCTGCTGCTGCGGCGGACCCGATATCCCCGCGGGGACCGGGGCGCCGGGGCCTCGCATGCCCTGCTGGGGCATCCCCTGCTGCGGCATACCGGGCTGCTGCGGCATCCCTTGCTGGGGCATGCCCTGCTGCGGCATTCCTTGCTGGGGCATCCCCTGCTGCTGGGGCGGCATGCCCTGCTGCTGCGGGGGCATGCCCTGCTGCTGGTCCTGCGGCTCGGGGGCCTTGCGCATGTTCTGCTGGTTCTGCGCGGCGGCGCGGGTGGCCGCGGCCAGTTTCGCGCGCAGATCCTCGTTCTCGCGGAGCAGGCGGGTCAGTTCGGCTTCGACCTCGTCGAGGAAGGCATCGACCTCGTCCTCGTCATAGCCTTCTCGGAGGCGGACGGTCGTGAACTGCTTGTTCCGCACGTCCTCGGGGGTCAACGGCATCTCTTCACCTCAACGTTGTCTTCGGCATCGGCAAGACGGTAGGTCACATCGCTCACAGCCGGATCACGATCGAGATCAGGACGTAGACGATGATCATCAGTACGAAGAAGGACAGGTCGAGCGCCACGCCCCCGAGACGCAACGGCGGGATGAACCGCCGAAGAAGCTTGAGCGGTGGATCGGTGACAGTGTAGGTGGCCTCCAGAACGACCACCATCGCCTTGCCGGGTTGCCACGAGCGGGCGAACTGGAAGACGTAGTCCATGACCAACCGGAAGATGAGCACGATGAGGAAGACCATCAGCGCGATGTAGACGATGTTCAGGACCACGCCCATGTTCGGTGCTTCCCTCTCCCCTGCTTACCTGTGCTCTGTCGTGTCTTGCCGTGTTGTTCCGGTGGTGCGTCTCAGCTCTGGTTGAAGAACCCGCCCTCTGCGATGCGGGCCTTGTCCTCCGCCGTGACATCGACGTTAGCAGGAGACAACAGGAACACTTTCTGCGTCACCCGCTCGATGCTGCCATGAAGACCGAACACCAGACCGGCCGCAAAGTCGACAAGTCGCTTCGCATCTGTGTCGTCCATCTCAGTGAGATTCATGATCACCGGGGTGCCCTCACGGAAGTGTTCCCCGATGGTACGGGCCTCGTTGTAGGTCCGCGGGTGGAGCGTGGTGATCCGGTAAGGCTCTCGTTCGGACACGACCTTGGGCATGATCACCGGTGCGTTCTTCTCCAGGGACTGACGTTCTTGTGTGATGGACGCCACGGGCGCGATGCGCGCGGGACGCCCGGATTCCACGGTCGGCGCCGCCGCGCGGACCACCGGCTCGCGGGGAGCGGGGGGTTGGACGATTCGCACCTCTTCGTCCCTTTGGGACTGATGTGCGTTGTGCGACTGGTGGGACGGTTCGTGCCGCCGGTGGTCGCGCTCGGGTTCGTCCAGCTCGGGTTCGAAGTCGTCATCGGGGTCGAAGCCCCGGCCGTCGTACCCATCGTCCTCCACGAGGCCGAGGTAGACCGCCATCTTGCGCATCGCGCCGGCCATGCTCTGAGTCCTCCGCTCTGTGGTGGATCGGTTGACGACTGCCAAGTCCCGCGATCCACGTGGCCCTTGTGTCCGCCTCCTGGCGGGTAATGACCATATTTTCTACTGTGGTCCGACTTCCTGGCGACGTTACCCGAGCCGAGGACGGACTCCGAGTACCGCACTGCCGACGCGCACATGTGTCGCCCCGGCAGCCACGGCCTGCTCAAGGTCCGCGCTCATCCCCGCTGACACCATGGTGGCAGCCGGATGAGTTCGGCGCAGGTCGGTCGACAAATCCATCAGCCGCCCGAACGCCGCCCGTTCACGGCCGGCGTACTCCCCGGTCAGCGGAGCGACGGTCATCAGCCCGTCGAGCCGCAGCCCCGGCGAGCCGGCGATCAGCTCGGCCAACTCCTCGATTCCGCCCGGCGCGACGCCCCCGCGCTCACCGCGCGCACTCTCGCCCGCGTCCAGCGCGACCTGGATCAGGCACCCGGTCTCCCGCCCGGCCTTCCCGGCCTCTTTCGACAGCGAGACGACCAGCCGATCCCGGTCCACCGACTGCACGTAGTCCGCGTAACCCACCACGGAACGCGCCTTGTTGGTCTGCAACTGCCCGACGAAGTGCCAGGTCAGCGGCAGGTCCGCGCACTCGGCGGCCTTGGGCGCGGCGTCCTGGTCCTTGTTCTCGGCGACGTGGCGCACCCCGAGTTCGGCGAGCATCCGCACATCGCTCGCCGGATAGGTCTTGGTGACGACGATCAGCGTCACCTCCGACCGGGCCCGCCCGGCATCGGCGCACGCGCGCGCGATGCGCTCCTCAACCTTCGCCAGATTCCCGGCGAGTTCGTCCTTACGGTCCGTCATGCCCCATCAGCCCAACCAGACATATCCCGCGAGTCGCCCTGTCGAGCGGTCGCGGCGGTACGAGAAGTGGTCGTGCGACTCCAGCGTGCACACCGGGGACTGCGCCCGGTCGCGCACACCGAGCGCGTCGAGTTGCGCGTGCGCTCCGGCGGCGACGTCGACGGCGGGAGTGCCCCAGCTCGTCTCCGCGTACGCCGCCGGTTCGAGCGCGGCGACCTCGGCGCGCATGTCCGCCGGCACTTCGTAGCACCGGCCGCAGACCGCGGGCCCGGTGCGGGCGACGATGCGCGCCGGTTCGGCGCCGAGTTCGATCATGGCGCGCACGGCGGCGGGGACGACGCCCTTCACCATGCCGGGCCGGCCCGCGTGCGCGGCGGCGGCGACACCGGCGACCGGGTCGGCCAGCAGGACGGGCACGCAGTCGGCGGTGAGGACGGCGAGCGCGAGGCCGGGGCGGGCGGTGACGATCGCGTCGACCTCCGGAACCGGCTTCGTGCCCCAGGGTTCGCTGACGACCTGAACGTCAGCGCCGTGCACCTGGTTCATCCACACCACGTCGGCCGGGTCCAACCCGAGCGACTTGGCGGCCAGTTCGCGGTTGGTCAGGACGGCGGCGGGGTCGTCACCGACCGCGCCGCCGAGGTTCAGCTCCTCATACGGAGCGGCGCTCACCCCACCCCACCGGTCGGTGAAGGCGAAGTGCGCGCCGCTCACGCTCTCGCGCTGTCCTATCACTTCAGGAAGTCCGGGACGTCCAGTTCCTCGGCGGCGCTGTCCGAGTAGGTCCGCGACGGCGGGACCGGCGGGCTCAGCGGGGGCAGGTCGGCGACCGGCTCCGGAGCGGGCTCCGGGTCCTCCTTCGGCGTCACGCTGCCGAGCGAGCCGAAGGACGGGCGGGACTCGGGCCGGCTGACCGGGGCGGGCTCCTCGCGGCGGGTGGAGGCCGAGCCGATCACGTTGTCCCGGCGGGCCGGGGGCTGGCCCCCGTCGAAGCCGGCCGCGATGACCGTGACGCGGACCTCGTCGCCGAGGGCGTCGTCGATGACGGCGCCGAAGATGATGTTCGCCTCGGGGTGGGCGGCCTCGGAGACCAGCTGGGCGGCCTCGTTGATCTCGAACAGGCCGAGGTCCGAGCCGCCGGAGATGGAGAGCAGGACACCGCGGGCGCCGTCGATGGAGGCTTCGAGGAGCGGCGAGGAGATGGCCATCTCGGCGGCGGCCACCGCGCGGTCGTCGCCGCGGGCCGAGCCGATGCCCATGAGCGCCGAACCGGCCTCGGACATCACGGACTTGACGTCGGCGAAGTCAAGGTTGATCAGGCCCGGGGTGGTGATGAGGTCGGTGATGCCCTGGACACCGGAGAGCAGGACCTGGTCGGCCGACTTGAAGGCGTCGAGGACGGAGACCTGGCGGTCCGAGATGGACAGCAGCCGGTCGTTGGGGATGACGATGAGGGTGTCGACCTCTTCGCGCAGTTCCGCGATGCCGTCCTCGGCCTGGTTGGCGCGGCGCCGGCCCTCGAAGGTGAACGGGCGGGTGACCACGCCGATGGTGAGCGCGCCGAGCGAGCGGGCGATGTTGGCGACGACGGGTGCGCCGCCGGTGCCGGTGCCGCCGCCCTCGCCGGCCGTCACGAAGACCATGTCGGCCCCCTTGAGGACCTCCTCGATCTCCTCGCGGTGGTCCTCGGCGGCCTTGCGGCCGACCGCCGGGTTGGCGCCGGCGCCGAGTCCGCGGGTGAGTTCGCGGCCGACGTCGAGCTTGACGTCGGCGTCGCTCATCAACAGCGCCTGCGCGTCGGTGTTGATGGCGATGAACTCGACGCCCTTGAGTCCGACTTCGATCATCCGGTTGATGGCATTGACACCACCGCCGCCGACACCGATGACCTTGATGACTGCGAGGTAGTTCTGCGGTGCTGCCACGTCGAAGGCCTCTCGCCTCGAATTACGTTGCCGCCGTTGCCCAGTTGCCTGTGCCCCGGCGACGGATGCCGAATGGGACGGTCCGTAGCGCCGACCCGAACCCTAACGCTGAAGTTTAGGGTTACCAGTGTGTCTGTTCCTTGGAGTCTTCTGAACAGGACACTAAGTCGACAAGTGGCGCCCGTTCAACGAACACGCCGAACCTCCCGTTTTTCTTTTCACCCTATGTGATCAGCCATGTCGCTGCCCAACCAGGGTGCTGGCCTGCGCGTATGTGCGTCAACTCCCCGCTGACGCGGGGGCGGTGGGGACGCTCACGTCGAAGTGCCGGGCGTCCGGCTGGGCCTTCATGAGAGCGCTGAGTGCGCGGGACTTCGCCGCGCCCTTCTCCGAACTCCCCCAGGAAACAGTCCGACCGTCCGCCAGATCGAGCGAAATATCGTCATACGAACGCACTTTGACGGTTTTTGTGCTTTTCAGGACGGCGGACGGCAGGCTGCCGGCCGCGCGCACCGCCTCGCGCACGAGCCGGTCCTCGCCGAAGCGGCGCAGACTCGCGGCGGTGGAACCGGAGTTCGACAGCGCCAGCTCCAGCAGCGGTGCCCCCTCGGGCGGTTGAGGGACCGTCGCGAACCGGACACCCTCGTCGTCGACCTCGGTGTACCCGGCGCCGTGCCGGATCAGCAGGACGGGGACGCGCTCGGTCACCTTGAGGACGACGCCGTGCGGCCAGGAACGGGACACGTCGACCTCGTCGACGCGCGGCAGCGCCCGCTCCAGACGTGACCGGATCGCGTCGGTGTCGATCGACACCAGCGGCGAGCCGACCGGGACCCGGGCCGCGTCCCGGACCTGGTCCGGCGTCAGGACGTCCGTCCCCGAGACGGCGACGCGCTCCACGCGCAGCCAGGAGGAGCCGTACAGCACCCAGGCGCCGCCCGCCGCGAGGAGCACGGCGGCCACCGCGAGGGCGAGCGCCAGCCGGAGCCTGCGCGGCCCCAGCCGCCGCAGCAGGGGCGGGCCGGGCGGGCCCTGCCGACGTACCGCGCCACGCTCGGCGGTGGAGGCTCCTGCGGCCACGCTGTCTGCCCTTTCGTCGGCGCCTAGCGGCGTGAGGCGATCGCCTCGTACACCATGCGGACGAGGAGTTCGTCCGCGTCCCGGCGGCCGAACTCGCCCGCCGCGCGGGACATCTCGTACAGCCGGTGCGGGTCGGCGAGGACGGGCAGGACGTTCTCCCGGACCCATTCCGGCGTCAGTTCCGCGTCGTCGACCAGCAGTCCGCCGCCGGCCTTGACCACCGGCTGGGCGTTCAGCCGCTGTTCGCCGTTGCCGATGGGCAACGGGACGTAGGCGGCCGGGAGTCCGACGGCGGAGAGTTCGGCGACGGTCATCGCGCCCGCGCGGCAGAGCATCATGTCGGCCGCGGCGTACGCGAGGTCCATCCGGTCCAGGTAACTTACCGGGATGTACGGGGGCATCCCCGGCATCTGCTGTACGTGCGGCAGTTCGTTCTTCGGGCCGACCGCGTGCAGGATCTGGATGCCGGCCTGCTGGAGCCAGGGCGCGACCTGCTGGACGACCTCGTTGAGGCGCCGGGCACCCTGCGAGCCGCCGGAGACGAGCAGCGTCGGCAGGTTCGGGTCGAGGCCGAACATGTGCCGGGCCTCGGGGCGGGCCGCCGCGCGGTCCAGGGTGGCGATGGAGCGGCGCAGCGGGATGCCGATGTAGCGGGCGTCGCGCAGCTTGCTGTCGGGCGTGGAGACGGCGACCTGGGCGGCGTACCGGGAGCCGATCTTGTTGGCCAGGCCGGGGCGGGCGTTGGCCTCGTGGATGACGATCGGCACGCCCAGGCGCTTGGCGGCGAGGTAGCCGGGCAGGGCGACGTAGCCGCCGAAGCCGACGACGCAGTCCGCCTTGGTGCGCTCCAGGATCTGCTCGGTGGCCTTGATGGTGCCGCGCAGCCGGCCCGGGACGGTGATCAGCTCGGGCGTGGGCTTGCGGGGCAGCGGGACGGCCGGGATCAGCGCCAGCTCGTAGCCGCGCTGCGGGACCAGCGTGGTCTCCAGGCCCCGCTCCGTGCCCAGAGCCGTGATGCCCACGGTCGGGTCCATCCTGCGCAGGGCGTCCGCGAGGGCGAGCGCGGGCTCGATGTGGCCGGCGGTCCCTCCGCCTGCGAGTACGACATGCACCGAAATTCACCGCTCTCCGGACGGACGTGCCGGGGCACGCCGTCGCATCGTGTTCCATCTCCGGGGTTCCCGGGGGCTCCCGCCCCGCTTTCTACCAAAGCGGGTCTGCCGCATCGCGAGCGCCGCCCGCGCAGCGGGGTCGTCGCGCGCGAACGCGATGAGCAGCCCGATGGCGAACATGGTCGGCAGCAGGGCGGAACCTCCGTAGGAGAACAGCGGGAGCGGGACACCGGCGATCGGCAGCAGGCCGAGCACCGCACCGATGTTGATCACGGCCTGGGCCATGATCCAGGTGGTCACGCCTCCCGCGGCATACCTCACGAAGGGGTCCTCCGTGCGTCCGGCCACGCGGATACCCGCATAGCCTAGAGCCGCGAACAGGGCGAGGACCGACAGCGTCCCCGCGAGGCCCAGTTCCTCACCGGTGACGGCGAAGATGAAGTCGGTGTGCGCTTCGGGGAGTTGACCCCATTTCTCCACACTCGCGCCGAGCCCGGAACCGAAGATGCCGCCCGAGGCGAGCGCGTAGATCCCGTGCACCGCCTGCCAGCAGTCCACCGGGCCCGCCTTGGGGTCGGTCGCGCCGATGCACTGCAGGCGCGCCATCCGGTTCGGGCTCGTCTTGATGAGGATCAGCCCGATCGCCGTCGCCACCGACAACACCCCGACGAACAGCCGCGTGGGCGCCCCCGCCAGCCACAACAGGCCGAACAGGACGGCCGTCAGGATGATCGCCGTGCCCATGTCGCCGCCGAGCATGATGAGTCCGAGCAGCATGAACGCGACGGGGACCAGCGGGACGAGCATGTGCTTCCACTGCGTGAGCAGCTTCTTGTCCTGCTTGCGGGCGAGCAGGTCGGCCCCCCACAGCACCAGCGCCAGCTTCCCGAACTCGCTCGGCTGGATCTGGAACGACCCCCCGAGGGCGATCCAGTTCTGGTTGCCGTTGACGGTCTTCCCTATCCCCGGCACCTGGACGAGCGCCATCAGGAACACGGCGCCCGCGAGGATCGGGTAGGCCAGCGCCCGGTGCAGCTTGACCGGCATGCGCATCGCCGCCACCAGCAGCGCCCCGCCCAGGCACGCGGCGAGGAACTGCTTGCGGAAGAAGAAGCTGCCGGGCAGCGACTTCTGGAGCGCGGTGATCTGCGAGGCGGAGTACACCATCACGAGCCCGAGCACGATGATGAGCAGACTCCCGCCGAGGATCAGGTAGTAGGCGGTGAGAGGCCGGTCCCAGGCCCTTCGGGCGCGGGCGTGCAGGCGCAGCAGCGGATTGTCGCGCTTGCCGCGAGGGCTCGGGACGACGGGCCGCCGCACGACCCGCTGGGTGGGAGGACGCCCGGTACGGCTACTGGACACGTGACGGCAACCCCCTGATTTCCTGGAGAACCCGCCGTCAGCCGATCTCGCGAACGGCCTCCGCGAACGCGTCCCCACGCTGGTTGTAATTGGTGAACATGTCCATCGAGGCGCACGCCGGGGCGAGGAGCACGGTGTCGCCCTCGGCCGCGAGGCGCTGGGCCTCACGCACCGCCTGGAGCATCGCCCCAGTGTCGGTCCGGTCGAGGTCCACGACGGGTACCTCCGGCGCGTGTCGCGCCAGGGCCTCCCGGATCAGCGCACGGTCGGCGCCGAACAGGACGACGCCGCGCAGCCGCTGCGCGGAGCGGGCCACCAACTCGTCGAACGTGGCCCCCTTGGCGAGCCCGCCGGCGATCCACACGATCGACTCGTACGCCGCCAACGACGCCTCGGCGGCGTGGGTGTTGGTCGCCTTGGAGTCGTCGACGTAGGCGACGCCGGCCACGTCGGCCACGTGGGCGATGCGGTGGGCGTCCGGCGTGAAGGCGCGCAGCCCGTCGCGGACGGCCGCCGCGGGCACCCCGTACGCGCGCGCGAGGGCGGCTGCGGCGAGGGCGTTGGCGATGTTGTGCGGGGCCGGCGGGTCGACGTCCGCGACCTCGGCGAGTTCCTGGGCGTTCTTGTGCCGGTTCTCGACGAACGCGCGGTCGACCAGGATGCCTTCCACGACGCCGAGTTGGGAGGGGCCCGGGGTGCCCAGGGTGAAGCCGATCGCGCGGCAGCCCTCCTCGACGTCCGCCTCGCGCACCAGGTCCTCGGTGGCCTTGTCGGCGGCGTTGTAGACGCAGGCGACGCGGTTGCCCTCGTAGACGCGGCCCTTGTCGGCGGCGTACGCCTCCATGGAGCCGTGCCAGTCGAGGTGGTCCGGCGCGAGGTTGAGGACGGCGGCGGAGTGGGCGCGCAGCGAGGGCGCCCAGTGGAGCTGGTAGCTGGAGAGTTCGACGGCCAGGACGTCGTAGTCGCCGTTCACCGCGTCCAGCAGGGAGACGCCGATGTTGCCGACGGCGGCCGTGCGCAGGCCCGCCGCCGTCAGGATCGACGCCAGCATCCGGGTCGTCGTCGTCTTGCCGTTGGTGCCGGTGACGCACAGCCAGGGCGGCGCGTCCGGGCCGCGCAGGCGCCAGGCCAGTTCGACGTCGCCCCAGATCTCGACGCCGGCCGCGCGGGCCGCCGTGAAGAGGGGCTTGTCGGGCTGCCAGCCCGGCGCGGTGACGACGAGATCGGTGCCCTCCGGCAGGGTGCTGCCGTCGCCGAGGCGGACGGTGACGCCGAGTTCCCTCAGGTCGTCCGCCTGCGCGCGTGCGCGGTCGTCGTCGCCGTCGTTGACGACGGTGACCTCCGCGCCGAGCCCGCGCAGCACCTTGGCCGCCGGGACGCCCGAGACGCCGAGTCCGGCGACGACGACGTGCTTTCCCTGCCAGTCGGTCACTTGTCCGCTGCCCATCCCGCGTAGAAGAGGCCGAGTCCGACGATGACGCAGATGCCCTGGATGATCCAGAAGCGGACCACGACCAGGACCTCGGACCAGCCCTTGAGTTCGAAGTGATGCTGGAGTGGTGCCATCCGGAAGACGCGCTTGCCGGTGAGGCGGAACGAGCCGACCTGGATGACGACCGACATGGTGATGAGGACGAAAAGACCGCCCATGAGGGCGACCAGCAGCTCCGTGCGGGAGCAGATCGCGAGGCCGGTCAGCACACCGCCGAGGGCCAGCGAGCCGGTGTCGCCCATGAAGATCTTCGCCGGCGAGGTGTTCCACCACAGGAAGCCGAGGCAGGCGCCCATGAGGGCCGCCGACACGACCGCCAGGTCGAGTGGATCTCGTACCTCGAAGCAGGCGTTGGGGTTGGTCAGCGTCTCGCCGTTGGCGCAGGACTCCTGGTACTGCCAGACGCCGATGAACGTGTACGCGCCGAACACCAGCACCGAGGCGCCGGTGGCGAGGCCGTCCAGACCGTCCGTCAGGTTCACGCCGTTGGACATGGCCAGGATCATGAACAGCGCCCACACGACGAACAGCACGGGTCCGAGGGCCCAGCCGAAGTCCGTGATGAACGAGAGTTTCGTGGACGCGGGCGTATTGCCCCTGTTGTCCGCGAACTGGAGCGACAGCACCGCGAAGCCGATGCCGACGATGAGCTGGCCGGCCATCTTCGCCTTGGCCCGCAGACCGAGCGAACGCCGCTTGACGATCTTGATGTAGTCGTCCAGGAAGCCGACCAGGCCCATGCCGATCATCAGACCGAGCACCAGCAGCCCCGAGTAGGTCGGGGGCTTGCCGGCGATGAGCTTCGCGCCGAAGTAGGCGGCGACCGTCGCGAGGATGAACGCGATGCCGCCCATGGTCGGCGTACCGCGCTTGCTGGCGTGCTCGCGCGGGCCGTCGTCGCGGATGTACTGGCCGTAGCCCTTGCGGGCCAGCAGCTTGATCAGCAGCGGGGTGCCGACCAGGGACAGGAACAGACCAATGACACCTGCGAACAGGATCTGCTTCATCATCGGGCGGAGACCTCGCCCTCAGCGGTGAGCAGCGCCTCGGCGACACTCTCCAGACCGACCGATCGGGACGCCTTCACGAGTACGACGTCCCCCGGGCGCAACTCGCTGCGCAACAGGTCGACCGCCGCCTGTGCGTCGGACACGTGCACCGACTCCTCACCCCACGAACCCTCGTTATATGCGCCCAGTTGCAGCCAGGCGGCTTCCCTGCCGCCGACCGCGACGAGCTTGCCGACATTGAGCCGGACGGCGAGCCGCCCGACCGCGTCGTGCTCGGCGAGCGCCTCGTCCCCGAGCTCGGCCATCTTGCCGAGCACCGCCCAGGTCCGCCGCCCCTTGCCCATGGCCACGAGCGCGCGCAGCGCCGCTCGCATGGACTCGGGGTTCGCGTTGTAGGCGTCGTTGACGATCGTCACGCCGTCCGGGCGCTCGGTGACCTCCATCCGCCAGCGGGAGAGGGTGCCCGCCTCGGAGAGCGCGGTGGCGATCTCACTTGCGGACATGCCCAGCTCATGGGCGACGGCGGCGGCGGCGAGCGCGTTCGACACGTGGTGCTCACCGTACAGGCGCATGGTCACGTCGCTCGCACCGGAGGGTGTGCGAAGCCTGAAGGAGGGCTGTCCGCTGTCCGTGAGTCGCACGTTCTCGGCGCGTACGTCCGCTTCGTCGCTCTCGCCGAAAAGGACCACCTTCGCCTTCGTACGGGAGGCCATGGCCCGGACCAGGGGGTCGTCGGCGTTGAGGATCGCAGCACCGCCCTCCTCTGCCGGGGGCAGACTCTCGACCAGCTCGCCCTTGGCCTGCGCGATCTGCTCCCGGCCGCCGAACTCGCCGATGTGGGCGGTGCCGACGTTGAGGACGAGGCCGATCTTCGGGGGGGTCAGCTCGGTGAGGTAGCTGATGTGACCGATGCCTCGCGCGCCCATCTCCAGGACGAGGAAACGCGTGTCCTGAGTGGCGCTCAGCGCGGTCAGCGGCAGCCCGATCTCGTTGTTGAGCGAGCCCGGTGTGAAAACGGTGGGCGCGTGGCTCTGGAGCACCTGGGCGATCAGGTCCTTGGTGCTGGTCTTGCCCGCCGAGCCGGTCAGCGCGACGAGGGTCGCGCCGAGCTGTCCCACGACGTGCCGGGCGAGGGCGCCGAGGGCCTTCTGCACGTCGTCCACGACGATCGCCGGCGCGTCCACCGGCCGCGACGCGAGGACGGCGACCGCGCCCGCGTCGGTGACCTGGCGCGCGTAGTCGTGGCCGTCGACGCGTTCGCCGACGAAGGCGACGAAGAGGCTGCCGGGTCCGGCCTCGCGGGAGTCGCGGACGACGGGGCCCGTGACGCGCGCGGACGGATCCGGTATGGCGTGAATCTGCCCGCCGACGACTTCAGCGATCTCGGCGAGGGAGAGGGCGATCACAAGTTCATCCCTGGGTCTTCTGGATGGCTTCTCGAAGCACCTGGCGGTCGTCGAAGGGACGGACCACGCCGGCGATGTCCTGGCCCTGCTCGTGGCCCTTGCCCGCGACCAGCACGGTGTCCCCGGCGTGCGCGCGGGCGACGGCGGCCTCGATCGCGGCGGCCCGGTCCTCGAACAGCAGCACCTCGCCGCGCTCGTGGGCCGGCACCGAGGCGGCGCCCTCCAGCATCGCGGTGAGGATCGCGAGGGGGTCCTCGGAGCGGGGGTTGTCGGAGGTCAGGACGGCCGTGTCGGCGAGCCGGGCCGCAGCCGCGCCCATCGGGGACCGCTTGGTGACGTCCCGGTCGCCGCCGCAGCCGAGCACGATGTGCAGCCGCCCCTTGGTGACCTTGCGCAGCGCCTTGAGCACCGACTCGACGGCGTCCGTCTTGTGCGCGTAGTCGACGACCGCGAGGTACGGCTGTCCGGCGTCGACCCGCTCCAGGCGCCCCGGCACGCCGGGCACGGCGGCGACGCCGTCGGCGGCGGCGCGCGGGTCGAGGCCGGCGGTCGCGAGCGCGACGATCGCGGCGAGGCTGTTGGCCACGTTGAACGGGCCCGGGATCGGCGACTTGGCCGGGATCCGGGTGCCGTCCGGCGTGACGACCGTGAAGTCCGAGTCCATCGCGCCGATGTGGACGTCCACCGCGCGCCAGTCGGCGTCCGGGTGGCCCTCGGCGGAGAACGTGACGACCGGCACCTCGGCCTCGGTGACGAGCCGGCGGCCGTACTCGTCGTCGAAGTTGACGACGCCGACCTTGCTGCGCGCGCGGGTGAACAACTGCGCCTTGGCCCGGAAGTAGTCCTCCATGCCGGAGTGGAACTCCATGTGCTCCGGGCTGAGGTTGTTGAAGACGGCGACGTCGAAGACGCAGCCGTCGACCCGGCCGAGCGACAGGGCGTGGCTGGAGACCTCCATGGCGACCGCCTCGACGCCGCGTTCGCGCATGACGGCGAACAGGGCCTGGAGGTCGGTGGCCTCGGGGGTGGTGCGCTCGGACTTGACGCTCTGTTCGCCGATGCGGGTCTCGACGGTGCCGATGAGCCCGGCGGGCCGGGGCAGGCCGCCCTCGACGAGGTAGGCGGTGGTGGTCTTGCCGGAGGTGCCGGTGATGCCGATCTGGAGCAGGCCCTCGCCGGGGCGGCCGTAGATGGTGGCCGCCAGGTCGCCCATCCGCGCGCGCGGGTCGTCGACGACGAGCACCGGCAGACCGGTCGCCGCGGCGCGGCTCTCGCCGGCCGGGTCGGTCAGGACGGCGCTCGCGCCCTGGCCCGCGGCCTGGGCGACGAAGTCGGCGCCGTGCGCGCGGGCGCCCGCGAGGGCGACGTACAGGTCGCCGGGGCGCACGGCGCGCGAGTCGTGGGTGATGCCCGTGATCTCGGCGGTGGCCTGCGGCTTCGGGGCTCCCAGCCGGCCGGCGAGGTCCGCGAGGGAGGTGGCGGAGACCTGGGTCGGCCGGGGCGGTCCCGGGTGGGTCACGGGGGCGCCTTTCGGGGTGGTTCGGGACTGATCAGCGTGTGGCACGGCGGTGAGCGTACCGGGCTGACCCGCTCCGGAGCGAAGCGAGGACGGGGGCGGGGCGTGGTTCCCCGGGTCGGGAGTGATCATGGTCACGGGCTGGTTCCTGGCTGTTCGGCGCTGAACGGTTCACGGCGTGAAGGTCACGGGAAGGTTCGCGGGCTTCGTCCCGGTGGGCGGTACCTGGAGGGTCTTCAGGGCGAACTCCATGACCTGCTTGAAGATCGGGCCGCAGATCTGGCCGCCGAAGTAGCTGCCTTTCGTCGCGTTCTGGATGGCGCAGTAGACGGTGACGCGTGGGTTGTCGGCGGGCGCGAAGCCCGCGAAGGAGGACGTGTACCCCTTGTACGTGCCGGTGGCGGGATCGACTCGGTTCGCGGTGCCCGTCTTGCCGGCCACCCGGTAGCCGGGGATGCGGGCCTTGGTGCCGGTGCCCTCCCGGTCGTCGACCACGGACTCGAGCATCTGGCTCAGCGTCCGGGCCGTCTGCGCGCTGACGACGCGTGACGTCTGCGGCGCGGGCGCGGGCGTGAAGCGGCCGTCGGGTCCCTCGGTGCCGCGCACCAGCGTCGGCTCGACGCGGACGCCGCCGTTGGCGATCGTCGAGTACACGGAGGCCGCCTGGAGGGCGCTGACGGACATGCCCTGGCCGAAGGGGATCGTGTACTGCTGCGAGGTCGACCAGTCGGCGGCCGGGGCGAGGATGCCGCGCGTCTCGCCGGGGAAGCCGAGCCCGGTCGGCTGACCGACGCCGAACTTGCGCAGGTAGGAGGCGAGGACCTGGTTCGCCTCGGGCTGCGTCTTGCCGAGCTGACCGGTGGCGAGGATGGTGCCGATGTTCGACGACTTCGCCAGGACGCCGTTGAGGGTCAGGTACCAGGTCGGGTGGTCGATGTCGTCCTGGAAGAGCCGGTCGCCCCGGTGCAGCCGGTTCGGCACGGTGACCCTGGTCAGCGGCGTCGCCGCGTTCTCCTCCAGGACGGCCGCCATGGAGACGACCTTGGCGGTGGAGCCGGGCTCGTACGCGTCCTGGACGGCCGCGTTGCCCATGTTCGCCGACGACGCCGAGGACAGGTCGTTCGGGTCGAAGCCCGGGGAGTTCGCCATGGCCAGGATCTCGCCGGTGCGGGTGTCCTGGACGATGACGTAGCCTTGGTCGGCCTTCGACTTCCGGACCTGTTCCGTGATCGCGTTCTGCGCGGCCCACTGGATGTCCCGGTCGATGGTCAGCTCGACGTCCGAACCGGGGACGGCGGGCGTCTCCGTGGACCCGGCGGTCGGCACCTGCCGGCCGCCCGACTGGGCGTACCTGATCTTGCCGTCCTTGCCGGCCAGCGTCTTGTTCAGCTGCTGCTCGACGCCACCGCCGCCGACGCCCTCCGCGTTGACCCAGCCCAGTATCCCGGCGGCCAGATCCCCGTTGGGGTACACGCGCTTGCTGCTGGGCACGGCGAAGACGCCGCCCAGGACGTTGACGGCGGTCTTGTCCGCGCTCGCCTTCTCGGCGAGGGTCGCCCGCAGGTCGCGGATCTGCTTCCACACCTGCGGGGTCTGGCGCGAGGCGAGCTTCGCGTACCGCGACGCCGAGTTCTTCGGGCGCAGCTTCTTCACCAGGGCGGCCTGGTCCTGGCCGAGGATCGGCGCGAGCAGGGCGGCGGCCTGTTCGGGGCCGTCGTCGATCTTCAGCTGCTTCGCCGAGAACATCGTCGGGTCGGCGGTGATGTCGTAGGCGTCCTCGCTGGTCGCGAGGGCGACGCCGCTGCGGTCGGTGATCTCCCCGCGCTCGGCCGCGAGCACCTGACCGACGTACCGGTTCTGCTCGGCCTTCGCGGTGTACGTGCTCGCGTCGACCGCCTGGACCTGGAGGAGGCGGACGACGAAGGCGGTCAGGACGAGGGCGAGCGCGACGCCGACCAGGCGCAGGCGGGGCCTCGGGCTGCCGAGGCGCAGCGGCTTCGCGGGGGCCGGGGGGCGCGGGGCGCGGGGGCGGGGGGCCGCGGGGCGCCTCGCCTGGGGGCGCGCGGCCGGTCCGGGCCGGCGTTGCGCGCCCTGTGCGGGGCGCGGGGGCCTGGCGGGGCCGGGTACGCGCCGGCGGGGCGGTTCCCTGTCGGACACTTCCGTCACCTGCCGGGGGTCGAGGGGGCGGGGGTTCCTGCGGAGGGGGTCTGCGGGGTCCGCTGACCAGTGGTCAGATCCTGCTGAGTCGCGGACTGGTCGGGCCGGCCGAGGGGTTGGCCGGCTTGACCGGGCTGAGCGGGCCGGCCGGGCTGACCGATCGGAGCGGACTGGCTGGTCTGACCGGACGGGGTGGTCTGACCGGGCTGGCTGGCCTGGCCCGGCTGACTCTGGCCCGGCTGTCCCTGGTTCGTCTGGGACAGGGTGATCGCCTCGGGCGGGCGGACGGCCTCCTGCGCGTGTGCGCCGGAGGGCTGGGCGGCGGGCGAGGGGACGCCCTTGACGGTGCCGTCCGGCGCGAGGAAGGCGGGGTCGCCGCCGGGGACCATGCCCAGCTCGCGGGCCCGCTTCTGGAGCGCGTCCGGCGCGGAGTACGCGTCGATGTCCCGCTGGAGCGCCTGCTGCTCGTCGGTGAGGCTCTTGGTCTCCCGCTGGAGGTCGTCCATCCTGAACGCGCCTTCGCTGAGCGCCGAGTTGAGCACCAGCAGCCCGATCAGCCCGCCGCCGAGCAGCACGACGACCAGCAGCACGAACGGCGTCCGCCCGGCCGACGCACCGCCCCCGACCGGCAACAACCCCGCCAGCCGACCCCTGAGTTCACCTTTCCCGCTCACAACCCCTCCACCGAGTAGGACGCCTGAGCCACCCGCAGGGATGCGCCCCCCTGCGGAAAACCCCCGGAAGGTGCCACTGCGCAAGCACGCCGCTGCGGGACACCTGAGCGCCCTGCGGTGACCGAGCCCCCGCAAACGCCGGAAACCGGCTCACCCTGAGCGCGCGGCGCACTGGACACGAGCCCCGGGGCCGGATTGCCACCGAACACCGAACCCAGCCGCCCACGTGCCCTCTCCGGGACCGGGCGGCCGTCGAGCCGCCCCCGGGTCGGCCCACCGTGCGGGCCCCTCAGGAGCGGACGGCCCTCGGGGGTTACCGAGGCCGACTCGCCGCACGGAGCTACCGGGATCGGCCTGGCGCGCGGGGGCCTCGGGGCCTGACGGGCGTCGGGGTGACTCGGCGGCGTCCGGGACCCGTGGGTGCGCGGGGTGTGGTCTTCGGAGTGGGCGGACTTCGCGGGGTCTGGTCGGGTCACTCGACGTCCTCCCTGATGCGCTCGGCGCCCCGCAGGCGGGCGGGGGCGGCTCGGCGGTTCTCGGCGATCTCTTCCTCGGTGGGAAGTTCGGCACCGCGGGTGAGCAGCTTGAGCCGGGGCTGGTAGCGCTCGGGGACGATGGGGAGGCCGGGCGGCGCGGTGTTGGCGGCGCCGGCCGCGAACACCTGCTTGACCAGGCGGTCTTCGAGGGAGTGGTACGCGAGGACGGCGATCCGGCCGCCCACGGCGAGGGACTTGACGGCCGCGGGGATCGCCCGCTCCAGGACCGACAGTTCGCCGTTGACCTCGATCCGCAGCGCCTGGAAGGTGCGCTTGGCGGGGTTGCCCCCGGTCCGCTTGGCGGCCTGCGGAAGCGCGTTCCGGATCAGCTCGACGAGCCGCGCACTGTTCGTGAACGGCTCCTTGTCGCGCTCGCGCACGACCGCCGAGACGATCCGCTTGGCCTGCTTCTCCTCGCCGTACGCGCGCAGGATGCGCACCAACTCCCCGGCGGGGTACGTGTTGAGGACTTCGGCGGCGCTGATCCCGGTCGTCTGGTCCATGCGCATGTCCAGCGGCGCGTCCTGCGCGTAGGCGAAGCCCCGGTCGGCCTCGTCGAGCTGCATGGAGGAGACCCCGAGGTCGAACAGAACGCCCTGCACGCGCGCGTGGCCGAGCCGGTCGAGGACGTCGGGCAGTTCGTCGTAGACGGCGTGGACGAGGTTCGCGCGCTCCCCGAAGGGCGCGAGCCGTTCCCCGGACAGCCGCAGCGCCTCCTTGTCCCGGTCGAGGGCGACGAGGTGGGCCTCGGGGAACCGGGTCAGCAGCGCCTCGCTGTGCCCGCCGAGCCCGAGCGTGCAGTCGACGACGACCGCGCCGGGCTCCTGGAGCGCGGGCGCCAGCAGGTCCAGGCACCGCTGGAGCATCACGGGTACGTGTCGGCTGTTGCTCAAGGGGGCCCTCTCAAGTGCCGGCGGGGCCCGTACGTACGCGCCGCGCACGCGGGGAGACTACGGGCGGCCGGGCCGGGGTCCCACGGGGAAGTTCGCTCTGGTTTCGCTCAGCGGGGAGCCACCGCTGCCGCGCCTCCCGCTTCGCGTCACTTTAGTCCACGCTGTCTCACGGTCAATCAACCGGCCTGCGCGTCGCGGGCCCACGCGCGCGTGACGCCGCGTAGCGCGAGAAATCACCCTTTGGACCCCCACCTGGCCACTCTTGTGGCTTACCTCACACGCAGGGTGCGATGACCCTCATTTTCCCTTCTCACAGCGGGCCCGGAACGCCGGTGACCAGTACCGTCATGACTATGACGACTCCCTCATCCGTATCGACCGACCCCCACGGCGCCATAAGCAACGGCGGCACGGTGACCGACCGTCTGGTGCAGGCGAACGAGCGGTACGCCTCCGCGTTCACCGACCCCGGCATGGACGCCCGTCCCGTCCTGCGCGTCGCGGTCGTGGCCTGCATGGACGCCCGTCTCGACCTGCACGCCGCGCTCGGCCTGGAACTCGGCGACTGCCACACGATCCGCAACGCGGGCGGCGTGGTCACCGACGACGTCATCCGCTCGCTCACGATCAGCCAGCGCAAGCTGGGCACCCGTTCCATCGTCCTGATCCACCACACGGGCTGCGGCCTGGAGGCGATCACCGAGGACTTCAGGACCGAGCTGGAGATGGAGGTCGGCCAGCGTCCCGCGTGGGCGGTGGAGGCGTTCCGGGACGTCGACCAGGACGTCCGGCAGTCCATGCAGCGCGTGCGTACCTCGCCGTTCCTCCTGCACGCCGACGATGTGCGAGGCTTCGTCTTCGACGTGAAGACGGGCCTGCTGCGCGAGATCGACCCGTCCTGACCGCGTCGTAGCAGGGTCCGCACCCTGTCGAAACGCTGTCACCATTACCGGCAAAAGCCACAAACGCGGACGTGTCGCGGGGAGTTATCCACAGCCGAGTGACACGAATCGGTAACGGCGGCAAGAATGCGGTTGTGACGCCGAGCCGAACATTCCTCGGCCGGCGTACGTGATTCGGGGTGGGCCGGTTCGCGCGACAGAGCGGCGGCCCGGACATGCAGGGGCCGAGGAGGGCCGGGTGACGACCTATGACGACCGAGCGAGCCTGACAGATCTGACCGCCACCGCGGACAGGGTCCGCGGTTCGGTGGAGAGCGTGATCGAGGGCAAGCCCGAGGTCGTACGACTCGCGCTCACCGTGCTGCTCGCGGAGGGCCATCTGCTGATCGAGGACGTCCCGGGCGTCGGCAAGACGATGCTCGCGAAGACGCTCGCGCGGTCCATCGACTGCTCGGTGAGGCGGATCCAGTTCACGCCCGACCTGCTGCCGTCGGACATCACCGGCGTGTCCATCTGGGACCAGCAGCGCCGTGACTTCGAGTTCAAGCCCGGCGCGATCTTCGCGCAGATCGTGATCGGCGACGAGATCAACCGCGCCTCGCCGAAGACGCAGTCCGCGCTCCTGGAGTCCATGGAGGAGCGCCAGGTCACCATCGACGGGCAGTCGTACGAGCTGCCGAGCCCCTTCATGGTCGTCGCGACGCAGAACCCGGTCGAGATGGAGGGCACCTACCCGCTGCCGGAGGCCCAGCGCGACCGCTTCATGGCCCGCGTCTCCATCGGCTACCCGAGCCCCGAGGCCGAACTGGAGATGCTCGACGTCCACGGCGCGATCAGCCCGCTGGACGACCTCCAGCCGGTGGCGCACGCGCACGACATCGTCAAGCTCGTCGAGGCCGTGCGCGGGGTCCACGTCGCCGAGGCGGTCAAGCGGTACGCCGTCGACCTCGTCGCCGCCACCCGTACGCACCCCGACCTCAGGCTGGGCGCCTCCCCGCGCGCGACGCTGCACCTCCTGCGCGCGGCGAAGGCCACCGCCGCGCTCTCCGGGCGCGACTACGCCCTCCCGGACGACGTCCAGAACCTCGCCGTCGCCGTCCTCGCCCACCGGCTCCTGCCCACCGCGCAGGCCCAGCTCAACCGCCGCACCTCCGAGCAGGTCGTCGAGGAGATCCTGCAGCGCACCCCGGTCCCGGCGACCCCCCAGCAGCGCGACTACGGCCAGCAGTACGGCACCCGGGGCCTGTGATGACACCTGGCGCGACGGGCCCCGGGGGCACTGCGGGAGGTGCGTCCGGGGGTGCCACGGGGGCGTCTGCGGACGGTCCCTGGGCGGCGTCCGGCGGGCGTCCCGTGGGGGCCGGTGGGGCTGCGAGGACAGGGGGTTCCATGGGGGCGGGCGGTTCCACGGGGGCGCCGGGGGGCGGGTATCCCCCGAGGCCCACGAGCCCGCCGGGGAGCGGCCCCGGCGGGGCACCGGCCGGTGAGCGGCCCGCAGGGGCGACGGCGAGTGCCGCGGGGGCGATACCTGGTGGTGGTGGCGGGCGTTCGGGCGGGGGTTCTGTCGGGCCGGCGGGCGGGTACGCGCCGGCTGCTCCGGCCGCGTCGGCACCCGGGCGTTCCGGGGGCGGCTCCGCGGGTGGGCGCGCCGGGGAGAAGGGCGGGGTGCGGACCGCGCTCGCCGGGCTGACCACGCGCGGGCGGTCGTTCCTGGCCGCCGGGGTGGCGGCGGCCGTGTGCGCGTACGTGCTCGGGCAGCCGGACCTGCTGCGGGTGGGCCTGCTGCTGGCGGTGCTGCCGCTGATCTGCGCGGCGGTGCTGTACCGGACGCGGTACCGGGTGGCGGGGAGCCGGCGGCTCTCCCCCGCGCGCGTGCCGGCCGGCAGCGAGGCGCGGGTGCACCTGCGGATGGACAACGTCTCGCGGATGCCGACCGGCCTGCTGATGCTCCAGGACCGCGTCCCCTACGTCCTCGGCCCGCGCCCCCGCTTCGTCCTGGACCGCGTCGAGGCGGGCGGACGCCGCGAGGTCTCCTACCGGGTCCGCTCCGACCTGCGGGGCCGCTACCCGCTGGGCCCCCTCCAACTGCGCCTGTCCGACCCGTTCGGCATGTGCGAACTGACCCGCTCCTTCTCCTCCTACGACACCCTGACGGTGATCCCGCGCGTCGAACCCCTCCCCCCGGTCCGCTTCAGCGGCGAGGCCAAGGGCTACGGCGACGGCCGTCAGCGCTCCCTCGCGCTGGCCGGCGAGGACGACGTCATCCCGCGCGGCTACCGCTACGGCGACGACCTGCGCCGCGTCCACTGGCGCTCGACGGCCCGCTACGGCGAGCTGATGGTCCGCCGCGAGGAACAGCCCCAGCGCTCCCGGTGCACGGTCCTGCTGGACACCCGGGGCATCGCGTACGACGGGGTGGGCCCCGACGCGCCGTTCGAGTGGGCCGTGTCGGGCGCCGCGTCGGTGCTGACGCACATGCTGGAGCGCGGCTTCACCGTCCGCCTCCTCACCGACACCGGCAGCGCGGTCCCCGGCGAGGGCGCCGAGGGCTTCGCGGGCGGCGGCGAGTCCGCCGAGGCGGCCGGCCTGATGATGGACACCCTCGCCGTGGTCGACCACTCCGACGGCGCGGGCCTCTCGCGCGCCTACGACGTGCTGCGCGGCGGCAACGAGGGCCTGCTCGTGGCGTTCCTCGGCGACCTCGACGAGGAACAGGCGGCGGTGGCCGCGAAGATGCGCCAGCGCAGCGGAGGGGCGATCGCGTTCCTCATCGACAACGACTCCTGGAGCCGGGACACGGGCCGTGAACCGAACGGCGGGTCCGAACCGATGAAGGGTCAGCAGGAGCGGCTGACGATGCTGCGGGACGCGGGCTGGACGGCGGTGAGCGTCGCGCGGGGCGCCTCGTTGGAGGACCTGTGGCGCCAGGCGGACCGCGAACGCTCGGGCGTGGTGGGCACGATCGGAAGGGCGGGATCATGAGCGGGCGGGCAAGACTGACGCTGTGCTCCGCGGCGGCGACGCTGATGGCGGCGACCGCCCTGCTGCCCCTGGTCGACCGCAGCTCGTGGTTCCTCCAGGCGGCGCTGCTGCTGCTCGTCCAGGCGGGCGTGGGCGCGGCGGCCCGCCGGGTCCCGCTGGCCCGCCCGCTGACGGTGGCCGCGCAGGCGCTGGTGACGGTCCTGCTGCTGACCCTGGTCTTCGCCCGTGAGCAGGCCCTGGCCGGGATCGTCCCGGGCCCGGAGGCCGTCACGCGCTTCGCGGACCTGTTCCAGGCGGGCGGGGACGACGTGAGCCGGTACGCGATCCCGGCGCCCCTGTCCGACGGCATCCGGCTGATGCTGATCGGCGGGGTCCTGGTGATCGGCCTGCTGGTCGACACCCTCGCGGTGACCTTCCGCAACGCGGCCCCGGCGGGCCTGCCGCTGCTCGCCCTGTACTCGGTGGCGGCGGGGCTGTCGAACGGCGGCTCGGACTGGCTGTGGTTCCTGGTCGCGGCGGCCGGCTACCTGATGCTGCTGCTCGCCGAGGGCCGGGAGCGGCTGTCCCAGTGGGGCCGCGTCTTCGGCGGCGCCCCGCGCGGACCCGGCGGTCCCGGCGCGGCGGAGGGCCCGGTGGCCCCGGTACGCACGGGCCGGCGGATCGGCCTGGCCGCCCTCGGCGTCGCCCTGGTGGTGCCGCTGCTGCCGCTGCCCGCGATCCAGGGCGGCCTGCTGGACGGCACGGCGGCGGGCGCGGGCGTGGGGAACGGCGGCGGGGGCACGATCTCCGCCGTCAACCCGCTGGTCTCGCTGCGCGACAGCCTGAACGTGGACCAGGACCGCACGGTCCTGACGGTCCGGACGAACTCCAACGACCTGTCGGACATGTACCTGCGGATCGTCTCCCTGGACGACTTCGACGGCACCACCTGGCGCCCGTCCCGCAAGCGCATCCAGGAGGTCCCCCGGGACTTCCCGACGCCGACGGGCCTGCGCTCCGACGTGAAGCGGACGCAGATCACCACCCAGATCACGGCCGCCGACTGGTACGCGCAGGACTGGCTGCCGATGCCGTACCCGCCGAGCGGCGTGCGCATCGACGGCAACTGGCGGTTCGAGCCGGAGGGCATGACGCTCGTCGGCGACCACGGCCAGAACACCCGCGGGCTGACGTACCAGGTCAACAGCCTGGAGGTGCGGCCGACGGCCCAGCAGCTCGCGGCGGCGCCCGTGGCGCGCTCGTCGATCCTGGGCAACTACACCGAGGTTCCGGCCGCGCTGCCCCAGCTGGTGTGGCAGGAGGCCCGCCGGATCACGCGGGGCGCCGAGTCGGACTACGCGAAGGCGGTCGCACTCCAGGACTACTTCGCGGTGACCGGCGGCTTCCAGTACGACACGCAGGTCGACGTCGGCACGGGCCCGGACGCGATCGCCCGGTTCCTGCGGGACAAGCAGGGCTTCTGCGTCCACTACTCGTTCGCGATGGCGGCCATGGCCCGCACGCTGGGCATCCCGGCGCGGGTCGCGGTCGGCTTCGCGCCAGGGACTCCGCAGGGCAACGGCACGGTCGAGGTGAGCCTCAGGGACGCGCACGCGTGGCCGGAGCTGTACTTCGAGGGCGTCGGCTGGACGCGCTTCGAGCCGACGCCGACGCGCGGTTCGACGCCGTCCTACACGCTGCCGGACACCTCGGACACGTCGCTTCCGGCCCAGCCGGAGATCTCGGCCTCGGCGAGCGCGGCTCCGTCGGCGGCGCCCTCGGCGAGCGCCACGTGCTCGGCGGTGGAGCGCAAGGAGAACGGCTGCGCGAGCACGCCGCCGCTGGGCCAGGCGACGGGCGGTGGCGGGGGCACTCCCTGGTACCAGGTGGCCTGGTGGTCGCTGCTGGCCGTGCTGGTGGTCTCGGTGCCCCTGCTGCCGATGGTGTGGCGGCTGCGGCGCCGGTCGGTGCGGCTGGCGTCGGCCCGGCACACCGGGGCGGGCGGGCCGGAGCGCGCGGGACCGCAGGGTGCCGTGGGTGATCCGCTGGCGCCGGACGAGGATCCGTCGGTGCGGGCCGGTGAGGCGGCCGTCGCGTACGTCCTCGCGGTGTGGCAGGAACTGACCGACACGGCCTGGGACTTCGGCATCGTGCCGGACGACGCGCTCACGCCCCGGCGGGCGGCCGAGCGGATCGTGCGTCTCGGTGAGCTGGAGGAGCCGGCTGCGCGGTCGGTGCACCGGGTCGCCGGCGCGGTGGAGCAGGTGCTGTTCTCCCCGCGTCCCCACGCGGAGCCCGGTCTCGCGGACGAGGTCCGCGCGGTCCGCTCCGCACTGCGCGCCCGCGCGGCCTTCCCGGTCCGCCTGCGCGCCCTGGTCGCCCCCCGTTCCGCCGTCCGGGCGATGTGGGACCTCATGGATCGCTGGACCGCCCTCAAGGCGTCCTGGGCGGCCCGCTGGACCGAACTGGCCCAGCGGCTGCCGTGGGCGCAGCGGGGGCAGCAGCAGGGCGGCTGAGGCTGTTCCGGGGGCCGCCGTGGTGCTTCGGGCACTGCGGCGGTCCTCGGTGTGTGCGGCCACCTGCCGCCCCTGCCCCCTCGCGGGGTTCGCGCGTGCTCGCGGGGGCTCCGGCGGGCCTCACCCGTGGCGTCCCGTTCCTGCGGGGTGGGTGCTCACTCGGGAGGGCGTCGCCGCGCTAGTCGGTGCCGCACGAAAGAGGGACGGGGTTGTGGGGCGTATGGCTGAGGGGGCCATCCGCGTGGGTGGCCCCCTCAGCTGTGCTCTGGTCCGTCTGGGAGTTGTAGGCGCTACGGAGCGGCCGGGATCACTGGCCCTGCTGCTCGTCGCGGCGGCGCTGCCAGCGCTGTTCGATGCGGTCCATCACGGAACGCCTCGACCGGGGCTGGTGGCGGGCCTGGGGTCCGCCTCCCGCGGGCTGCTCGCCCGGCTTGGGGGCCTTGCGCCAACCGGTCACGGCGAGCACGGCACATCCCAGCATGACGAGGAACCCGACCACGCTGAGCCAGACCTGCTGGGCGACCATACCGGCCATGAGGAGCGCGATACCTACGAGGAAGCCCGCGACCGCCTGGTAGACCCGTCGCCGGGTGTACGTCCGCAGCCCGCTTCCCTCAAGCGCTGTCGCGAACTTGGGGTCTTCGGCGTACAGCGCTCGCTCCATCTGCTCAAGCATTCGCTGCTCGTGCTCCGAGAGCGGCACGGCGTCCTCCTCATCGTGCAGTCGCCGGGGCGACCCGGGGGTCCCTTCAGGATAGGCAGGGAATCGCCCCCGTGAAACCCGCCCCTCTACGCCAATTGGCCAACCGGAACCCGTCAAGAGCGTCCCGGTCCGCTGAGGCTTCCATTCCCCAGCAACCGACCCGTCATGCCGGAACGGTCTGCCTCGATCATACGGCGCACAGCGCCCGAACGGAGGGCCTGTGGCGTACTCCATCACGGCCGGGACCTTGATCAAGCCAGAGTAAAGACGCGAGCTGGGACGCGGTCAGCTCGGCCGGGTCTCGGCGAGGACGTGGAGCTGGGTCGCGACGGCGTGGAAGGCGGCCAGTTCCGCCGCCGCCTCCTCCAGCCTCAGCAGCGCCTCCAGGGCGCCGGGCTCGGTGTCGACGAGGACGCCGGGGACGAGATCGGCGAAGATCCGGACACCGTGGACCGCGCCGACGGCGAGGCCCGCGCCCTCCACCAGGTCCGTGAGCTGGTCGGCGGTGAAGCGCCGGGGCACCGGGTCGCCCTCGCCCCAGCGGCCGGCCGGGTCCGTGAGCGCCTGCCGGGCCTCCGTGAAGTGCCCGGCGAGGGCCCGCGCGAGGACGGCGCCGCCGAGGCCCGCCGCGAGGAGGCTGAGCACGCCGTCCTCACGCAGGGCGGCGACCACGTTGCGGACGCCGTCCGCCGGGTCGTCGACGTACTCCAGGACGCCGTGGCACAGGACGGCGTCGTAGGCGCCCCGCTCGACGACGTCGAAGAGCCCGCCGGCGTCCCCCTGCACGCCGCGTACGCGGTCGGCGACGTCCGTCTCGGCCGCGCGGCGCTCCAGGGCGAACAGGGCATTGGGACTGGGGTCGACGACGGTCACGCGGTGCCCGAGGCGGGCGAGCGGCACGGCGAAGTTCCCGCTGCCGCCCCCGGCGTCGAGGACGTCCAGGCTCTCGCGTCCGCTGCCCTTCACGCGGCGCTCCAGCGCCTCCTGAAGCACCTCCCACACCACGGCGGTGCGCAGCGACGAGCGCGGTCGGGCCGGGTCGCTCCCCAGCGCCCCTGTCTGCGGACGTTCCTTCGAGACGGGTGAACGCAACGGATCCGACACGACAGCTGACTCCTCGACGCGGCCCCGCCACTTCGGCCGGCGGAGCAGACGGACACCCCCTCCCACCGGGATCCCCGGGGCGGGAGCTGCATGCGCGTCCACCCTATTGCCTCGCCCGGCCCCGCCGCCTCGTCCGGCCCCCTCGCCCGGCCGGGGCGGGCACGGCGGTGCGGGAGGGCCCGCCGCGCCGTGCCCGGCCCTCGGGCGAGGCGTCACCCCGCGTGCGGGACCTCTCTGCCGTCCTCCGGGCCGCCGTCCGGGCGGGGGCGGGGCAGGACCGGCTGGAGGACCAGCATGCGTTCGACGAGCCGCAGGAACATCGAGACGTCGCGTATGAGGTCGCCGGCGTCGCGTGGGGAGGCCGCGTTCTGGATGCCCGCCTCCGCGCGGGCGCGCCGGGCCGCGCCGGCCGCGAAGTGGGCGCTCCACTCGGCGAGTTCGGGAGCGATCTCGGGCAGCAGTTCCCAGGCGCTGCGGATCCGGGGCCTGCGCCCCGAGGAGACGTCGGGACGGGCACGGGCGGCGAGGACGGCGGCTGCCGTACGCAGTGCGGCGAGGTGCGCCGTGGCGTACCGCTCGTTGGGGGTTTCGAGGACGGCGGCCTCCTCCAGGCCCGCGCGGGCCTGCTCCAGCAGGTCCAGCGCGGCGGGTGGAGCCGTGGCCCGGCGGAGGACGGGGTGCACGTCGCTCGCCGGGCCGGGCAGTGAGGGGGCAGGGCCGGTGGCGCGGCGCCGGTGCGCGGCTGCCGCCTGATAGCTGGCCATGACGAACCTCCTGTCGTCTGGGTGACGGCGCTGTGGCCGTATGTGTCCATCGTGCGGCACACCACTGACAATCCGTTCTGACCTGGCCTTTTGCCTCGATCAAGGGTTCGAACGGACGTATCGGTAAAGACCTCGTCCCGGCTCCGGCCCGATCGCCGAAGCGGCCCTGCGGGGGGTCTCGTACCTGTGAGAATCGACGCCATGGAAAGCAGCACCACGTCGGGCGGTGGCACCCGCCGCGAGGCCACTCGGCAGAAGCTCTACGAGGCGGCCGTCACGCTCATCGCCGAGCAGGGTTTCTCGGCCACCACGGTCGACGAGATCGCCGAGCGCGCGGGCGTCGCCAAGGGCACCGTCTACTACAACTTCGCCAGCAAGTCCGTCCTCTTCGAGGAGTTGCTGCGACACGGCGTGGGCCTGCTGACCGCGTCCCTGCGTGAGGCCGCGGAAGGCTCCGTCCGCGCGGGCGGCAGCCAGGTCGACGCCCTGGACGCGATGATCCGCGCCGGGCTCGTCTTCATCGACCGCTATCCCGCGTTCACCCAGCTGTACGTCGCCGAGCTGTGGCGCACCAACCGTGCCTGGCAGTCCACGCTCATGGTCGTCCGCAAGGAGGCCGTGGCCGTCGTCGAAGGCGTCCTGCGCGCGGGGATCGAGGCCGGTGAGTTCGCGCGCGAGATCGACGTGCCCCTGACCGCCGCGGCACTGGTCGGGATGGTGCTGGTCGCCGCGCTCGACTGGCAGGCGTTCCAGCCGGAGCGGTCGCTGGAGGAGGTGCACGCGGCGCTGTCGCGGTTGTTGCAGGGGCGGGTGAGCGGGAGGTTGTAGGCGGGGGCGCGGGCGTACGCAGAAAGCGCCGGTTCGACGTGGCCGCGTCCCCCGCGGGCCGCTGTCGAACCGGCGCTTCCCTCCTGCTCCCCCGTTTCCCCCGTTCCCCCCCTGTTTCCCCTCCCCCGTGTTTCCCCCGTCGGTCCCCCGTGCGGTCGTTCCCCCCAGGGGTCCCCCGTGCCTCGCTCCCGCCGAACGGGCCGGCGGAAGGAGCGGTCTGGGGCCGGTGCCGTTCCGCCGCCCCGTGTCGGCGGTACCGGCGCCGGGCCCCTTTCCGTGCCTCCACTTTCCCGTTTACGCAGGTCGGCCCCCATCCGCGCGCGTACTCATCTCCGTCACTGAGTACGGATACTCAGGGCTGTGTGCTCATCCCCAGGCCGTCTCGGCGCGCTCTGGTTACGATCGCGTCCGTGTCGGTACTCCCCCTGGTGTTCACGAGCGGCTGGGCCAGCGGCATCAACGCGTACGCCGTGGTGCTGCTGCTCGGCGTGTTCGGTACGACGGGACTGAGCGACGACGTCCCCGAGACCCTGCGGCGTCCCGAGGTGCTGGTCATCGCGGGCGTGCTCTTCCTCTGCGACTCCGTCGCCGACAAGATCCCCTACGTCGACTCCGTCTGGGACGCCGTCCACACCCTCGTGCGGCCCGTCGCGGGCGCGTGGGTCGGCGCTCTCCTCGCCGGGCACTCCGGGTCCCTCTCCGACGTCGCCGCGGGCCTCCTGGGCGGCTCCACGGCCCTCGCCAGCCACACGGTCAAGGCGGGCACGCGTATGGCCGTCAACACCTCCCCCGAGCCCTTCAGCAACATCCTGCTGAGCCTCGCGGAGGACCTGGGCGTGGGCGGCATCCTCACGTTCGCGATGTTCCACCCCACCGCCGCGGCGATCATCGCCGGCGCCCTCCTCCTTCTCGGCGCCCTTCTCCTCCTCTTCCTCGCCACCCGCATCCGCCGCTACCTCCGCCGCCGAGCCCAACGCCGCGAGGAACGCCGCCTGGCCGGCCGCGGGGGCGGCCCACCGGGGTGGGGAGCGGGCGGGTGAGACGGCCGTAGGCAAGGAGGCCCGGCAGGCCGAGGGCGGGGGCGGTGGCGAGGACGAGGGCGGAGGCGGAGGCGGAGGCGGGGCAGGGTGAGCCGCCGAACGTCTACGCGCGCGTGGCACGACGTCGCGCTGGGGATCGTGATGTTCCTGGGCGGGCGAGCGTCTACGCGCGTGGCACGACAGGTAACCAGGACGCGCTGGACCCGCTGCGCCACGGGGTGCGCACGCGAGGCGGGGCGAGACGTACTGCCGCGCCTCGGCCGGCTCGCCCGGGAGCCGCGCGCGGGGTGACGGCGGGAACGGCCGGCTCACCGCCTCGGTCAGCGACCACCCGTCCGCAGCCCCCTCCGGCTCGGCCGGCCCCTCCCCGTGTCCCCCCTGCCTCAGGCTCATCAGCCCAGCGCCCCGCACCTCGCGCCCAGCGCCCCACGCCCCGCGGCCGACCATCGCGGCCTGTCCGGCCGGTCCCTCCCGGCGGTGCTGTCAGTGGTGGCCGATACAGTCGCTGGCATGGGACGGATCGTGGTGATCGGCGCTGGGATGGGCGCCATGGCGGCGGCAGCGCGGTTGGGGATCGCGGGGCATCGGGTGGTGGTGTACGAGCGGGGGGAGACGTACGGGGGTGCGGTGGGGAGGGTCGAGCGGGAGGGGTTCGGGTTCGACACCGGGGCGGGGTTCTTGACGTTGCCCGCTGTGTGGCGGGACCTGTTCGTGAAGACCGGGAAGGAGGCGTTGGAGGACCGGGTCGAGCTGACCCAGGTCGACCCGTCGGCGCAGCACCTTTTCGGGGACGGGAGTTCGGCCCTGCTGCCCAACGCCTCGCGCGCCGGGGTCGTGACGGCGTTGGACGAAGCGCTGGGCGCGGGGGCGGGCGCCCGCTGGGGAGACTTCCTCGTGCGCGCGCGGGAGGCGTGGGACCGTACGCGGCGGCCGTTGCTGGAGGAGCCGCTGTGGCCCAACTGGGACGTACTGGCCGACAAGGAGCCGTACCCGGCGGTGCCGCACAAGCGGCTGCTGCGCACCCGCAGGGCGAGCACGCTGGCCGAGGTGGGCGCGTGGGAGCTGCGGGACGCCCGGCTGACGGCGCTCCTGGAGAGCCACGCCCTCGCGTACGGCCTCGACCCGCGCACCGCTCCGGCGAGCGCGGCTGTCCTGCCGTACATGGAGCACGCGTTCGGGACCTGGTACGTCAAGGGCGGCCTGCGTGAGCTGGCGCGCGCGGTGTACGAGCGGTGCCTCGCGCGGCGGGTGGAGTTCGTGTTCGGCGCGGACGTCGTACGGGTGGTGGAGAAGGACGGCAGGGCGGCTGGCGTGGAACTCGCGGACGGCACCGCCGTGGACGCCGATCTCGTCGTCGCCGGCACCGCGCCGGGCCTGTCCGGCGTGCCCGCGCGCGGTGCCGGTGAGGTCCAGCCGCAGCACGGGCTGCCCAGCCGGCTGACGGTGCTGCTGGCGGTGCGCGGCGCCCGCCCCGAGGGCACCGCGCACCGGACGATCATCCACGCCCCGGACCGCGAGGCCGAGTTGGCGGCACTCTTCGGCACGGCCCCGACGCCTCCGTCCGCCCCGACCGTCACCCTCCTGCGCCCGGACGACCCTGCGCTGGTCCCCGACGCGGAGCACGAGGCGATGGTGCTGACGGCGACGGTCCCGGCGGGCGGTGCAGCGGGTTACGAGCGGACGGTGGAGGCGATGCTCGCCGCCGCCGAGCGGGCCGTCCCGGGGCTCGGTGAGCGGATCCTGTGGCGCGAGGTGCGGACCCCGGACGACGTCGCCGCGGCGACCGGTGCGGAAGGTGGCCGGATTCCGCCGCCCGCGCTGGCCGCCGGCGAGGGCCGTCTGCTGCATCCGGCCAACTCGACCGCGCTGCCGGGCCTGTTCACCGTGGGCGGCTGGTCGCACCCCGGCGGCGGGCTGGCGCACGCGGGCATGTCGGGGGCGCTGGTGGCGGGGCTGATCGTGGAGGGGCCCGGGTTCAGGGGGTCTCAGTGAGCGGGTGAGCGCGGGGCGGGAGCCTCAGCCGACGGCCGGGCCCTCGCCCTCGTCCGCGCCGGGAACACCTCGACCCGGCCCGCGCGCGGTGCTTCAGAAACGGTACTGCTGCTCGTCGTAGCCGGGGTTCGGGCGGGGCTGGCCGTCCTGGTAGTACTGCTGGTCGACGGGGAGGTCGGCGCCGTACGCGGGGTCGTCGGTGTTGCGCTGCTGGGGGACCCAGACGCCGCCCGCGGGGGTCTCGGTGTAGCCCTGCTGGCCGTACTGGTCCTGGGGGTAGCCCTGCTGACCGTACTGCTGCTGGTCGTAGCCGGTGGTGTCGTACGTGCCGGTGCCGTAGCTCTGGGTGCCGATGTAGGGGTCGGAGTACGCGGCGTACTGCTGCTGCTCGCCGTTGGTGTCGTACCCGTAGCCCTGCTGGCCGTACCCGGAGTAGCCGTCGTAGCCGTAGGAGTCGGTACCCTGGCCGGAGCCCGCGTACTGGTCCTGCTGGTCCTGGCCGGTGGCCGCCGCGTACGCGGAGTCCGTGTAGACGCCGTAGGAGCCGGTGTCGTCGGGCATCGGCTGGGGCTCGTAGACGGCGGTGGCGTCGGCGGAGTGGACGGGGCGGGCCGGGGTGAAGACGTCGTCGTGGTCGAAGTCGTCGTCGTAGCCGCTGGTGGCGCGTTCGAAGGCGGCGGTCGCGGCGGCGTCGAGGGCGGGGTCGGCGTCCTGGTCGTAGGAGGGGTCCGGGCCCGCCGGAGTGCCGGGGGGCGGGGTTTCCGGGGCGGCCGGGTCGTCGTCGGCCTTCTTGCCCTTGCGGCGCTTGGTGAAGCCGTCCGCGAGGGCGGGGCGGCTGACGGCCCAGCCGGACTCGAAGCCCTTGCGGAACGACAGCGTGACGTACGTCTGGCCGATCGCGAACGCGACCGCGCCCACGGCGATCACCGGGACCGATGGAATCAGGACACCGAGGACGACGCCCAGGAAGCCGGCGAACGCCAGCAGCCGCCAGCGCAGGCGTGCCTTGTACTGCAGCAGCACCTCGCCGAGCAGCCACAGTGCGACGATGCCGAACGCGATGTAGAGGACCGTCCAGCCCATGTACGCCCCTCTCCCGGTGGCCGCTACGCAGTGTGTCTCATTCTGGTGCGACCGGTCTAGGCCCGCGGGGGATGGTGCAGGCCAAGGTTCTCGTAGATTTCCAGCGACGCCGTGGAGTTGTTGAGCGTGATGAAGTGCAGTCCGGGCACACCCTCGGCCAGCAGCCGCGCGCAGAACTCCGTGGCGAATTCGATGCCAATGGAGCGTACAGCGGCCGGATCGTCCTTCGCTGTGAGGATCCGCTCTTTCAGGGCGGAGGGGATCACCGCGTTGCTGAGCTGCGGGAGGCGTTCCAGCATGCGGACGCTGGTGACCGGCATGATCTCCGGGATGACCGGGGTGTCGCAACCCGCGGCGGCGACGCGGTCGCGCAGGCGCAGGTAGGACTCCGGCTGGAAGAACATCTGGGTGATCGCGTAGTCGGCGCCCGCGCGGCACTTGTCCACGAAGTGGGCGACGTCCGTGTCCCAGTGGTCCGACCTCGGGTGCATCTCCGGGAACGCGGCGACGCCGACGCAGAAGTCGCCGGACTCCTTGATCAGGCGGACCAGTTCGGCCGCGTACGTCAGGCCGTCGGGGTGGGCGATCCACTCGGCCATCGGGTCGCCGGGCGGGTCGCCCCGGACGGCGAGCATGTTCCTGATACCGGCGTCCGCGTACTGGCCGATGATGTTGCGCAGTTCGGCGATGGAGTGGTTCACGGCGGTCAGGTGCGCGACAGGGGTGAGGGTGGTGTCGGCGACGATCTGCTGCGTCTCCTTCACCGTGCCCGCGCGCGTGGAGCCGCCGGCGCCGTAGGTCACCGAGACGAAGTCCGGTGCCGCCGCCTCCACTCTCCTGAGCGCGCTCCACAGGTTCCGTTCGCCCTTCGGCGTCTTCGGAGCCGAGAACTCGAACGAGTAGGTCGTCTTGCCGGACGCCAGAATGTCACGCACCGTGCGTGCGCGATCGGTCCTTGTGGATGCGGTTCCGAGGGCCATACCCGCAGGTTAGCCAGCGGGGGCCCGCTCACCCAACCGGCTCTGGGGAAAATGCCCTAATCCGTGGGGTCGCTGTCCGCATAGCGGACGGGGTGGGGGCAAGTCTGGGGGCGGGCGGGGCCGTTAAGGGGGAGGTCAGCGGGGGTGGGGGCGGTGGTGGCGGGGGGTTTCCATGAGTGGGCGGGGTGCGGGCGGGGGCGAGGGAGAGTCGAGCGGGGTTCCGGGGCCGGTGAGGTCGTCCGGATCCGTCGGAGGTCCGTGGCGCCCTGCCCTCGCCCTCCGTCGTTGCCCTACGCCGGCTCTCGCAGCCTCTTCGCGAACTCCGCCGCCGCCGCGCCGGGGTCGTCCGCGTCGGCGATCGCCCGGACGACGACGACTCGGCGGGCGCCGGCCTCCAGGACCTCGTCGAGGTTGGTCAGGTCGATGCCGCCGATCGCGAACCAGGGGCGGGGGGTGGCGAGGGAGGCGGTGTGGC
Organism: Streptomyces roseirectus; assembly: GCF_014489635.1. Taxonomy (NCBI): domain Bacteria; kingdom Bacillati; phylum Actinomycetota; class Actinomycetes; order Kitasatosporales; family Streptomycetaceae; genus Streptomyces; species Streptomyces roseirectus. The sequence goes on along the minus strand of NZ_CP060828.1, from coordinate 6,912,123 downwards.
GGACCAGGTCGAGGCCGGGGGCGTGGCGGCCGGGTTTCGTGGGGGTGGGCCAGCACGGGCCCGTGCAGAAGTAGTCGACGCCGGGCTGGACGGCGGCGGCCCGCGCCTCGCTCTCCGCGTGCGTGGAGCGGCCGATCAGGACGTCGTCGCCGAGGATCGCCCGCGCCGCGGGGACGGGGAGGTCGCCCTGGCCCAGGTGCAGGACGTGCGCGGCGGCGGCGTGTGCCACGTCCGCGCGGTCGTTCACGGCCAGCAGCTTTCCGTGCCGCGCGCACGCCTCCGCGAACACCGCGAGGTGTTCCAGCTCCTCCGCGGCCTCCATGCCCTTGTCCCTCAGCTGCACGATGTCGACACCGCCGGCCAGCACCGCGTCCAGGAACTCCGGCAGGTCGCCCTGGCGCTTCCGGGCGTCCACACAGAGGTACAGGCGGGCGTCGGCGAGACGGGAGCGGGGCGCGGGCGCGGTGTCGGGCATGGTGGGTTTCCCTGGGTGGCTCGGCGGGTGGGCGTCGGGCACTGCGCGAGCAGATAAGCAGATGGGGGCGGTGAGGCGGGGGCGGGGGGTGTGCTTTCCGGCCGCCGGGGTGCCTGCCGGGGCGGTCAGGGCCCGTGTTCCCAAGGGCCCTGACCGCTGTGTGCCCGGATGCGGGGGCGTGGGCCTCAGGTCGGCCGGCCTGTGCTCACACCGCGAGTGCCTGGGCCCGGCGCTTGACCTCTGTGCCTCGGTTCTCCAGGAGGGCCTGGGCGGGGGTGCCGGGGAGGGTGGGGTCGGGGGTGAAGAGCCATTCGATCATCTCGTCGACCGTGAAGCCGTCGTCCCGCAGGAGCGTCAGGAGGCCGGGGAGGCCCTTGACGACTTTGTCGCCGTCGATGAAGGCGGCGGGGACGTACAGGGCGCGGTTCTCGCCTCGGCGGACGGCGATGAGCTGGCCCTCCTTGACCAGCTGCCGTACGCGGGTCACCTCCACGTCGAGCAGTTCGGCGATGTCGGGCAGGGCGAGCCAGGCGGGGACGAGCGTGTCGATCTTCGTGTCATTCTCGGTCACGGCACCAAGCCTGCCACCTGCCACTGACACGCGGAAGCCGGGACCACCCGGACCGGTCCCCCAGCCACCCCCGAGCCCCGCCTCGGGGACACCCCGTACCCCCTGAGAGCCACACCGAAGCGGTCCCCGGTGCACCCCGGACGTATCCGCCCCTCAGACGACCGCCGACTTCAGCGGCTTGGCCGCGTCCTTCAGCACCTCGACGTCCATCGTGGCGCCCGCCTCGATCAGCCGGCGCCCCTGCGCGAGGTCCCGGGGACGGCCGACGGCGAGGAGGGCGACGAGCCGTCCGTCCCGCAGCCAGCACACGGACCAGGCGGGCCCGGAGGAGTCGCCGCGCCAGATCATCGCGTCGGCGTCGGCATGGTGCCCGGCGTACTGGACGAACCGCCCGAACTGCTCGGACCAGAAGTAGGGAACGGGGTCGTAGACCACGGACGGCGCCCCGGTGGCGCCCGCGAGGATGTTCGCGGCGACGGCCCGGGGCCCTTGGAGGGCGTTGTCCCAGTGGTGGATCAGCAGGCGCCCGGCGTAGCGGGCGGAGGGGAAGGAGGCGCAGTCCCCGACGGCGTACACGTCGGGCGCGGACGTGCGCAGGTGTGCGTCGGTGACGACCTCGCCGTGGTCCCCGAGGGCGATCCCCGAGCCGGCGAGCCAGCCGGTCGCGGGCCGCGCGCCGATGCCGACGAGGACGGCGCCCGCGGGGATGCGCGTCCCGTCGTCCAGGAGGACGGCGCCGGGCTCGACGCGCCGCACGCGCGCGTGGGTGCGCAGGTCGACGCCGAGGTCGGTGTACCAGGCGGTCATGGGGGCGGCGACCTCGGGCGGGAGCGCGCCCGCGAGGGGGCGGTCGGCGGCCTCGACGACGGTCACCGCGCAGCCCGCCTCGCGCGCGGCGGTGGCGAACTCCGCGCCGATCCAGCCGGCGCCGACGACCACGACGTCGTGCTGGTCGGCGAGGACGGGACGGAGGCGTTCCGCGTCGTCGAGGGTGCGCAGGAGGTGGACGCCGGGGACGCCCTCGGTGCCCGGCAAGAGCACCGGTTCGGCGCCGGTGGCGAGCACCAGGGCGTCGTACGGGAGTGGCCCGGCGTCCGTGTCGAGGACGTGGTCGCCGTGGCGTACCGTCAGCGCCTCGCGGCCCAGGAGGAGGTCGATGCCGAGGGCCGGGAAGTCGATGTCGAAGGCGGAGCCGTCGGCCTTGCCGAGGAGGACGGCCTTGGAGAGCGGGGGGCGGTCGTAGGGCGGGTGGGGTTCCGCGCCGAGGACGGTGACCGTGCCGGTGAAGCCCTGTTCGCGCAGGGCGACCGCCGTCTGGACGCCGGCCATGCCCGCGCCGACGACGACCACGCGCGGGGCGTCCGTCCGCGGCGTCTGCTCGCTCTCCTGCGTCTGCTCGCTCACTGGATCACCATAGTCAGGTGACGCCGGGTCAGTCAGGGGGCCGGTTCCGTGACCTGCTCCACAACGCTCGTCCCGGCGCCTTCCTGGGACTCCCACTCCCAGGTCTCGTCGAGCCGCAGGCGGCCGTCGGGGAGCGTGACGACGGTGGAGACGCAGTGGCCGGAAGCGGTCGTCCCGTCGGTGCGCAGTTGCACGTACCGGAAGTCGACGCGGTCGCCCGCGCGGGTGCCGACGAGGTGGCCGCGGACGACGTCCCCGCCCGCGTAGTCGGCCCAGATCACGCCGTCGGCCTCCCGGTAGGCGAAACGGGTGTCCGTGCCGACCTGGCCGGGGGCCTGATCGGTCACGGGGGCGAAGACGAGTCCGTCCAGGGTCAACTGAGGCTCCCTTTACGAGGTGTGGGGGGCGCGGGCTAGGGTGGTGGCCAACGTAAAGCACTCGCGGGAGCCCGGACGCACCGGGCTGAGAGGGAGGCTGGCCGGCCTCCGACCGTACGAACCTGATCCGGGTCATGCCGGCGAAGGGAGGGGCTGGACGCCCATGTCGCCCACGCGTCCGTCTGACGTCCTCGTGATCGGGGGCGGGATCATCGGGCTGGTCACCGCCTGGCGGGCCGCACAGCGCGGTCTGAGGGCCGCTGTGCTGGACCCCGAGCCGGGCGGCGGGGCCGCCCAGGTGGCCGCCGGGATGCTGGCCGCCGTCACCGAACTGCACCACGGCGAGCAGACCCTGCTCGGCCTCAACCTCGCGTCCGCGCGCCGGTACCCCGATTTCGTGGCCGAGCTGGGCGAGGTCACCGGGCACGACGTCGGCTACCGGCGGTGCGGCACGCTCGCGGTCGCGCTCGACGCCGACGACCGCGCGCACCTGCGGGAGCTGCACGCGCTGCAACGGCGGTCCGGACTGGAGTCGGAGTGGCTGTCCGGGCGGGAGTGCCGGCGGCTCGAACCGATGCTGGCGCCCGGCGTGCGCGGGGGGCTGCGGGTCGACGGCGACCACCAGGTCGATCCCCGCCGGCTCGCCGCCGCGCTGCTCGTCGCGTGCGAGCGCGCCGGGGTCGTGCTGCATCACGCGTGGGCCGAGCGGCTGGAGGTCGCCGGCGGGCGGGCCACCGGCGTGCACGCGCGCGGGGGCACATTCTTCGCGGCCGAGCAGGTCGTGCTCGCCGCGGGCAGTCTCAGCGGGCGGCTCGCGGGGGTTCCCGACGCCGTGCGGCCTCCTGTGCGGCCCGTGAAGGGGCAGGTGCTGCGGCTCACCGTGCCGGCCCCGTACGCGCCCTTCCTGAGCCGTACCGTGCGGGCCGTGGTGCGTGGGAGCCACGTCTACCTCGTGCCGCGCGCGAACGGGGAGCTGGTCGTGGGGGCGACGTCCGAGGAGCAGGGCTGGGACACCGTCGTCACCGCCGGGGGCGTGTACGAGCTGCTGCGCGACGCGCATGAGCTGGTTCCCGGGATCACCGAGCTGCCGCTCACCGAGACGCGCGCGGGGTTGCGGCCGGGGTCGCCCGACAACGCGCCGCTGCTCGGGCCCACCGGCCTCGACGGGCTCCTGCTCGCGACCGGGCACTACCGCAACGGGGTTCTTCTCACGCCGGTCACCGGGGACGTGCTCGCGCACGCGTTGACCTCCGGTGAGCTGCCCGAGGAGGCCCGTCCCTTCACGCCTCGGCGCTTCGGTGCCGTCTCGCTTCTGGAGCAGGTCGTATGAACATCTCCGTCAACGGGGAGGTGCGGGAGGTCGGCGCCGGGGTGGTGCTCGGTCTCGTCGTGCGGGAGCTCGCTCCCTCCGCCTCCGGGGTGGCCGCCGCTTTGAACGAAACCGTCGTCCCGCGCGCGGAGTGGGGTTCCACCGTGCTCCGTGAGGGTGACCGGGTGGAAGTCCTCACTGCCGTCCAAGGAGGCTGACCATGGCTGATGATCCGTTTCTGCTCGGAGGGACGGCGTTCTCGTCTCGGCTGATCATGGGGACCGGTGGGGCGCCCAGTCTCGATGTGCTGGAGCGGGCGCTCGTCGCGTCCGGGACCGAGCTGACTACTGTCGCCATGCGGCGGGTCAACCCTTCGGTCCAGGGATCGGTTCTGTCCGTTCTTGACCGGCTCGGGGTGCGTGTGTTGCCCAATACGGCCGGGTGTTTCACCGCCGGGGAGGCTGTGCTGACGGCTCGGCTCGCGCGGGAGGCGTTGGGGACGTCGCTGGTCAAGCTCGAAGTGATCGCCGATGAGCGGACGTTGCTGCCGGATCCGGTGGAGTTGCTGGAGGCGGCGGAGGTGTTGGTGGACGACGGGTTCACGGTGTTGCCCTATACCAACGACGATCCTGTGCTCGCGCGGAAGCTGGAGGATGTGGGGTGTGCGGCTGTCATGCCGCTCGGGTCGCCGATCGGGTCCGGGCTCGGGATTCGTAATCCCCACAACTTTCAGTTGATCGTCGAGCGGGCTCGGGTGCCGGTGATTCTTGACGCGGGGGCTGGGACTGCGTCCGATGTCGCGTTCGCCATGGAGTTGGGGTGTGCGGGGGTGATGCTCGCGTCGGCGGTGACCCGGGCGCAGGAGCCTGAGCGGATGGCGTCGGCGATGCGGTACGCGGTTGAGGCGGGGAGGTTGGCTCGGCTTGCCGGGAGGATTCCTCGGCGGTTCTTCGCGGAGGCGTCTTCGCCGGGGGAAGGGCTGGCGGCGTTCGATCCTGAACGTCCGGCGTTCTGAGCCATTCCTTCCCCACCCACGCGCCGCCCGTTTCCAGTTTCTTGAAGGGTGGGCGTCTCCCGTGGGGGTCCCCGCCGTCGGCGGCTTTCCGTCCGGGGGCGGGGGGGGTGGTTCAGGAGCTGGGGACGGCTTGGGTGGGGGCGAGTCCGGACGGGGGCGGGTTCAGGTGGGGGCAGGGCCGGGTGGGAGCGGGGCCGGGTGGGAGCGGGGCCGGGTAGGAGCAGGGCCGGATAGGGGCAGGGCCGAGGCGAGCTCAGGTGGGAGCGGGGCCGAGGCGAAGCAGGCTCGGATGGGAGCAAGACCGGGTAGAGGCGAGGGCGGGCACAGCCAGGGCCGGGTAGGGACAGGGCCGAGGCGAAGCAGGCTCGGATGGGAGCAGGTGCGGGTGGGAGCGGGGCCAGGTGGAGGCGGGGCCGGACGGCGGGGGCGGGTGGGGGCGGGTCGGGTGAAGGTGGGCTCGGACGGAGGCCGGCCCGGACAGGGACCGGTCCCGTTCGGTCCGAACGGGGCCGGTCCGAACGGGGCCGGTCCGAACGGGGGCGGTCCGAACGGGGGCGGTCCGAACGGGGGCGGGCTCGGGTGGGAGCAGTCCGGGCGGGTTCGGGTGGGCTGAGGGGGCTGTGGGGTGTGGGGCGGCGTCGCATGCCGCGGGCGCGCGGGGTGGGCGCATGCCGGTACGGCCTCGTGGCTCTGAGGGACACGGCCGGGTGCCCCGAGGCGCTGGTGCTTCGGCAGGGTGCCGGTCGGCTCCGGTCTGTGAGCACCGCCACGCTGTGGGACGCCGGGCCGTGGTTCCCGGTGGGTGGTTGGGGTTTCGGCGTAGTGGCACGTCACAACCCCGAACCGATCCGGGTGCGGAGGATCGGGGTGTCAGTGGGGGCTCGTAGACTCGGCGGCGTGGATACGACCCTTCAGGACCCTCTCGTCGGGCAGGTGCTCGACGGGCGTTATCGCGTCGATGCGCGGATCGCGGTGGGCGGTATGGCCACGGTCTACCGGGCCGTGGACATGCGGTTGGACCGGGTGCTGGCGGTGAAGGTGATGCATCCGGCGCTGGCCGCGGACGCGGGGTTCGTGGACAGGTTCATCCGGGAGGCGAAGTCGGTCGCGCGGCTGGCGCATCCGAATGTGGTGCAGGTTTTCGATCAGGGGGCCGATGGGCCTTACGTGTACCTGGCGATGGAGTACGTCGCAGGGTGCACGTTGCGGGACGTGCTGCGGGAGCGGGGCGCGCTGCAGCCCCGGGCGGCGCTGGACATCCTGGAGCCGGTGCTCGCGGCGCTGGGGGCGGCGCACCGCGCGGGGTTCGTGCACCGGGACATGAAGCCCGAGAACGTGCTGATAGGGGACGACGGCCGGGTCAAGGTCGCGGACTTCGGCCTGGTGAGGTCCGTGGGGACGGTCACCGAGAGCAGTGGGAACGTGCTCGGGACGGTCGCGTACCTGGCGCCGGAGCAGACGGAGAAGGGCACGGCGGACGCGCGCGTGGACGTGTACGCGTGCGGGGTCGTGCTGTACGAGATGCTGACGGGCGCGCAGCCGCACGAGGGCGAGACCGCGGCGATCGTGCTCTACAAGCACCTGCACGAGGACGTCCCGCCCCCGTCGGCGGCCGTCCCGGGCCTCGCGTACGAGCTGGACGAGCTGGTCGCGTCGGCGACGGCGCGCACGCCGGACGTCCGTCCGAACGACGCGGTGGAGCTGCTGGGCCTCGTGCGCACGGCGCGCGCGGGGCTGAGCGAGGAGCAGCTGGACGCGGTGCCGCCGCAGTCGACGGCGTCCGAGCACGACATCGCGGGCGACCGCACCAGCGTCATCCCGAGGTCGCTGACGGTGCCGAGACCGCTGCCGGTCAACGAGGACGACGTCCAGCACACGTCCCGGTTCGAGACGCCCCCTCCCCCGCCGCGCCGGCACTCGGTACGGCGTCGGCGGGGTGTCGTCGCGCTGGTGGCCGGTGTGCTGCTGGCGCTGGGGGTCGGCGCGGGCGTCTGGTACATCAACTCGGGGCAGTTCACGAACGTCCCGGCGGTCCTCACGCAGACCGAGGCGGTCGCGAAGGAGCGGCTGGACGACGCGGGGCTGGCCGTCGGGTCGGTGAAGCACGCGTACAGCGACACCGTGAAGCGCGGGACGGTCATCAGCACCGACCCCGGGCCGGGCGCGCGGATCCGCAAGAACGACTCGGTGACGCTGACCGTCTCCGACGGGCCGCAGACCGTGCGGGTGCCGGACGTGACGGGTGTGTCCCAGGCCGAGGCGACCGGCCGGCTCACCGCCGCCGGCCTCGAACCGGGGCTGGTGACCAGCGAGTTCAACGACTCCGTCGCCAAGGGGACGGTGATCCGGACGGCGCCCGCGGTCGGCACCTCGCGGCGGGCCGGGTCGGCCGTCGCGCTCGTCGTCAGCAAGGGCGCGGCCGTCGAGGTCCCGGACGTCACCGGGGACGACCTCGACGCGGCGACGGCCGAGCTGGAGGAGGCCGGGCTGAAGGTCGCGATCTCCTCCACGCAGGTCAACTCCGAGCTGGACAAGGGGAAGGTCGCCGAGCAGTCCCCGGGCGCGGGCGGCGAGGCCGCCGAGGGCGACACGATCACGCTGACGCTGTCCAAGGGCCCCGAGATGGTCGAGGTGCCGGACGTCGTCGGGTCGAGCGTCGACGACGCGAAGTCCCGGCTGGAGCAGGCCGGCTTCAAGGTCGAGGAGGACCGGGGGCTGCTGGGGCTGTTCGGGGACACGGTCAAGAGCCAGTCCGTGGACGCGGGCGAGACGGCGCCGAAGGGGTCGACGATCACGATCACCATCCGGTGAGGGGGGCACCCCGGGGTGCGTGACACCCTGGAAGGGTGAACTTCCCCTCCCGTAACCCCGTAGGCGGCCACGTCCCCGTGGCCGGTGGTCTGCACTCCGTGGGTCTCTCGTACGCCCAGGAGCTGAAGGCGGAGACCGTGCAGGTCTTCGTGGCGAACCCGCGTGGGTGGGCGACGCCGGTGGGGAATCCCCGGCAGGACGAGGCGTTCCGGGAGGCGTGCGCGGAGCGGAACGTGCCGGCGTACGTGCACGCGCCGTACCTGATCAACTTCGGCTCCCACACGGAGGCGACGGTCGAGAAGTCGGTGGAGTCGCTGCGGCACTCACTGCGCCGGGGGCGGGAGATCGGGGCGCTCGGGGTCGTCGTCCACACCGGCAGCGCGACCGGGGGCCGGGCGCGGGAGGTGGCGTTGGCGCAGGTCAGGGAGCATATGCTGCCGCTGCTCGACGAGCTGACCCATGACGACGACCCGTACCTGCTGCTCGAATCGACGGCCGGGCAGGGCTCGTCGCTGTGCTCGCGCACCTGGGACTTCGGCCCCTATTTCGACGCCCTCGACGCGCATCCCAAGCTCGGCGTCTGCCTCGACACGTGCCACATCTTCGCCGCGGGCCACGACCTCACCGGCCCGTCCGGCATGCACCAGACCCTCGACCTCCTCGTCGGCACGGTCGGTGAGGGCCGTCTCAAGCTGATCCACGCCAACGACTCCAAGGACGTCGTCGGCGCCCACAAGGACCGCCACGAGAACATCGGCTCCGGCCACATCGGCGAGGACCCCTTCCGCGCCCTGATGACCCACCCCGCCACCGCGAACGTCCCCCTGATCATCGAAACCCCCGGCGGCAAGGAGGGCCACGCGGCAGACGTGGAGCGCCTGAAGAAACTCCGGGACGGCTGACGCGGGCCGCGGCTCAGTCCTCGTCCTCGAACAGCACGTCGCCGGCGATCGGGGCCGAGACCTTGGTGCGGGGGTCTTTGCCGAGCAGGAGCAAGCCGCGTTCGAGCAGTTCGCGGCGCTCGGGCGACAGGCCGTCACGGACGCGCGCCGCGGCCTCCGAGAAGACCACGTTGAGGACGACCATCAAGACCCCTGCGTAGGTTGTCGTAGTAACCGGCTATGAGCGTATCGGCTGCCCGCACCCGGACGGGAATACCCCACCCGGGTATAGCGTTCCCGTCCGACGCAACCCCGCCCCCGCCCCGGGAGTCCCGATGGAGCACGAAGCGCACACACACCACCCCATCCCCGCCGCGACCTGGGCCACGGCGGTCCAGGCGACCCTGCACTGCCTCACCGGATGCGCGATCGGCGAGGTGCTGGGCATGGTGATCGGCACGGCGGCGGGGTGGGGCAACGTCCCCACCACCGTGCTCGCGATCGTGCTGGCGTTCTTCTTCGGGTACTCGCTCACCCTGCGGGGTGTCATGAAGGGCGGGCTCGGCCTGAAGGCGGCGGTGAAGGTCGCGCTGGCCGCGGACACACTGTCGATCGCGGTGATGGAGCTGATCGACAACGGGGTGATCGCGCTGTGGCCGGACGCGATGGACGCGGAGCTGGCGGACGTCCTGTTCTGGGGGTCGCTGGCGATCTCACTGGTGATCGCGTTCGTCGTCACGGTCCCGGTGAACAAGTGGATGATCGGCCGGGGCAAGGGGCACGCCGTCGTGCATCAGCATCACCAGCACCACTGACACCGCCCGCATCACAGGCACCGCCGGCTTACAACTCCGGCCCCTCCCCCGGCTCCTCCTGGTACGAGTACCGCTGCTCGCGCCAGGGATCGCCGACGTTGTGGTAACCCCGTTCCTCCCAGAATCCGCGCCGGTCGGCGGTCATGTACTCGATGCCGCGCACCCATTTGGGCCCTTTCCAGGCGTACAGGTGAGGGACGACGAGACGCAGCGGAAATCCGTGTTCGGCGGTGAGGAGTTCACCGTCCTTGTGGCTGGCGAAAAGCGTGTGGGGGCCGGTGAAGTCGGCGAGGCGGAGGTTGGCGCTGTAGCCGTATTCGGCCCAGACCATGACGTGGGTGACGCCGGGAGCAGGTGGGGCGAGTTCGAGGACCGCGCTCGCCGGGACACCGCCCCATTCCGCGCCGAGCATGCTGAATTTGGTCACGCAGTGCAGGTCTGCGACGACGGTCGCGTACGGCAGCGCCGCGAACTCCTCGTGGGACCAGCTGTGTTTCTCGCCGTCGGCGGTGGCCCCGAAGACCCGGAAGTCCCAGCGTTCGGGACGGAACTTGGGTACGGGCCCGTAATGCGTGACCGGCCAGCCGCGTTGGAGTCGCTGCCCCGGCGGAAGCTCGGACGGTGCGCTCTCTCCTGTTTCCCGCTCCACCGGACGACCCATGACTCCATCCTGACAGACGTGAATACGAACCCGAAAATCGGGCAATTCGAACTAAGCATGCCCTTACTTACTAAGCCCGCACTTACTGGACGATCTTCTGGACCAGTGCCATCATCGGCCGCGACCTCCTCCATTTGATCTCCCCACGGATCCCGTACGGAAGGAGCCTTGGCGATGCAGGGCGACCCGGAAGTCATCGAATTCCTCAACGAGCAGCTCACGGGCGAGCTGACGGCGATCAACCAGTACTTCCTGCACGCGAAGATGCAGGAGAACTTCGGCTGGACGAAGCTCGCGAAGTACACCCGGCACGAGTCGTTCGACGAGATGAAGCACGCCGAGGTGCTGACCGACCGGATCCTCTTCCTGGAGGGCCTGCCGAACTACCAGCGCCTGTTCCACGTCCGGATCGGCCAGACCGTCAAGGAGATGTTCGAGGCGGACCGGCAGATCGAGGTCGAGGCGATCGACCGCCTGAAGCGCGGCATCAAGGTGATGCGCGAGAAGGGCGACATCACGTCGGCGAACATCTTCGAGTCGATCCTGGAGGACGAGGAGCACCACATCGACTACCTCGACACCCAGCTCGAACTCCTCGACAAGCTCGGCGAGGCCCTTTACATCGCCCAGCTCATCGAACAGCCGGAGAGCTGAGCGGGAAGCTAGGCGGCCTCTTCCAGACCGGCACCCTCAAGGGAGTCCACCGACTCCAGCCGGGTCACCGCCGACTTGCAGGCCCCCCGGCCGAGGATCGCCTGAATACGCCGGACGCACGAGCCGCAGTCCGTGCCGGCCTTGCAGGCGGAGGCTATCTGGCGGGGCGTGCAGGCGCCGTCGTCCGCGTGCCGCTGGATCTGCGCCTCGGTCACCCCGAAGCAGCTGCACACGAACATGCGGTCTCACCTCCCGCCGAGAACGATTAGGTGAACCTAACCTTACCCGGCGCTCAGGTGCCGCAAAAGTGCGAAGGGGCGCGGATCCCATGTGATCCGCGCCCCAACCCATGAAGCGATCTCTACTGGTCGCGGTACATCTCCGCGACCAGGAACGCGAGGTCCAGCGACTGGCTGCGGTTGAGCCGCGGGTCGCAGGCCGTCTCGTAGCGCTGGTGGAGATCGTCGACGAAGATCTCGTCGCCGCCGCCCACGCACTCGGTGACGTCGTCACCGGTCAGCTCGACGTGGATGCCGCCCGGGTGGGTGCCGAGGCCCTTGTGGACCTCGAAGAAGCCCTTGACCTCGTCGAGCACGTCGTCGAAGCGCCGGGTCTTGTGACCGGAGGCCGCCTCGAAGGTGTTGCCGTGCATCGGGTCGGTCACCCAGGCCACCACCGCGCCGGACGCGGTGACCTTCTCGACCAGCTCGGGGAGCTTGTCGCGGACCTTGTCGGCGCCCATGCGGACGATGAACGTCAGCCGGCCCGGCTCCCGGTCGGGGTCGAGGCGGTCGACGTAGGTCAGCGCCTCCTCGGCCGTCGTCGTCGGACCGAGCTTGATGCCGATCGGGTTGCGGATCTTGGACGCGAACTCGATGTGCGCGTGGTCCAGCTGCCGGGTGCGCTCACCGATCCACACCATGTGCCCGGAGACGTCGTACAGCTTGCCCGTGCGCGAGTCGACGCGGGTCAGCGCGGACTCGTAGTCGAGGAGCAGCGCCTCGTGGGAGGCGTAGAACTCGACGGTCTTGAACTCCTCCGGGTCGGTCCCGCAGGCCCGCATGAAGTTCAGGGCGTTGTCGATCTCGCGCGCGAGCTGTTCGTAACGCTGGCCGGACGGCGAGGACTTCACGAAGTCCTGGTTCCAGGCGTGCACCTGGCGCAGGTCGGCGTAGCCGCCGGTGGTGAAGGCGCGCACCAGGTTCAGCGTGGACGCGGAGGCGTTGTACATCCGCTTCAGCCGCTCGGGGTCCGGGATCCGGGCCTCTTCGGTGAAGGCGAAGCCGTTGACCGAGTCGCCCCGGTAGGTCGGCAGGGTCACGCCGTCGCGGGTCTCGGTCGGCTTGGAGCGCGGCTTGGAGTACTGGCCGGCGATGCGGCCGACCTTCACGACCGGCACCGAGGCGGCGTACGTCAGCACGGCGCCCATCTGGAGCAGCGTCTTCAGCTTGGCGCGGATCTGGTCGGCGCCCACGGCGTCGAACGCCTCGGCGCAGTCGCCGCCCTGGAGAAGGAACGCCTCCCCCTTGGCGACAGCAGCCATCCGGTTGCGCAGCTGGTCGCACTCGCCCGCGAAGACGAGCGGCGGATACGACTCCAGCTCCGCGATCACCTTGCGCAGAGCCTCGGGGTCCGGGTACTCGGGCTGCTGCGCCGCGGGCAGGTCGCGCCAGGTCGCCTGGGCGGCGATGGCTTGGGAATCAGCGTTCACGGTCACGGGCTCCACACTACGGGGTCATGTCGACCGGTTTTCGCTCGGCTCGAAACGTGAGACACCCGCGTGATGTAGGGTGCGCCACATGTTCGCGCCTTCGAATCTGAACTGGTGGTGGACCGCTCCTCCGGCGGCCCGCTGATCTGCGCGTACATCCCACAGGCCGCCCCGAGAGGCGGCCTTCGTGTTGTTCCAGGGGTCCGTCTCTCCGCAGAGAAACCGAGAGAGACCACGCCATGTCCCGCACAGACCACGTCCTGGACCTCCTGACCGACTCCCGCCCCTTCGCGCTCCTGCGCCGCCGCGCGCCGGGCCACGACGGCGACACCGTCGAGCTGCTGATCGGCCCGACGCGGACGTACGACCGGCTCGCCGACCTGCCCGACCACGGGCTCGCCCTGATCCCGTTCCGGCAGATCCGCGAGCGCGGTTTCGACGTCCGCGACGACGGCACCCCGCTGACCGTCCTCGTCCCGGAGGAGACCCGCACGCTCACCCTGGCCGACGCCCTCGCGCAGCTCCCCGCGCACGACGTCCGGGTCACCGGCGGCGGCTTCGACGTCGGCGACGAGGAGTACGCCGAGATCGTCGGGCGTGTCCTGCGTGAGGAGATCGGCAGCGGGGAGGGCGCGAACTTCGTGATCCGGCGGACGTACGAGGGGGAGATCGAGGGGTTCTCGAAGAGGGACGCCCTCGCTCTGTTCCGGCGTCTCCTCGACGGAGAGCGGGGCGCGTACTGGACGTTCGTCGTGCACACCGGGGAGCGGACGCTCGTCGGCGCGTCGCCGGAGGTGCATGTGCGGATGTCCGGCGGGACGGTCGTCATGAACCCGATCAGCGGGACGTACCGGTATCCCGCCGAGGGGCCGACACCCGAGCACCTGCTCGGTTTCCTCGCCGACGGCAAGGAGATCGAGGAGCTGTCGATGGTCGTCGACGAGGAGCTGAAGATGATGTGCACGGTCGGCGACATGGGCGGGGTGGTGATCGGGCCGCGGCTGCGGGAGATGGCCCATCTCGCGCACACCGAGTACGAGTTGCGCGGGAAGTCCTCGCTGGACGTCCGTGACGTGCTCAGGGAGACGATGTTCGCGGCGACCGTGACCGGCTCGCCCGTCCAGAACGCGTGCCGGGTCATCGAACGGCACGAGTCCGGGGGGCGCGGGTACTACGCGGGCGCGCTGGCGCTGCTCGGGCGGGACGCCGGGGGCGCGCAGACCCTGGACTCGCCGATCCTCATCCGGACGGCCGACATCTCGGACGCCGGACGGCTGCGCGTCTCCGTGGGCGCGACCCTGGTGCGCGGGTCCGACCCGGTCAGTGAGGTCGCGGAGACGCATGCGAAGGCGGCGGGGGTGCTGGCGGCGCTGGGGGTGCGTCCGGCCCGGCCGCGGTCCGAGCGGGGGCTGCCGCGGCTGGCCGAGGATCCCCGGGTGCGGGCCGCGCTGGACGGGCGGCGGGCGTCGCTGGCGCCGTTCTGGCTGCGGATGCAGGTGCCGTCGGCGCCGGTGGCCGGACACGCCCTGATCGTCGACGGGGAGGACACGTTCACCGCGATGCTGGCGCACGTGCTGCGCACGAACGGTGTCGAGGTGAGCGTCCGCCGCTACGACGAGCCCGGTCTGCGCGAGGTGGTGCTCGCGCATCCCGGGCCCGTCGTGCTCGGCCCCGGACCCGGTGACCCCTCCGACCTGGGCGACCCCAAGATGCGGTTCCTGCGGAAGCTGGCCGCCGCGTTGCTGCGCGGGCACCGGTACGGGGTGCTCGGCGTGTGCCTCGGGCACGAGCTGATCGCCGCCGAGCTGGGGATGGAGATCGTGCGCAAGGAGGTGCCCTACCAGGGGGCCCAGACGGAGATCGACCTGTTCGGGCGGGTGGAGACGGTCGGCTTCTACAACAGCTTCGTCGCGCGGTTCCGTGAGGTGCCGGGCGTCGAGGTGAGCAGGGCCGACAACGGAGAGGTGCACGCCCTGCGGGGCCCTGGCTTCGCGGGGGTGCAGTTCCATCCGGAGTCGGTCCTCACGCTCAACGGGGCGGAGATCGTACGGGAGTTGCTGGGCACGCTGAGGCCGGTCGGCTAACCGAAGAAGACGCCGACCTCCTCGTACAGCTTCGGGTCCACCGTCTTCAGTTTCTCCGTCGCCGCGGCCAGCGGTACGCGGACGATGTCCGTGCCCCGGAGGGCGACCATCACCCCGTGGTCGCCCTCGTGGACGGCGTCGATGGCGTGGAGGCCGAAGCGGGTGGCGAGCCAGCGGTCGAAGGCGCTCGGGGTGCCGCCGCGCTGGACGTGGCCGAGGACGGTGGTGCGGGCCTCGTTGCCGGTGCGTTTCTCGATCTGTTTGGCCAGCCATTCGCCGACCCCGGAGAGGCGGACGTGGCCGAAGGAGTCCAGGGACTCGTCCTTGAGGACCAGGTCGCCGTCCTTGGGCATGGCGCCCTCGGCGACGACCACGATCGGCGCGTAGGAGGCGCGGAACCGGGAGGTCACCCACGCGCACACCTGCTCGACGTCGAAGCGCTGCTCGGGGATGAGGATGGCGTTCGCGCCGCCCGCGAGCCCCGAGTGCAGGGCGATCCAGCCGGCGTGCCGGCCCATGACCTCGACGACCAGGACCCGCATGTGGGACTCGGCGGTGGTGTGGAGGCGGTCGATGGCCTCCGTCGCGATGCCGACGGCCGTGTCGAAGCCGAACGTGTAGTCCGTCGCGGAGAGGTCGTTGTCGATGGTCTTGGGGACGCCGACGCAGGGGACGCCCTCCTCGGCGGAGAGCCGGGCGGCGACGCCGAGGGTGTCCTCGCCGCCGATGACGATCAGGGCGTCGACCCGCTGCCGGGCCAGCGTCTCCCTGATGCGTTCGACGCCGGCGTCCTCCTGGTAGGGGTTCGTGCGGGAGGAGCCGAGGATGGTGCCGCCGCGCGGGAGGATGCCGCGGACGGCCGGGATGTCGAGCGGGACGGCGTGCCCCTCGATCGGTCCGCGCCAGCCGTCGCGGAAGCCGGTGAATTCATGGCCGTACTCCTGGACGCCCTTGCGGACGATCGCGCGGATCACGGCGTTGAGGCCGGGGCAGTCCCCGCCTCCGGTCAGTACTCCGACGCGCATGGACGAGTCCCTTCGCCATACCAACCTGACGAGGTGTCAGTCTTGCGCGCCCCTCACTCGTCGTCGAGACCCCGCTCGATCGCGTACCGGACGAGTTCGACGCGGTTGTGGAGCTGGAGCTTGCCGAGGGTGTTCTGGACGTGGTTCTGGACCGTGCGGTGCGATATGACGAGGCGTTCGGCGATCTGCTTGTAGCTGAGCCCCTTCGCGACGAGCCGCAGCACCTCCGTCTCCCGGTCGGTGAGCCGGGGCGCGTCGGGCTGGTCGCCGCCGGAGGCGGGCGCCGGGTCGGAGGCGAGCCGGCGGTACTCGCCGAGGACGAGCCCGGCGAGCCCCGGCGTGAACACCGGATCCCCGACAGCCGTGCGGCGCACCGCGTCCAGCAGTTCCTCCGTGGACGCCGACTTCAGCAGGTAGCCGGTGGCACCGGACTTCACGGCCTCCAGGACGTCCGCGTGCTCCCCGCTCGCCGACAGCACGAGGACCCGCAGGGCGGGGTTCGCGGCGACGACCTCCTTGCACACCTGGACGCCGGGCTTGGCCGGAAGGTTGAGGTCGAGGACGATGACGTCGGGCGCGGCGGCCTTCGCGCGCCGGACCGCCTGCTCGCCGTCCCCGGCGGTGGCGACGACGTCGAAGCCGTTCTCGGTGAGGTCGCGGGCGACCGCGTCGCGCCACATGGGGTGGTCGTCGACCACCATGACCTTGATGCCGCTGCTCATCGACTCCCCTTCTTCGGCACGGTCAGCTCCACTTCGGTGCCCTGTCCGGGCGTCGAGATCAGCTCGGCGCGTCCGCCGAGGTCGCGCAGGCGGCCCCGGATCGACTGGGCGACGCCGAGTCGCCCCTCGCCCTCGGCCTGCGCGAGCCGCCCCTCGGGGATGCCGGGGCCGTCGTCGCGGACGGTGACGATCACCTCGTCCGGCTCGTCCTCGACCAGGATCCACGCCTGGGCGTCGGCACCGGCGTGCCGGCGGACGTTGTCCAGGGCGGCGCCGACGGCGGCGGCCAGTTCACGGGCGGCGGCCGGGGGCAGCTCGACCGGCGCGCCGGGCTCGGCGAGGCTGACGCGGGCGGCGGCGTAGCGGGCGAGGAGCGTCCGCAGGTCCACGGGGCCGTCGTCGTCCGGGTCCTCGTCGACGACGCGGACGACGGCGCCCTGCGTCAGGTCCTCCGAGACGCGGGAGACGGGGGTGAGGCCGCCGGAGACGAGGGTGCGCAGCGCGACCTCCTGCTCGCCGGCGAGGCGGCCCAGCTCGGCGGCCTCACCGCCGATGACCGCGCCCCGGCGCTGCACCATCGCCAGGACCTGGAGGACGCTGTCGTGGATGTCCCGCGCCAGCCGCTCGCGCTCGCGGGTCGCCGCCTCGATCTCCAGGGCGCGGGCGAGGGTGCGCTCGGAGGCGCGGGCGACCTCGACGACGTACCCGATGGCGATGGAGGCGACCCAGACGAGGATCACGTTGTGGACGGTGTCGTGGGCGGGCGCGCCCCGCTGGATCAGGTTGGCGACCGCGACCGGCGTCGAGGCGAAGGCGGCCCAGCGCCAGCCGCCCTTGATGGCGAACGCGAGGACCGAGCCGGCCGTCCATATCGACGGCAGCGTGGGTCCGCCGGAGTCGATCCGCTCGCTGGTGACCGCGAGGGGGGTGAGGAGGATGCCGACGACCGCGATGGTCAGGTCGGCCGTGAGGAACCGTTTCGTGCAGTTCGCGGCGCTCGCGACCCTGGGGAGGGTCACGAGCGTCCATATGCACAGCACCGGGTAGTAGACGAACGCGACGACCGGCCGGTCGAAGTCGTCGTACCCACTGACGAACAGACCGACGGCGTACAGCATGGTCAGCACGCGGTACCCGGTGAGCGCACGCCAGAGCGGCTGCTCGACCGACATGCGCATGACGCGTTCTCGTTTAGGCATGTCCCCCACCCCCGTGTCCTACCCCGACCCTATTCGGCCTTCTCCTTCTTGGCCGCCTTCTCCGCCTTGGCGGCCTCGGAGAGCTGGCGCTTGGCGGCGGTGGCGTAGATGTCGACGTACTCCTGGCCGGAGAGCTTCATGATCTCGTACATGACTTCGTCGGTGAGGGCGCGCAGGACGAAGCGGTCCTGGTCCATGCCGTCGTAACGGCTGAAGTCGAGGGGCTTGCCGATGCGGATGCCGGGGCGCATCAGCTTGGGCATCACCTGGCCGGGCGGCTGGATCTTCTCCGTGTCGATCATCGCGACGGGGATGACGGGCGCGCCGGTCGCGAGCGCCACGCGCGCGAGGCCGCCCGGCTTGCCCCGGTAGAGGCGGCCGTCGGGCGAGCGGGTGCCCTCGGGGTAGATCCCGAACAGCTCGCCGCGCTCCAGGACCTCGATACCGCTCTTGATCGCGGCCTCACCCGCGCCGCGCGCGCCGGAGCGGTCCACGGGGAGCTGACCGACGCCCTTGAAGAACGCGGCCGTCAGCCGGCCCTTCACCCCGGGCGTGGTGAAGTACTCGGCCTTGGCGATGAACGTCACCTTGCGGTCGAGGACCGCCGGCAGGAAGAACGAGTCGGAGAACGAGAGGTGGTTGCTCGCCAGAATCGCGGGGCCGTCCTCCGGGATGTTCTCCAGGCCCTCCACCCAGGGTCTGAAGGTGACCTTGAGCGGTCCCCCGATAGCGACCTTCATCGCGCCGTACAACAACCGACTGCCTCCTGTTTGTGTCGAACAGACCTTAACCCGCAGGACGCCGGAACCGGCCGACGGGCCTGGTCGGTGTCAGTGCGGTCGCGTACGGTGAACTCCTCACCCCGCTCATGTGCCCTTTGAAAAAGAGGAGACCGACCGTGCCGGTCCTTCCCGGAGCAGAGCCGTTCCGCCACGAGGGCGGAGAGGTCGGCGTCCTGCTCTGTCACGGCTTCACCGGTTCCCCCCAGTCGCTGCGCCCCTGGGCGAAGCGGCTCGCCGCGCGCGGCCTGTCGGTCTCGCTGCCGCTCCTGCCGGGCCACGGCACGCGCTGGGAGGACATGGCGCTCACGGGCTGGCCCGACTGGTACGCCGAGCTGGACCGCGAGCTGCACGCCCTGCGCGAGCGGTGCACGACGGTGTTCGTAGCGGGCCTGTCCATGGGCGGCGCCCTCGCGCTGCGGCTGGCCGCGAAGCACGGCGCGGCGGTCACCGGCGTGGTCGTCGTCAACCCGGCGAACAAGGTGCACGGCCTCGCCGCGTACGCCCTCCCGGTGGCCCGGCACCTCGTGCGGACGACGCCGGGCATCGCGAGCGACATCGCGAAGGAGGGCGTCGAGGAGCTGGGGTACGACCGGGTGCCGCTGCACTGTGCCCACTCGCTGCGCAACGCGCTGCGGAAGCTGGACGGCGAACTGCCCCGGGTGACACAGCCGGTGCTGCTGATGCGCAGCGCTCAGGACCATGTCGTCCCGTCGGCGGACTCCGCGCGGATCCTGAGCCGGATCTCGTCGTTGGACGTACGCGAGATCGTGTTGGAACAGAGCTACCACGTCGCGACGTTGGACCACGACGCGGACCGCGTCGTCGAGGAGAGCGTCGCGTTCATCGACCGGCTCGCAGCTGGCAGGGGTGTCGCTGAGGAAGGGACGACGGCAGGTGGCTGAGCACGACTCCGACCGCGAGGACAACGCGGAGCCCAAGGAGCAGAACGTCCCGTTCGACGAGGAGGCCGCCTGGGCGGCCATCGTCGCCGGGTACGGCGACGAGCCCAAGGACCCGCCGGGCGCCCGGCCGTTCAAGTCGGTGGAGGACCTGGCGCTGCTGGAGGCGCAGACCAACGACGACGAGAAGCCGCCCGCCCCGAAGGACCCGGCCGCCGCCGACCCCGGCACGCCCTCCGGTCCGTCCGACGACAAGCCGCTCGGCGGTTCCGTGACGTTCGCGCCCGGCGTCGGCCCCCGCGACTACACCCCGGCGGAACCCAGCGACGACGACCTCGGCCCGGACGACGAGGGGCACTTCGTGCCGCCGGAGCCGCCACCGCTGCCCGAGGCCGATACCACCGCGAAGTTCGCCTGGCTCGGTGTCGTCGGCGGGCCCGTCCTGCTGCTGTTCGCGGTGCTGTTCGGCTGGGACATGACGTGGTGGCTCGCGACCGTCGGGATCGGCGGGTTCCTCGGCGGGTTCGCGACGCTGGTGATGCGGATGCGGACGGACGAGGAGGGGGACGACGATCCCGGGCGCGGGGCGGTCGTCTGACCCTTGCCGGCCGGGGAGTTGACCCCGGTCAGCCGGGGATTCTGAGGGTGGCCAGGACCGGGAGGTGGTCCGTGGCCGCCCTCAGGTCGTTCTCCGTGATGCCGGGGAAGTCCCTGGGGACGCCGGCGGTCAGGACCTCGATGCCCTTCGTCGTGAAGATGGCGTCGATCCTGGTGTCCGGGGCGGTCGCCGGGAACGTGTGCTCGGTGCCCCAGGGGGCGGTGGCCCAGGTGTCCTGCAAGGTCTCCGCGAGCCGCCTGAACGAGCGGCCGTCCGGGGTCTCGTTGATGTCGCCGCCCGCGATGGCGTGGTCCACGCCCAGGCCGGCCAGCCGGTCGAGGAGGGTGGCCGTCTGGTCGTAGCGCTCCTCCTCGTCCAGGGAGAGGTGGGTGCTGAGGACTCCCAGGCGGGCGTTGCCGATGCGGACGACCGCCGTCGCGAAGCCGCGTCGGTGGTTGCCGGTGGTCAGAGGGAGGAGGACGTCCTCCGTGCGTTCCACTGTCGTGCGGAGGGAGCAGAGGATCGCCGGGCCCGCCGCGGTGCCGCCGCCGGTGAGGACGACCAGGTCCGCGGCCCTTGCCAGGCGGGCCAGTTTCTTGCGCCAGCGGAAGAAGCGGGGGGCTTCCTGGAGGAGGACCAGGTCGGGGGTGGCCGCCTTGATGATGCGGGCCAGGGCTTGGGGGTCGTCCCTGAGGGAGCGGATGTTGTAGGTGAGTACGCGGATGGTGGGGGGCAGGGGCATGGCGTCAATTTACGCCTACGCGAAGGGGCGCTGAGGTTGTCCGCGAGTACCGCCACGTGTGGTTGGTCGCGCCCACGCGGCGGTAGCCGCACATCGATACAGCCCCGCGCCCCTAAAAGCGCTCCCCTTACGCCCCTTGAAGGGCGCGCCTCACATGATCGGGTCTGGTTCCCTTGCCAGGTCCGCTGCTCCTACCAAGCCCGCGTCGTTTCCGAGGCTTGCTGCCAGGACGTCCGCCACCGGGCGCCAGTTGCCGCCCACCAGCCAGCGTTTGTACGATTTGCGGATCGGGTCCAGGACCAGTTCGCCCTCGTCCGACAGGCCGCCGCCGATGATGAACGCCGACGGGTCGAAGAGGGACGCCAGGTCGGCCAGGCCCGCGCCTACCCAGCGGGCCAGCTCGCGGTAGGAGTCGACCGCGACCGGGTCGCCCTGCCTCGCCGCCATCGAGATGTGCTTGCCCTCGATGCCGTCGGGTGTGGAGTCGCCGAGGCCGAGCAGGATCTCGGCGTTCTCGGGGGCCGCGTTGGCGCGCTGCTTGGCGTAGCGGACGAGGGCGCGGCCGGAGGCGTACTGCTCCCAGCAGCCCTGGGAGCCGCAGCCGCACAGGAGGCCGTCCGGCACCATGCGGATGTGGCCGAACTCGGCGGCGACGCCGAAGTGGCCCCGGCGGAGCTTGTTGCCGATGATGATGCCGCCGCCGAGGCCGGTGCCGAGGGTGATGCAGATGACGTTGCGGTGGCCCTTGCCCGCGCCGAACTTGTACTCGCCCCAGGCGGCGGCGTTCGCGTCGTTCTCGACGACCACGGGAAGGCCGGTGCGCTGCTCGACCTTCTCCTTCAGCGGCTCGTTGCGCCAGTCGATGTTGGGCGCGAAGTAGACGGTGGAGCGCTGGCGGTTGACGTAACCGGCGGCGCCGATGCCGACGCCCACGATCTCGTGCCCGGCGCGCGCTCCCTCGACGGCGGAGGCGATGGCGTCCACGATGCCCTCGGGCGTGCCCGGGGTCGGCACCTTGTGGGTCGACAGGATGGTGCCTTCCTCGTCGACCACCCCGGCCGCGATCTTCGTGCCGCCGATGTCGACGCCGATGGTGAGTCCCATGAATCCCTCAGTTTCGGTCGAGCCCCGCTACGGCCACCGTACCGGAGGGTGGCGGTGAGGCCGACCGACAGTGAACCCCTCAGTCGACGTCGATGCGCTGGCCCGGCCCCGTGCCGTCGTCCTTGTCGTCGTCCTTCGTCCAGCGGGCTTCCTGCTTCTGGACGGCGGAGCGGTAGGCGGCGAGGAGTTCGTTTCCGGCGGCGGCGAGGTGGTCGAAGACGTCGGGGTTGCGTTCGACGACGGGTTCGACGACGGACTTGGCCTGCTGGACGACCTGGCGGACGACCTGCTGCGCGGCCGGACCCGCGACCGCGCCGAGGAGCGGGGACTGGAGGCCGGAGAGTTTGTCGGAGACGGCGTCGAAGAGTTTGCGCAGTTCCTCGCCGGCCGAGCCGGGGGGCGGGCCGTACTGGGCGCGGCGGCGGGCCTTCTCGGCGGCCAGGTCCTCTTCGCAGGCGGTGGCCCAGGCGTCGTCGTCCGTGGCGTGCGGCCTCTCGTCGACCGCCTCGCGCGCCTCGCTGTCGTCGCTGCTCATGACGTCTCCCTACGGCTCGTCCTTACGACGGTACCCGAACGGCGGTATGTCCTTCACCGCTCGCGGGGCCACAACTGCGGATCCGGCGCGAACCGGACCCTCAGCTCGCCGTCCCTGAGCGAGGCGCCCTCCACGGTGCAGCGCCTGAGCACGGAGGGGAGCGCGACGATGCGTTTGAACGGGCCGACGGTGACGACGAGTTCGTCGCCCCGGCGGATCAGGTCCAGCTCGCCGCGGACGGCGCCGGGCAGGGGCAGCGTCCAGGTGAAGACGCCGTCCTGTTCGGTGACGGGCCACTCGACGGACGGGGCGGGCGGTGCGACCGGGGGGACGGCGAGGGTGTGCAGGTCGTCGAGTCCGCGCGGGTCCCTGCCGAGGTGGGCGACCGTTTCGGCGTCCCACTCCGCCAGCGCCTTGCGCTGCTGCGCGGCGAGTCCGGCGAGCCATCCCTCCTCGTCCGGGACGACCCTGTTGGCGATCAGCGTCTCCACGGGCAACCGGCGCAGCGCGAGCCCCAGTCGGACGTCCCGTACGGCGTCGTCGCCGGCGGGGCCGGGTTCGGCGACGATCCTTACGGCTGTGTCCGGGGCGGCCAGTACGGCTTCGACGGCGGCCAGTTCGACGTCCCACCTGCCCGCCGTCTCGTACAGCCACTCCGCCGGCATCGGCACCCCGGCGAGCCTCCCCAGCACGGGGCGCAGGGCGCGGGCGGCCTGCCGTTCGGCGGGGAGGAGGCGCCTGAGGTAGCGGCGCAGTTCCTCGGGGAGGGCGAGGAGGGCGAGCGCCTTCGACGCCGGGGGCAGGTCGACGACGATCAGGTCGAACCGCTCGGACAGCGCGGCGTCCCGCAACGCCCTCAGCAGGTTGAGCTCTTCCGCGCCGGGCAGCGTCGTCATCTCCTCGGTTTCGAGCCGGGCGGCGCCGAGGAGGTCGAGGGCGGTGGTCGCCTTCTCCTGGAGGCGGACCAGGTCCTCCCGGAAACCGGCGGAGGCATCGGGGCGCCAGGCGGTGAGGAGTTCGTTCACCGCGACGGGCTTGTCCCCGGTGGGCACCCCCAGCGCGGCGCCCAGGCCGTCCCCCCGATCAGCACTGAGGACGAGGGTCCGGGTGCCGGCGAGGGAGGCGGAGAGGGCGGTGGCGGCGGCGATCGTGGTACGACCGGCACCGCCGGGCCCGGCGAGGAGGAGGGTGCGCATAAGGGTGAACGCTAACGGGTCGGGTTTCCCCGGAAGGAGGCTACTAGCCCTCCACCCTCTTCTTCAGTCCCGCCAGCGCCCGGTCGATGATGACCTTCTCGGCCTTGCGCTTGATCATGCCGAGCATGGGGATCTTGACGTCGACGGTGAGGCGGTAGGTGACCTCGGTCGAAGAGGGGCCGGCCGACTTGAGGATGTAGGAGCCGTCGAGGGAACGCAGCATCTGGGACTTGACCAGCGTCCAGGAGACCTCGTTGTCGCCGGTCCAGGTGTACGCGAGGGTCTGGTCGTCCTTGATCGCGCCGGCGTCCATGACGAGCCGGACCTGCTCGGCGCGGCCGGCCGCGTCGGACTGAAGGACCTCGGCCTCCTTCACCTCGCCGGTCCAGTCCGGGTAGCGGGCGAAGTCGGCGATGACCGCCATGACGTCGGCCGGTGCCGCCGAAATCGTGATGCTCGAACTGGTGTGTTCCGCCATCGCCGGGGCTCCTCCAGATGCGGACCGGAAAGGAAGGGTGCGCGTGAAGGCTACCGCGCGCATGACCTGCCGACTTCACGCCCCTCACCCCCACCGCCTCCCGCCCCTCACCACTCCAGGGCGAAGGGTCTCCCGGACCCCGCGAAGTGGCCGACGTTGACGCATTCGGTGGCGCCGACGCGCATGCGGCGGGCGAGGGGCTGGTGGACGTGCCCGAAGAGGGAGTAGCGGGGCCGGGTGCGGCGGATCGCGTCGAGGAGGGCGGCGCTGCCCCGCTCGAAGCGGCGCGCGACGGTGTCGTACACCAGCTCCGGCACCTCCGGCGGAATGTGCGTGCACAGGACGTCGACGGCGCCGACGGCCTCGATCTTGGCCGCGTACTCCTCGTCGGAGATCTCGAAGGGCGTGTTCATGGGCGTGCGCAGCCCCCCGCCGACGAACCCGAACGTGCGCCCGCCGATCTCGACGACCTCGCCGTCGAGGACGGTGGTGCCGGACCCTGCGTACTCCTTCCAGAGCGCGGGCATGTCGACGTTCCCGTAGGTGGCGTACGTCGGCGTCGGGAACGCGGCGAACAGCTCGGCGTACTGCCTGCGCACGGCCGTCTCGATGACCGTCGCGCGGTCGCCGTCGACCTGGCTCCACAGCCGGCGGCCGAGGTCGCGGGCCTCCTCGAAGCGGCGGGCGGTGCGCAGGGCGACCAGCCGGCTCGCGTTCTCGGCGCCGAAGAGGTCGGGGAAGATGCCGCGGGAGTGGTCGGCGTAGTCGAGGAAGAGGATCAGGTCGCCCAGACAGACGAGCGCGTCGGCGCCCTCCCCGGCGCGCGCGAGGTCGTGCGCGTTGCCGTGGACGTCACTCACCACGTGGATACGTGTGGATGCCATGTCGATCAAGGGTAGGCGGGGACGCGACGGGTGAACAGTGACGTCCATAACCGGCGTTACTGGCCGGTCAGTAAGTCGGTGGACTACCGTACGCAGAGCACTACCGAAGATGTGTGACGCAGCGAACATCTCAGCCGGACCCCCTGTCGAAGTCGCCATACCGACCGGTAACGTCCGGGCAGTCCACCGAGCCCATGGACCGTAACCGTCGCATCGCACGACGTCGTGGCGCCGGCGCCCTATGAGGAGCAGCAGTCTTGCGCGAGTTCAGCCTTCCGGCTTTGTACGAGGTTCCCGCCGACGGGAACCTGACCGACATCGTCCGCAGAAACGCCGCGCAGCACCCGGACGTCGCCGTGATCGCCCGCAAGTCGGGCGGCGCCTGGCAGGACGTGACGGCGACGGAGTTCCTGGCCGAGGTGCACGCCGCCGCGAAGGGTCTGATCGCCGCCGGGGTGGAGCCGGGCGACCGGGTGGGGCTGATGTCGCGCACGCGGTACGAGTGGACGCTGCTCGACTTCGCGATCTGGAGCGCGGGCGCGGTCACGGTGCCGGTGTACGAGACCAGCTCGCCGGAGCAGATCGGCTGGATCCTCTCCGACTCGGGCGCGACGGCCTGCGTCGTCGAGCTGGACACGCACGCCGCCGCCGTCGAGTCGGTGCGCGCGGAGCTGCCGGCGCTCAAGCACGTGTGGCAGATCGAGGCCGGGGGCGTCGAGGAGCTGGGCCGGCTCGGCGCGGACGTGCCGGACGCGACGGTCGACGAGCGCAGCGCGCGGGCGAAGGCGGACGACCCGGCGACGATCGTCTACACCTCGGGTACCACGGGCCGCCCCAAGGGCTGTGTCCTCACGCACCGCAGTTTCTTCGCGGAGTGCGGCAACGTCGTCGAGCGGCTGCGCCCGCTGTTCCGTACCGGTGAGTGCAGTGTGCTGCTGTTCCTGCCGCTGGCGCACGTCTTCGGGCGGCTCGTGCAGATCGCGCCGATGATGGCGCCGATCAAGCTGGGCAACCTGCCGGACATCAAGAACCTCACGGACGAGCTGGCGTCGTTCCGGCCGACGCTGATCCTGGGCGTGCCGCGCGTCTTCGAGAAGGTCTACAACTCGGCGCGCGCGAAGGCGCAGGCCGACGGCAAGGGCGCGATCTTCGACAAGGCCGCCGACACGGCGATCGCCTACAGCAAGGCCCTCGACCTGCCGTCGGGGCCGTCGCTCGGGCTGAAGATCAAGCACAAGGTCTTCGACAAGCTCGTCTACAGCAAGCTGCGCGCGGTCCTCGGCGGCCGGGGCGAGTACGCGATCTCCGGCGGGGCCCCGCTCGGCGAACGGCTCGGCCACTTCTTCCGGGGCATCGGCTTCACGGTCCTGGAGGGCTACGGCCTGACCGAGTCCTGTGCGGCGACGGCGTTCAACCCCTGGGACCGGCAGAAGATCGGCACGGTCGGCCAGCCGCTGCCCGGCTCGGTGGTCAGGATCGCGGACGACGGCGAGGTGCTGCTGCACGGCGAGCACCTGTTCAAGGAGTACTGGAACAACCCGGCGGCGACGGCTGAGGCGCTGGCCGACAACTGGTTCCACACCGGGGACATCGGCACCCTCGACGAGGACGGCTACCTCTCCATCACCGGCCGCAAGAAGGAGATCATCGTCACCGCGGGCGGCAAGAACGTCGCCCCGGCGGTGATCGAGGACCGCATCCGCGCGCACGCGCTGGTCGCCGAGTGCATGGTCGTCGGCGACGGCCGGCCGTTCGTGGCCGCGCTCGTCACCATCGACGACGAGTTCCTGGGCCGCTGGGCCGCCGAGCACGGCAAGCCCGCGGACGCCACAGCGGCGTCGCTGCGCGACGACCCGGATCTGCTCGCGGCGATCCAGACGGCGGTCGACGACGGCAACGCCGCGGTGTCGAAAGCGGAATCGGTGCGGAAGTTCCGCATTCTCTCCTCCCAGTTCACGGAGGACTCGGGCCACCTCACCCCGTCGCTGAAGCTCAAGCGGAACGTGGTGGCGAAGGACTACGCGGGCGAGATCGAGGCCCTGTACGCGAAGTAGCCCTGTTTTTCAGGGCCGTTCATGGCGCGGCGGTTCATGGCGCGGTGTCCTCCACGAGGACCCGCGCCATCGTTCTCTCCGCGAGCGCGGTGATCGTGACGAACGGGTTCACGCCGATGTTGCCGGGCACGAGCGAGCTGTCAGTGACGTACAGCCGTGAATACCCCTTCACCCTCCCGTAGTCGTCGGTCGCCTTCCCCAACACGCAGCCGCCCAGCGGGTGGTAGCAGAAGTCGTCGGCGAAGACCTTGCTGGGCGTGCCGAACAGGTCGTAGCGGTAGATCGTCGAGTTGGCCGCGTTGATCCGGTCGAACAGCTTCTTCGCCATCGCGACGGAGACCGCGCTCTGGGCGGCGCTCCAACTCAGGCTCAGCGAACCGTTGTCGTACGAGAGCGTCGCGCGTTCGGGGTTCTTGGTGATGGCCAGGTAGAGGCTCACCCAGTTCTCCAACCCCGTGGGCAGCGGGGCCATTTCGGCGAAGACGGGGTTGTCGGGGTTGGCCCAGTCGTCGATGCCCATGACCGGCATCGTCGACTGGTCGGCGCCGGTCGTGTCCCACAGGTGGTTGGCGCGGCCCAGCATGACGTTGCCGTTGGGTCCCCAGCCCGCGCCGACGCTCGCGTCCAGCGCCGGGAGCGTGCCCGACTGGCGTGCCCTGACGAGGAGTTCGGTGGTGCCGAGGCTGCCGCCGCCGAGGAACAGGTAGGCACAGCCGTACTGTTTCGTCTCGACGACCGTGCCGGTGTCGTCGAGGCGGCCGGTCTCCAGGACCCAACTCCCGTCGCTCGCGCGGCTGATGGCGGTGACCTTCTCCATGGTGTGGAGGGTGACGTTGCCGGTGCCGAGCGCCGCGGCGAGGTAGGTCTTGTCGAGGCTGCGCTTGCCGTGGTTGTTGCCGTAGATGACTTCCTGGCCCAGCGCCGACCTCGGCACCGTGCCCGCCGCCTCCTTCCGCATGTACGCGAAGTCGTAGACGCTGGGGACGAACGTCGTCCGCAGGCCCGTTCGTTGGGCGGCCTTGCGCGCGGTGCGGGTGAACCGGTACCAGTCCGTCGACTCGAACCACGCCGGGTCGATGGAGTTGACGCCGAGCATCGCGCGGGCGCGCGGGAAGTAGGTGCCGTACATCTCCGTCGCGTCGACCGTCGGGAACTGCTCGGCGAAGTAGGAGCGGAGGGGGGTGACGGCCATCGAGCCGTTGACCAGGGAGCCGCCGCCGACTCCTCTGCCCACGTACACCGACATGTTCGCGAACCGCACGCGGTCCAGGACGCCGGGGTAGGGGGTGATGTCCCTGTTCACCACGTCCAGCCACAGGAACGAGGCGAGGGGGGCCTCGGTGCGGGCGCGGAACCACATGGACCGCTTGTCGGGGCTCGCGGTGGTGCAGAAGACCTTGCCGTCGGGGCCGGCCGTGTTCCAGGCGCGGCCCATTTCGAGGACGAGGGTGCGGATGCCGGCCTGGGCGAGCCTGAGGGCGGCGACCGCTCCGCCGTAGCCCGAACCGACCACGATCGCCGGGGAGTTGTCGACGGGCTCGGGCTCTTCGGCGTGGGCCGACGCGAGGGAGATCCGGGTGAGACCGAGAGTGGCGGCCGTCTGGAGGGCGGCCATGCCGAGGATCTGGCGTCTACTGAGCTGACGTTGCGTCAGATTTCCTGTCATATGCGGAGCATGGGCGGAGGCCCGGGTTCCGGCTAGGGCCTGTCGTCAAATTCCCGTCGTCCGCCCGCAGGGCGGGCCGGGCGGGGTCTGGTGCGTGCAGCTGCAAGGCGGAGGAGGGCGGCGACGCGGAGCGTCGGCAACCGACGACAACGCCGCAGATGCGCGTGCCAGACCCCGCCCGGCAGACGGGAATTTGACGACAGGCCCTAGGGGGTAGGTCCTATGCGCGCAGGGTGGATCTCAAAGTTTCCGCCAAGAGGTCCCAGCGCCATTTTTCCTCCACCCAACGGCGTCCCCGCTCCCCCATCCGTCTCCTCAGGTCCGCGTCGCCCAGCAGCACCACGATCCGCTCGGCCGTCTCCTCCACCGACTCGCCGCGCACGACCCAGCCGGTCTCGCCGTCCAGGACGGCGTCCGGCGCGCCGCCCGAGTCGCCCGCCACCACCGGCAGCCCCGTCGCCGACGCCTCCAGGTAGACGATGCCCAGGCCCTCGACGTCCAGGCCGCCGCGCCTCGTCCGGCAGGGCATCGCGAAGACATCGCCGGCGCCGTAGTGGGCGGGGAGTTCGCCCCAGGGGACGGCGCCGGTGAAGCGGACGGCGTCCGCGACGCCGGTCTCCGCCGCGAGCTTGCGCAGGTCGTCCGCGTAGGGGCCGCCGCCGACGATCAGCAGGACGGCGTCCGGCTCGGCCCGCAGGATCCTCGGCATCGCGCGGATCAGCGTGTCCTGGCCCTTGCGCGGGACCAGCCGCGACACGCACACCACCACCGGGCGGTCCGTGAGCCCCAGCCGCGCACGGACCTCCGCGCCGCCCGACCCCGGGTGGAACGTCTTCTCGTCGACACCCGGCGGAAGCTGGACCATCCTCGCGGCAGCCTCGGGCGTCAGCGCACCGGCGATACGAGAACGCGTGTACTCCCCCAAATACGTGAGCGTGTCCGTCGATTCACCGATCCGCCGCAACAGACTCCGCGCCGCCGGAAGCTGGGCCCACCCCGCCTCATGCCCATGAGTCGTCGCGACCAGCCTCCGCGCCCCGGCCCTCCGCAACGCCGGCGCCATCAGCCCCAACGGCGCCGCCGCCCCGAACCACACCGACGTACACCCGTGCTCCCTCAACAACGACACCGCCCGCCGAGTAGCCCCCGGCGTCGGCAACAACATCGTCGTCCGGTCCCTGACGACCGTGAAGGGCTGCTCGGCGTCGAACGCCGCCGTCGCCTCGACCCCCTCACGCGTGCGCTTCCAGGTGGACGCGTAGACGACAAGGCTCGCCGGGTCGAGCCGCAACGCCATGTTGTGCAGGAACGCCTGGATACCGCCGGGGCGGGGCGGAAAGTCGTTGGTCACAATGAGGGTCTTGTCCATCCCGGCCGACTGTAACGGACGGGCGGGGTGGGGGGTGTAAGGGGCGGGGGGGAACGCCGCAGGCAGGGGCGGGGGTGCGAGGAGGCGGAGGCACGCGGCGGGGCCCGCGCGGGGAGAGGGCCACGAAGACCCGCGCCCGCCCCGTCCCCGACCTCGCCACGCTGGTGCTGCTGCTCGGCGTGGGGCGTGGGTGTGGTCGTGGGGGTGCCGTTACTGGGGCCGACGGCCTACGCGCGGAACGAGGTGACGGTGACCGCCGTCGCCGGCGCCCGGTGTCCCCGTCCGACGGGCGTGCTGCTGAAGGTGTGACCAGCCCTCCTGCCGGCCAGCGGCGACGGTGGCCGTCCTCGCGGCCGGGCTCGCGCTGATGACGCCGGGGGCGTTCGCGGGGTTCCAGCGCGACCGGGGGACGGGGGCTGAGTCGCTGTCCGCGCCGCCCTTCTGCTCACCCGCAACGCCCTCCCCCTCACCGCCGTCACCCCCTGCGCCCGCCCACGGCGCTCCACCTCCGCCCGCCCCAGATCCCCGCCCCGGCCGACCCGCTCGACCACCCCTTCCTGACCAGCGCCGCTCCCTGCACCCCCATGGAAACCGCCATCGCCGCACAGACCCCGGCCAGCCCGAACCCCGACAGCCCGTACGCCAGCGGCAGTTGTACCGCCGTCCCGGCCACGGTCACCCCCGCCACCCCTCCCCCGCTGCCCTCGAACACCCCGCCCAGGGCGATCACTGCGCCCATCAGGACGAGGTACGGCCCGACGCAGCGCAGGAACAGGACCCCGTCCGCCGTGACGTCGTCGCCCGCTCCGAACGCGGCCATGATCCAGGGCGCGCCCGCGGCGAACACCCCGGCGGCCACGATGCCCACGCCTGCCGCGAGGCCCGCGGCGGCTCGCGCGATCGTCCGGGTCTCGCCGCCCGTGTACGCGGTGTGGATGACCGCGGCCTGGCGGACGGCGTAGAAGGCCATCGTCGCGAGGTAGAGCACCTTGTACGCGATCCCGTACGCAGCCACCGCCGTCACCCCGATCCGCGCGACGATCGCGACGAGCACGAGCCCGCCGCCCTGGCGGACGGTGAAGTCGAGGGCCATCGGCAGTCCGACGGCCAGCACGCGCCGGGCCGCGTCGGGGGTCCCTTTCCCGGTGGGGACCCCGCGACGCCGCAGGACGGCCACCCCGGCCCCCAGGGCCACGCACCGGCACAGCACGGTCGAGACGGCGGCGCCCCGCACCCCGTACGCGCCGATCAGTACCGGATCCGCCACGAGGATCAGCCCGTTGGTGAGGAGCGCCAGCCGCATCGGGGTCTTGGTGTCGCCCGTCCCCTTGAGGACGCCGTCGACGAGGTTCTGCGCGTAGAAGACGGCCAGCCCCGGCAGGGACACCGCGAAGTACTGGGCGACGAGCGGCGCCTCACCGCCCGTCAGCAGCCGGGCCAGCGGCTCCCGGAGGAGATACCCGCCCCCGGCGACCACGGGCGTGACCAGGGCGAACAGCACCCATCCCCCACGGACGGCCGCCCCGGCGGCCACCGGATCCCGCTCGCCTCTCGCCCGCGCGAGCAGCACCGTCGTCCCGGACGAGAAGACGAGGGCGACGCCGAGCAGCACGTTCTCGGTGGTCGTCGCGACCGCGACGGCGGCGACGGCGGAGGGGCCGAGCGGGGCGACCCAGAGGGTGTTGACGAGGCCGGAGAGGACGGAGGCGAGGAGGGAGAGGTAGAGGGGGCGGGCGAGGGTGATGAGCTGGGCGCGGTGGGTGGTCACGGGTCTCCTCTGTACGGGGCCGCCCTTCAGATCTACCTCGATTAGAGATAGCTCGTTTAGAGGTAGCATGAGCGCGTCGCCGTTCACAAGGGAGCGCCATGCTGGAGCTGTCGATCCTCGGATTCCTCGCCGAACAGCCGCTGCACGGCTACGAGTTGAAGGAACGCATCCGAGCGCTGAGCGGACACGTCCGGCCCGTCAGCGACGGCGCCCTCTACCCCGCGATCAACCGCCTCGTCGCCGCCGGGAAACTCGACCAGCGGACCGAGGACGGCGTGAGTGCGGCACCGCGCCGGGTGCTGTCCCTCACCGCCACCGGCCGGGCTGCGCTGACGGAACGGCTGCGGCGCCCCAAGGACGTGGAGATCTCCGACGGCGTCCGCTTCAACACACTGCTGGCGTTCCTGCGACACCTGCCGGACCCCCGGGAACAGGCGGCGGTCCTGCGTCGCCGGCTGGACTTCCTGGAGACACCGAGCAGCTTCTTCTACGAGGGCGAGGTGCCCGTACGGGCCGAGGACAGCGGGGACCTGTTCCGGGCGGGGATGCTACGGGTGGCACGGGCGACGGGGGAGGCGGAACGGGGTTGGCTGCGGGAGGCACTGGCGGAACTGGAGGGGTGAACCTCCCCCCTCACCCCGCCAACTCCTCCTTCACATACGCCCGCCACTGCTCCGTGAACTCCCCCGACGACACCCCCAACACCCTCCCCAGCGCCCCCTCCACAGCCCCCTCCCGCTTCCCGTGCGCCCCGACGGCCTTGTAGAAGGCATCGAGCCGGTCCTCCCCCCAACGCTCGGCGATGAGACGGCACGCCAGCCACCCACCCTCGTACGCCTGGGCCAACCGAGTGGCATCGGCGCCGAAGGAGAAGTCCGCGTCGGTGGGCAGCGCGGCAGGCAGCCGACCCTCGGTGACGGCGGTCTGAAGTTCGGGAGCCGCCTCGGCGGGCGTACGCGAGGTGGTCCGGTAACCGACCCAGTCCGCGTACCCCTCGGACAACCACAGGGGCGTCGCGGCGTTGGTGTGCGCGCGGGTGGCGACGTGGGTGGTCTCGTGCGTGAGGACGACCTGCCGGCCGACGGAGCCGAGCATCGCGTACGCCTCGGGGTTGACGACGATCCGGTCGGCCGGCGCCCGCCCGCCGGTCTCGCCGGTGGTGACGGCGGCTATCCCCCGGTACGAGTCGACGGACGCCCCCAGCAGCTCCGCCATCCCCCGCAAGGACCCCGGCACCACCACGACGACGCGCCGCGCCCACCCCGTCCCCCACGCCTCGGAGACCGCGGGGACGGCCCGGTCGGCGAGGTCGGCGAAGTCCCGGAGCCGGTCGAGGGGCTGCCCCACTCCCATCACCAGGCTCCGCGCCCCCCGCACCACGCTCACCCGCCCCTGGTCCCACAACTGCTCCCCCGCGCCCTCCTCGGGCTCCTCCGAGACGACGGACCAGACCCCGCCCTCGTCCCGGGCCAGCCGCACCACCCGCGAGGTCGTCACCGGCACCGAGTCGTACCCCCGCAGCCGGTAGCTGAGCCGTGCGTCGGCGGTGGCGCGGTCCCCCTCGGCGTCGACGGACGTGAGCCGGTACGACCACTGCGCGAGCGGCACGTCGTAGGTGGCCCCCTCCCGCCCGAGCACGACGGCGGCCCGCCGGTCCAGGGCGACCTGCACCTCGTCGCGGGTCGTGTCCCGCCGGGAGCCGGGCCCGCACCCCACCAGCGAGACGGCGAGCAGGCACAGGGCTATGACCCCCGACCCGCGCACCCGCCTCCGATCACCAGCCATCCAGACGATCGTACGGGGAACGGGCAAGAAGGGGGTGAGCGCCGGAGCACACCCCCTCTTCAGGGCCTCTCAGGGCCGCGTGACGGAGGAGACCGGCATCATGCCCACCGGGTCGTACCGCACCGGCGCCCCCGGATACGGCGCGTGGATCACCTGCCCGTTCCCCACGTACATCCCGACATGGCTCGCGTCGGACCGGTACGTGACGATGTCCCCGGGCCGGGCCTGCGACAGCGGCACCCGCCGCCCGGCGTGCGCCTGCGCCTGCGACGTCCGGGGCAGCGAGACCCCGGCCTGCCCGTAGGACCACTGCATGAGCCCGGAGCAGTCGAACCCGGTCGGCCCGCTGGCCCCCCACACGTAGGGCCGCCCGAGAGCGGACCGCGCGGCGGCGACGGCGGCCGCGGCCCGCGCGGAGGACGCCTCGCCGCCGCCGAGGAACGGCATGTCGTCCCGTCCGGACCGGGACGCCCGGTCGTAGTCGGCCCGTTCGGCGGGGGACAGCGAGTTGAGCAGTTCCCGGGCCCGCGCGAGTTTCCGCTCGACGGTCCGCTTGTGCCGGGCGACGGCCTGCCGGCTCTTCTCCAGCTCGCTCAGCTTCCCGGCGGCCTCGGTCCGCTCCTGGGCCAACTCCCGCATGGCTTCCTGGAGTTCCCGCAGCTTCCCGGCCTGGTGGACGGTGAGCCGGTCGAGGGTGGCGGCCTTGTCGAGGTATTCGTCGGGGTCGTCGGAGAAGAGGAGCGCGATGGACGGATCGAGCCCCCCGGCCCGGTACTGCGCCCCCGCGAGCGCCCCCAGCCTCTCCCGCATGGCGTTGATCCGCTCCTGCTGCTCGGCGATGGCGTCCTGCGCCCCGCTCACCTCGCGGCGGAGGTCCTTGGCCCGCTCACCGGCCTTGTTGAAGGCTTCGGTGGCCTGTTCGGCCTCGGTGTAGAGCCGGTCGACCTCGGCGCGCGTCTCCCCGGAGGGCGCGGCGTGGGCGGGGACGACGCCGAGCGCCGCCGCGGCGGCGGAGAGGGCGCACAGCGCCGCACCCGCCCCCCTGTTGAACCCGGACGCCGGTACAACGCTGCGATGGGACCCCACGGGAAGCCGCACTCCTTCCGCTGACGGACGAGGAAACGCGGCAGACAGTAGCCCCGTGGGCAGGGGGCGGCCAACGACCCGGGACGGACACGGACGGTGACGCCCCGGCCCACACGCAGGTCATGGGCGGGACGGAGGGTCAGCGCGGGGGCCGGTAATCCACTCGTTCGGGGGGACCCGGCAACGGGGTGTGTCGCCTCAGACGCGGACGCCGAACATGAACGGCCCGCCGATGGTGCTCATCGACTCGTAGCGGACGACCGTCCCGGTGCGCGGCGCGTGGATGACGGTCTCGTTGCCCGCGTACAGCGCGACGTGGTGCAGGTCGTTGAAGAAGAACACCAGGTCACCGACGCGCAGGTCGTTGACGTTGTAGATGCGCGTGCCGATGTTCGCCTGGGACTCGGAGGTGCGCGGGATGGTGATACCGGCCTGGGCGTAGGCCCAGGAGGTGAGGCCGGAGCAGTCGTAGGTGGCCGTGCCGGTGGCGCCGTAGGAGTACGGCTTGCCGAGCTGGGTCTGGGCGGCGGCGAACGCGGCGCCCGCGCGGCCGGAGGCGGAGCCGACGTTGCCGAGGTCGACGCGCTCGCCGGCGTCGCGGCTGGCGCGGTTGTCCTGCTCGGCGAGGGCGGCCTTCTCGGCGGCGGTGAGGGAGTTGAGCAGCTTCTGCGCGTCGGCGAGCTTGCCCTGGACTTCCTTCTTCTTCTTGGCGAGCTGGGCGCGCGTGGAGGAGAGGTCGGCGAGCTTCGCGGACGCCTCGGCGCGCTGCTGGGCGAGCTGGCGCTGCTTCTCCTGGATCTTCTTCAGCGCCTCGACCTGCTGGGCGCTGAGCTGGTCCTGCGTGGAGGCGCGGTCCAGGAAGCTGTCCGGGTCGGACGAGAGGAAGAGCTGCACGGAGGAGTCGATGGTGCCGGTGCGGTACTGGGCGGCGGCCGCCAGACCTATGGAGTCGCGCAGCTGGTTCAGCTCGTCCTGGCCACGGGCGACGTTGTCCTGGATGGTGGAGATCTCCTTCTGGAGCTTCCCCGCCTTCTCCTCGGCGCCGTTCATGGCCTCGGTGGCCTGCTCCGCCTCTTCGTAGAGCTTGTCGACCTTCGACTTGACCTCGTCCTTGGTCGGCTTCTCGCTCGGCGCCGCGTTGGCGGAGTTCGCGCTGAAGGCGACGGCGGCCGCGGCCGCGGTGGTCAGCAGAGTCACGCGGGTGCGGGACGGCGGCTTGGGCCGACGGTGGGACGCCACGGAGACGGACTCCTTCTCTTGACCGATCACCCCGCACAGTTGATCGAGCACGCGCGCGGAGGTTCGAACCGAGACCCTAGTGACCCGACTGTGATCAGTTCAAATCCTGTGGCGCGAAAAAGCGGTCGCGCAACGCATAATTTGCATTCAACCGACGCGCGGTGACGCCCGGTTGACCGTCCGTAGAGGTACGTGCTCAGGACAGCCGCTTCAGCAGCATCGCCGAAGCCACCGGCCGCGCCCCGGCCTTGGCGACCCCGTCGGCCACCTCGCGGTCGGTGGAGGCGACGATGACGGGTCTGCCCGGCGGTTCGGCGCGCACGAGTTGCCGGATCAGTTCGTCGGCCGTGACGCCGGGTTTCGAGAACAGGACGCGCACACCGCGCGGCGGTGCGAGCAGGACCGGGGCGGCGAGTTCGGCGCCGTCGAAGACGCAGGTCACCTCGGCCCCGGTCTGCGCGGCGAGCCCGGAGAGCTGGCCGAGCAGCCGCAGCCGCTGTTTCTCCAGCGGCATCTGCGGATAGCCGGTCTTGGTCACGTTGTAGCCGTCGACGACGAGATGCGCCTGCGGCAGCGCGAGCAACTGATCGAGAATGGCCGGATCGTGCTCCGACAGGGCGCGCGCGGCGATGTCCTTCGGCGTCATCCGGCCCGGTTCGACGGCGTCGACGGTCTCGGCGGGCCGCACCGACACCGGCGGCAGCGCGAGTTCGCGGCGCAGCCCCTGGGCGGCTTCGAGGACCGTGTCGAGCAGCAGGCGCACGCGCATGTCCTCGACGCTGCGGCCCTCGCGGGCGGCGCGCCGGCTGGCCTCAAGGGCGGCCTCGACCTCGCCGAGCCGCCCCTTCACGCGCCGGGTCTCGCTCTCGGCGGCGGACACCTGGGCCTGCCCCTCGGCGCGGACGGCCTCGATCTCGCCCTGGAGCTTGCGCAGGGCGGCCTCGCCACGCTTGACGTCGCTGAGGGCGGAGCGGAGTTTGCGGTGCAGGGACTCCGACTCCCGCCGGACGGTGTCGAGTTCCTGGCGCAGCCGCTCGGTCTCGGTCCTGACCTGGCCCTGGGCGTGCGCCAACTCCTCGCGCAGCCGCTCCAGTTCGGCCCGGCTCTCCTCGTCGGCGCGTTCGGCGTCGGCGCGCTGGGCCTCCTCGCCGGCCGCGGTGACCAGCTTGACCCAGCCGGTGGGGCGCAGCACGTAGGCCGCCGCCGCGACGTCCAGCGGGTCGGCGGCGGGGGGCGGGGAGCCGGAGTCGAGGGCGCCGGTCAGCTCCGGCTGGGCCTCGCGCAGCTTCTCGCCGATGCGCTGCCGGAACAGGGCGTCGGTCTCCAGGGCGGAGGCCATCGCGTTCCCGGCGAACTTGGCCCGGCGGTTCGGTGCGAACCGGGCGTACTGCCGCAGTTGCGCGGGCAGCTCGCCGAGGGTCAGCCCGCCGAAGCCGTCCGACACGATCTGGACGACTCTGCGGCGCACCCCGTCGGGCAGGGGGCGGTCGAGCACCTCGGCGGCGCCGTCGCCCGGCTCGCCCGTGGTCTCCGCCATCCGTCACACCCCACTTGCCGTGCGGGGCCGCTCCCTCTCAGGAGTCGGCGCCCGGCCTGTCCACGAGTTCCACCTGATCGACTGCGTTGCACCAGCGGCAGCGCACCGACTCGATGGTCTCACTGACCACCTCGCGCTCCTCGACCTTCGGCTCTCCGGCCAGGTCGAGGTGGACGTACTCGACGACCTTCGAGGAGCGGGTCACGTCGAACCGGGTGAGGTTTCCGCAGAGGGTGCAGCGCCACCGGGTGGTGGCGGTCGGCAGGGTAACCGTCATCGGAACCGTCCGCTCCTTTTCTGGGCCGTGCGCCGGGGGCGTGCCCCGGTGCGTGTGGCGGTAACCCTACGGCCTGGCGGGGACTCGCCGCCCGCCTGTCCACGACGGCGAGGCGATATCGGCCGCTTCGTTCGGTTACGCCATGCTCTGTAGCCATGATCGAGAAGTGGCGCCCGGCCGCGCCGGTGACCTACGGGCTGATCGCGCTGTGCTGCGCGGTCTTCGTCCTCGGCCCGGCGTCGGGCCTCAGCCCCGCGTACGGCTCCGGCGAGGCGCTGCGCGCCGCTCAGACGGCGTACTTCCACCGCTGGGGCGTCGTCCCCGTCGAGCTCTTCGAGGGCTCGGCGCGGGCCGCGCTCACGCCGCTGACCGCGCTGTTCGTGCACGGCGGGTGGGTCCATCTGCTCGGCAACATGCTCTTCCTCCACGTCTTCGGCGCGATGACCGAGGAACGCATGGGCCGCGTCGAGTTCACGCTCTTCCACCTCGGCTGCGGCTGCCTCGCCCTCCTGGGGTACGCCGCCGCCAACGCCACCTCCGCGCAGTCCCTCGTGGGGGCGTCCGGCGCGATCTCGGCCGTCCTCGGGGCCTTCCTCTACCTCTTCCCCCGCGCCCGTGTCACCAGTCTCCTGCCGTTCCTCTTCTTCCTCCCCCTGCGTTTCCCCGCCTGGCTGGTCCTGCCGTTCTGGGCCGCCCTCCAGTGGATCGCAGCCGGCCGCGCCTCCGCAGGGCCCGGTGTCGCCTACCTCGCGCATGTCGTCGGATTCACGCTCGGGTTCCTGTACGCGTGGGCGCGATTCACCCGTACGACTACAGTTGGGGCCGCCGCTTCACCCGTCGCCGAGGGAGAGAACCAGCCGTGATCACCGCGATCGTCCTGATCAAGACCAGCGTGGACCGGATTCCGGAGATCGCCGAGGAGATCGCCTCCCTGGAGAGCGTCAGCGAGGTCTTCTCCGTCACGGGGACGTACGACCTGGTCGCGATGGTCCGGGTGCGCGAGCACGAGGACCTGGCCGACGTCATCCCCGGCCGGATCAGCAAGATCCCCGGCGTCGAGGCGACGGACACGCACGTCGCGTTCCGGACGTACTCGCAGCACGACCTGGAGGCCGCGTTCGCGATCGGCCTCGACTCCTAGGCCGTCTCAAGAGACCGGCACGCAGCGGCCGTTCTCCGTCCGGTACGTCAACTTCGCGCCCTGCGTGACCAGTTCACGCACGGCCGTGACGAACCGCTCGACGTGCTCGTCCGGGGTGCCCGCGCCGAAGCTCACCCGGATCGCGTTCAGGGACGTCGCCTCGCCGCACTCCCCCGCCGCCGGCGCGGTGGCGCCCAGCAGGTGGTGGACCAGCGGGTGGGCGCAGAACAGGCCGTCCCGCACGCCGATGCCGTACTCGGCGGACAGGGCGGCGGCGAAGTGGGAGCTGTTCCAGCCGTCGACGACGAAGGACAGGACGCCGACGCGCGGGGCGTCGTCGCCGAACAGGGACAGGACGCGGACCTCGGGGACGTCCGCCAGGCCCGCGCGGACCTTGTCGATCAGGTGCCGCTCACGGGCCACCAGCGTGTCGAAGCCGGCCTCCGTCAGCGCCTTGCACGCCGAGGCGATCGCGTAGGCGCCGATCACGTTCGGGGAACCGGCCTCGTGCCGCGCCGCGTTCTCGTGCCACTCGACCTCGACGGAGCCGTCCGCCGCGCGGCTCACCTTCCGGCTCGCGCCGCCGCCCGCGAGGTACGGCTGGGCGGCGTGCAGCCAGTCCGTGCGGCCCGCGAGGACGCCCGCGCCGAACGGGGCGTACAGCTTGTGGCCGGAGAAGGCGACCCAGTCGACGTCCAGGTCCCGCACGGACACCGGGTGGTGGGGGGCGAGCTGGGCGGCGTCCAGGACGATGCGGGCGCCGTGCGCGTGGGCCGTCGCCGCGAGGTCGCGGACCGGCCACAGCTCGCCGGTGACGTTGGAGGCGCCGGTCACGCAGACCAGGGCGGGGGCGGTGGTGTCGCGGGACTCCAGGGCGCGGGCCAGGGTGGCGACCGCGTCCGCCGGGGTGCGGGGGGCGTCCAAGTAAGTGACGTCCGTGTGCTGCCACGGGAGCAGGGAGGCGTGGTGCTCCGTCTCGAACACGTACACCTGGCAGCCGGCGGGGACCGCGCGGGCCAGCAGGTTCAGGGAGTCCGTCGTCGAGCGGGTGAAGATCAGCTCGTCGTCCGCGCGGCAGTCCAGGAACTCCGCGACCGTCCCTCGGGCGGCTTCGAAGAGGTCCGTGGAGAGCTGGGAGAGGTAGCCGGCGCCGCGGTGGACGCTGCCGTAGTACGGGGCGTACGCGGCGACGTCGTCCCAGACCCGCTTCAGCGCCGGGGCGCTCGCGGCGTAGTCGAGGGCCGCGTAGGTGATCTCGCCGCCGGTGACCAGGGGGACGGTGACGTCCGCGCCCAGGACGTCCAAGGGGGCGTGCGCGACCTCGGTGCGGGCGAGCGTGGTGACGGACATATGGGGCCTCCTCGACGACCAGGACCCCCGGTCTCAGGAGGGTCCGCGCTTGCCGAGGGCCTTGCTGCCCACGGCCTGGTCTTCACCCGGGGCACCCCGCCACGGACGGAGGGTTGCCGGACAGTCGGCCGGGGCCTCATGACTGTCACTCATGACCTGGTTCAGAAAGTAGATGAGGTGATCGCGGGGGCGCAAGTTCTGTCCGGATCGCGGGATGCCTAATAGCTCGGGGAGAGCTGTGGCGGGTGCGGGTGCGGGTGCGTTGTGGCTGGTCGCGCAGTTCCCCGCGCCCCTGGAGGGTGGCGGCTTCGCCGCCTACCCTCCAGCACCGCCTGCCCCCCTCGGCAGCATCCCGCCCCTACTTGTTCGTCGCCCTCACCCAGCGTTCCAGCGTCTCCCTCGCCGAGCCCGAGTCGATCGACTCCGCCGCCTGGGCCATGCCGTCCCGCAGTTGTTCGGCCAGCGTGCCCGTGCCCGGGTTCAGGGCTACCAGGGCCGCCGCCGAGTTCAGGAGGACCGCGTCGCGGATCGGGCCCTGTTCGCCGGTGAGGAGGCGGCGGGCTACCTCGGCGTTGTAGGAGGGGTCGCCGCCGCGCAGGGCCTCGACGGGGACGAGGTCGATGCCCACGTCGCGCGGGTCGAAGCGTTCCTCCGTCACCTTGCCGTCGCCGACGATCCAGACCCTGGACGTCGCCGTCGTCGTCAGCTCGTCGAGGCCGTCGTCGCCCCGGAAGACCAGGGAGGAGTTGCCCCGGTCCGCGAGGACGCCCGCGATCATGGGGGCCATGCGGGGGTCGGCCACCCCGACCGCCTGGGACGTGACACGGGCCGGGTTGGTGAGGGGGCCCAGCGCGTTGAAGACCGTGCGGATGCCCAACTGCCCGCGCGCGGCGGCCACATGACGCAGCGCCGGATGGAACTTGACGGCGAAGCAGAAGGTGATGCCCGCCTCCTCCGCGACCTCGGCGACCCGCCTGGGCGTCAGTTCGAGGTTGACGCCCAGCTTCTCCAGGACGTCCGAGGCGCCCGAGGACGAGGACGCCGCCCGGTTGCCGTGCTTGACGACCTTCGCGCCGGTGCCGGCGACGACGAGCGCCGACATGGTGGAGATGTTGACCGTCCTGGCGCCGTCCCCGCCTGTGCCGACGATGTCGACCGTGCGGCCGGACACCTCGATCGTGTTGGCGTGCTCGTACATCGCGCGGACGACGCCGGTGATCTCCTCGACCGTCTCGCCCTTGGCTCGCAGCGCCACCACGAACCCGGCGATCTGCGCGTCCGTCGCCTCGCCGCGCATGATCCGGTCCATCGCCCAGGCGGTCGCGTCGGCGCTCTGGTCGTGCCCGGACAGCAGGGCGTTCAGCACCTGCGGCCAGGAACGGCCCGCCGCGGTGTCGCCTCCAGCGGGGGTCACAGCGCTCATACGGCCGCTCCAGGTCTTGGTGTGGTGGTACAGAAAAGTTCCACCCAACCTTATCCAGCCCGCGCACATGCCGAAGGACCCCGTCCGGGAATCGGACGGGGTCCTTCTGTGGCGACTTACCTACGGGATGGGATCAGTGGTGGCCGTGGCCGCTCGTGATCTCCTTGTACTCCTCGACGGTCGGCTTGGCGATCTGCCCGTCCTCGCCGTAGAACGACTCGCTGAGCTTGGCGCGGAGCTTCTCGGAGCCCTTCACCTTGCGCTCGACACCGTTCTCGTCGACGGACGCGCCGATCGCGACCGGCTCGTACTGCTCGTGCGAGGTCAGCGTGTGCAGCTGCTCCTGGCTCAGCGGCTCGTGGATCTCGATGAACTCACCGTGCGGCAGGCGCTTGATGGTGCCGGTCTCGCGGCCGTGCAGCACCTTGTCCTTGTCGCGGCGCTGGAGGCCGAGGCAGATCCGCTTGGTGACGATGAACGCGAGGACCGGGCCGACGAAGAGGCCGATCCGGACGAACCAGGTGACCGCGTTGATCGACAGGTGGAAGTGGGTGGCCCACAGGTCGTTGCCACCGCCGACCAGACCGATCATGTACATCGTGATCCAGGCGACGCCGAACGCGGTGCGCGTCGGGGCGTTGCGCGGGCGGTCCAGGATGTGGTGCTCGCGCTTGTCGCCGGTGACCCAGGACTCCAGGAACGGCCAGACGGCGATGATGCCGAGCGCCACCGGGAAGATCACGATCGGGATGAAGACGCCCAGGACCAGGGTGTGGCCCCAGAAGTCGATCTCCCAGCCGGGCATGGCGCGCACGAAGCCCTCGGCGAAGCCCATGTACCAGTCGGGCTGGGCGCCGGTCGACACCTGGTCCGGACGGTAGGGGCCGAGCACCCAGATCGGGTTGATCTGCGCGACCGCGGCGATGACCGCGATGACACCGAAGACGAGGAAGAAGAACCCGCCCGCCTTCGCCATGTAGACCGGCAGCAGCGGCATGCCGACGACGTTCTTCTCGGTCCGGCCGGGACCCGCGTACTGCGTGTGCTTGTGGTAGAAGACCAGGATCAGGTGCGCCACCATCAGGCCGAGCATGATGCCCGGCAGCAGCAGGATGTGGACCGAGTAGAAGCGGGCCACGAAGTCGCCGCCGGGGAACTCGCCGCCGAACAGGAACATCGACAGGTAGGTGCCGACGACCGGGACGGACAGCAGCACGCCCTGCATGAAGCGGACACCGGTGCCGGAGAGCAGGTCGTCCGGGAGCGAGTAACCGGTGAAGCCGGTGAACATGCCGAGGACGAACAGCAGGAAGCCGAACAGCCAGTTGACCTCACGCGGCTTGCGGAAGGCACCCGTGAAGAAGACGCGCATCATGTGCACGAACATCGCCGCGAGGAAGATCAGCGCCGCCCAGTGGTGGATCTGCCGGATGAGCAGACCACCGCGCACCTCGAAGGAGATGTGCAGGGTCGAGCTGAACGCCTCGGACATCAGCTGTCCCTGGAGCGGGACGTAGGCGCCGTGGTACTCCACCTCGTTCATCGACGGGTGGAAGAACAGCGTCAGATAGACACCCGTCAGGATGATGATGATGAAGCTGTACATGCAGATCTCGCCCAGCATGAACGACCAGTGGTCGGGGAAGATCTTGCGCATGTTGGCCTTGGCGAGGGAGTAGATCCCCAGCCGGCCGTCGGCCCAGTCGGCGATGCGCTCGCCGGCCGGTGCCTTGCCGCGTTCGTCGCGGGCCTCGGTGGTTTCCGTCGTGGTACTCATCCGCGCTCCCAGAAGGCAGGACCGACGGGCTCATCGAAGTCGCCGAGCGCCTCAAGGTAGCCCTCGTCGTTCACGCCGATGCGCAGCTGCGGCAGGGCGTGGCCGGCGGGGCCGAAGATGACCCGGGCGCCGTCGGAGAGGTCGAAGGTGGACTGGTGACAGGGGCACAGCACGTGGTGCGTCTGCTGCTCGTACAGCGAGATCGGGCAGCCGACGTGGGTGCAGATCTTCGAGTAGGCGACGATGCCGTCGTGCGACCACTCGAGTTCGCGCTTGTCCTTGATGTTCTCCGGCTGGATCCGGACGATCATCAGGGCGGCCTTGGCGATCTCCGTCTGGAACTCGTGGTCGTGCTCCTCCAGGCCCTCGGGCTTGGCGAAGGTCAGCGAACCCACGGCGACGTCCTCGGGACGCAGCGGCTCGTTGGTGTTCATGTTGACGAGCAGCTTGCCCTTGCGCCACATCGTGTGGCGGAGCTTGGTGCCGGGCAGCGGGCCGAGGTCGCGCAGCAGCATGACGCCGGAGAGCGGGAACAGGGCCAGCGCGCCGAACATCGTGTTGCGGATCAGCTTGCGGCGGCCGAGCGCGGACTCCTTGGCGCCCTGCTTGAAGTCGGCGAGGACCTTCGCCTTGACCTCGGGGGCCGCCTCGATCGGGTGGCGCTCGTCGGCGATCTCGACGTCGGACATCAGGGTGCGGGACCAGTGGACCGCGCCCGCGCCGATGCAGAACAGGGCGAGGCCGAGGGTGAGGCCCAGCGCGAAGTTCAGCGCGTTGAGGTGGCCGATCGGGAAGACGTAGACGGCCTTGTCGTGCGGGATCGCCACGTACGAGACGATGAAGGCGACGGTCGCCAGCATCGAGACCGTGAACAGCATCGCGACCGTGCGCTCGGACCGCTTGGCGGCCCGCTCG
Organism: Streptomyces roseirectus; assembly: GCF_014489635.1. Classification (NCBI taxonomy): domain Bacteria; kingdom Bacillati; phylum Actinomycetota; class Actinomycetes; order Kitasatosporales; family Streptomycetaceae; genus Streptomyces; species Streptomyces roseirectus. The sequence continues at coordinate 6,867,804 of NZ_CP060828.1, read as the reverse complement.
TCGATGTCCTGGATGCGGTGCTCGTGGGGCGGGAGCCCCGGGTCGGCGAACGGGTTGCGCTCGTCCGCGCGGTTCACGTCGCCGTGCGCGTGGTCCTGCTCTGCCGGCAGGTTCTCTTCTGGAATGTCTTGGCTACTCATGACTTCTTGGCCTTTGCGGTCCGAGCGGCGACCCAGACGGCGACCGCGATGAGCGCTCCGAGGCCGAAGATCCAGGCGAACAGGCCCTCGCTGACCGGGCCGAGGCCGCCGAGCTCAAGTCCACCGGGGTTCTCGGTCTCGTCACCGTTGACCGCGTGCAGGTACGCGATGATGTCCTTCTTGTTCTGCGGCGAGAGCGTCCCGTCACCGAAGGACGGCATGTTCTGCGGGCCGGTCTGCATGGCCTCGTAGATGTGCTTCGGGTCCACGCCCTCCAGCGTCGGGGCGAACTTGCCCTTGGTGAGGGCACCGCCCTTGCCGGTGAAGTTGTGGCACTGGGCGCAGTTGGTGCGGAACAGCTCGCCGCCCTTGGCGATGTCGGCACCGTCCGGGCCGTACTCGGCCTTCGTCGGGACGGTCGGGCCGGCGCCCAGGGAGGAGATGTACGCGGCGAGCTGGTCGATCTGCGCCTGCGTGTAGATGACCTTCTTCCGGGGCACCTGGGCGCCCTGGGAGGTCGCGGCCGGCATGCGGCCGGTGCCGACCTGGAAGTCGACGGCCGCGGCGCCCACGCCGACGAGGCTCGGACCGTCGGAGGAGCCCTTGCCGCCAGTGCCGTGGCAGCTGGCGCAGCCCACCGCGTAGAGCTTCTTCCCCTCCTCGATGGTCAGGGACTGGGCGGTTTCATCAGCCTTCGCCTTCTCCGCGGGCGCGAACGCGGAGTAGAGCGTCCCCGAGCCCAACAGCGCAAGGAGTAGGACGACGAGCGCCGCCATGGGATGGCGTCGTCGTGCGGAGAGCTTTTTCACGGATTACTCCGGTGTCAGGATCTTCTGCGTCGATGCTTCTGGGATGTGCGTTGCGATAACGCGGGCGGGATCGGGCCCCGGCTACTTGATCATGTAGATCGTCGCGAAGAGGCCGATCCAGACGACATCGACGAAGTGCCAGTAGTAGGACACGACGATCGCGGCGGTCGCCTGTTCGTGCGTGAACCTCTTTGCCGCGTAGGTACGGCCGAGGACGAAGAGGAAGGCGATCAGACCGCCCGTCACGTGCAGCCCGTGGAAGCCGGTGGTCAGGTAGAACACCGAGCCGTAGGGGTCGGAGGAGAGCGAAAGGCCCTCGTGCTTCACGAGCTCGGTGTACTCGTAGATCTGGCCGCCGATGAAGATCGCGCCCATCACGAACGTGATGATGAACCAGCCCCGGAGCTTCTTCACGTCACCGCGTTCGGCGGCGAAGACGCCGAGCTGGCAGGTGAGGGAGGAGAGCACCAGGATCGTGGTGTTGGTCGCCGAGAACGGGAAGTTCAGGGACGCCGCCATCTCCTTCCAGTGATCCGGTCCGGTCACCGATCGGAGGGTGAAGTACATCGCGAAGAGGGCCGCGAAGAACATCAGCTCGGATGCCAACCAGATGATGGTTCCGACGCTGGTGAGGTTCGGTCGGTTGACCGACGGGTGCGCGTGCCCGGTTTCTGCTGTCGTTGCTGTCGCCACGACCGACATTATGTCGGTCGCTTATCCCGCCCTCACTCCGGGGGGTGCCGTTCGGAGTGTCACTGCCCGCCGAACCGGTGTTGACGTGGTGTTCGGGGCGGTGCCCCGGGGAGTAGCATCCCGGCGGACGGGCCTTTTCCGTACGACGCCAATGTCGCCGAAGTCACGGAGGAACGATGCAGCCGACAGTCACGGTGCTGGTCTACAGCGACGACTCGGGTACGCGGGAGCAGGTGAGGCTCGCGACCGGGCGCAGGCCCGCGCCTGACGTCCCGTCGGTGGACTTCCTCGAATGCGCGACGCCGGCGGCGGTCGTCCGCGAGCTGGACAAGGGCGGCATCGACGCCGTCGTCCTCGACGGGGAGGCCGTCCCCATGGGCGGCATGGGGCTGTGCCGTCAGCTGAAGGACGAAGTCTTCGGCTGTCCCCCGGTGTTGATCCTCATGGGCCGCCCCCAGGACGCCTGGCTGGCCACCTGGAGCCGCGCGGACGCCGCTGTGACGCTCCCGGTGGAGCCGGTGGAGTTCGCGGGCGCCCTGGCGTCCCTGCTGCGCCAGGGGCGGCTCCAGAGCGCCTGAGGGGCGCCTGAGACCAACTGGGCCTGCCTGGGTACCTACACAGCCTCCGGAGTCAGCCGCTGCTCGGCTCCGGGGGCTTCCTGTTTCGTCGTCAACGCGCTGCCCTCCTTCCACTTCTTCCAGGGGACGTTCCAGTCGCCGAAGCCGTTGCCGAAGGGCTCCATGTCGTCGCCGTAGCTGTTGACGACCTTGACGACGTCGCCCCGGCGGACGTTCTCGAAGAACCAGGCGGCGTTGCCGGTGCTCATGCCGGTGCAGCCGTGGGAGACGTTGGCGGAGCCCTGGGAGGCGACGGACCAGGGGGCGGCGTGGACGTACTCGCCGCTCCAGGTGACGCGGGTGGCCCAGTAGACGGGGAGGTCGTACGCCTCGGAGGAGCCGGCGGAGATGCCCACCGTGGTGCCGCGCATCCGGACGTAGTACTCCTTGCCGAGGACGACCTTGACGCCGTTGCGGGTCTCGAAGCCCGGTTTGCCGGTGGTGACGGGGATGGAGTTGATCTCCTCGCCGTTCTTGTAGACGGTCATCCAGTGGGACGAGGCGTCGGTGACCGCGACGACCTTGTCGCCGATCCTCAGGTCGAGGTCCTTGGCGGGGGCGCCCCAGAGGCGGTCGCCGATCTTGATGCCGTCCAGGGTCGAGCGGACCCGGATCCGGGCGTGCGCGGGCCAGTACTCCTGCGGGCGGTAGTGCAGTTCCTTGTCGTCGACCCAGTGCCAGGCGCCGGGGACGGCGGGCGTGGACTCGACCTTCAGGCCCCGTTCGACGACGGCCCGCTGGGCGGGGTCCTTGACCGGCCGGCTCAGCTCGGCGGTGACGGGCTGGCCCACGCCGTAGGTGCCCGCGTCCGGTCCGAAGGTGACGTCGAGGCGCTTCTTGGAGACCGGCGCGCCCGTGTCGAAGGTGAACACGCGCCGGCCGGGGGCCCCGTCGTCGTCCTCGGTGCTCACCCGGACCGTGTAGTGGGCGTTCGCGGCCAGTGGCTCGGTGGAGTGCCAGCGGCGGCCGTCCGCGGCGAGTTCGCCCGCCACGAAGCGTCCTGCGGCGTCCACGGCGGTGACGTCCGTGAGCGGCCCCTCGGAGTCCTTGACGGTGATCTCCAGCGGCTTGTCCGGGTCCGCCTTGCGCCCGCCGTCGGGGAACCCGGCGAACACGACCTGGTCGCTCGCGTCGTACGGCCGGGCGGCGAGCGGGTGGCCGCCCGAGCCGCAGGCGGTGGCGCCCGCGGCCAGCGCGCTCACCAGCAGCGTGCAGCGGACGATGGGGCGGGGCGCGCGGTTCGGGTGGCTCATGGCTTCACGCTAGGAACCCCGCCCCGCCCCGGCGCGGTGGGTCACTCGGACGAGGGACACGGCGTCCGGCGAACGGGGACGCCGTTACGGCGAACGCGTGAGGCCGGACGCTCCTGGCGGAGTGTCCGGCCTCGACCGCGTGCGGTGGGTGTTACTGGGTGCGGTTCTCACCGCGGTAGTACTCGAAGACCCAGCCCCACAGACCGAGCAGGATCAGCGGCGCCGAGAAGTACAGCAGCCACCAGCCGACCGCGACGCCCAGGAAGGCGAGGGCGCCACCGGCGGCCAGGGCCAGCGGCTGCCAGCTGTGCGGGCTGAAGAAGCCCAGCTCGCCGGCGTCGTCGGCGACGTCCGCCTCCTTGTTGTCCTGCGCGCCCGTGTCGACCCGCCGGGCGGTGAAGCCCAGGTAGAAGCCGACCATGATGCACAGGCCGAAGGACAGGAACAGCGCCGTCGTACCGGCCGGCTCCTTCGACCAGACGCCATAGACGATCGCCATGGCGAGGACGAAGACGCTCAGCCAGATGAACATCTTGCCTTGGACCTTCACTTGCCGGCCTCCTTGCCGCCCGCGATGGCACCGGCGTGCGCGTGCTCAAGCTGCTGCTGTTCCAGCGCGACGATCTCCGGGTGGTGCAGGTCGAACGCCGGGGATTCGCTGCGGATCCGCGGCAGGGTGAGGAAGTTGTGCCGCGGCGGCGGGCAGGAGGTCGCCCACTCCAGCGAACGGCCGTAGCCCCACGGGTCGTCGACCTCGATCTTCTTGCCGTACTTGGCGGTCTTCCAGACGTTGTAGAGGAACGGCAGGATCGACAGACCGAGGACGAACGAGCTGATCGTGGAGATCGTGTTGAGCGCGGTGAAGCCGTCGGCCGCGAGGTAGTCCGCGTACCGGCGCGGCATGCCCTCGGCGCCCAGCCAGTGCTGGACGAGGAACGTGCCGTGGAAGCCGATGAACAGCGTCCAGAAGGTGACCTTGCCCAGGCGCTCGTCGAGCATCTTGCCCGTCATCTTCGGCCACCAGAAGTGGAACCCGGCGAACATCGCGAAGACGACCGTGCCGAAGACGACGTAGTGGAAGTGGGCCACCACGAAGTACGAGTCGGAGACGTGGAAGTCCATCGGCGGCGAGGCGAGGATGACACCGGTCAGACCACCGAAGGTGAAGGTGATCAGGAAGCCGGTGGCCCACAGCATCGGTGTCTCGAAGGACAGCGAGCCCTTCCACATCGTGCCGATCCAGTTGAAGAACTTCACACCGGTCGGGACGGCGATGAGGAACGTCATGAACGAGAAGAACGGCAGCAGCACCCCGCCGGTGACGTACATGTGGTGCGCCCACACCGTCACGGAGAGACCGGCGATGCCGATCGTCGCGCCGACCAGGCCCATGTAGCCGAACATCGGCTTGCGGGCGAAGACCGGGATGATCTCGGAGATGATGCCGAAGAACGGCAACGCGATGATGTACACCTCTGGATGGCCGAAGAACCAGAAGAGGTGTTGCCATAGCAGGGCCCCGCCATTGGCGGCGTCGAAGACATGGGCACCGAACTTGCGGTCCGCCTCCAGGGCGAACAGCGCGGCGGCCAGCACCGGGAAGGCCAGCAGCACCAGAACGGCCGTCAGCAGCACGTTCCACACGAAGATCGGCATGCGGAACATGGTCATGCCCGGCGCGCGCATGCAGATGATCGTGGTGATGAAGTTGACCGAGCCGAGGATCGTGCCGAAGCCGGAGAAGGCCAGACCCATGATCCACATGTCGGCGCCGATGCCCGGCGAGCGGACGGCGTCCGACAGCGGGCTGTAGGCGAACCAGCCGAAGTCGGCCGCGCCCTGCGGGGTGAGGAAGCCGCCGACGGCGATGAGCGAGCCGAACAGGTAGAGCCAGTAGGCGAACATGTTCAGTCGCGGGAAGGCGACGTCGGGAGCGCCGATCTGGAGCGGCATGATCCAGTTCGCGAAGCCCGCGAACAGCGGCGTCGCGAACATCAGCAGCATGATCGTGCCGTGCATCGTGAACGCCTGGTTGAACTGCTCATTGGACATGAGCTGCAGGCCCGGACGGGCCAGTTCGGCGCGCATCAGCAGCGCCATGACGCCGCCGATGCAGAAGAACGCGAACGACGTGACGAGGTACAGCGTCCCGATCGTCTTGTGGTCGGTGGTGGTGAGCCACTTGACCACGACGTTGCCGGGCTGCTTGCGCCGGACCGGCAGCTCGTTCTCGTACGAGTCGGCCTCGGCACCCTGGGGTTCGTTGAGGATGCTCACAGGTTGTTCGTCTCCCGGTTCTTCTCGTGGGCGGTCTGCTCGATGCCCGCGGGAACGTAACCGGTCTGCCCCTTCTCTACGAGTTCCTTGAGGTGCTGCTCGTAGCGCTCAGGAGAGACGACCTTCACGTTGAACAGCATCCGGGAGTGGTCGACGCCGCAGAGCTCGGCGCACTTGCCCAGGAAGGTGCCCTCCTTGTTGGGGGTCACCTGGAAGGCGTTGGTGTGGCCCGGGACGACGTCCATCTTCATCAGGAACGGCACCACCCAGAAGGAGTGGATGACGTCACGGGAGGTCAGGACGAAGCGGACCGTCTTGCCCTTCGGGAGCCAGAGGGTCGGGCCCGGGTTGTTGGTCTGCGGGTTGCGCTCACCGGGGACACCGCAGGTGTAGACACCGCCCGCGTTCGCCGGGAAGTCCTTCTTGAACCTGTCCGGGATCGCGTCCAGGTTCTCGTCGGTCTTCGCGTCGCCGGTCGAACCGTCGACGTTCTCGATGTAGTTGAAGCACCAGCTCCACTGGAACCCGACGACGTTGACCGTGACGTCCGGCTTCTTCTCCAGGCTGAGCAGCTTCGTCTCGTCGCGGGCCGTGAAGTAGAAGAGGACCGAGACGATGACGATCGGCACGACCGTGTAGAGCGCCTCGATCGGCATGTTGTACCGGGTCTGTGCAGGTACCTCGATCTTGGTGCGGCTGCGCCGGTGGAAGAAAGCACTCCACAAGATCAGAGCCCACACCAGCACGCCGGTAGCCAGCGCGGCAGCCCAGGAGCCCTGCCACAGGGAGAGGATCCGCGGAGCCTCTTCCGTGGTCGGGGTGGGCATACCAAGGCGGGGGAAGTCCTTGGATGTGCAACCGGTGGCGGTCGCCAGGACCAGGCCCGCGGTCAATGCCTGGAGCAGCTTCCGCCGCATCGGGCGCCGCGGCGAGCGGTCGGAGCCGTTGGGACTCACGTAGCGCCTTCCCGAGAGTCTCGCCCGCGCGGGTTGGCTGCGGCCTGCCTCCGTCGGTGGTCGGTCGCCGCCCTGCGTCGGGCAGGGGTTTGGATGTTTATGCGGACCAAACCCTAGCCGACGCCCATCCGGGGGTCGCGGGGAGGGTGCCTAGTAGCTCGGGGGGTTCGCTGGTTTGGCGGGTGCGGGTCGGTTTGGGGCGATCGCGCCCCGCGGCGGAGCCGCTAATTGGATACAGCCCCGTGCCCCTGGCGGAGTTAGCGTTGCCGGATGTCATATTTCGACGCTGCTTCCGCTTCGCCACTCCATCCGGTAGCCCGGCAGGCCCTGTTGGCCTCTTTGGATGAGGGGTGGGCGGATCCTGGGAAGTTGTACCGGGAGGGGCGTCGGGCCCGGGTGCTTCTCGATGCCGCTCGGGAAGCCGCCGCCGACGCCATCGGGTGCCGGCCGGACGAGGTGCGGTTCACGTCCTCCGGGACTCGGGCCGTTCAGGTGGGCATGGGTGGGGTGTTGGTGGGGCGGCGGCGCGTCGGGAGTCACCTGATCGTGTCAGCGGTCGAGCACTCTTCCGTGCTCCATATGGCCGAGGGGTGGGGCGGGGAGGTGACGTCCGTGCCGGTGGGGCGGGAGGGGGGTGTGGCCGTCTCGGCGTACGCGGAGGCGTTGCGTGCGGATACCGCGCTGGCCTGTCTGCAGTCGGCCAATCATGAGGTGGGGACGGTGCAGCCGGTGGAGGAGGTGGCTGAGGTGTGCCGGGCCGCCGGGGTGCCGTTGCTGGTGGACGCGGCTCAGTCGTTGGGGTGGGGGAAGGTGGACGGGGCGTGGTCCGTGTTGACGGGGAGTGCGCGGAAGTGGGGCGGGCCCGCCGGGGTCGGGGTGCTCGCCGTGCGGAAGGGGGTGCGGTTCGCGCCCCGGGAGGACGAGGAGTTCGGGAATCTGCCGGCGATCGTCGCGGCGGCGGCCTCGCTGCGGGCCGTGCAGGCGGAGGCCGCCGTCGAGGCCGCGCGGGTGCGGGAGTTGACGGGGCGGATCCGGGAGCGGGTCGCCGTCTCCGTGCCGGACGTGGAGGTCGTCGGGGATCCGGAGCGGCGGGTGCCGGGGATCGTCACGTTCTCCTGTCTCTACGTCGACGGCGAGACGCTGCTGCACGAGCTGGACCGCGCGGGGTTCGCCGTCTCCTCCGGCTCCTCCTGCACCAGCGACACACTGACGCCCAGCCATGTCCTCAAGGCGATGGGCGTCCTCAGCGAGGGCAACGTCCGCGTGTCCCTGCCGAGGGACGTGGAAGCGGCGGAGGTGGACCGCTTCCTGGAGGTGCTGCCGGGAGTCGTCGCGGGCGTGCGCGAGAAGCTGGGCGGCGAGGTGACACCACCTCAGGGCACGACCGTCGACTCACTAGGGAAGCGGTGCCCGATCCCGGTCATCGAACTGGCGAAGGCCATCAAGAACGTGCCCGTAGGGGCTGTAGTGACAGTGCTGGCCGACGATGAGGCAGCGCGGTTGGACATCCCGGCGTGGTGCGAAATGACGGGCCACGAGTATGTGGGAGCAGAAGGAACGGCTTATTCAATCCGCCGGACCAGGTGAGGTTCTTCAGGGGCGCGGGGCTGTGTCTGATCTGCGGCTACCGCCGCGTGGGCGCGACCAGCCACAGCCCACCCGCACCCGACAACGAACCCACTCAGCTCAAATGGGCCCGCACCTCAGCAGCCGCGTCATCCCCGTACGCCTTGGCGAACCGCTCCAGGAAGTGCCCCCGCCGCAGCGTGTACTCCTGAGTCCCCACGGTCTCGATGACGAGCGTCGCGAGCATGCACCCGATCTGAGCGGCACGCTCGAGCGAGACCCCCCAGGCCAGTCCCGACAGGAACCCGGCGCGGAAGGCGTCACCGACACCGGTCGGCTCGGCCCTGCGCTCCTCCTCGGGCACGCCGACCTCGATGACGGCCTCACCCTGCCGCTCGATACGGACGCCGCGCGCGCCGAGGGTGGTGACCCGGCACCCGACCTTGGAAAGGATCTCCGCGTCGGAGAGCCCGGTCTTGGACTCGATGAGCCCCTTCTCGTACTCGTTGGAGAAGAGGTAGGTCGCGCCTTCGAGGAGGATGCGGATCTCCTCGCCGTCCATGCGGGCGATCTGCTGGGAGAAGTCCGCGGCGAAGGGGATGCCCCGCGTCCGGCACTCCTCCGTGTGACGGAGCATCGCCTCGGGGTCGTCCGCGCCGATGGTGACGAGGTCGAGGCCGCCGACGCGGTCGGCGACGGTCTTGAGCTCGATCTGCCGGGCCTCGCTCATCGCGCCGGCGTAGAAGGAGCCGATCTGGTTGTGGTCCGCGTCGGTGGTGCAGACGAAGCGCGCGGTGTGCAGGGTCTCCGAGACGTGGACGGAGGCCGTGTCGACGCCGTGGCGGTCGAGCCAGGCGCGGTACTCGTCGAAGTCCGCGCCGACCGCGCCGACGAGGATCGGCTGGGTGCCGAGCTGGCCCATGCCGAACGCGATGTTCGCGCCGACCCCTCCTCGGCGGACCTCCAGGTTGTCCACGAGGAAGGAGAGCGAGACCGTGTGCAGCTGGTCCGCGACGAGCTGGTCGGCGAAGCGGCCGGGGAACGACATGAGGTGGTCGGTGGCGATGGAGCCGGTGACTGCGATGCGCACGGCGGGGTCTCTCCATTTAGGGGGAGGCGAAATGACAGTTCACGCTACCCGTTCGGGTGAGAGCGCAGAAGCGGGCGAAATTACCTGATAGGAGGTCTTTCCCGGCAGGTCGGAGCATGACCGCCTTGCCGCCGTGGCTACTTTCCGATGGTCCTCGACGATGGTTCCGGCCGACTTCGAGGACGTCGGAGGCCCACGCCGACCGGCCCGGGGCGCGTCCGGGGGAACCGTGCGCTCCCCCGCTGCGTCCCATCGCTGTCCCCCGTAAAGGGGAGGCGGGGTACGCCCCGCCCGCCACCCCCGACGGAACAGTTGCGCAGTAAAAGGAGCGATGCGGTGAACACCGACCGACCCGACCACGACGACGCCGCGTCACCGACTCCGAAACGCGATACGACGCCGGAGGAGACGGAGGCGAAGGAAACGAAGGCGGAGGCCGCGAACGAGGCCGAAGTCGAAGGCGTGCGGGAATCCGCAGGTGTGGAAGCGGATGCTGACGTTTCCTCCGGAACGCCCGTTTCGGAGGAAGCCGCCACGGACGCGGAGGCGTCCGCCGACGACGACGTGGTCGTCGAGGACACCGGGCGCATCCGGCGGCTCGGCCCCGTGGAGGAGGCACCCGCCGAGACTCCCGAAGAGGCACCCGGGGAAGCTCCCGGCGAGGTCGTCGAGGGCGGGCGGCGGCGTCGGCCGTCCGCGCTCGTCGTCGCTCTCGCCGCCGCGGTGGCCGTGCTGCTCGTCGGGGGCGGCGGGGCGCTGGTCGCGTCGAACGCGTCCGGTGGGGCGGACGAGAAGGAGTCGGCCGGGGTGCCGGCGGGCGAGGGGACGGACGGGCCGCCGCCGGGCCTGTCGCTCGACGGGTACACCGCGCCGGGCGCGGGTGGCGGGAACGGGATCGCGCCCGGGGAGCCGAACCCGTACGGGACGACGTACCAGGCGACCGGGAGCCTGCCGGACGGGCCGAAGGAGGCGCCCGTCTACTGGGCGAACGGTGAGGTCGACCGGGCCGAGGTCGTCCGGCTGGCGAAGGCGTTCGGGATCGACGGCGCGCCGGTCGTGGAGGGGCCCGCGTGGCGGGTCGGCGAGGGGCAGGACGGGACGGGCCCGGTGCTGCGCGTCAACCGGACCGCCCCGGGCATGTGGACGTTCACCCGTTACGCCCCCGGCACGGACGACTGTGCGCGCGGCCCGGTCTGCGAGAAGAAGCCGCTGGACGGGACGGGGGCCCCGGTCGGCGAGGCCGAGGCGCGGAAGGCCGCCGAGCCGGTGCTGAAGGCGGTCGGGCAGGACGACGCGAAGATCGACGCGAGCGGGACGGCGGGCGCGCAGCGGATCGTGAACGCCGACCCGGTGATCGGCGAGCTTCCGACGAACGGGTGGACCACGGGTGTCACCGTGAGCGGGACCGGTGAGGTCATCAGCGGGACCGGGCAGTTGGCGGCGCCGGAGAAGGGTGACGCGTACCCGGTGCTGAGCGCGGCGCGGACGCTGGAACTGCTCAACTCGGCGCAGGCGAACACGCACCGGATGGGCATCGGGGGGTGTGCGACGCCGATGCCGCTGGAGGACGGGCCCGAGCGGCCGTGCGGGAAGCTGACCGGGGCGCCGCAGCCGTCGGTCGCGAAGGTCACGGGTGCGACGTTCGGGCTGGCCGCGCACACCTCGCAGGGACGTCAACTGCTGGTGCCGTCCTGGCTGTTCACCGTGCAGGCGGCTGAGCCGTACGTGGTGACGTACCCGGCGGTGGACCCCGAGTACCTGGCGGCGGAGGCCACTCCGGCTCCCCCGTCCCCGTCGCCGGACCAGTCGGCTCCCCGGAACGTGAAGGTCGACGGATACAGCGCGTCCGGCAACGAATTGACGGTGAACTTCACCGGCGGGGTGTGCGGCGACTACAACGTGGCCGTGCGGGAGACCGACGCGCAGGTGACGGTGACCGTGACGCAGACGCCGTGGAAGGACAAGGTCTGCATCATGATCGCCAAGGAGTTCAGCCGGACGGTGGAGCTGGGCAGGCCGCTGGGTGACCGGGCGGTCGTCGGGGTGGACGGGGCGGCGATTCCGCTGGCGAAGGCGGGGGCGCGGTTGCCGGAGCCGGTGCGGTAATCGGGTACATGGAAAAAGGAGGGCCCCCTTTTCGCAGGGGGCCCTCCTTTTTCGTCCCGCTTAGCTGAACGAGTCGCCGCAGGCGCAGGAGCCCGTCGCGTTGGGGTTGTCGATCGTGAAGCCCTGCTTCTCGATCGTGTCGACGAAGTCGATGGAGGCGCCGCCCAGGTACGGGGCGCTCATGCGGTCGGTGACGACCTTGACGCCGCCGAAGTCCTTGACCACGTCGCCGTCGAGCGAGCGCTCGTCGAAGAAGAGCTGGTAGCGCAGGCCGGAGCAGCCGCCGGGCTGGACGGCGACACGCAGGGCGAGGTCGTCCCGGCCTTCCTGGTCGAGCAGGGCCTTGACCTTGGCCGCGGCGGCGTCACTCAGGATGATGCCGTCGGTGGCGGTGCTGGTCTCGTCCGATACGGACATCTACATCTCTCCCGGGTTGTACGGAGACTGCTTGCCGACGGTTTCAACCGACGGGGCCCCGGATTCATTCCGGGTCTGGCGTTTCTCTCTTCATGCTCGCACATGGCTCCGGGCACGGAAACGCCCCAGTGGACGCCGTAGCGGGCCTCACAGGGATTCACGTCACATCGACGCTATGACCATCGTCAAAGTGACACTAATCGCGTTATGATAGATAACGTCAGATCGACGAAAAGTAGAAAGGGTGCGTGCCGTGACCACCGCCCAGACCACGGAGCTCGACGTACAGCCGACTCCGCTCGCCCTGTTGCTGCTCGGCCGTGAGGCCGACCCCCGGAGCGAGCGGGGCGTCGAGTGTCCCGGCGACCTGCCCTCGCCGTCCGACCCCGACCTGATCGAGCGGGCCCGCGCGGCCAAGGAACGGCTCGGCGAGAAGGTCTTCGTGCTCGGCCACCACTACCAGCGCGACGAGGTCATCCAGTTCGCCGACGTCACGGGCGACTCCTTCAAGCTGGCGCGGGACGCTGCCGCTCGGCCCGAGGCGGAGTACATCGTGTTCTGCGGTGTGCACTTCATGGCCGAGTCGGCGGACATTTTGACGTCCGACGAGCAGAAGGTCGTCCTGCCCGACCTCGCCGCCGGGTGCTCGATGGCCGACATGGCGACGGCCGAGCAGGTCGCCGAGTGCTGGGACGTGCTGGTCGAGGCCGGGGTCGCCGAGCAGGTCGTGCCCGTCTCGTACATGAACTCGTCCGCCGACATCAAGGCGTTCACCGGGCGGCACGGGGGGACGATCTGCACGTCGTCCAATGCGCAGCGGGCGCTGGAGTGGGCCTTTGAACAGGCCGAGAAGGTGCTCTTCCTTCCCGACCAGCACCTCGGGCGGAACACCGCCGTGCGGGATCTCGGGATGTCCCTCGACGACTGTGTCGTCTACAACCCGCACAAGCCGAACGGCGGGCTGACCGTCGAGCAGCTTCGGGACGCCAAGATGATCCTCTGGCGGGGGCACTGCTCCGTGCACGGGCGGTTCAGCCTGGAGTCCGTGGAGGACGTGCGGGCTCGGATACCCGGCGTGAATGTGCTGGTGCACCCTGAGTGCCGGCATGAAGTTGTCGCCGCCGCGGACTATGTCGGGTCGACGGAGTACATCATCAAGGCGCTTGAGGCCGCCCCGGCCGGGTCCAAGTGGGCCATCGGGACCGAGCTGAACCTTGTGCGGCGGTTGGCGAACCGGTTTGCCGCCGAGGGCAAGGAGATCGTGTTCCTCGACAAGACGGTGTGCTTCTGCTCGACCATGAACCGGATCGATCTGCCGCACCTCGTCTGGACGCTGGAATCCCTCGCCGACGGGAAGCTGATCAATCGGATCGAGGTCGACAAGGAGACCGAGAAGTTCGCGAAGTTGGCGTTGGAGCGGATGCTGGCGCTGCCGTAAAGGGTTATTCGGGGCCGGTACGCGGGGCGCTCTCTCGGTCGATATCGAGGGGGCGCCCTGTGGCGTTTCTTTGGCCAATGATTTCGGCTATTCCTCCGGGGCCAGGCGTACGCCTCGGCTCTTCGCGATCCGCAGGGTGTCCTCCAGCGCCGCCGCGAGCTGCGTTCCGGCGAACGTCAACTCCCTGCGGTGGGGAGGCCGGCCGCGGAAGAGGTCCTTGGCGTGGTCCAACACGTCACTCGCCGACTCCAGCAGTTCCGCCTCCACCCTGTCCGCGAGGCGGCTCATCCTGCTGTCCGGGTTGTCCGTGCTCAGGTAGCAGGGCTGGCCCGTGTCCGAGGTCCACGGCAGCAGGCGCATCGGACGTCCACTCGAATCTCGCACGTTCTTTTCTCTCTTTCCCTCACGGTGTCACCGTCTGTGCCACCATCATGGCTGTCCGGAACAAATCCCAACCGGGGTTTCCGGTCCCGCTGTTGGGAATGGGACACCGGTGAAAGAGAGGGGTCGAACAATGACGTTCACGCCGCAGGAGCTGAACCCTTTTCTGTCGGCTCGGCACTACTTCGGGGCGGAGTTGAGGAGGGATCGGGAGGGGGCCGGGATGTCGCTCGTGCAGCTCGCGGGCATCGTGGCGTCGAGCAAGAGCACGTTGGCGCGGGTGGAGACGGCGGAGTTGATGCCGCCGCCGGATCTGCCGCCGCACCTCGACGCGGCGTTTGGGACGGGGGACAAGTACTCCAACCTGTATGAGTTGGCGCGGCGCGAGGCTCATCCGGACCAGTACAAGAGGTTCATGGACTTCGAGGCGCGGGCGGAGGTGATCGAGACGTACGGACCGCAGGTGGTACCGGGGTTGTTGCAGACGCGGGAGTACGCGCACGCGCAGCTCAGCGTCCAGGATCGGCTGACCCCGGAACAGCTCGAACAGCGCGTCGACGCCCGTCTGTCGCGGCAGGATCGGCTGCGAGGCGCGAATCCCCCTTACTACTGGGCGATCATCGACGAGTCGGTCCTCAGGCGTCAGGTCGGTACCGACGAGTGCATGCGCAACCAACTGGCCCACCTGCTCAAACAGGTAGATACTCCGGACAGCAAGGTGCAGGTCTCGCCTTTCAGTTCGGGTCCGCACTCACTGATGGGCGGTAATCTGACCTTGCTGACCCTTCCCAAAGGCTCCGCCATGGCCTACGAAGAGGGCATCGAGATCGGCCGCCTCCACGAGGACCCGGATTCGGTGAACAACTGGCGTCGCCAGTACGAGGTGCTGCGCGCCAACTCCCTCTCGTTGGCTACTTCGGCGGCAGTGATCCGACAGGCGATGGAGGACTACTAGCAATGCGACACACCCCCGAGCTGAGCTCGGCCCGTTGGCGCCGAAGCAGCTACAGCAACACCAACGGGGGCGATTGCGTCGAGATCGCCGAGGACTTCACCGGAGTCGTCCCCATCCGCGACAGCAAGAACCCTCACGGCCCCGTACTCACTGTCCCAACCTCTGCCTGGGACACGTTCATCAGCTCCCTCAAGTCATAGGCCCCGCCACGACGGAGGACCCCATGCCGCCCAACACCCGCTGGCGCCGAAGCAGTTACAGCAACGCGAACGGAGGCGAATGCCTCGAAGTCGCCGACGGCTTCAGCCTCGTCCCCATCCGCGACAGCAAGAACCCCGGCGGCCCAGTCCTCACCGTCCCAGCGCCCGTCTGGGACGTGTTCATCAGGTCGCTGAAGAGGTGAACCCGCGACGGCCGGGGCCTAGCACATGCGGGCCCCGGCCGTTGTTGTGTGCCACCGGTCTCCGTCCTCAGGGAAAGGCGTGACATGGCTGCCATGGTCCATGAGCCGTTCACACACGAAGACGTCCTGCTGGAGGGTTTTCTCGCCCTGAACGTCCCGGAGGGTTTCCGGGCCGAGTTGATCGAGGGGGAGATCATTGTGACGCCGCCGCCGGACGGGGATCACGAGGACTACATCAGCTTGCTCGTGAGCCAAGT
Source organism: Streptomyces roseirectus (assembly GCF_014489635.1). NCBI lineage: Bacteria > Bacillati > Actinomycetota > Actinomycetes > Kitasatosporales > Streptomycetaceae > Streptomyces > Streptomyces roseirectus. Next base: position 6,852,446 of record NZ_CP060828.1, on the reverse strand, counting down.
GATCCGGAAGTCCCGGGTCGACATGCAGTTCTCGGGGAACAAGGGGCTGAAACTGGAGAAGGGCGATGGCCGCCCCGAAGACCACGCGATCCCGGACGGCACTTTCGCCCCCACGAGCCTCCGCCTCTTCCGTGGCGCCGACTCCTGGATGCCCGGCGACGGCGTCGCCATGGTTCTGGAGGTGACCCCCTTCAAGCGCAGGCACGACCCCGAACTCGAACTCCGCGCCTACGCCCGTTCCGGCATCCCCCTCTACCTCCTCATCGACCGCGACGACGCCTCCGTCACCCTCTTCAGTGAGCCGGGGAAGGAGGACTACCGCCAGCACACCACCGTGCCGTTCGGTAAGTCCGTCCCCCTCCCCCACCCCTTCGGCTTCGATCTCGAAACCGCCGAATTCCTCTGAGCCGCCTACGGCCTCAGCGCACCGTCGAACTGGACCCAGCTCGACCAGCCGCCGCCCGGCGTCGTCTGGGACCGGTGCCAGACCTGGCCCGCGCTGTTGACGCCGAACAACTCGATACGACCGTCCGCATTGGTCTCAGCCGCCACCTGCGAGAGGCCGCCATCGAGCTGCACCCAACTCGACCAGGCGCCCCCAATGCTCACCTGAGACCGCGTCCACACCTGACCCGCACTGTTCGAACCGAAGATCTGCAAGCGACCGTCCGCGTTACGCGCCGCCGCGATCGAGTCCAACGCGCCATCGAACTGCACCCACGGCGACCAGGCACCACCCGGCGTCGTCTGCGACCGGTGCCAGACCTGGCCCGCGCTATTGACGCCGAACAACTCGATACGACCGTCCGCATTGGTCTCAGCCGCCACCTGCGAGAGGCCGCCGTCCAGCTGCACCCAACTCGACCAGGCGCCGCCAATGCTCACCTGAGACCGCGTCCAGATCTGACCCGCACTGTTCGAGCCGAAGATCTGCAACCGCCCGTCCGCGTTACGCGCCGCCGCGATCGACGAGAGCGCGCCGTCGAACTGGACCCACGGCGACCACGCGCCACCCGGCGTGGATTGGGCGCGGTGCCAGATCTGGCCCGCGCCGTTGACGCCGAAGACCTCGATGCGGCCGTCGGCGTTCGTCTCGGCGGCGATGGAGCGGAGGGCGCCGTCGAACTGGGTCCAGGCGGACCAGGTGCCGCTGCCGACGGCGGCCTGCGTGCGGTGCCAGATGTTGTCGGCGCTGTTGGTGCCGAACAGGGCGAGTCGGCCGTCGGCGTTTCTGGCGGAGCCGATGGAGGAGCCGTAGGGGGAGACGGCGGCGACGGTGCTGGCGGCGGGGGTGGGGGCCGCCGAGGCCGTGGTGGAGAGGCTGATGCCGGGTGCGGCGACCAGCATGGCCGCGATGGCGGCGGAGGCCACCAGGCGGGGGATACGACGTCGAAGGGTGCCCATGCGACTACCTGCTTTCTGGTCGGGAAAGAGGCTCGCGGGTCCAGGGCGTCGCCCGGCGGGGCCCACCGGGGTGCGGGATCGCACCATCGGGGAACGCGCTTGCCGTCAGAGCCATGTGCGCCCGGTCCGCGTGGTGCGGGACTGTCGGCAAAGAGCGTGGCATGTCCGGCGGTGGGTGGTGAGACTTGTTCCGGCCAGCCCCGGACGTCATTTCCCGGGGTTCGCCGGGTCGATGCTGAAGAGGGAGCCGTCGGGGGTGGGGACGACGAGGGCGCCCCGGTGGAGGAGGAGCGTGGGGATGGTGGTGACGGTGCCGCTCACGCGGGCCGCGCGCGGGTAGGACTCCCAGAGGGCGGTGCCGGTCTGCGCGTCGAGCGCCGCGATCCGGCCGCTGGCGGTCGTGACGAACAGGCTGCGCAGGGTGTCGGCGACCGGCGCGCTGGGCTGTTCGAGGGTGGTCGCGGTCTGCCACAGGCGGGCCCCGGTGCGGGGCGAGACCGCCGTCACCCGGCCGCTGGACTCGGCGGCGCACAGGACGCCGTGGACCAGGACGGGCCAGCCCTGTAGGGGCTCGCTGAGCGGGGTGGTGCGGGCGGTGTCCGCCGTGGGGTCGATCAGGACGGTCTTGGTGTAGGCGCCGTCGTCCTCCCCCTCCTGGGCGGCGTACAGGAGGCTGCCGTCCAGGTCGCCCGCGTAGGCGGCGTGCACCGGGGGCGCGGAATTCAGGCGCCGGGTCGTGCCGTCGGTCGCGGAGACGGCGAACAGGACGCGGTCCGCGCCGGACGCCGTGTGGTAGTTGACGCAGTCCGCGTACAGGGCGTCGCCCGCCTCGCGGTAGTCGCAGCGGTAACCGGCGAGCGGCGTCGCCGTCCACAGCTTCGTGCCGTCGCGCGGGGAGCGGGCGGTCGTGGCCGTGCCGTCGCCCATGAGGACGGTTTCCCCGAGGAGGACCGCGTCCACGTACCGCTCGTCCACCGGGCGGGTCCACAGGCGCCGGCCGTCCGTCACGGCGTACGCGGTGACCCTGGACGAGGTGTCGTTCGCCGCCGCGTTCGTGATGGTCTCGACGAGGAGCAGCGCGTCGTCCCGCACGCCGAGGGCCTTGGCTCCGTAGCGGTCCACGGAGGTGCCCTCGGGGAGGGAGCGGGCGCGCCACAGGGTGCGGCCCGTCGTCGCGTCGACCTTCGCCGGCAGCACGCCGACGCCCACGCAGTAGACCGCGCCGCCGCCCTCCACACACGACGGCTGCGGGTCGGGACCCCGGCTGCTCCCCCGCTCCGGCGCCTCCCGCACACCGGCCTCCGCCGCCGCGAACAGCGTCGTCTGCCACGCCCGCCAGCCCTTCGGGAGAGCGGCCCAGCGGGTGGCGGTGGGCCCGGCGGACGGTTCCGTCCCGACCGTGCCCTTCGTGTTCAGGGAGCCGACGAGGTAGACGGTCAGGGCAACGGCCAGAACGCCCGCGACACCGGCCAGCAGGGGCATCCGACGGCGCCGCCGTGCGGGGGTGCGCGGGGCGGGGGTGTAGGACCCGGCGGGGGTGATCGAGTCGGGCGCGGCCTGAAACGCCCCGAGACCCGACCCTGGGGGCGGCTCGGGGGCGGCGAGTGAAGGGGCGGCCGGTGAGGGGGCGGCCTGCGAAGAGACGGCCGATGAAGAGGCGGTCGGCGAGGGGGCGACCGGTGAGGAGGCGGCCTGCGAAGAGACGGCCGATGAAGAGGCGACCGGTGAGGAGGCGGCCGGTGAAGGGGCGGCCTGCGAAGAGACGGCCGATGAAGAGGCGGCCGGCGAAGAGACGGCCGATGAAGAGGCGGTCGGCGAGGGGGCGACCGGTGAGGAGGCGGCCTGCGAAGAGACGGCCGATGAAGAGGCGACCGGTGAGGAGGCGACCGGTGAAGGGGCGGCCTGCGAAGAGACGGCCGGTGAGGGGGCGGCCGGTGAGGGGGCGGCCGGTGAGGGGGCGACTGTCGGCAGCTCGCCCGGCCGAGGCTCGTCCGTGCGTGACCCGCCCGGCGAGGACCCGGCCTCTGGCGACCCGGCCGGCGGAAGTCCCGCAGCCGACGAACCCGCCGACGAAAAACCGCCTACCTGCGACCCGCCCGGCGAGAACCCCGCCCCCAACGGCCCGGCCTGCGGGAGTCCCGCCCCCGACGGCCCGGCCTGCGAGAACCCCGCCCCCGACGAACCCGCCGGCGACAAACCGGCTGCCTGCGGCCCAGCCGGCGAGAACCCGGCGGCCGACGGCCCGCCCGGCGAGAACCCGCCCGCCTGCGGCCCGGCCGACGCAACGTCGGCCGCCAGCGGCCCGCCCGGCGCGGGGGCGGTCGTCGGCAGTTCGCCAGCGGCGCTCTCCCCCGGCACCACCGCAGCACCCGGCGCCACCACAGCCCCCGGACCCGCCACAGACCCCGGCGCCACCACAGACCCCGGACCTGCCACAGCCCCCGGCAGTACCGTCCGCACCGGATCCGGTACCCGGCGGGACACCGTTTCCGGTTCGTCCCACTCCCCCGGTGACAGGGCCTCCGCGAAGAAGGGGGCGAGTTCGGTGAGGGCGGGGCGGGTGGTGGGGTCCTTGGTGAGGCAGCGGGCGAGGATGGGGTGGAGGGGGGCGGGGACGGCTGTGAGGGTTGGTTCTTCCGTGAGGACCTTGTACGCGGAGATGTAGGGGCTGTCGGCGTCGAAGGGGCCTCGGCCGGTCGCGGCGTAAGTCAGGAGCGCGGCGAGGGAGAAGACGTCCGACGCGGGGCCGACCGTGCGCGCGTCCGTCAGTTGCTCGGGGGACATGAAGGGCGGGGTGCCCATCATGTGGCCGGTCTCGGTGAGCTGCTGGTTCCCGGCGGCGCGGGATATGCCGAAGTCGATGACGCGGGGGCCGTCGTCGGCCATGAGCACGTTCGCCGGTTTGAGGTCGCGGTGGACGACGCCCGCGCGGTGAATGTCCCGCAGCGCCTCGACCAGCCCGAGGGCGAGGCGGCGCAGTTCGGTGCCGGTGAGGGGGCCGTCGTCGCGGACGCGGGCCGCGAGGGAGCGGCCGGGTACGTACTGGGTCGCCATCCAGGGCCGCTCGGCGTCGGGGTCGGCGTCGACGACGGGCGCCGTGAACGCGCCGCTCACCCGCCGCGCGGCGGCGATCTCCTGCCGGAACCGGGCCCGGAACACGGCGTCGGCGGCGTACTGGTCGTGCACGACCTTGACGGCGACCTCCCGCCCGGACCGGGACCGGGCGCGGTACACGACCCCCATCCCGCCCGCCCCGAGCCGGTCGACGATCCGGTACTCACCCAGTACCTCTGGATCGCCCTCACGCAGTGCCAACGCCCCGATCCCCTCCCCCGCAGAGCTGTTCCGGATCACAGGATAGGGACACCCTGTGCGGGAGGGGACATCGGGAGCGCCGGTGCCCGGTCTGTCAGACCCCGGCCGGTTCCGGTTCCTCGGCGTTGACCTGCGGGGTCTCGCCCCGCTTGGCCGCCTTCTTCGCCGCCCGGCGCTCCTTGCGGAGCTCCAGCATCGCGTACAGCGTCGGGACCAACAGCAGCGTGAGCAGCGTCGAGGTGATCAGCCCGCCGATCACGACGACCGCCAGCGGCTGCGAGATGAAGCCGCCCTCGCCGGTGACCCCGAGGGCCATCGGCAGCAGCGCGAAGATGGTCGCGAGGGCCGTCATGAGGATGGGGCGCAGACGGTGCCGGCCGCCTTCGACGACCGCTTCGACGACGCCGTATCCCTGTTCGCGGTACTGGTTGATGAGGTCGATCAGCACGATCGCGTTGGTGACCACGATGCCGATGAGCATCAGCATGCCGATCATCGCCGGGACGCCCATCGGGGTGCCGGTGATCAGCAGGAGGCCGATCGCGCCGGTGGCCGCGAAGGGGATCGACACCAGGAGGATCAGTGGCTGAGCCAATGACCGGAACGTCGCCACGAGCAGCATGAAGACGATCGCGATCGCCGCCAGCATCGCCAGACCGAGGTTCTTGAACGCGCTGTCCTGGTCGGACGTCACGCCCCCGATCTCGGCCCGCGCGCCCTCCGGCAGCTTCAGGGCGTCGATCTTGGACTGGAGGGCGGTGCTGACCGCGCCCGTGTTGTCGCCCGTCGGCTTCGCGGTGACCGTCGCCGCGCGCTGCCCGTCGATGCGGGTCATGGAGACCGGCCCGTCGACGACCTTGACCGTGGCCACGTCGCCCAGCTTCACCGCCCCCAGCGACAGCGCCCGCAGTTCGGCGAGCGTGCGCGCCGGCTTCGCGGAGGTGATGACGACGTCGCGCTCGGTGTCGTCGAGGACCGCCTTCGCGGCGTTCGTGCCGCGCACCGCCTGGGCGACGGCGAGACCCAGCGACTGGTCGTCGAAACCGGCGGCGGCGGCCTTGGCGTTGGCCTTGACCGAGATGCGCGGGACGCTCTGGGAGAGGTCGCTGCTGACGTCGGTGACGTCGTCGAGGGAGGCGACGGCCTTGCGGACCTCCTCGGAGGCCGTGCGCAGGGTGTCCCCGTCGGCCGCCTTGACGACGACGCTGAGGTCCTGCGCGCCGAAGCCGTCCCCGGCGGACACGGTCGTCGTCCCGGCGCTGTCGCCGAGCTTCTTCAGCCCGTCCTCGACGCGCTTCTGGACGTCGTCGTAGGACGCGGAGTCCTCCAGCATGACCTGGTAGGACGCCTGGTTGCTGTCGGTCGCGCCGCCGAACGCCGCGAGGAACCCGGAGGAGCCGATGGTGACCTGGTAGTCCTTGACGCCCTCGGTACGGGCCAGCAGCGCCTCCACCTTCTTCGCCTCGGCGTCGGTCGCCGCGAGGCTCGTGCCCGGCTTCAGCTCCTGCTTGACCGTCAGGACCTGCTGCTCGCCCTGGTCGAAGAAGTTCGTCTTGAGCAGCGGCGCCATCCCGAACGTGCCGAGCAGGACGACGACGGCGATGGCCACGCTCGTCAGCCGCCGCCTGGTCGCGAACCGCAGGACGGGCACGTACGCCCGCTGGAGCCGGCTCCTCTCCTCCTTCTCCTCGGCGATCCGGCGCGCCTCGGCCGCGTCCTCGGGGGTGCCCTTGGGGGCGCGCAGGAACCAGTACGACAGCACCGGCACGACCGTCAGCGACACGAGCAGCGACGCCAGCAGGGCCGCCGTCACCGTCAGGCTGAAGGAGCCGAAGAGGGCGCCGACCATGCCGCCGACCAGGCCGATCGGCAGGAACACGGCGACGGTCGTCAGCGTGGACGACGTCACCGCGCCCGCGACCTCGCGCACGGCCGTGAGGATCGCCGTCTGCCGCTCCTCGCCGTAGCCGAGGTGCCGTTTGATGTTCTCCAGGACGACGATGGAGTCGTCGACGACGCGGCCGATGGCGATGGTCAGCGCGCCCAGCGTCAGCATGTTGAGGGAGAGGTCGCGCGACCACAGGACGAGCAGCGCGAGCACCACGGACAGCGGGATCGACACCGCCGTCACCAGCGTCGAGCGGATCGACGCGAGGAAGACCAGGATGATCAGGACCGCGAAGAGCAGGCCGAGCGCGCCTTCGGTGGTGAGGCCCTTGATGGACTTGGAGACGGCCGGACCCTGGTCGCTGACGACGGTGATCTCCGCGCCGGCACCCAGGTCCTTGCGGAGTTCGGGGAGTTTGTCCTCGACCGCGTTCGAGATCGTCACCGCGCTGCCGTCGTGGGCCATCGTCACCGAGACGGCGAGGCTGGGCTTGCCGTCGGTGCGGGTGATCGAGTCGGCCGGGGCCTCCTCCTCGCGGACGGTGGCGACATCGCCGACCTTGACGGACTTGCCGGGGATGCGGAGGTCCGCGATCTGCCGGACGGACGTGTAGCCGCCGCCGATCTGGACCGTGCGGTTCGCGCCGCCCTCGTCGAAGGAGCCGCCGGGCAGGGTGACGCCGCCCGCCTGGAGGGCCTGGGCGAGGGTCTGGGTGGTCAGGCCGGCGGCGGCGAGCTTCGCGTCGTCCGGGGTGACCGTGACGCGCAGGGCGCGCACGCCGGTGACGGCGACCTGGCCGACGCCGTCGATGTCGCGCAGCGCCGGGACGACCGTCGAGTCGAGCTGGTCGGCCAGCGCCTGCTGGTCGCGGCCCGAGGTGACGGCGAGGACGACCGTCGGGATGTCGTCCGTGGACCCCGCGACGACCTGCGGGTCGACGGCGTCCGGCAGCGTGGCGCGGGCGCGGTTCACGGCCTGCTGGACGTCGGCGACGATGCGCTTGGTGTCGTTGCCGTAGTCGAAGGACGCCATGATGACGGCGCTGCCCTCGCTCGCGGTGGAGGTGACGCCGGTGAGGCCGTCGACGCCTTCGAGGTTGCTCTCGATGGGCTCGACGACCTGCTTCTCGACGACGTCGGGAGAGGCGCCCTGGTACGGCGCGATCACCGACACCATGGGCAGTTCGATGGTGGGCAGGAGCTGCTGTTTGAGCTGGGGTATCGCGATCAGCCCGAAGACGAGGGCGACCAGTGAGACCAGCCCGATCAGGGCACGCTGGGCGAGGCTGAATCTGGACAGCCGGGACATGGGCGGGAGTTCTCTCTTCTGTGAGCGGCAGAAGTGGGCTCCTCCACCCTGGTTCATGGCCGCCCGGGGTTTTGTAGCCCCGAGGTCCCGTTCCTTATCCCGCGCCTACTCCGCCCGCAGTACAGCGCGCGGACGTCACTCCACCCTCGGGCGTACCAGCCCCGACTCGTAGGCGATGACGACGAGTTGGGCCCGGTCGCGGGCGCCCAGCTTGGCCATGGCCCGGTTGACGTGCGTCTTCACGGTCAGCGGGCTGACTTCAAGACGTTCGGCGATCTCGTCGTTCGAGTGGCCCCCGGCGACCTGGACCAGGACCTCGCGCTCGCGCACGGTCAGCGCCTCCAGGCGGGCGGCGCGCACCGGGTCGCCGTCCTCGTCGCCGTCGCCCTGCGCGAGGAACCGTGCGATCAGGCCCTTCGTCGCCGCCGGGGAGAGCAGGGCCTCGCCGCCCGCCGCGACGCGGATCGCGCTCAGCAGTTCCTCCGGCTCGCTGCCCTTGCCGAGGAACCCGGAGGCGCCCGCCCGCAGCGACTGCACGACGTAGTCGTCCACCTCGAACGTCGTCAGGATGACGACCCGCACGTGCGCGAGCGACGGGTCCGCGCTGATCATCCGCGTCGCGGCGAGACCGTCGGTGCCGGGCATGCGGATGTCCATCAGGACGACGTCGGCGCGGGTCTCCTTCGCCAGGCGCACGGCCTCCGCGCCGTCCGACGCCTCGCCCACGACCTCCATGTCCGGCTCCGAGTCCACCAGCACCCGGAACGCGCTGCGCAACAGCGCCTGGTCGTCGGCGAGCAGGACTCGGATCGGTGTCATAGGGGGGTCTCCGCCTTGCTGGTCGTCTTGACCGGCAGGATCGCATGGACGCGGAAGCCGCCGCCGTAGCGGGGGCCGGTGGTGAGGGTGCCCCGCAGGGCGCTGACGCGCTCGCGCATGCCGAGCAGCCCGTGCCCGCCGCCGCCCGACTCACCCGGCGGCGCGTCGGAGAGGGTGCCGTCGTCGAGGACGGTGATCTCGACGTTCGGGCCGACCCGTACGACGCTGACCTCGGCCTTCGCCTCCGGGCCCGCGTGCTTGCGGACGTTCGTCAGGGCTTCCTGGATGACGCGGTACGCGGCGAGGTCGACGGCCGCCGGGAGGGTCGTGCCCTGGTCGGCGCGGGCGACCTCGACCTTCAGGCCGGCGTTGCGGAAGGTGTCGGCGAGTTCGTCGAGGCGGCCCAGGCCCGGGGCCGGTTCCGTGGGGGCCTCCGGGTCGCCGGACTGCCTCAGCAGGCCGACGGTCGCGCGGAGTTCGTTCAACGCCGAGCGGCTTGCCTCGCGGACGTGCGCGAGGGCTTCCTTGGCCTGGTCGGGGCGCTTGTCCATGACGTGCGCGGCGACGCCGGCCTGTACGTTCACCAGGGCGATGTGGTGGGCGACGACGTCGTGCAGGTCCCTGGCGATCCGCAGGCGCTCCTCCGCGACCCGCCTGCGCGCCTCCTCCTCCCTCGTGCGTTCCGCCCGCTCCGCGCGGTCCCTGATCGCCTGGACCACCGCACGCCTGCTGCGCACCGCGTCGCCCGCCGTCGCGCCGATGCCGGTCCACGCGAACACGGCCAGGTTCTCCTGCGCGTACCAGGGAAGGGGGCCGGCCAGCATCGCGGCGCCCGTCAGGACCGTGACCGTCAGGACGCCCAGGCGCAAGGTCGTCGAGCGGTCCGTGGTCGCGGCGACCGTGAACAGGGCGATCACGGCCGACATCACGACCGGGGCGCGGGGGTCGCCGGCCGTCAGGCACTCCGTCAAGGAGAGCGCGGAGGTGACTGCGAGGACCCTGATCGGGGCCCGGCGCCTGAAGATCAGCGCGATCGCGCCGAGCGTCATGAGGACCAGGCTCAGGGGGTCGGGGGTGCGGATGCTCCAGCTGACGCCGCGCTCCCCGTGGGGGTCGACGAAGCTGCCGGCGAGCATGCACACGAGGACGCCCGCTGCGAGGGCGGTGTCCAGGGCGGAGGGGTGCGCTTTGAGTTCGCAGCGGGCTCGGTCGAGTGTGCTCACGTTGTCAAAATACGGCGGGGGGTGTGGGGGGTGGTACTTGCTCGGTGCCGGGTGCGGGTTCGTCGTGGTTGCTCGCGCCCCTGAAAGCGGCGGCCCGGCCTGCGTCGTGAGGCTTAGGTCCCGACAACTCCCGTGTTACAGCCGCAGCCCGATCCCCGCCGCCCCGAACTGCTGTCAACATCGCGTCATGACTCACTCCTGGCCCTCCCATCTCGATGTCGGTGCTGTGCGGTTCGCCCGGCCCACCGCTCATTACGACGACGTGCTCGTGTTCTATCGGGATGTGCTCGGGCTGCCTGTGCTGGCCGAGTGGCGGGGGCACAGTGGGTATGACGGGGTGGTGTTCGGGTTGCCCGGGGCGCCCGTGAACATGGAGTTGTTGCAGTACGCGCGGGCGCCCCGGATTCCGGAGGCGCATCCGGAGAATCAGCTCGTGCTGTATCTGCGGGGGCCCGAGGCGGTCGCTGGAGTTGTCGCGCGGCTCAGCGAGCACGGGCATCAGCCCGTGGCGCCGGCCAATCCCTACTGGGATCAGCACGGGGCCGTGCTGTTCGAGGATCCGGACGGATGGCTGGTGGTGCTCGCGCCGTGGGTGTTCGGGGAGGAGCGGCCGCCCGGGAGCCGGTGAGGTCAGCCGGGGATGAGGCCGTCGTCGTTGAGCATGGCGCGGACCTCGTCGAGGGTGGCGTCGGGGGCGGGAAGGATCAGTTCTGAGGGTTCCAGGGCGTCGTCCGGGAGGGGGGTGCCCAGGTGACGGACCGCGTCCAGGAGGGCGGTGAGGGTGCGGCGGAAGGCGGGCTCGTCGCCGGATTGGAGTTCGGCGAGGAGTTCGTCGTCCAGTTTGTTCAGGGCGGTGAGGTGGCTTTCCGCCAGGCTCACTTGGCCCTCCCCCATGATCCGGATGATCATGTCGCCCTCCTTGGCGAGGCCCGCTACTGCTTGTCGAAGCGGGGGGTGTCCTGGGACTGCTGTTGCTGGGGCTGGGGCTGGCCGGTGCCGCCTTCGATGGCCTGCTGGGAGGCGGACGGGCCCCCGGCCAGCTCGGCCTTCATGCGCTGAAGCTCCAGCTCGACGTCCGTACCGCCGGAGAGCCGGTCCAGCTCGCTCTGGATGTCGTCCTTCGCGAGGCCCGTGGGGTCGTCGAGGGCGCCGGAGGCGAGGAGTTCGTCGAGGGCGCCCGCGCGGGCCTGGAGCTGGGCGGTCTTGTCCTCGGCACGCTGGATCGCGAGGCCGACGTCCCCCATCTCCTCGGAGATGCCGGAGAACGCCTCGCCGATGCGGGTCTGGGCCTGGGCGGCGGTGTACGTCGCCTTGATGGTCTCCTTCTTCGTGCGGAACGCGTCGACCTTGGCCTGGAGGCGCTGCGCCGCGAGCGTCAGCTTCTCCTCCTCGCCCTGGAGCGTGGAGTGCTGGGTCTCCAGGTCGGTCACCTGCTGCTGGAGCGCCGCGCGGCGGGACAGCGCCTCGCGGGCGAGGTCTTCACGGCCGAGCGCGAGGGCCTTGCGGCCCTGGTCCTCCAGCTTGGACGACTGGGACTGCAACTGGTTCAGCTGGAGTTCGAGGCGCTTGCGGGACGTGGCGACGTCGGCCACACCCCGGCGGACCTTCTGCAGCAGCTCCAGCTGCTTCTGATACGAGTAATCAAGGGTCTCGCGCGGGTCCTCGGCCCGGTCAAGGGCCTTGTTCGCCTTCGCGCGGAAGATCATCCCCATACGCTTCATGACACCGCTCATGGGCTTCGCGCGCCCCCTTCTGACGGACTCCAGCTCACGATCTGCGACAGAACCCACAGTACGGGCCCTGTCTCCATTGACGCACTGTTCCGGGACGGATGCGCTCCTCCCCAAGGACGACTGCGCCCGCCCCCGATCCGGCGTAAGGAGTAGGTGCACCCCTTGGTTACAGGACGAGTGGTGTTGCCGGATCGTTCCCCGCTCGGCTGGGGTCCATGCGCCCGGACCGCTTACCCTTGGGTTTTGTGTTCCGTAGCCGTGCCACCAAGGACGAGAAGGCCGCCGCCGCCGAGGCGCCGCCGGCCGACTCCACGCAGCCCCGAGACCCGCAGGCCCCCAAGGGCCGGCCCACGCCGAAGCGCAGTGAGGCCCGCTCCCAGCGCCGCAGTGTCTCCAACACGCCGATGACGCGGAAGGAGGCGGCCAAGCGCCAGCGCGAGGAGCGCAGGCGCCAGCTGGACAAGCAGCGCGAAGCGCTGGCCGGGGGCGACGAGCGCTACCTGCCCGCCCGCGACCAGGGCAAGGTCCGCAAGTTCACGCGTGACTTCGTCGACTCCCGGCTGAACGTCGCGGAGACGTTCCTGCCGATGGCCGTCGTCATCCTCGTGATGAGCATCGTCCGCGTCGCCGAGCTCCAGACGCTGTCGCTGCTGCTGTGGCTGGTCCTGATCGTGCTGATCGTGCTCGACTCGATCCTCATCAGCTTCCGGCTGCGCAAGCAGCTCGTGGCCCGCTTCCCGGAGGAGCGCCACAAGGGCGCCGTCGCGTACGCGCTCATGCGCTCCCTCCAGGTCCGTCGGCTCCGCCTGCCGAAGCCGCAGGTCAAGCGGGGTGCGAAGCTCTGAGCGCGACGCCGTCGTTCTCCGGGGACGCGGCCGAGGCCTGGCTCGACCGGCTGGGCGGGCTGCGGGATGTCGTACGACAGGAACTGGTGGCACGCCAGCTCGACGAGCAGATAGCCGGGCGGTACTCCGTCGGACGGCGGCTGCGGGTGCTGGACGTCGGGATGGGCCAGGGCACGCAGGCGCTGCGGCTGGCCCGGCTCGGTCACGAGGTGACCGGTCTCGAACAGAGCCCGCTGATGCTGGCGACCGCCCGTGAGGTGCTGGCGCGCGAGCCCGAGGGGATCCGCGAGCGGGTGCGGATCATAGAGGGCGACGGCCGGGAGACCGGCGTGCACTTCCTGCCGGGCAGCTTCGACATCGTGCTCTGTCACGGTGTGCTGATGTACGTGCCCGATCCGGACGCGCTCCTCGCCGGGCTCGGGCGGATGCTGGCGCCCGGCGGGATGGTGTCGCTGCTCGTGCGCAACGGTGACGCGCTCGCGATGCGGCCCGGGTTGTCGGGGGACTGGGCGACCGCGCAGGCCGCGTTCGACACGGTCGACTACACGAACCGGCTCGGGCTCGACGTCCGTGCGGACCGGCTGGCCACGCTGACCGACGCGCTCGCGGGGATCGGGGCGCCGCTTCAAGCCTGGTACGGGGTGCGGGTGTTCACGGACGCGGCGCCTGATGACGCGGTCGTGCCGGAGGATCTTGGGCCGTTGCTGGCAGCCGAGGAGCGGGCCGGGCGGACGGATCCCTATCGGGGGGTCGCCGCGTTGTTGCACCTGTGCGGGGTGCGGGGCTGAGGTTTTTCGGGGTGCCGCCCGGTGAGGGTTTCACCGGGCGGCGTGCCGGGGTCGGTCAGTCTGCCGGGTGCAGGCTCATCGGGCCGTAGATCTCCGTGGTGTCCTCGAACAGGCGGACCTGGTCGGCGCCGCCGTCCGCAAGTGCCTGCCACTGTTCGCCGATCCAGGATTCGGCATCCCCCTGCGTGGTGAACTCCTCCGGTTCCACCGCGGGCTGGACCTCCGTCCCGTCGGCCTTCTCGAACCGCCACGTCCATGCCGCCATGTACGCCTCCTGGGTCTGATCTTGGTCCGGTGGCCCAGAGTATGCGGTTCGGGGTGTGGGGCGTAGGGGGTTGTCGTTCGACTTTCCCGCCGTGGGGTTGGTCGCGCCCACGCGGCGGAGCCGCACATCAGATACAGCCCCGCGCCCCTGAAATGCACTGCCCTGCGGGCAGTGGCATTTCATGGCGCGCGTCCTCGCCCCCTTCGGGTGAAAATCTTCCCGTGGAATTGACTCTCCTCGGTACCGGTGGCCCCGCTGGGCTTCCTCGGCCCGATTGCCCCTGTGCCGTCTGTGCGCTCTCCCTCGGGGGCGGGGCGCGGGCTGCCACCGCTGTGCTCGTGGACGGGGCGTTGTTGCTCGATCTGACGCCCGGGGCCGCGCTCGCCGCCGCTCGGGCGGGGCATTCGCTCGCGGGGGTGCGGCAGGTGTTGTTGTCGCATCCGCATGACGGGCCGGCGGTCGAGGTGCCGTTGGGGCTGCCGCGGCCGGGGCGGGTGCCGGACGGGCGGGAGTTGGCGTTGTTGACGGGGCATCGGGTGCGGGCCGTGGCGATGGACTCGGGGGGCACGGGGTACGCGGTGAGCGGGCCGGACGGGCAGCGGGTGCTGTATCTGCCGCCGGGCGCGGCTCCGGCGGGGCTCGGGGAGGGCGGCGAGCGGTACGACCTGGTCCTGCTGGACGTCGTCGGGCGGCCGGACGCGCTCGCGCGGCTGCGGGCGGTGGGCGCGGTCGGGGCGACGACCGATGTCGTCGCCGTCCATCTGGATCACGACGTGCCGCCGGGGGCCGAGCTGCGGCGCCGGCTCGCGGCGGCGGGCGCGCGGGCCGTGGCGGACGGGACGACGCTGACGGTCGGCGTCTACGAGGACGTCCCCGACGTGCCCCGGCGCACGCTCGTGCTCGGCGGGGCGCGGTCGGGGAAGTCGGTGGAGGCGGAGCGGCGGCTGGAGGCGTTCCCGGACGTCCTGTACGTCGCGACGGGCGGTACGCGGGGCGGGGACACCGAGTGGGCGGCGCGAGTGTCGGCGCACCGGGTGCGGCGGCCGGGGTCGTGGCGGACGGCCGAGACCTGCGACCTGGTTCCGCTCCTTGCGGCGGACGGGCCCCCGCTCCTCGTCGACTGCCTGTCCCTGTGGCTCACCGACGCGATGGACTCCGTCGGGGCCTGGGACGACGCGGTGTGGGCGGACGGCGGTGAGAAGGCCCTGCGGGAGCGGGTCGCGGACCTCGTGGCGGCGCTGCGCGGGACCCGGCGGACCGTGGTCGTCGTCTCCAACGAGGTGGGGTCGGGGATCGTGCCCGCGACGGCGTCGGGGCGGCGGTACCGGGACGAGCTGGGGCGGCTGAACGCGGCGGTGGGCGCGGAGTGCGAGCAGGTGGTGCTGGTGGTGGCGGGGCAGGCGGTGGTGTTGCGGGGGTGAGGGGGCTTCGCCGGGGCGGGTGCCGGTCGGGGCTCAGGCGGGGCGTTTTCTCGCGATGACCCGGTAGGCGTTCGAGAAGCGGGTGCGGCGCAGGAGGGGGGACAGGGTGTGGTCCAGGGCCGCCGCGAGGGCTGTGAGGGGGGTGGTGAGGCGGCGGGCGCGTGGGGGGACGTGGCGGGTCAGGAGGAGGGCCGTGGCTGCCGCCAGGTCGTACGGGACGTGGGCCGCGCGGCGGTCCGTCGTCACGATCTCGCAGCCCTGGGCCTCCAGTTCGGTGCGGAGGTTGTCCAGGGGGATGAGGTGGAGGTGGTGGGAACGGCCGTACGGGAGCCACCACTTGCCGAGGAGGGGGGCGAACGCGCAGGCGGGGTCGGGGAGTTCGAGGAGGAGGTGGCCGCCTGGACGCAACGCCCTGAGGGCGGCGGTGAGTTCGGCGCGGGGGTCGGGGGCGTGGGCGAGGTGGTGCAGGACGCTGACGACGTCGTAGCGGGCGTCCAGGGCCGGGGTGAGGGCGCGGTGGGCCTCCTCGACGCGCCCTTCGGCTCGCGCGCGGTCGACGCGGGGGGTGGGGTCGACGCCGTCGAAGGACGTGTAGGCGAAGAGGTCCTTCGCGGCTTCGGGGAAGCGGGCGTGGCCGGTGCCGACGTCGAGCCAGCTCTCGGGTTCGGGGAAGGCGGTCATCGCGCGGGCGGTGGCTCTGAGGCGGCGTCCGGTGGTGCGGGCGGCGAGGACGCGGGTCAGGAGGCCGTCGTCGATGTCCCGTCGGTGCGGGGCCGGTCGGCCGGGGTTTCGGAAGGTGTGGGCGCAGTCCTGGCACTCGTCGACGGCGGGCGTGCCGGGGCGGCGGGTGCGGAGGTGTCGCGATCCGCACCAGGGGCAGTCCGTGCGGCGCGGTTCCTGGAGGTCCTGCATCGGGGCTCCCGGTTGAGTCGTGACATTCCTCGCGAAACGGAACGTATGGGATCGCGATCTCGCCCGCAACGACGCCGCACCCGCGAGCTGGTGATGTGGCGCGGAAAGTGTTCGAGCGGGGCCGGTACTGTTCGGCGAATGAGCTCGCTTAATCTCGACGACTTCACCGATCTGATCGAGCGCCCCGACGGCGGGGTGCGGCGCGACGCGGAGGCGCGTCGGGAGCGTCAGGTCGTGCCGCCCGGCGCGCTGGGGCGCCTCGACGATCTCGGTGAGTGGCTGGCGGCGGCGCAGGGTTCGGTGCCGGTACGGCCGGTCGACAAGCCGCGTGTCGTCCTCTTCGCCGGGGACCACGGGGTCGCGGAGCTGGGTGTCTCCGCGCGGCCCGCCGGGAGCGCCGCCGAGCTGGTGCGGGCGGTGCTGGAGGGCGGCCGTCCCGTCTCCGTCCTCGCCCGGCGCGCCGGGGTGCCCGTGCGCGTCGTGGACATGTCCCTCGACTGCGAGCCGGACGCCTTCCCCGCCGACGTCGTCCGCCACCGGGTGCGGCGCGGCAGCGGGCGGATCGACATCGAGGACGCGCTGACGCTCGACGAGGCGGAGGCGGCGTTCCGGGCGGGGGTCGCCGTCGCGGACGAGGAGGCGGACTCCGGGACCGACCTCGTGGTGCTGGGTGATGTGAGCGTCGGCGGGACGACGGCCGCCGGGGTGCTGATCGCGGCGCTGTGCGGAACCGACGCGTCGGTGGTGACCGGGCGGGGCGGGGTCGCCATCGACGACCTCGCGTGGATGCGCAAGTGCGCGGCGATCCGGGACGCGCTGCGGCGGGCCCGGCCCGTGCTGGGCGATCAGTTGCAGTTGCTGGCGACGGTCGGGGGCGCGGATCTCGCCGCCATGACCGGGTTCCTGCTCCAGTGCGCCGTGCGGAAGCTGCCGGTCGTGCTTGACGGGGTGGTGGCCGCGGCGTGCGCGCTCGTGGGGCAGCGGGTGGCGTTCCGGGCGCCCGACTGGTGGCTCGCGGCGCATCGGAGCGGGGAGCCGGGGCAGGTCAAGGCGCTGGACCGGATGGCTCTGGAGCCGCTGCTTGAGCAGGGCGTGCAGGTCGGCGAGGGTGCCGGGGGCGTGCTGGCGTTGCCGTTGGTGCGGGCCGCGGCGGCGTTGGCGGCGGAGCTGCCGGAGAAGGAGGCCGAGGTGGAGGTGGCCGAGAAGGACGCCGAGGAGGCTGCTGAGGAGGCTGCTGAGGAGTAAAGGGCTCGGCGCGGGCCGGGGAGTTGCGGTCGGCCGATCCGGACAAAAGGCGACATAGCATCCCGTCGCATGGGAAGCGTTCGGGTTGCTGTCGTCGTCTGGTATCTGCGGGTGGTCGCGTTCGTCAATGTCCTCAGCGGGGTGTGGGTTTCGCTGGGGCAGGGCGTGCGGCGGCACAATCAGGCGGATTTCTTCACGCCCTATCTGCTGACCGCCGGTTTCTCGTCCGGGGTTTTCGCCGCGTTTCTCGCCGTGATGATGAGACGGCGGAAAAGAGCCGCGTGGATTCTGAATCTCGGGCTCAGCGGGGCTTTTCTCGTGTTGTTCGGGGTGGCGTTGCTGCTGCCGGAGATCCGGCGGTATCCGCAGAACTGGGTCTCTTTCGGGGTGACCGCCGCCTTCGTGGGGGCGCTGGTCGCGGGGCGGCGTGAGTTCTACGCGAAGGGGGACCGGGCGAACCCCAGGCTGGCGGCGCTGGTCGGCGGGGGCGGGCTGCTGGGGGCGTCGTTGCTGGCCGGGGCCCTGGTGAGCCTCACCGACCAGGGGACGTCGGGGTTCCTCCAGCGGTGGTGGTACGGGACGCTGCGGCTCGTCTCCGTGTCCGAGGAGGGCGCCGGGGCGGGGGCCGCCGGGGTCGCGCCGCCGGTGTGGGTGGACGTCGCCGTCAACGGGATGAGTACGGCCCTGGTGCTCGCCGTGCTGTATGCGGCGTTCCGTTCCCGGCGGACCGTCGACCCGTTGTCCCCGGAGGACGAGGAAAGGCTCCGGGAACTGCTCGAACGACACGGTGAGCGGGATTCCCTCGGGTATTTCTCGCTGCGCCGGGAGAAAAGCGTGGTGTGGTCGCCGACGCGGAAAGCGGCCGTCGCCTATCGGGTCGTCGGCGGGGTGTGTCTCGCGTCCGGGGATCCGCTCGGGGATCCCGAGGCGTGGCCGGGGGCGATCGAGCCGTGGCTCGCGCGGGCGCGGGCGCACGGGTGGGTTCCGGCGGTCATGGGGGCGAGCGAGGAGGCGGGCACCGTCTACCGGCGGCACGGGCTCGACGCGCTGGAACTCGGCGACGAGGCGATCGTGGAGGTGGCCGAGTTCACGCTGGAGGGCAGGGCGATGCGGACGGTCCGGCAGGCGTACAACCGGGTGCGGCGGGCGGGGTACTCCGTGCGGGTCCGGCGGCACGGGGAGATCTCCGCCGACGAGATGGCCGGGCTCCTCAGGCGGGCCGAGGCGTGGCGGGACGGGGCCACCGAGCGAGGGTTCAGCATGGCGCTCGGGCGGCTGGGGGACCCCGCGGACGGGCGGTGCGTGGTCGTCGAGTGCGCCGACGCGGACGGTGTGCCGCGGGCCCTGCTGTCCTTCGTGCCCTGGGGTCCTTCCGGGCTCTCCCTCGACCTCATGCGGCGGGACCGCGACAGCGACAACGGGCTCATGGAGTTCATGGTCATCGAACTCCTGCGGCGCGGGCGGGAGATCGGGATCACGCAGGTCTCGCTCAACTTCGCGATGTTCCGGTCCGTCTTCGAACGCGGGGCCCGGCTCGGGGCCGGTCCCGTGCTGCGGCTGTGGCGGTCGCTGCTCAGCTTCTTCTCACGGTGGTGGCAGATCGAGTCCCTTTACCGCGCCAACGCGAAGTACCGGCCCGTCTGGGAGCCCCGGTTCCTGCTGTTCGAGAAGACCGCGGACCTGCCCCGGATCGGCTTGGCGTCGGCCCGCGCGGAGGGGTTCCTGGAGACACCGGGGTGGTCGTTCGGGGGGCGGTCGTGAACGTCGTCGGTCGGTGGGTGCGCGGGGAGTGGGGAGCGCTCTGGCTCGCTGTGCGGCGGGGGTGGGCGGTGCCGGTGATGACCGTCGCGGCCGTCTGTACGACCTCGGTGCTTCAGGCCGTCCAGAACCTCGACTGGGGGTATCAGGTCGTCCAGGATCTCGGTGCCGTCCGCGCGGCCGATCCGCTGCCGCTCGCGCTCGCCCGGACGCCGCTGTCGCTCTTCGTCCCCGCGCTCGATCTGCCGGTCTGGGGTGCGCTGGCCCAGATTCTGCTGGTGTTCGGGGTCGCGGAGTTGTGCCTGGGGTGGGCGCGGACCCTCGCGGTCGCGTACGCGGCGACGCTCGCGGGGACGTTGTACGCGCGCGTCGGCGTCGCCCTGGGTCCCGACGTGCCGGTCCTCGGGCTCCCCGCCTCGGACGCGCACACCGTCGACACCGGGCCGTCCGCCGCCGTCGTGGGGCTCGCGGTGTACCTCGCCTGGCGGTACCGGGCGTACGCGACGGGAGCGGTGGTCGTGCTGGCGATGCTGGTCGAGGTCGCGATCAAGCCGAACCTGGCGGGCAAGGAGCACGTCGCCGCGATCGTCGCCGTCGCGGGGGTGGCGGGGGTCGGGGAGTGGCGGAGACGGCGGGCTGAGGGCCGACGTCGGGACGACGGGGCCGGGCGCCGGGACGACAGGGCCGGGCGCCGGGACGACAGGGCCGGGCGCCGGGGCTCGGGGGACGGGCGTCCGTCACGCGACCCGGACGGCGCCGCCGCCCCGGACGACACCACCGGCTCCCCCGCCGGACGCGCCGGCAGCCGGCCCGAGCCGGTCCCCGGCCACTTCGACGACCGCTTCCGGTCGGTACCGGGCCGTTCCGACGGCGGGGCGCACCGGCCGTCGGCCGACTGAACGGCGCCAGGCCACGGGGGCGTGGACGCGGTGCGAGGAGAACGGTCACGCTGCCGGTGCCCGCTCCGGTGAAGGGCGACCGACGCGGACCAGCCCGCCCGACCCCCTCGTCAGACGGGGCCCGCCCTTCGGCCGTTCCGGCGGCGGGCCGGACGAGCGCGTCGCCTCAGCCGGCCCCGGCAGAGCCGACTCGGCTTTCAGCCGGCGTGCTCCGCCCGGACACCGTGCCCACCGACCCGGTCTCCGCCGGCCCAATCTCCGCCAACCCGACCCCCGGCCGCCCCGTCTCCGCTCACGCCGCTCGGCAGCACAGGGCCCCGGTTCGCCTCAGGGTGCTCGGCCTCACCGTGACGAAGGGTTCGGTTTGCCGCCGAGGAGTTCTTCCATGGTTCGGCGCAGGCGGGACCAGCGGCGGTCGTGGGCTTCGGCCCGGCGTTGGGCGCGGGCGCGGGTGCGGGGGCGGTGGGTGTAGAAGCGGCGGGCCCAGGGGGAGGTGGGGCGGGCCAGGCGGAGGGCGCCGATGAGGGCGACGGTGGGGACGACGGCGCCGAAGAGGGCGGTGCGGGGTTTGCCCTTGGCGAGGGAGACGAGGGAGAGGAGGAAGTTGATGACGATCGTCGACAGGGCGACGCCCCGGCCCGCGACCTCGTCGTGGGAGAGGTCGTCGACGCCGAGCGGGGAGTAGCCGAGGAGGACCAGGCCGACCAGCGCGGCGGTGAGGACGACCACCTCGACGCTCTTGCGGCCCTCCTCGCTCCAGTAGACGTCGTCCAGGTGGAGGATCAGCGCGAACTCGTCCAGCACCAGGCCCGCGCCGACGCCGAAGCAGACGGCGGAGACGCCCGCGCCGACGCCGGCGCCGTGCGCGCCGGTCGCGATCGCGCCGAAGCCGCCGATGACCGTGAGGACGACGCCGGGGACGACGTGGTGGATGTGCAGGCCGCCCGCCTTGACGTTGCCGAAGGGGCCCTTGCCCGCGCGGATGAGGCGGGTGATCAGGCGGGTGAGGAGGAACGTCAGGACGAAGGCGGTGAGGGCGAGGAGGAGGGGGAGTTTGCCCGGTTCCACGATGTTCCGTTGCAGCCAATGTCCCATGTGCGCACTTTATCCCTGTTGGTGGTGGGGGCCAGCGGTACCGGTGAGGCTCTGGCGACCGTCGGATAATCTGCCCCGATGCCCTCGATGTCCGCCAGTCTCCCCCTGCACGGTCTGCGCTTCGCCTTCGGCACGCTGACGGTCGTCCCCGTGCGCGTGCACCGGTGGGACCGGGAGGCCGCGCGGGGCGGGATGCTGGCCGCGCCGGTCGTGGGGGTGGTCGTGGGGGTGTGCGCGGCCGCGCTGGGGGTGGGGCTGCTCGCGCTGGGGACGGGGGCGATGCTGGCCGCCGTCGCCTCCGTCGCCGTTCCCGCCGCGCTCACCCGGGGGCTGCATCTGGACGGGCTCGCGGACACGGCGGACGGGCTGGGCAGCGGGAAGCCGGCGGAGGACGCGCTGCGGATCATGAAGCAGTCCGACATCGGGCCGTTCGGTGTGCTGACGCTGGTGCTGGTGCTGCTGGCCCAGGTGGCCGCGCTGTACGACACGTACGGGGAGTCCTGGGTGCGGGGCGCCTTCGCGGTCGTGCTGTCGGCGGTCGTGGCGCGGCTCGCGCTCACGTTCACCGCGCGCGCCGGCGTGCCGGCCGCCCGGCCGGAGGGGCTGGGGGCGGCCGTCGCGGGGGTCGTGCCGGGGCGGTGGGCCTGGGCGGTCGGGGGCGCGGTGACCCTGTGCGCGGGGGCGGTCGGCTGGTGGGCCGGGGTGGTCACGGCCGTGCCGGCCGTCGTGCTGGGGGTGGGGGCGGCGGAACTGCTGCTGCGGCGCTGCCGGGAGCGGTTCGGCGGAGTGACGGGGGATGTGTTCGGCGGGGTCGCGGAGGTGGCGGCGGTGGTGAGCCTGGTGGTGACGGCGGTGGGGTGACCCCCCGTCCGACGGCTCAGCAGCTCTTGCGCCACGCCCCCAGTTCGTACTTCTTCTCCAACGAGCTGAGCTTCAACTTCCTTGATTCCGCGCAGAACTCGGACGCCGAGAGTTCGTACTCGACGTGGAAGACCGCCTTGCCCGCGTCGATGAACGGGGTGAGGGTGTCGCATTCCTTGTACTGGGCGCACTGTTCGTTGACCGCGAAGTCGAAGTCGTCGATGAGCTGGGGGATTTGGTCCATGTCGTTCTTCAGGCCGACGGACATGCCGCGGTCGTGGGCCAGTTCGGCGATGAGGCGGTTGTAGGCGAGTTGGTCGGCCGAACTCAGGGGGAAACCGGTGTCGTTGAGATAGCCGTCCATATTGTCGGGCTCGACCGCGTCGAAGCCCTTCGCCTCGCACATGTCGAAGCGGGCGGCCATCAGGGGTTCGAGGACGTCGAGTTGACGGATGTCGAGCCAACTTTCGCCGTCCCAGCCGTTGCCTTTGCCGATGACGGACTTGGGGAACTTCGCGGCGTCCGGGCGCCAGTCCTCGTACGCGCCGGTGGATATGTAGCAGATGACCCTGCGGTGCGCGGCGTGCAGCGCGGCGACCGTGGACTCGGGCTGGTCGAAGCCATCGATGTCGTAGACGGGGACGTCGACGGACGTGTCGAGCTTGCCGTTGAGCTGCCACTGCCAGGCGACACCGGGCCTGGGCTGCCAACGCCCGCCGGGAGAGGCGGGGTTCGGCGCCGGCGTCGGCTTGTCGTCCGGCGTCGATGTGGTCGATGTACTCGTGCAGCCGATGAGCAGCAGCAACGGGAGGAGGGCGAGGGGGGCGCGTCTCAACGGACCGGCTCCAGACTGTGCGGCGGGGTTCCCCAGGGATGATCTCCCGTCGACTGTGACCCACCTCATGGCGTAGGGGAAGGCAGGTATGGCCATGGCTTCACCGAGAGGTGAATCAGCGCAGGCGTGAGCGAACGCACACACCCGCGTAGGCTCATGGCGGGATCTGTCACGCCGGTTCGCCGCGCCGACGGGACGACCCCGGCACGGCCGTGCCCCCACGTCCGACCTAAGGTCGTCCGCCGGGACCGGTCGACCCACACCGTTCGGCCACTGCAACACATATCGGAAGCGGAGAAATCACCACCGTGACTGCTCTCACTCTCAGCACCGCCGCGGCGCCCGGCCTCCGGGCCGACGCGATCGTGATCGGTGTCGCCAAGGGCGCGAAGGGCCCGGTCGTCGCGCCGGGCGCGGAAGCCGTGGACCAGTCCTACGACGGCAAGCTCGCCGCCGTCCTGGAGACCCTTGGCGCGTCCGGCGCCGAGGGGGAGATCACGAAGCTGCCGGCGCCGGCCGGCTTCAAGGCACCGCTCGTCGTCGCGGTGGGCCTGGGCGCCGAGCCCGCGAAGGACGCCGCGTACGACGCGGAGGCGCTGCGCCGGGCCGCGGGGTCGGCCGCGCGGGCGCTGGCCGGGACCAAGAAGGCCGCGTTCGCGCTGCCGCTCGGGGACGCCGGGGACGTCGGGGCGGTCGCGGAGGGCGTGCTGCTCGGGGCGTACTCCTTCGACACGTACAAGGGCAACGGCGCGGGCAAGGGCAAGGGCGGCAAGGCGCCGCTCGGCGAGGCCGCGCTGCTCGGGGGCAAGCCCCGGGACGCCGTCCAGAAGGCGGCGCTGGCCCGTGCCGTCGCCGTGTCCGAGGAGCTGAACCGGGCGCGTGACCTGATCAACATGCCGCCGAACGACCTCGACCCGGCCGCGTTCGCCGCGCTCGTCGTCGACGCGGGCAAGGAGCACGGCCTCAAGGTCGAGGTCCTGGACGAGAAGGCGCTCACGAAGGGCGGGTACGGCGGGATCCTCGGCGTCGGCGGGGGGTCCGCGGCGGCGCCCCGGCTGGTCAAGCTGTCGTACAGCCACCCGAAGGCGGGCAAGAACCTCGCGTTCGTCGGCAAGGGGATCACGTACGACTCCGGTGGTATCTCGCTGAAGCCCGCCGGGCACAACGAGACGATGAAGTGCGACATGAGCGGGGCCGCCGCCGTGTTCGCCGCGGTCGTCTCCGCCGCGCGGCTCGAGCTGGAGGTGAACATCACCGGGTGGCTGGCGCTCGCCGAGAACATGCCGTCCGGGACGGCGGTGCGGCCCGGTGACGTGCTGCGGATGTTCAGCGGGAAGACCGTCGAGGTGCTGAACACGGACGCGGAGGGCCGGCTCGTCCTCGCGGACGCGCTGTGGGCGGCGTCGCTGGAGAAGCCGGACGCGATCGTGGACGTCGCGACGCTGACCGGGGCGATGATGCTGGCGCTGGGGAACCGGACGTTCGGGGTCATGGCCAACGACGACGCGTTCCGCTCCGCGATCTACGACGCCGCCGAGGAGGTCGGGGAGCCGGCGTGGCCCATGCCGCTGCCGGAGCACCTGCGCAAGGGGATGGACTCGCCGACCGCCGACATCGCCAACATGGGTGAGCGGATGGGTGGCGGGCTCGTCGCCGGGCTCTTCCTCCAGGAGTTCGTCGGCGAGGGCATCACCTGGGCGCACCTCGACATCGCCGGGCCGGCCTTCAACGACGGTGGGCCGTTCGGGTACACGCCCAAGGGGGGGACGGGGTCTGCGGTGCGGACGCTGGTCCGTCTCGCCGAGCTGACCGCCTCGGGTGACCTGGGCTGAATGTTCGCCCACTGAGAGGGGTGCTTCCGTCGTAGGGCGGCTTCAGGTGCGCGGGGGCTGATCGCGCAGTTCCCCGCGCCCCTGGAGAGGGGTTGCTGTCCGTCGTCACCGATCCGCCGTCCGGGGCTGGTCACGCCCGCGCGGCGGAGCCGCATATGGACACAGCCCCGCACCCCTGGAGGGTGGTTGCTGCCCGTCGTCACCGATCCGCCATCCGAGGTTGGTCGCGCCCGCGCGGCGGAGCCGCACATGGACACAGCCCCGCGCCCCTTAGGGACATATCCGCCTCGTACGTCAAGAGGCCCCCTCTCTTCCTGTTAGGAAGTCCCCCCTCTCTCCATCTCGATCAAGCCTTCCGTGTGGTGTCTCACACCCCAGCCCCGTGTCTCGTCCAGGTCTGACAAGTGCGAGGATGGGGCTCGGCAGGACAGGGCCCCCACCGAAGGGCCGAAGCAAAGAGCGGCCGGACACCAGCCGCCTGCCGGTCAGTGACGACCGGCGTACGGCGCACAGCATGGAGGACGTGACGTGGCGAACGACGCCAGCACCGTTTTCGACCTAGTGATCCTCGGCGGTGGTAGCGGTGGTTACGCCGCGGCCCTGCGCGGGGCGCAGCTGGGTCTGGACGTCGCCCTGATCGAGAAGGACAAGGTCGGCGGCACCTGCCTGCACCGGGGTTGCATCCCCACCAAGGCCCTGCTGCACGCGGGCGAAGTCGCGGACCAGGCTCGGGAGAGCGAGCAGTTCGGTGTCAAGGCCACCTTCGAGGGCATCGACATCGCGGGCGTCCACAAGTACAAGGACGACGTCATCTCGGGCCTGTACAAGGGCCTCCAGGGTCTCGTCGCCTCCCGCAAGGTGACGTACATCGAGGGTGAGGGGCGTCTGTCGTCGCCGACCTCGGTGGACGTCAACGGCCAGCGCATCCAGGGCCGTCACGTCCTGCTGGCGACCGGCTCCGTGCCGAAGTCGCTGCCGGGCCTGGAGATCGACGGCAACCGGATCATCTCCTCGGACCACGCCCTCGTCCTGGACCGCGTCCCGCAGTCCGCGATCATCCTGGGCGGCGGCGTCATCGGCGTCGAGTTCGCCTCCGCGTGGAAGTCCTTCGGCGCCGACGTCACGGTCATCGAGGGCCTGAAGCACCTCGTCCCCGTCGAGGACGAGAACTCCTCCAAGCTCCTTGAGCGCGCGTTCCGCAAGCGCGGCATCAAGTTCAACCTGGGCACCTTCTTCTCGAAGGCCGAGTACACCGCCGACGGCGTCAAGGTCACTCTGGCCGACGGCAAGGAGTTCGAGGCCGAGGTCCTGCTGGTCGCGGTGGGCCGCGGGCCCGTCTCCGCCGGTCTCGGCTACGAGGAGCAGGGCGTCGCGATGGACCGCGGCTACGTCCTGGTCGACGAGTACATGCGCACCAACGTTCCGACCATCTCCGCCGTCGGCGACCTCGTCCCGACGCTCCAGCTCGCGCACGTCGGCTTCGCCGAGGGCATCCTGGTGGCGGAGCGGCTGGCCGGCCTCAAGGCCGTCCCGATCGACTACGACGGTGTCCCGCGGGTGACGTACTGCCACCCCGAGGTCGCCTCCGTGGGCATCACCGAGGCCAAGGCCAAGGAGATCTACGGTGCGGACAAGGTCGTCGCCCTGAAGTACAGCCTGGCGGGCAACGGAAAGAGCAAGATCCTGAAGACCGCGGGCGAGATCAAGCTCGTCCAGGTCAAGGACGGTGCCGTGGTCGGCGTCCACATGGTCGGCGACCGCATGGGCGAGCAGGTCGGCGAGGCCCAGCTGATCTACAACTGGGAGGCGCTGCCGGCCGAGGTCGCCCAGCTCATCCACGCCCACCCGACCCAGAACGAAGCGCTCGGCGAGGCCCACCTGGCCCTGGCCGGCAAGCCGCTTCACGCGCACGACTGACCCCCTCGGTCACCGAAGCGACGACACAGACTTTCCGCAACTCGTAAGGAGCAACCGAAACCATGGCGGTTTCCGTAACCCTTCCGGCGCTCGGCGAGAGCGTCACCGAGGGCACCGTCACCCGCTGGCTGAAGGCCGAGGGTGAGCGCGTCGAGGCCGACGAGCCCTTGCTCGAGGTCTCGACCGACAAGGTCGACACCGAGATCCCCGCGCCCGCGTCCGGCATCCTCGCGTCCATCAAGGTCGCCGAGGACGAGACGGTCGAGGTCGGCGCCGAGCTGGCCATCATCGACGACGGCTCCGGCGCGCCCGCTGCCGCTCCGGCGCCGGCGGCTGAGCCGGCCCCTGCCGCTGCCCCGGCGCCCGTCGCCGAGGCCCCCGCCGCTCCGGCCCCCGTGGCCGAGGCCCCCGCCGCCGCGCCCGCCGGTGGCGCGTCCGGCACGGACGTCGTCCTGCCCGCGCTCGGTGAGTCCGTCACCGAGGGCACCGTCACCCGCTGGCTGAAGTCGGTCGGCGAGGAGGTCGCGGAGGACGAGCCGCTGCTTGAGGTCTCGACCGACAAGGTCGACACCGAGATCCCGGCGCCCGTCGCGGGTGTCCTCCTCGAGATCGTCGTCGGCGAGGACGAGACGGCCGAGGTCGGTGCCAAGCTGGCCGTCATCGGTGCGCCCGGTGCCGCTCCGGCCGCCGCGCCCGCCGCTGCCGCCCCGGCTCCGGCCGCTGCTCCGGCGCCTGCCCCGGCCGCCCCGGCTCCGGCTCCGGCTCCGGCCGCTGCCCCGGCGCCCGCCCCGGCCCCGGCCCCCGCTGCTGCTCCGGCCCCCGCGCCGGTCGCCGCCGCCCCGGCTCCGGCCGCCGCTCCGGCGCCCGTCGCCGCGCCGGTCACCCCCGCGCCCGCCGCCACCGCCGGTGACGACGGTGCGTACGTCACGCCGCTGGTCCGCAAGCTCGCCGCCGAGAACGGTGTCGACCTCGCGTCGGTCAAGGGCACGGGCGTCGGTGGCCGGATCCGCAAGCAGGACGTCGTCGCCGCCGCCGAGGCCGCGAAGGCCGCCGCCGCTCCGGCGCCCGCCGCCGCCCCGGCCGCTGCCGCCGCGCCGAAGAAGACGGCCCCCGTTCTGGAGGCGTCGCCGCTGCGGGGCCAGACCGTCAAGATGCCGCGCATCCGCAAGGTCATCGGCGACAACATGGTCAAGGCGCTGCACGAGCAGGCGCAGCTGTCCTCGGTCGTCGAGGTCGACATCACCAAGCTGATGAAGCTGCGCGCGCAGGCGAAGGACTCCTTCGCGGCGCGTGAGGGCGTCAAGCTCTCCCCGATGCCGTTCTTCGTGAAGGCCGCGGCGCAGGCGCTCAAGGCGCACCCGGTCATCAACGCGAAGATCAACGAGGCCGAGGGGACCATCACCTACTTCGACTCCGAGAACATCGGGATCGCGGTGGACTCCGAGAAGGGCCTGATGACCCCGGTCATCAAGGGCGCCGGCGGGCTCAACATCGCCGGTATCGCCAAGGCCACGGCCGACCTCGCCGGCAAGGTCCGCGCCAGCAAGATCACGCCTGACGAGCTGTCCGGGGCGACGTTCACGATCTCCAACACGGGGTCGCGTGGCGCGCTCTTCGACACGATCATCGTGCCGCCGGGTCAGGTCGCGATCCTCGGGATCGGTGCCACCGTCAAGCGTCCGGCCGTGCTGGAGACGGAGGAGGGTACGGTCATCGCCGTCCGCGACATGACCTACCTGACGCTGTCCTACGACCACCGTCTGGTGGACGGCGCGGACGCGGCCCGCTACCTGACCGCCGTCAAGGCGATCCTGGAGGCGGGCGAGTTCGAGGTCGAGCTCGGGCTGTAACTCCTGCTGTGCGTCGATGCCCTCGCCGGAAATCTTCCGGCGAGGGCATCGTCGTGTTCTCTCGTCAGGGCCATGTAAGTCTCGTCTCACCTGCGTAAAAGGCCGTCCACGTGCCCTGCTCACGACAGCTCCCGGCCTTATTGTCTAAACGTCAAACGCCTTAAGGAGCACACATGACCGCGCCCGTCGTCCACTCGCTGCGCGAACAGATCCGCGAGCACATCGTGGAGGGGATCGTCAGCGGGCGCTGGAAGCCGGGCGAGCGGATCGTGGAGCGGCGGATCGCGACGGAGCTGGAGGTCAGCCAGACGCCGGTGCGGGAGGCGTTGCGTGAGCTGGAGTCGCTGCGGCTGATCGAGTCCGCGCCGAACAAGGGCGTGCGGGTGCGGAATCTGACGGCGGCGGATCTTGAGGAGAGCTACCCCGTGCGGGCCGGGCTCGAGGCCATCGCGGCGGAGTTGGCGGCGGAGCGGCTTGCGGTGGACTGCTCGGCGTTGGAGCCGCATGTGACGGCCCTGTACGAGGCGGATCGCCTCGCGGACGGGACCGGGCAGGTGCGGCACACGGTCGCCTTCCACCGTGAGCTGGTGCGGGCGGCGGGGAACTCCGTGCTGCTGCACACGTGGGAGGGGCTGGGGATCGAGGTGTTCACCGCGTTGTCCATCCGGTGGCTGGGGACCGTTCAGCAGTCGTACGCGGAGGAGCACGAGGAGTTGGTGGCGGCCTTCAAGAGGCGTGATCCTCGGATCGCGGAACTGGTGAAGGCGCATGTGCTGGGGTGTGCGCCGAGCACGTGAGGGGTGCCTAAGGGGTGGGGTGGTGTCGGGGGTCTGGCGAGTGCGGGTGCGTCGTGGCCGTTCGCGCAGTTCCCCGCGCCCCTGAAAGACGTGGTTGCGGTGAGTTCTTCGGCTGCCACCGCAGCGGTGGCAAGTACGCGTGCGCCGTAGCCTGGTCGCGCCCCGCGGCGAAGCCGCATATCGACACAGCCCCGCGCCCCTGAAAGACAAAAGCCGGCGCTTCGCGCCGCTTTTCAGGGGCGCGGGGAACTGCGCGAACGGCCACCCACCACCCGCGGCCGCCGAACTACGGAACGCACCCCCACCTGCGCAAACCGTCAAAATGTGCGGCACCCCGTGCCTGCCCGAAAGGCACCGCGTGCCTACTTTCTCTCGTTCGGGAAGTTTTGCCCTTCAACCCTTTGATCGATCATCGATCAGGGGGTTACAGTCACGGGCGGACCTCCACCGAGGTCCGTAGCCCTGTCCTGCCAAAGACCAAGGGCACCCCCCTTCGACTGAGGAAGGCGGCGACATGACCGACCCCAACGCCATCCGGCCGAGCGCACTCGACCAGCTCCCCGACCGTGACCCGGAGGAGACTGCCGAGTGGCAGGCGTCTTTGGACGCCGTCGCGAAGGCGGCCGGACCGCACCGTGCCGCGTACCTGATGCGGCGCACGCTGGAGAGGGCCGAGGGCACCGGCATCGCGCTGCCCAAGCTGCTGGAGACGGACTACGTCAACACCATCCCGACGTCCGGCGAGCCCGGCGTCCCCGGTGACGAGGCGCTGGAGCGCCGGATCACCGCGTGGAACCGGTGGAACGCCGCCGCGATGGTGACCCGGGGCTCCAAGTACGGCGTCGGCGGCCACATCGCGACGTTCGCGTCGGCGGCCTGGCTGTACGAGACCGGCTTCAACCACTTCTTCAAGGGCAAGGAGGCGGACGGCTCCGGCGACCAGCTCTACATCCAGGGCCACGCCTCCCCCGGCATCTACGCCCGCGCGTTCCTGGACGGCCGTCTCACCGAGGCGCACCTGGACAACTTCCGCCAGGAGGCGGGCGGCAACGGTCTGCCGTCGTACCCGCACCCGCGCCGCCTGCCGTGGCTGTGGGAGTTCCCGACCGTGAGCATGGGCCTCGGCCCGCTCTCGGCGATCTACCAGGCCCGCTTCAACCGCTACCTCACCGCGCGCGGCATCAAGGACGTCTCGGGCTCGCACGTCTGGGCGTTCCTCGGTGACGGCGAGATGGACGAGCCGGAGTCGACGGCGGCTCTCGCGCTGGCGTCCCGTGAGGGTCTGGACAACCTCACGTTCGTCATCAACTGCAACCTCCAGCGGCTCGACGGCCCGGTCCGCGCGAACTTCAAGATCGTGCAGGAGCTGGAGGCCCAGTTCCGGGGCGCCGGCTGGAACGTCGTGAAGTCCCTGTGGGGCAACGCGTGGGACGAGCTGTTCGCGCTGGACACGACCGGCGCGCTGGTCCGTCGTCTGCGTGAGGTCCCGGACGCGCAGGTGCAGACGTACCAGACGCGTGACGCGGCCTACATCCGTGCCGACTTCTTCGGCAAGGACCCGGCGCTCGCCGAGATGGCGAAGCTGCTGAGCGACGACAAGATCCTCGAGTGCTTCCACCTCTCGCGCGGTGGGCACGAGTCGCGCAAGGTGTACGCGGCGTACAAGGCGGCGCTGGAGTTCAAGGGCGCGCCGACCGTGATCCTGGCCCAGACGGTCAAGGGCCACACCCTCGGCACCGGCTTCGCGTCGAAGAACGCCAACCACCAGATGAAGAAACTGTCGGTGGACGAGTTCAAGACGATGCGGGACCTGCTCGAACTCCCCATCCCGGACAGCGCGTTCGTCGACGGCAAGGTGCCGTACGGCCACCCCGGCGCCGACTCGCCCGAGGTCCGTTACCTCCAGGAGCGCCGCGCGGCCCTCGGCGGTCCGGCCCCGGCCCGCCGTACGCACGCGATCGCGCCGCTGCCGTCCGCGTCGGAGAAGGCGTTCGCGTCCTTCGACAAGGGCTCCGGCTCGCAGAACGTGGCGACGACGATGGCGTTCGTCCGGCTCGTCAAGGACCTGGTCCGCGACAAGGAGACCGGCAAGCGCTGGGTGCCGATCGTGCCCGACGAGGCGCGGACGTTCGGCATGGAGTCGCTGTTCCCGTCGCTGGGGATCTACTCCCCCAAGGGCCAGACGTACGAGCCGGTCGACCGTGACCAGCTGATGTACTACAAGGAGGCGAAGAACGGGCAGATCCTCAACGAGGGGATCACCGAGGCCGGTTCGATGGCCGACTTCATCGCCGCGGCGACGTCGTACGCGACGCACGGCGAGGCGATGATCCCGTTCTACATCTTCTACTCGATGTTCGGCTGGCAGCGCACGGCCGACCAGATGTGGCAGCTCGGCGACCAGCTCGGCCGTGGCTTCCTCGTCGGCGCGACGGCCGGGCGGACGACGCTGACGGGCGAGGGTCTGCAGCACGCCGACGGCCACTCGCCGGTGATCGCCGCGACGAACCCCGCCGCGCTCTCCTACGACCCCGCGTTCGCCTACGAGATCGCCACGATCGTCAAGGACGGGCTGCGCCGGATGTACGGCGAGGCGGCGCCGGGTGAGGACCCGGACGTCTTCTACTACCTCACCGTCTACAACGAGCCGCTCCCGCAGCCCGCCAAGCCCGCCGGGCTCGGCATCGACGAGGGCATCGTCAAGGGGCTGTACCGGTTCAACACGGCGGAGTCGGCGGGTCTTTCGCCGGCCGCGAACGCCGCCCGCATCCAGCTCCTCGGTTCCGGTACGGCGATCCACTGGGCCCTTGAGGCGCAGAAGCTGCTCGGCGAGGAGTGGGGGGTCGCGGCCGACGTCTGGTCCGCGACGTCCTGGACCGAGCTGCGGCGCGACGCGCTGGAGGCGGACGCCGCGCTGCTGCGCGGTGAGGACCGCGTCCCGTACGTCCGGCAGGCGCTCCAGGGGGCCGAGGGGCCCGTCCTGGCCGTCTCCGACTACATGCGTCAGGTGCCGGACCAGATCGCGCAGTGGGTCGAGCAGGACTACACCTCGCTCGGTGCGGACGGCTTCGGGCTCTCCGACACGCGTGAGGCGGCCCGGCGTCACTTCGGGGTCGACGCGCAGTCGATCGTCGTCGCGGCGCTGGCGCAGCTGGCGCGGCGGGGGGAGATCAAGGCGACGGCCGTGAAGGAGGCCCGGGAGCGGTACGGGCTCTGAGGCTGAGTTTGTGACACCGGCCCCGGCGGAGTTCTCGTTCCGCCGGGGCCGGTGTTCTTGCGTGCGGGCGTGGTCAGCGTGTTCCTTCGCAGAGCGCGGTGTCGGTCAGTTTCTGGAACAGTGCCTCGACCCTCAACAGCTGGTCCTCCTGGGAGGTCTTGCCCGAGGCCGTGATGACGACGGAGCGTCGGCCGTCCGCCGTGAAGCCGGTGCGGACGAAGTCGCCGTCGCCGTCTCCTCCGTGGCCCCAGCGGTAGCCTCCGCAGGTCAGGGGCTGACGCATCAGGCCGAGGCCGTAGTGCAGGCCGGGGAACACGGCGTCGAAGTCGGGGCCGACCGGGACGGCGTGCCGCATCTGTGCGAGCTGGGCCGGCGGGAGCAGGCGGCCGGTGAGCAGCGCGGTGAAGAACTTGTCCACGTCCCGTTTGCCGCTGATCAGTTCGCCCGCCGCGCCGGCCCAGGACATGTTCCGCTCGGTGGTGTCGGTCCAGGCCGTCGAGCCGGGGAAGCGGTGGTAGTTGCGGGCGTGGGGTGCGGGGAGGACGGGGTCGTCACCGGGGGCGTAGGTGTGGGTGAGGCCCAGGGGTTCGACGATCCTGTCGTGGACCTCCTGCGCCCAGGTGCGGCCGGTGACCTTCTGGATCACCATGCCGGCGAGGATGTACCCCGGGTTGGTGTAGTTCCACCTCGGCGCGGGGTCGTCGGGGTCGGCCGGGGGGAAGTCCGGTGCGCTGCGCATCGCGCCCGCGACGATCTGTTCCGGCGACAGGTGGTCGTAGCGGTGCTTCTCGAACGCCTCCGCCGTGTAGCCGACGTCGTCCGTGTAGTCGTAGTTGTGGATGCCGCTGGTGTGCTGGAGGAGGTGGCGGAGGGTGATCCGCCGGCCGTCGTTCCCGTTCCCCTGGACGACGCCGGGCAGCCACTTCTCGACGGTGTCGTCCAGCGACAGCCGTCCCTCCGCGGCCAGTTGCAGGACGACGGTGGCGACGAACGGCTTGGTCACGCTGTCCGCCCTGAAGCTCGCGCCGTACGGGACCGGCATGCCGGTCCCCAGCACCGCCTCGCCCGCCCTCGCCCTGATCCGCTTCCCGCCGTCCCGCACCTCGACGGACATCCCCACGAGCCCGGCCCGCGCCAGCGTCCGCTCGACCTCCTCCCTCAACTCCCGCTGACTCAACTTCCCCTTCTGCTGGCCCGCTTGAGCCGGGGCGCCCACTGCGACGCTCCCACAGAGCACCGCCGTACACAGGGCCGCGAAGGTCTTCACCAACCGTTTCCTCATACTGCCCAGCGTGTCCGACAAGGCAGCCCCGACACCATCACGCCAACCCCCGTCCGGGGGTGGGGAGAACCCCCGGGGGTGGTGTCAGAAGAGGTGGGCCGCCGAGGTGCCCAGTCCGCGGGGCTTGGCGAGGGCTTCGAAGGCGGTGGTGCGTTGGAAGGTGGTGATGCGGTCGAAACGGCCGGTCAGGTCGTGCCAGCGTTAGGAGCCGGCCAGTGCCGAGGGCCTTGCGGGTCACCTCGACGCCGTTGTTGCCGAGCGTGCCCTCCTCGGCCTCCCGGTCGTAGGACACGATGTCGTTGTGCAGGCTGACGCCGTCCACGAACGCGTCCGGAGCGGTGCGGAACTCCCGGTGGCCATGCACACGCTCCGGGACCCGGCCCCACTGGAAATCACCCGTACGTGTCATCCGGCCTCGGCTCAGGCGA
Source organism: Streptomyces roseirectus (assembly GCF_014489635.1). NCBI lineage: Bacteria > Bacillati > Actinomycetota > Actinomycetes > Kitasatosporales > Streptomycetaceae > Streptomyces > Streptomyces roseirectus. The sequence goes on along the minus strand of NZ_CP060828.1, from coordinate 6,818,509 downwards.
TGTCGTGGACGTTGTGTTCGCTCAGCTCGGACGCGTGCCGGGCGATGGCGCGATAGTCGGCGTCGTCGTGGACGCGACGGCCCCGGCATCGATCTGTGTCACAGGCATGCGGGGCCTCCGAGAAGCAGGCGTGGTCAGGACGTGATCAGCTCCCCGGTCGATACCCGTTCCGTCGCTCCCACGCCCCTCTCCGCGTCGGGGGCCACCTCTGCCGCGGTGAGGACGTAGCCCGTTTCGTCGTCGGAGGTGGAGCGGGCGAAGACGACGCCGAAGACGCGGCCGTTGGTGGTGAGGAGGGGGCCGCCGGAGTTGCCGGGGCGGACGGTGGAGCGGATGGAGTAGATCTCGCGGGTGACGGTGGCGTCGTTGTAGATGTTGCGGCCGGTTGCGTTGACGCGGTTGGCGACTGTGGCGGCCTGGAGGTTGAGGTCGCCGTCCTGGGGGTAGCCGGCGACGACGGCTTGGTCGCCCCGGTTCGCGTCGTCGTCGAAGCGGAGGATCGGGGCGCGCAGGCCGGGGACGTAGAGGACGGCGACGTCCTTGTCGGGGTCGAAGAGGACGACGCGGGCGTCGTAGGAGCGGCCGACGCCGCCGATGCGGACGGTGGGGCGGTCGATGCCGGCGACGACGTGGGCGTTGGTCATGACGCGCTCGCGGGCGTAGACGAAGCCGCTGCCCTCGCGGCCCTGATCGCCGGAGGAGCCCTCGATCTTGACGGTGCTCAGTTTGGCCGCGTTGGTGGCGCTGGCGGTGACGCTGTCGCCGGTCGGCTTGGCGACCTCGGCCGTCGACTCGTTCTCGAAGGGGTTGAAGACCTGGGGGAACCCGGCCTGGGTGAGCGCGGAGGTCGCGTCGGAGAACCAGGCCGGTGTCGTGTCCGGCATGGCGTCCTGAACGGTGCCGAGGAGCTTGGAGTCACGGATCGCCGAGGTGACGACCGTCGAGGACGACGCGCCGAGGACGCTCGCCGCGACCCAGGCGACGATGAGGACGGCCACCGCGTTGGCGGCGGCCCCGCCTATGCCGTCGGCGACGCGGAGGGGCCCTTGGTCCAGCTCGCGGCGCAGCCGCAGCGCGAGGCGGCCGGCGAGGCTGTGCGCGATGACGGCGGGGAGCAGCACCGTACAGACCGCGGTGATCGTCGCCGCCGTCGTACCCGGCGTCACCAGGTCCATCACCCACGGCAGGACCCAGACGCCGATCACCGCGCCGCCGACGAAGCCGGCCAGCGAGACGCAGCCGGCCACGAGGCCACGCCGGTAGCCGGAGCCGGCGTACGCGAGTACGACCAGCACCAGCAGGATGTCGAGCAGGTCCACGGAGCCGCCTTTCTCTCGAACCCATGAATACGTGGGGGAAGGGTCCTTTTGATCAGCCGCGACCACACGAGTGGCCGAGACCGGCCACACACGCGTCTACCTCGGGAAACGCCCGGACCGGGACGATGGTTCCACCGAGTGGCACACCGCACATCGCGCCCGGAGTCCGACGAACCGACAGTAAGACCATGCGCATCGGACGCCGTCTCAGACCCGCCCTGCTCCTCGCCTGCCTCCCGGGGCTCGCGGCGGTCGCCGCGCTCCCGCTGTGCGCGTCCGGCGTCGACAGGGGAGCCGCCCCCGTGCGGACGGCCGTCCAGTCCGGCGCGCACACCGCGCCCCGCCCCCGGATCGTCCCCCGCACCGTCTGGCTGGACGAACCCCGCCTCCAGCCGCCGCCCCGCTACGACGACAAGGTCGTGGCCGTCTTCGTCCACCACACCGACTCGCCCAACCGGTACGACTGCGCCGACGCGCCCCGCATCATCCGCTACCTGCGCGCGGGCCAGACGGGCGTCCGGGACTGGGACGACATCGGCTACAACTTCCTCGTCGACCGCTGCGGGACGATCTACGAGGGGCGTGCGGGCGGCGTCGAGCGGGCCGTGACCGGGGCGCACACGCAGGGTTTCAACCACCGGACGGCCGGGATCGCCGCGCTCGGCACGTTCACCTCGGGCAACGAGGTCCCGCCCGCCATGACCGAGGCGATCGCCGCGCTCGCCGCGTGGAAGCTGGGCCTGGCCGACGTCGACCCCCGCGGGCTCGCGCGCCTCACCTCCACGAGCGGGCTCAGCCGGTTCGCCGCCGGGGCGACGGCCGCGCTGCCCGCCGTCGCGGGGCACAAGGACGGGTACATGACGTCCTGTCCCGGCCTCGCGCTCATGGCGCGCCTGCCTCACATCCGGTCCCGCGCGGCCGAGTTGCAGGGCCGCGTTCACAGGAACACCTCAGCCGGGGTTCAGGCTTCTCCCATCACCGCGTCCTAACGTCGTGGACGAGACAAGCCGACGGAGGCCAGGGAGGCCGGGGACATGAACCGTACGCAGCGCGCGAGTTGGGTCCGTAGTCCGTGGACGGTGCTGTGTGCCGTCGTCGCCGTCGTCCTGGGCCCGGCGGCGGTGACCGCGTCCGCGCTGGATCAGGCGAATCGGGCGCCTCTGCATCACGCCGTGGTGAAGGCGGATGCGCAGCAGGGGTACATTCCGGCGGACCCGGGGAGCCGGAGGCGGGCGGGGGTTTGAGGAGGGTGGACCCCGCTCCCTCACCCCCTCACCCCTCCCTCACTCCTTGAACCGCTCCCACAGCTTCGGGTACCGCTCCGCCAGCGCCGCCTCGTTCTCGAAGTCGATCGGGGTGCCCTCCGGTTCCGGCGGGGCGGGGGGAATACCGAGGTCGGGGGCGACGACGCCGGTGAGCTGTTCGTACGCCTCGTCCGCCGCGTAGCCCAGCTCCTCGCCGTCGCCGTCGATCTCCTCGTCGAAGTCGGCGGCCAGCTCCGCGAGGGAGTCCGGGTCGTGGAGGGCGCCCTCGAAGACGTCCCGGCCCTGGCCGATCAGCCAGCAGCGGAAGTAGTCGAAGGCGTCGTCGCTGACGCCGTCGAGGAGGACCCACGCGGCGCCCCACAGGTCCCAGCGGTACGCGCGGTTGTAGCGGGCCTCGAAATGGCGCGCGAAGTCCAGCACCGACTCCGGATCACGCTCCAGCAGCCGCGCGACCAGCAGATCCGCCTGCTCCTCCGGGTCCCCCTCGGCACCCTCGCGGGCGGCGTCCACCAGCTCCCAGAACTCCGTCTCGTCCATCACCGCTCCAGCATCGTGCTTCGCGGGGCGGGACGCACCCGGAGTGCAGGGCTTTCACCCGTCTCCGTACATCACCCCCAGACTCCTCGCCACCCCCACGAACCGCTCCCGCAGCTCACCGGGCGCCACCACCTCCGCCTCCGCGCCGAGGCCGAGGAGCTGCGCGAACGCGACGTCCTGCGACTCGACGCCCAGCGTGACCGTCACCCACCCCCGCGGCTCGCCGGTCTCCGCCAGCGCCTCCCGGGCCGCGAAGGGGTCGACGACGTGGGGCAGCCGACGCACCCCCTCGGGAGAGAGCCGGACGACGATCTCCTCGCGGCGCAGCGACCGCTCGAACAGCTTCCCCTGCGCCTCCCAGAACGCGGGCAGCTCGAAGGCGGGGTCCCGCTCGAACCCCTCGTCGAGCAGGTCGACGGACTCGAACCGCTCGACCCGGTAGACCCGGAACCCGTCGCCCACGCGGGCGCACAGGTACCAGACGCCGGCCTTCAGCACGAGCCCGTACGGTTCCAGCTCCCGCTCGACGACGTCCCCCGCGCGCCGGTACGTCCCCCTGACCCGGCGGTCCCCCCACACCCCGTCCGCCACGGCCCCCAGCACGTCCGGCACCGCCGGCTCCCGGAACCACGCGGGCGCGTCCAGATGGAACCGCTGCGCGGCGACGACGGGGGCGTCCTGTATCGACGGCACCAGCGCGGCGGCCACCTTCATCCGCGCCGCCGACGCCGCGTCCTCCAGCCCCATCCCCCGCAGGGCCTCCGGCACCCCGCTCAGGAACAACGCCTCCGCCTCGCTCCTCCCCAGCCCCGTCAGCCTCGTCCGATACCCCCCGACGAGCCGATATCCCCCGCCCCTTCCCCGCTCCGCGTACACCGGAACCCCCGCCTCCGACAACGCCTGCGCATCCCGCGTGACCGTCCGCTCCGAGACCTCCAGCTCCCTCGCCAGCTCGGCAGCGCTCATGGAGTGGTGTCCCTGGAGCAGCAACACCATCTTGATCAAACGGGCAGCACGCATACGGCCATGATGCCGGGGGCCACTGACAACGAGCCCGACGCCTACTTCAACGCGGCGAGGAAACGGGACCAGGCGTCCGGGCCGTGGAACTGGACGGGGCCGGAGGAGTACTTGCTGTCGCGGACCGCGCGGCCCCCGAGGGAGGTGTGGGCGAGTTCGACGCAGTCGTCCTGCTGGGCCGAGTACGACGACTTGCGGAACGGGCTGACGATCTCGGACTCGGGGGGCACGGTACCTCTCAAGTGGTCGGCAGGTCGCCCGACTTCAGGGCGGTGAGGAAGCGGGACCAGGCGTCCGGGCCGTGGAACTGGACGGGGCCGGAGGAGTGCTTGGTGTCGCGGACCGCGTGACCCCCGACGGAGGTGCGGGCGAGTTCGACGCAGTCGTTACTCTGAGCCGAGTACGACGACTTGCGGAACGGGCTGACGACCTCGACGGTCATACGCGGGGCCTTCCGGACAGGTTCTGGAGGAACGCGGTCCATGCCTCGGCGCCGTGGAACTGGACGGGGCCGGAAGGGTACTTGCTGTCGCGGACTGCGTGACCCCCGACGGAGGTGTGGGCGAGTTCGACGCAGTCGTTGTGCTGGGCGGAGTACGACGACTTGCGGAACGGGCTGACGATCTCGATGTCGGGGGTCACGATTCCTCTTACGTCTGCTGGTCCTTGTTGTCCAGCGCCTGACGGATCCGGCGGGCGGACTGCGTCGGCGACAGTGCTGCCGAGCGTAGCCGATTGAAGACGTTGGCGTAGATGGCCAGGTCGTCGGGAGTCTCGATAACGGCCGTATTCACGGGAGTTCGGAGGGTCACAACCTCCGCATAGGGCTCCACGCCGTACGAGAAGGCCGTGAACGCATCGGACATCGTCGCCGTCAGGAAGGCCGATGCCGGGAGGATCTGAAGCGTCACGTTCTGGCGGCGCCCGACCTTCAGCAAATGCTGCAACTGGTCCGTATACACCTCGGAACCATCAGCGAGCGCATTGATCGCAGGCTCCCAGATGATCGCCGTGTACTGCACCGTCCCTTCGTCTATCCTGCGCTGACGCTGCATCCGGACCTCGACCAGTTCAGCCGCCTCGGCCTCCCCGACGAAGGTCGGTCCGACTGTGATGACCTTCTCCGCGTACTGCGCCGTCTGCAACAGGCCGGGAATCAACACCGGGTCCCAGGACAGGATGTACGTCGCGTCGCTCTCCAGCGTGATGTGGTCGGCGTAATAGGGCCGCAGCGTCTCCTCGTAATCGACCCACCATCCCCGCTCGTTACTCGTGCGCGCCCAACCCACCAACCGCGCCCGCTCGTTCTCGTCCGTCACCCCATACCGGTCCAGCAGCGTCCGTACCTCCAGCGCCGACACCGACACATGGCCGCTCTCCGCGCGGCTGACCTTGCTGACGGACTTGATGATCGCCTCGGCTGCGGCGGCCTGGTCGAGGCCGGCTGCTTCGCGGTGGCGGCGGAGTGCTACGCCGAGCCTGCGACTGCGGACGGTCGGCTTTCCCCCTACGGGCATGTCGCGTCTCCTCTCAACTGTGCTGGAGAGTCTGCCTCGTTGATGCAAGGCGGGTACAGAGGGAACACCAGTTCTGACGCAAATTTGTGAGGCGAATGCATTGCAGACACGATTCGAACACGACTAGCTTCGCTGCGTAGCGCAAGCCACACGGAACAAAGGGGATGCCTCATGCCCGCGAACGCCGTCTCTCAGTCCGCCGCCCACCAGTACCCCCGGACGCGCCGCAGCGTCGGCCGGGCCCGGGACGACCTGCGGCGGCAGTTGACGCGGTGGCGGGCCGGGGGCGAACTCGTCGACGACGCCGAGCTGTTGCTGTCGGAGCTGGTCACGAACGCGGTGAAGGCGAAGGCCCGGCCCGACAAGGAGGTCCGCGTCGAGGTCACGTTGACCGAGACCGAACTGCGCCTCGAAGTCGCCGACGCCTGCGAGGAGTTGCCCGTGGTGAGGCACGCCGGCGAGTGGGACGAGGACGGGCGGGGGCTGATCCTCGTCGAGGCGCTGGCGTCGGAGTGGGGGGTGGGGCCCCGGGAGGGCGTGGGGAAGGTCGTGTGGGCCGTGCTCAAGCTGACGGGCTGCTCGACCAACTCGACTGCCACAGACGCAGGTTGAGATGACCTCGCGTCACACCGCCCGGCCCATCACCACGTCGTCCACATACTCACCGTCCAACAGGAACTCCCCCGGCAGCACCCCCTCCACCACGAACCCCTCCGCCTCGTACAGCTTGCGGGCCGGCGTGTTGTGACCCAGGACGCGCAGGGTGACCCGGCGGGCGCCGTCCCCGCGGGCCTTGGTCAGTGCCGCGCGGATCAGGGCCCGGCCGACACCGGCGCCGCGGGCCTCGTCCGCGACGGCCAGCCCTTGGATCTGGCGGACGTGCGCGCTGACCGCGAGCGGCGCCGGGACGAGGCGGAGGTAGCCGACGAGGACGCCGTCGAGGGTGGCGATCAGGTGGTCGTCGGGGTGGTGGCGGTCGTCGAAGAAGGGGGCGTCGGGCGCGGGGCGGGGCATGACCGCGTGGAGGCGGGACCAGGTGTGGTGGTCGAGGCGGGCGAGGGAGGGGGCGTCGGCGGGGGTGGCGGGGCGGATGCGGAGGGTGGGCATGGGGGCACTTTAGGGGCGGCGCCAGGGCGCGGGACACCCCTTGCTTGAATATTCAAACGCGGGCTTTACAGGGGTGCGGGGCAGGATGGGTACATGCGACGAATTGTGGTGGCCGGGGCCTCCGGCCTGATCGGGAGCGCGTTGGTCCGGTCCCTCGAGGCCGACGGGTACGAGGTGGTGCGGCTGGTGCGGCGGGCCGCCGCCGGTCCGCTGGAGGTGGCGTGGGAACCGGAAGCCGGTCGGGTCGACGCCGCCGGGCTCGACGGCGCGGACGCCGTCGTCAACCTCGCCGGGGCGGGCGTCGGTGACCGACGGTGGACGGCGGCGTACAAGCGGACGATCCGGGACGGGCGGGTCAACGGGACGCGGGCGCTCGCCGAGGCCGTCGCCGGGATGGACCGGCCGCCCCGGGTGTTCGTCAACGGGAGCGCGATCGGGATCTACGGGGAGACCGGGGAGCGGGTCGTCGACGAGAGCGCGCCGGCCGCGTCCGGGTTCCTGCCGGAGCTGTGCGTGGAGTGGGAGGGGGCCGCCGGGCCCGCTCAACTCGCCGGTGTGCGGACGGTGTTCGCGCGGACGGGGCTGGTCGTCGCGAAGGGCGGGGGCGCCTGGGGGAAGCTGTTCCCCTTGTTCCGGGCGGGACTTGGCGGGCGGATGGGCGACGGGCGGCAGTACTGGTCGTACATCGCGCTGCACGACGAGGTCGCGGCGATCCGGCACCTGCTCGAACGGGACGATCTGGAGGGGGCGTTCAACCTCACCGCGCCCGAGCCGCTGACGAACCGTCAGATCACCGACGCCATGGCGCGGGTGCTGCACCGGCCCAAGGTGTTCACCGTGCCCGCGCCCGTCCTGCGCGTCGTGCTCGGCGAGATGGCCGGGGACGTCCTCGGCAGCGCCCGCGTCGTGCCGGGGCGGCTGCTCGACTCCGGGTTCCGGTTCGCGTTCCCGGGGATCGACGACGCCGTGCGGGCGGCGCTGGGGTGAGGCCGGTACTGGAACGGGGCCGGCCGGCGCATCACGGCCCCCTACGCCCCCGTCCGGCCCACCCGCGCTGAACCCCGGCCGGGTATGCGACCTGCGTGCGCCCGTGCCCGGTGTGTGCGCGAGCTGACCGCTCGCGTGCGTAGACCTACCCTCAAGCGGAACTCGGGTATCTCTACGGCGAGTTGAGGGCATGACGTCCTCGACCCGGCGCAATCCGCGAGGAGGGGCACGTGCTTGAGCCCGCGAACAAGGTGGACGTCGTCATCGTGGGGGCCGGGGTGTCCGGGCTGTCCGCGGCACAGCGGCTGACCGGCGCAGGACTGACGGTGTGCGTACTGGAGGCCGCTCCCCAGGCCGGGGGGCGGATGGCGACCGAGAAGGTCGACGGGTTCCGGCTGGACCGGATCGGGCAGCTGCTGTCCACGGCGTATCCGGAGCTGACGCTGACGCCGGGTCTTGAGGGGCTGGTGCTGCGGTCCTTCGCGCCGGGGGTGCTGGTGCACGGGGAGGGGCGGCGGGTGCGGGTGTCGACTCCCGTCGCGGCAAGGGGAGTTCGGCGGGGGCGCGGGGTTGATGCGGGAGGGGTGCGGGGCCCCGGAGCGGGGGGTGTGCGCGGAGCGCGCGGCTTCGGTGCGCGCGGGGGTGACGGGTTCGGTGCGCGCGGGGGTGACGGGTTCGATGTGGCGGGGGTCGCGGCCGCCGGTTCGGGGGGTTCGCGGGTCGCCGTCGTGGGGGGTGCGCTGGGGACGGTCGTCGGGGGGTCCGTCGTGGGGGGCGCGAGGGGCGCATTCGACGTGGTGCGCGCCCTGGCGAGCGCCCCTCGGGACGACGCCGGGGCCGCCAAGGGTCGGTACGGGCCGCTCGGGTCCGCCATGGACCAGGCGCGGCTGCGGGGCGCGCTCGCGCGGCTGGCGTCCGTCCCGGTCGAGCGGCTGCTCGCGCGCGCCGAGTCGTCCGCCGGGGAGGCGCTGGCGGCCCGGGGGCTGCCCGCGCGGACCGTCGACGCGTTCCTGCGGCCGCTGCTCGCCGCGCTGCTCTGCGATCCCTCGCTGACGACGTCCAGCCGGTGCGCGGACCTCGCGCTGCGGGCGTTCGTGGGCGGGCGGCTCTGCGTGCCCGAGGGCGGGGCCGACGCGCTGCCCGAACTCCTCGCCGCCACCCTGCCGACCGGCGTGCTGCGTACGGGAGTTCACGTCACGTCCGTCTCCACCACGTCCGTGACGACCGCCGAGCACGGGGAGTTCAGGTGCCGGGCCGTGCTCGTCGCCACCGACGCGCGGACGGCGGCGGAACTGCTGCCCGGGTTACGGGTGCCGGAGTTCCACCCCGTGACGGTCGTCCACCACACGACCGACGAACTCCCCGACACCGGGGGGTCGTTGCTGCTCGACGCCGAGCGGGGCGGGCCCGTCGCGCACACGGCGGTCATGAGCGAGGTCGATCCCGGACGGGCGCCCGCCGGACGGGCGTTGATCTCCTCGACCGTCCTCGGCACTCCCCCGGACGGTCTCGACGACGCCGTCCGCGCCCACCTCGCCCGCCTGTACGGGACGTCGACGTCCCGCTGGGAGACCCTCGCCGTCCACCACACCGCCGAGGCGGTGCCCGCGATGCGCCCGCCCCACGACCTGCGCCGGTCCGTCCGGCTCCTCGCCGGGCTGTACGTCTGCGGCGACCACCGCGACACCAGCACCGTCCAGGGCGCCCTGCACTCCGCGCACCGGGCGGCGACGGCGCTGATCGCGGATCTCGGGGTCGCGGCGGCGGCGCGGCCCGCCGATCCGCCTGCGTCGGTGCCGAAGGCGGCGTGAGCCGTCAGAAGCGCAGGGGCATGAACGCCGGCAACTTCGGGGAGACGCGCGCCCGTTGGCTCGTCACGCCGTCGACGACCGCCGTCTCGTCCCCGGCGGAGGCGGCGAAGTCGGCGAGGTTGCAGGTCTGCACGGCCTCGTTGTACGTGTCCGGGTCGCCGTCGGGGGTGATGTCGTGGACCAGCGTCAGGTTGTCGGCGGGGCTGAGCACCGGGGTTGTCGTGGCGTAACCGGCGTTCCGTACGCAGGAGATGAACCTGTTCATCGCCGTGCGGTACTCCGTCTCGCTGACCCGGCCGTCGCCCAGTGCCCAGCGCCGGCCGGGCAGCGGGTCGTCCACGTGCCGTTGGTGCGCTCCAGGGCCGCGCTCAGCCGGCCGGCGCAGGTGCCGGACGCCTTCACGGTCTGGGCCCAGCTCTGCGAGCCGGTGAAGCCGCTGGAGATCCGGTTGGAGCCGCAACCGCGGGAGACCTCGCGGTTGTTGCCCAGCGCCTGGGCCTCGGAGACCGCGATCAACGGAGCCACCGCCATCGCCGCCGTCATGACGGCCGCGGCGGCGGTCCTGCGCGCCGACCAGTTGAACCTCAGTGCTTCCGGTTCACTCCGGCACGAAAAGTGAACCGTCACCATCATGACAGGTCAGCGGGTTTTCCCCTAGGGCGGAAAGCACATTTGCTCTGGCTTGTTCGAGGTAATTCGCACGTCCAGAATCTTCCGCATGGCGAACACCAATTCGGTTGATCAGGACGCTGTGTTGAGGGCCCGGGTGAGTCCTTCGGCCTATCGGGGGAAGCTGGCCACCGCGTTGGTCTCGTACGCGTACTCGGCGGAATTCCAGGGGCGGCCGGAAATCGTGCTTTCCCTGTGCGGGGAAGCGGTCGAGGCGGCGCGGGGAATGGGCGCTGAGGAAGTACGGCGGACCGAGGTGCTGGTGCGGGCGCTCGGGGCGTACGAAAGGGAACTGTTCGCGGCGGGGCGGCGGGGCGAGGGGCTTGCCGTGTGCGAAGAGGCTGCGGCCGTCGGGCGGGAGGGGTTCGACCGGGGGCAGGTCGACAGCGCCGGGTACGGGAGCGGGCGGCTCGCGGTCGTGCTCGCCGAGGAGGGGCGGTACGCGGCGGCGGCCTCGGTCGGCGGGGGTGAACTCGGGGCGTCGTTCTGGGAGTTGGTGCGGCATGCGGGGGCACTGGAGGCGGCGGGGAGTCATGGGGTCGCGTCCGAGGTGTTCGGGCGGGTCGTCGATGCGCGGCGGGGGGAACTCGCCGTCCGTGAAGGGTCGTTGGCGCTTGCCGTCTGGGTGCTGGTGCACTACGCCCGGATGACCGGGACGGGTGGTGCGGGCGCCGTGCGCGCGGAAGCCCTCGGGCTGCTCAAGGAGTTGAGCGAAACGGGGGAACGCCGCAGCCGCAGCGACCTCGTCGCCTCCTGGAAGACCCTCCTCGCCCTCTCCTCCCGCCCCCTGGAACCCGCCGGCTCCCCCACCTCCCCCGCCCCCGCGTTCGGCGCCGACCTCACCCTCTGGTCCCCCGACGTCCGCCACGCCTACTTCGCCGACCTCGCCCACCTCTCACACACCGCCACAGCCCCCTCCACCCCACTGGCCGAACGCACCTTGGCCCACCACCGCCTGACAATCCGCTCCGCCCTCCGCCACAACAACCGCCCCCACTCCCTGCACCAAACCCTCCGCCCCCTCTTCGACCACTCCATCACCCTCTCCCGCCAACTCCCCGACCCCACCTGGCTCACCACCACCCTCACCGACCGCGCCACCTTCCTCATCGCCACCCACCACCACCGAGAGGCCCACACCGACCTCCGGGAGGCGACGGAGTTGCTGGACGGCGGCAGGGGGTAACTGGACGCGGACGTCGGCCCTCGGACCGATCCGGGGACGGGGCCGACGGGGCGGCAGAGCCGGGGGGGCCGCCGGGCCGGGGATCCGGCGGGGCCCGGGGCCGCAGAGCCGAAGGGCCGGGGAACCGGCGGGCGGCAGGGCCGAGGGGCTGGGGCCCGAGGGCCGGGGAAACCCGCGGGCCAAGGAGCTGGCGGGCCGCAGGGCCGGGGGCGTCGCGCCGCCGACTCCCCCGGGGTCGGCCGAAGGGCGGGGAGTCGGCGGGCCGCAGGAGGGCGGGCGTCAGGTGACCGGGCGCCGCGCGGGGGCGCCGCAGGGCCGAGGGGACCGGGGGCGTCACACCACCAGCCCTCGGAGCCGACCGAAAGTCGGGGAACCAGCGGGCCGTAGAAGGGCTGGCGTCAGATGATCGGGCGCCGTGCGGGGAGGGGTAGCGCGGAGAAGCGCCGCAGGGGAGGCGCCGCGGGGAGTGCCGCAGGGGCGAAAGGGCCGGGGCGTCGCAAGGTCGGGGTGTCGCACCGCCGGCTCCCCCGGGACCGGCTGAGGTCCGGGGTGCCGGTGGGCCGCGGGGGGGGGCTGGCGTCGGGTGGCCGAGGGCCGGGCGGGGAGGGGGCGCGCCGGGAGGGCTCGGGGCCTCTCGCGGCGTCCGCCTCACATGCGCCCCGTCCCTCCCGGTGGCCACGTCCCTCGTCCGGGCCCGGTGTTCGTTCAGCCCAAGGTCGCTACCTTCTCTCGGTAGCCGCGGACCGCTGCCGCGTCCTTGTATGGTTCGAGGCGGCGTTCGAAGTCGCGGACGTATTCGAGGGCGCGGGCGGAGCGCATTTCGGCGGCTTGGCCGGCGGCTTCGGCGGCGTGGCGGCAGGCTTGGTCGAGTTCGCCGAGGGAGAGGCGGGCGGTGGCGAGGACGACGCGACAGAAGAGGCGGCTGCGGGCCTGGGTGGCGGGGCGGAGGTGGAGGGAGCGTTCGGCGTGCTGGGCGGCGGCGCGGAACTGGTGGAGGTCGCGGTGGCAGTGGGCGAACTCGTCGGCGAGCTGGGCGTCGTCGAAGAAGCGGGCCCAGTAGGGGACTTCCTCGGCGCCGGTGTGCTTGGAGGCTTCCAGGGCTCGTTCCGCGCGGACCAGTGATGTCGTGCAGGCGCGGACTTCACCCAGGACGCCGTGCCCGCGGGCCTCGGCCGCGTGCAGGAGGGCCTGCACGGTGGGCGCCGCGGCCGCGCCCACGCCCTGCTGGGCGACGCGGGCCAGCTGGACCGCCTCGCGGCCGTGGCCCAGGTACACCGCCTGACGGCTCATCGTGACGAGGACGTACGCGCCGTACGCGCGGTCCCCGGCCGCCTGCGACAGCCGCAGTGCCTGGACGAAGTAGCGCTGGGCGAGCCCGTGCGCGGCGATGTCGTACGACGTCCAGCCCGCGAGCCGCGTCAGATCGGCCGCCGCCGCGAACAGCCGCCGTCCGGTCTGCTCGCCGTAGACGCCCCGGAGCATCGGCTCGCACTCGTGCTCCAGGTAGCGGACGAGGGCCTGGCGGGCGTGCCCGCCGCCGTACCGGCTGTCGAGCGCGCGGAAGAGGTCGCCGACGGAGCGCAGCGCGGAGATGTCGCCGCCGGTGACGCGCACGCCGCGTTCCCCCTGCGCACGCTGGCGGGGCAGCGTGGCGCGCCCCTGCGGGGGGATCCGGGGGTGCGGCTCGGCGCGCGCGACGCGTTCGTCTGCGCGTCCGATCAGCCAGTCCCGGCTGGGGACGACGAGCCCGGCGGGCGTGAAGGCGATCTTGCGCAGCTCCGCGTGGCTGCCGGAGTCCTTGCGCCACAGCCCGCTGACGATGTCGACGGCCTCCTCGGGGGTGCCGGCGAACTCCAGCCCGGCGTACACGGGCGCGCACGCGTCGAGGCCGAGGTCCTGGGCGGTGAGACGGCGGCCCAGGCGCCGGGTGAAGACCTCGGCGATCAGCGCCGGCGTCGTCCCCCTCGGCTGCTGGCCGCGCAGCCAGCGCGTGACGGACGTCTTGTCGTATCTGAGGTCCAGGCCGTGTTCGAGCCCGAGCTGGTCGACCCTGCGGGCCAGTCCTGCGTTGGAGAACCCCGCTTCTGCGATGAGCGCGGCGAGCTGGCGGTTGGGTGTGCGCGGCGCGGGTCGGTCGGTCATCTGCGGTGCGGTCTCCTGCCTTCCGGGGCGGCTGACGTGCCCGGATGAAGTGCCCGGACTGTCGGTGAGCAGCCCGGTCGGCCTCGTGAACGGCGCGAATGTAGCGGAGCGTAAGCATGCGATCGCACAATCCGGCGCCCATTCATCCGATCGTGTGAGGATTGGCCGCCCGGCTGACGTCGCCGGGGCAGTCGTACAGTGGCGTAGAGGCGTTTCGTGCCTTACCACGTCGAGGAGGCGTTTGCCGTGAGTGAGCTGCGGTTCGTCCGCATGGGGTTCGGGGAGAACGCGGTCGAGTACCAGGTCGCCTGGGACGAGCAGCGGCGGGTGCACGCGGCTCGGTTCCTGGACGAGGTGCCGGACACCGTGCTGCTGCTCGAACATCCGCCGGTCTACACAGCCGGGCGGCGGACCGCCGAGAACGAGCGGCCGCTCGACGGGACGCCGGTGATCGACGTGGACCGCGGCGGAAAGATCACCTGGCACGGGCCCGGTCAGCTCGTCGGGTACCCGATCCAGAAGCTGCCCCGGCCGGTGGACGTCGTCGCGCATGTCCGGCGTCTTGAGGACGCGCTGATCCGGGTGTGCGCGGAGTTCGGCGTCGAGACCAGCCGGGTCGAGGGGCGCAGCGGGGTGTGGGTGCTGGGCGATCCCGTCGAGGAACGGCCGTCGCTCGGAGGGCTCTCGCTGGACTTCGATCCCCGGCTGACCGACGAGGAGTTCGATCCCCGGCTCAACGGGCCCGAGTACGCGCCGTCCAACGCGGGGCAGCGGCGGGAGGACCGAAAGATCGCGGCGATCGGGATCCGGGTGGCCAAGGGGGTCACCATGCACGGCTTCTCGTTCAACGTGAACCCCGACAACAAGTGGTACGACCGGATCATCCCGTGCGGGATCCGGGACGCGGGGGTGGCGTCGCTGGCCGAGGAGATCGGGCGTGACGTCACGGTCGAGGAGGTGCTGCCGGTGGTGGAGCGGCATCTGCGGGATGTGCTGGAGGGGGCGGAGCCGAAGCCGCGGGAGATCGAGAAGGTCACGGCCTGACGAGGGAATGCACCCCTCAACCCCGGGGTTGGCCTCATCGCGGGGCCCATCAATCACGGGCGTACCCTGGTGTACGCCGAAGAATCGAAGCACAGGGAGCCGGTCGTGTCCGCAGTCGCACCCGACGGACGCAAGATGCTGCGCCTGGAGGTCCGTAACGCTCAGACCCCCATCGAGCGCAAGCCCGAGTGGATCAAGACCCGGGCGAAAATGGGTCCCGAGTACACGAAGATGCAGGGGCTCGTGAAGAGCGAGGGGCTGCACACGGTGTGCCAGGAGGCCGGCTGTCCCAACATCTACGAGTGCTGGGAGGACCGGGAGGCGACGTTCCTCATCGGCGGCGACCAGTGCACGCGGCGGTGTGACTTCTGCCAGATCGACACCGGCAAGCCGGAGGCGCTGGACCGGGACGAGCCGAGGCGCGTCGGCGAGTCCGTCGTCACGATGGATCTGAACTACGCCACCATCACCGGCGTCGCGCGTGACGACCTGGAGGACGGCGGGGCGTGGCTGTACGCCGAGACCGTGCGGCAGATCCACGAGCAGACGGCGGGCCGTGCGGAGGGCCGGACCAAGGTCGAGCTGCTGGCGCCGGACTTCAACGCCGTGCCGGAGCTGCTGGAGGAGGTCTTCGCGTCCCGCCCGGAGGTCTTCGCGCACAACGTCGAGACCGTGCCGCGGATCTTCAAGCGGATCCGGCCCGGCTTCCGCTACGACCGCTCCCTGAAGGTGATCACGGCCGCCCGCGACTACGGCCTCGTCACCAAGTCGAACCTGATCCTCGGCATGGGCGAGACCCGTGAGGAGATCACCGACGCGCTGAAGCAGATGCACGACGCGGGGTGCGAGCTGGTGACGATCACGCAGTACCTGCGGCCGTCCGTGCGCCACCACCCCGTCGAGCGGTGGGTGAAGCCGCACGAGTTCGTGGAGCTGAAGGAGGAGGCCGAGCAGATCGGGTTCTCCGGGGTGATGTCGGGGCCGCTGGTGCGCTCGTCGTACCGCGCGGGGCGGCTGTACCAGATGGCCGTGGAGAAGCGGGGCTCGTACGTGGCGAGTCAGGCCGTCTGATCAGGCCGTGTGAATTCACGCACAAAGAGCTACCGGCCGGTAATGGCCGAGACGACGCGGTCCCGGACGTTCGCGCAGTTCACGCGGACGCCGGGGCCGCGTTGAAAGTTTTCGGGCCCGCCTCAAGGTTTCATGGGCGTTTGACCGGTCGGTCACGCCCTGGTAACACCAATCAGTGACTCTGATGTCACGTCACGTAGGCCCATACCCAAAGCCGCTCCGAGGGGGGACCTCCACATGCAGGCAGCACCCGTCCGCGCCACCGCCATCCCGACGTTCACCGACGCCCTGCGCGCCGTCGAGTCGCTGCTGCTGAGCAGCGGACAGCGCACCGCCCGCCGCAACGCCTGGACCTCCGTCCTGGAGGACCGCCGCCGCGCCAAGGACCGGGTCGAGGCCGAGCGCGTCCTCGAAGCGGTCAGCTCGGTCAGCTCCATCGCTCCCTGAGCGAGAGTGCCCCCGGGCGGGCACGTAGACTTTCCGGCATGGCGAGAAGTGACAGCGCGGCAGACTCCGCGAACCCCGGGCGACTGAAGCAGATCGCCCTGACGTACAAGATGACCCGCAAGGCCGACAAGACGATCGGCCTGGTGCTCACGGGCGTCTTCCTCCTCATCTTCGGTGTCTTTCTCGCGGTCGGTTTCCTGATCGACCACCCGATCCTGCTCGGGATCCTCGGCTTCCTGCTCGCCCTCCTCGGGACGGCGATCGTGTTCGGCCGCCGCGCCGAGCGGGCCGCGTTCGGGCAGATGGAGGGCCAGCCCGGCGCCGCCGCCGCGGTCCTGGACAACATCGGACGCGGCTGGACGACGACCCCGGCGGTCGCCATGAACCGCAGCCAGGACGTCGTCCACCGCGCGGTCGGCAAGGCCGGCATCGTCCTCATCGCCGAGGGCAACCCGAACCGGGTCAAGACGCTGCTGGCGGCCGAGAAGAAGAAGATGAACCGGATCGTCGCGGACGTGCCCGTGCACGACGTGATCGTGGGCACCGGTGAGGGGCAGACCGCGCTGAAGAAGCTGCGGACGACGCTGCTGAAGTACCCGCGGGTGCTGACCGGGCCGCAGGTGACGGCGACGAACGACCGGCTCAAGGCGATGGGCGACCTGATGTCGAACATGCCGCTGCCCAAGGGGCCGATGCCGAAGGGCATGAAGCTGCCGAAGGGCGGGCCGAAGGGCCGCTGAGGCGGGCTGAGGCGTGAGACGTGAGAAACCCCGGAGACCGAGTCTCCGGGGTTTCTTTATTCGTGTTCGGGCGTGTGGCTCAGAGCCGTACCTCGACGGTTTGCGCCAGGCGGTCGTGCAGGCCGCGTCCGTCCTTGTCCCAGACCAGTGCCGGGATCGCGAGGCACAGGAGGACCGTGCGGATCAGGGCGCGCAGGGGGTTGACCGTCCCTGTGGGAAGGTAGAGGACCCGGATGCCGAAGAGGCGCTTGCCGGGGGTGAAGCCGATGGTCGTGACCGTGAGGGCGCTCATCACGAAGAAGACCAGCAGGGCCCAGTTGCTGGTGGCCGGCGTGTAGCCGTCCGTGATGAGGCCGTATGCGATCAACACACTGAGGCCCCAGTCGACGACGAGTGCGCCGAGGCGGCGGCCGGGGCGGGCCAGCGAGTTCGGACCCTCCTCCGGGAGGCCGAGGTCCCGGCCCCGGTAGCCGAAGTCCGCACCGGCTTCTTCCATGGCCGCGCGGGGTCCGGAGAGCCACGATCCGAGTGCTTGCCTTTTGTCCACCCGTCCACGGTACTGGGCGCGCCGGGCGGTGCCGACAGGCGGGGTGGGGCGGGCGGGGTCCGGTTAACTTCTGCGAAACAAATGGGTCACGCCCGAGAAATCACCCGTCCCTAGGGTCGGGACGAGCGTGTGCCACCGCACTGGCCGCACGAACGAACTACCACCCCGGCCCGGGATACGGCCGGGAGTAGGAGGAGCTGGATGTCCCAGAACGCCGACGACATCAAGAAGCTGATCGCGGACAAGCAAGTCAAGTTCGTCGATGTCCGCTTCTGCGACCTGCCGGGCGTGATGCAGCACTTCACGGTGCCCGTCGATGCGTTCGACCCGGACGAGGAGCTGGCGTTCGACGGCTCGTCGATCCGCGGGTTCCAGGCGATCCACGAGTCGGACATGGCGCTGCGCGCCGACCTCGACACCGCGAAGATCGACCCGTTCCGCCGTGACACCACGCTGAACATCAACTTCTTCATCCACGACCCGATCACGGGCGAGCAGTACTCCCGTGACCCGCGCAACGTGGCCAAGAAGGCGGAGGCGTACCTCGCGTCGACCGGTATCGCGGACACCGCGTACTTCGGTCCCGAGGCCGAGTTCTACGTCTTCGACTCGGTGCGCTTCTCCACCGCCGCGAACGAGAGCTTCTACCACATCGACTCCGAGGCGGGCGCCTGGAACACCGGTGCGGTCGAGAACAACCGCGGCTACAAGGTCCGCTACAAGGGCGGGTACTTCCCGGTCGCCCCGGTGGACCACTTCGCCGACCTGCGTGCGGAGATCTCCCTGGAGCTGGAGAAGTCCGGCCTCAAGGTCGAGCGTCAGCACCACGAGGTGGGCACCGCCGGTCAGGCGGAGATCAACTACAAGTTCAACACGCTGCTCGCCGCGGCCGACGACCTCCAGCTCTTCAAGTACATCGTGAAGAACGTGGCCTGGCGCAACGGCAAGACCGCGACGTTCATGCCGAAGCCGATCTTCGGTGACAACGGTTCGGGCATGCACGTCCACCAGTCGCTGTGGGCGAACGGTGACCCGCTGTTCTACGACGAGGCCGGTTACGCGGGCCTGTCGGACACGGCGCGGTACTACATCGGCGGCATCCTCAAGCACGCGCCGTCGCTGCTCGCGTTCACCAACCCGACGGTGAACTCCTACCACCGTCTGGTCCCGGGCTTCGAGGCCCCGATCAACCTGGTGTACTCGCAGCGCAACCGCTCCGCCGCGATGCGTATCCCGATCACGGGCTCCAACCCGAAGGCCAAGCGCGTCGAGTTCCGCGCGCCCGACTCCTCCGGCAACCCGTACCTCGCCTTCTCCGCGCTCCTCCTCGCGGGCCTCGACGGCATCAAGAACAAGATCGAGCCGGCCGAGCCGATCGACAAGGACCTCTACGAGCTGGCCCCCGAGGAGCACGCGGGCGTCGCCCAGGTCCCGACCTCCCTCAACGCCGTCCTCGACGCCCTTGAGTCCGACCACGAGTTCCTCCTCGCCGGCGACGTCTTCACGTCCGACCTCATCGAGACGTGGATCGACTTCAAGCGCACGAACGAGATCGCCCCGCTCCAGCTGCGCCCGCACCCGCACGAGTTCGAGCTGTACTACGACGTGTGATCGGACTGTGAGCCGTCCGGCGCCCTCGTCCCGTTCTGCGGGGCGGGGGCGTCGTCGTATCGTGAGATGTATGGCCGACAAGAACGAAAAGGGCGAGGAAGAGCGGGAGTTCGATCTTCGGTGGGCTGAGGGGGCTGAGCACAAGGAGCCGTCGGCTCGGGCGAGGATGCTGGCGGCGAGGTGGAAGGAGGAGCCGCCGGAGGCGGTGCCGTTCCGGGGGGAGCCGGTGGGGCGTCGGCGGAGGGTTCGGGTGCCTCGGGTGAGGTGGGGGGCGGGGTCGCCGTGGCGGTCGGTGGTGTTGGTGTTCGGGATCGTCGCGTTGTTGATCGTGGTGCTGGGGTACAGCGGGGTTCAGGGGTTCTGAAGGGTTCATCCGGGAGCTTTTGCCTGGAGTGGGGTTGTTCGGGGACTGTTCATGGGGTGGGCGCGAGCAGACTGGGCAGTGGGGGCGAGTGCCTGACTGCGGGGTGATGTGGATGCGGAGCCGTTTTCGGAGTGACCGGCAGTTGACCGTACGGATGACGGTCACGATGTTTCTGCTGGGGTCGCTGTATGTGGGGTTCGTCGCCGCCCTGATCGTGCTGCTGAAGTCGTGGGTGCTGGTCGTGGTGGTCGTGGCGGCGATGCTGGGCGCCCAGTTCTGGTTCTCGGACCGGATCGCGCTGTTCGCGATGCGGGGGCGGGTGGTGGAGCGGGAGGAGTATCCCGAGCTGCACGCCGTCGTGGACCGGCTGTGTGCGCTCGCCGACATGCCGAAGCCCGTCGTCGCCGTGTCCGACATGGAGATGCCGAACGCGTTCGCTACGGGGCGCAACCCCGACAACGCGGTGGTGTGTGTGACGACGGGGCTGTTGCGGCGTCTCGATCCGGCGGAGTTGGAGGGGGTGCTGGCGCACGAGTTGTCGCACGTGGCGCACAAGGACGTCGCGGTGATCACGATCGCCTCGTTCCTGGGTGTGCTGGCGGGGCTGATCGTGCGGTTCGCGTTCTACTCGCAGGTGTTCGGCGGGCGGGACCGCAAGGACCAGAACACGATCGCCGTGTTCGCGGCCGTCCTCGGTGTCTCGATGGCGGTGTACGGCTTGAGTTTCCTGCTCATCCGCGCGCTGTCGCGCTACCGCGAACTCGCCGCCGACCGCGCCGCCGCCCTGCTGACCGGCCGCCCCTCGGCGCTCGCGTCGGCGCTGACGAAGGTGGACGGCGACATCGCGCGGATCCCGTCGAAGGACCTGCGGACGGCGCAGGCGTTCAGCGCGTTCTACTTCACCCCGGCGCTCGGCGCCGAGCCGGGCCTCGCCCGGTACTTCTCCACCCACCCGAGCCTGGACCAGCGGCTCGATCAACTGGGGCGGATCTCCGCCGAGTTGGGCGAGCCGGTGGGGAAGGGGGACTGAATGGGCCTGCTGGACATCCTGCTCGGCCGGACGAAGCCGGTCGCCCCCGATCTGGACCAGCTGTTCGCGCTGCCGTCGGCGGCGGTGACGCTGGAGGCGGCGGCCGGACTGACGCCGACCGGGGTGGGCGCGGTGTGCTTCGCGACGGTCGAGGGCTCGGCGTTCGACCAGACGCACCGCGAGGTCCAGGCGCTGCTCGACGCGGACACCGAACGCACCGGGCCGCCGGTCGAGTTGACGCGTGACGGGTACGGGTACTCCTGGCTCGTCTCGCGCCGCTCCCCCGACGATCTCGCCGCGCTCGTCAACGACCTGCACGCGGTGAACAGTTCGATGGAGGTCAACGGGTTCGGGCCGCAACTGCTGTGCTCGCTGGCCGGGTTCACGGACCGGGAGGGGCGGCGGCTGGCGCTGGTGTACCTCTACAAGCGGGGCACGTTCTATCCGTTCGCGCCGCTGGGGACCGCCCAACGCCGGGACAACGCGCTGGAGTTGAGGGTCAAGGCGGTGCTCGTGAACGATCTGCGGGTCGAGTCGGACCTCGGTCGGTGGTTTCCGCTGTGGGGTGCGCCGGGGGTGTGAAGCCGGGGGTGTAAAGGGGGGCGCCCAAAAAGGGAGGGTCCCGCCGCTCGTGGCCGCGAGCGACGGGACCTATGAGGTTGTGTTGCCTGTCGGTACGGATTCCGGTGCCGGTTCGCTCAGTTGCCGGATCGCTCAGTTCGGGAGGGTGCCGCGTACGGCGTCCTCGGTGCGGGCGACGACCGCCGTGCCGTCGTCGGCCGTGATGATGGGGCGCTGGATCAGTTTGGGGTGGGTGGCGAGGGCGGTGATCCAGCGGTCGCGGGCGGTGGCGTCGCGCGGCCACTCCTTCAGGCCCAGCTCCTTCGCGTCCGCCTCCTGGGTGCGGGTGATGTCCCAGGGTTCGAGTCCGAGGCGTCCCAGTACGTCCCGGATCTCGTCCTCGCTCGGGACGTCGTCCAGGTAGCGGCGGACGGTGTACTCGGCGCCCTCCGCGTCGAGGATCGTGAGGGCGCCGCGGCACTTGGAACAGGCGGGGTTGATCCAGATCTCCATGCCGCCAACGGTAGCGTCCGAGGGGCGGCCGGGGGTGCGCAAACGGCCTTTGATCAGGGGCGATTGTCAGTGGGGGGCGGTAGAATAGAAGCAGTGTTCGAGGGTGTCACCGGGGGATGTGCACGCTTCCTCGGTGGCTTCCTGACCGCAACAGGAGGTTGCCTGTGCCCGCTGTCCTGTTCGACCTGCCGTACGCCCCTGTCGAGAAGCACCCGCTGCCGGCGGGCCGCCCGCGTGAGTGGTACATCTCGCACAATCGTCGCCTCAAGGCCATGCGCCTCGCCATCGCCCTCCTCGACTCGGGGGTGTTCGTCCCCAACCAGGCCCGTAACGAGCGGATCCGGTCCACGGCGGAGCGGATCGGGATCCACCCGCCGTCGGACACGACGTGTCACATGGTGCGGGCGTTGATGCGGTACTCGCGGTGAGGTGAGCCGAGTTCGGGGCCGGACGCGCGCTGGGCGTCCGGCCCCTTTCCCTTTTCAGGCGTACGTCGTCATGAGTGCGCGTACGTAGGCCGTCATGCGGGTGTTCAGCAGGGCCGGGGTCAGGTCCGTGCGGCCCGATTCGTGCCAGGGGCGGGCGAGTTTCGTCGCGTCGGCGGCGTACGGGAGGGCGTCCAGGAGGCGCCAGTAGAGGTGGGCCTCGCCGGTCGCCAGGCCGTGTCCGCCCTGTGCCTCGTAGCGGGCCCGGAAGGCCAGGCCCGCTTCGGGGCCGTGCAGGAGGGCGAGGGCGGTGGAGCAGTGCGCCACGTCCAGATCGGCCGGGCTCGTGAAGAGGGCGTTGCCGGGGTGGAAGTCCCAGTGGAGAAAGCGGGGTTCGTGGAGCGGGGGGTCTGGCTGACGACGTCCAGGGCTCGGGCTCACAGCGCCGGGGCGTTCTGGGGGGAGGCGGACGGTGTCCGGGGAGAGCCATGGCTGGTAGGTGCGGGGGCGCTTGGTGGGGGCGACATCGTGGATGTGGACGAGGCGGTGGTTGCCGGGGGGCTGGTGCGGGTCCGGTGGGTGGCTGGGGTGGGGGCCTTGGTGCTTGCCCGCGCTGGCGGGGTGCCGCTGCGCCCACCCGTGCCGCCCCAGCGGCACGACTGCCCGCAGCTACGTGGGGGGGGTGGAACTGCGGGCGTGTCGGCAGCGGCAGCGGCAGCGGCAGCGGCAGCGGCAGCGGCAGCGGCAGCGGCAGCGGCAGCGGCAGCGGCAGCGGCAGCGGCAGCGGCAGCGGCAGCGGCAGCGGCAGCGGCAGCGGCAGCGGCAGCGGCAGCGGCAGCGGCAGCGGCAGCGGCAGCGGCAGCGGCAGCGGGCGAACTCGCCGGTTTCGTCCAGGGTTACTCAGCGCATCTGGGAGGTCCAACCGCCCCTCAGCGCAGAGGGCTTCGTGTCTCGTCGGCCAGCCAGTTCCAGGTGGCGGTCCAGTTCTGGCCGGTGAGGAGGTGGTGGGTCAACTGGCGGGCGGATTCGGGGTGGTCGCGGTACCAGAGGCCCAGTTGGTGGGTGGCGTCGGGGAGTTCGAGGCGGGTGTATTGCGCGCTTGTGGTCAGGGCGTCTTCGATCGACTCCGTGACCTCCGGGGGGATCACGTCGTCCGTGCCGGGGACGAGGAGGACGGCTCGGCCCTCGTAGGCGCGCAGGGCGGTCAGGGCGGGCGAGGTGCGCCAGGAGTCCTTCGTGCGGATGATCCGCGTGAACTCGGCGTCGCCGTCGCCGAATCGCTCGTCCCACGCTTCGGGGGCGTACACCGCCGGGGCGGCGAGGGCGATCGCCGTGACCCGTTCTCCGTAGTGCGCGAGGAGGTCGGCGACCGTCTGGCCGCTCATGCTGAAGCCGACGAGGATCAGGCGGCCGTCGGGGGCGTGGGTGTCGATCACGGCGGTCGCCTGCTCGAAGCGGCGTCTCAGGCTCAAGTCCCGTAGCTCGCCGGTGCTTTCGCCGTGGCCGGAGAAGTCGAAGGCGAGGGCGCGGCAGCCGTGGTGGGTGAACTCCTGGGCCAGCGGGAGGAGTCGGGCCTTGGATCCCTTGCCGGCGCCGTGCAGCAGGACGGCGGTGACGGGGGCGTCGGGTGGGCCTCCGCGCACCCCGCTCAGCACGTCGTCGCCGTGGTCGTACGCGAAAGAGGTCAGCACAGACATGCGCCCATTGATACATCCGCCGTTGCGGGGAACCCGGACCGTACTCCCGCGTCACACCTCGAAGGAGGCCGCCATGGGATACCTCTCCGTCGTCGGGATCGTCGTCCTCGTCGTCCTCGGCTTCGGCAACCACATCTGGTGGCTCGCCGCAGCCGCCCTCTACCTCTACGCCAGCCGCCCCTCCGAGAACCCCGAGAACCCCCAGAACTCCCAGCACGGACGGCCCGGCACCTACCAGGCGTACCGCTGGCGCCGGGACCGGCAGGCTCGCTGGGAACGGAGGTACCAACGGGAGCGGGCCCGGCGGTGGATCTGAGGGGGTAGGTCTGAGGGGGTAGGTCTGAGGGGGGATCGCCTCGCATGCGAGTGGCGGGGGCGGGCCGCGGCGGCCGCGCTGGTCACATCGTGGGACTTGCGTCTCGGTGGGTGAGTCGGGTCACAGGTGGGGGCAGGTAACACGGGGTTCACAAACGAGCAATGGGCGGGAAATCGGGTGTTGACATGGTGCGGGTATTCGAACGCGGTGCCCCAGTGCCGTAGTGCCGCAGCACCCGCAAGTGCGCCAAGACACACCCCGAAGGATGTGGCCCCGTGACCTTCAAGGCTGAGTACATCTGGATCGACGGCACCGAGCCGACGGCCAAGCTTCGTTCGAAGACGAAGATCGTCACGGACGCGTTCGCCGGGCTTGAGTCGCTGCCGATCTGGGGCTTCGACGGGTCGTCCACGAACCAGGCCGAGGGGCACTCCTCGGACCGTGTGCTGAAGCCGGTCTTCACGTGTCCGGACCCGATCCGCGGGGGCGACGACCTCCTCGTCCTGTGCGAGGTCCTGGACATCGACATGACGCCGCACTCCTCGAACACGCGCGCCGCGCTCGTCGAGGTAGCGACGAAGTTCGCCGCGCAGGAGCCGATCTTCGGCATCGAGCAGGAGTACACGTTCTTCAAGGACGGCTACCCCCTCGGCTTCCCGAAGGGCGGCTTCCCGGCTCCGCAGGGCGGCTACTACTGCGGCGTCGGCGCGGACGAGATCTTCGGCCGTGACGTCGTCGAGGCGCACCTGGAGAACTGCCTCAAGGCCGGTCTCGGCATCTCCGGCATCAACGCCGAGGTCATGCCGGGCCAGTGGGAGTTCCAGGTCGGCCCGCTCGCCCCGACCGTCGTCGCCGACCAGCTGTGGATCGCCCGCTGGCTGCTCTACCGCACCGCCGAGGACTTCGGCGTCTCCGCGACGCTGGACCCGAAGCCGGTGAAGGGCGACTGGAACGGCGCCGGCGCGCACACCAACTTCTCCACGAAGGCGATGCGCGAGACCTACGAGGCGATCATCACCGCCGCCGAGTCGCTGGGCGAGGGCTCGAAGCCGCTGGACCACGTCAAGAACTACGGCGCGGGCATCGACGACCGCCTCACCGGCCTGCACGAGACGGCGCCGTGGAACGAGTACTCGTACGGCGTCTCCGACCGCGGCGCGTCCGTCCGGATCCCGTGGCAGGTCGAGAAGGACGGCAAGGGGTACATCGAGGACCGCCGTCCGAACGCGAACGTGGACCCGTACGTGGTGACGCGGCTGCTGGTCGACACGTGCTGCTCGGCGCTGGAGAAGGCCGGGCAGGTCTGATCCGTCCGGTCGGTTCGATCGTCTGACGTCTTGTGGGGCGCTCCTGGGGTTTCCGGGGGCGCCCTTGGCGTGCTGCCGGTTTCCTTGCCGTGCGGTCGTGAGACGGGTGTCCAATCAGTGAGAGTGGGGTGCTCCGGCGGGCCCGCGTCTGCTTCAATGTCCGCATGGCCAGCTTCCAGAAGTCCGATGCGATGGGTCGCCATGACCTGGAGCCGTTCTGGCCCTCCCGTCAGCATCACGACTTCGATCGGGTGTGTTGTCGCGCGGTGAACGCGCCGGCCCTCTAAAGCCGTACATCCCGGCCTTCGGTCGGCGCGAGACAGGTACGTCCCCCCTGACGAACTTCTCGCGCGAAAGAGCTGACGTCTCATGGCGACCACCACTCGTTCCCTGACCTCCGCGCCCACCCCCTCCCCCCGGCACCGGCTGCGCGCCGTCGACCGGGACGAGGTCGTGGAGATCGCGGACTTCCTTCCGCCGGGGGCCACTTGGCTTCCGGCGCCGCAGCACACGCTGCCCGCGCTCCCCGGCCAGCCGCCCATGATCGGGTACCTGGTGCTCGTCCCGGCGGACCAGCAGCCGCCGTTCCCGCCGGTGGCGGTGCCGGACGCGGAGGCCGGACGCGGGGACGTGGACGCGGTCGTCCGTGTCGATCCCGTGCAGCGGACCGCGTCCGTCGACGGGGCCGAACTCGACCTGACCTACCTGGAGTTCGAACTCCTCGCGCATCTCGTGGCCCATCCGGGACGGGTGCACACCCGCGATCAGCTCGTCACCACCGTGTGGGGGTACGGGCATGTCGGTGACGGCCGTACCGTCGACGTCCATGTGGCGCGGCTGCGGCGGAAGCTGGGGGAGCACCGGCAGGCGATCCAGACGGTGCGGAGGGTGGGGTACAAGTACACGCCGCCGAGGGGGCGTTGACGGTCCCCCCTCCCTTCCCCCCTCCCTTCCCCCTCTTCCTCACCCCGCCAGCACTCGCGCCTCTGCCTCCGGGTCCAACCCGATCGGGAGGTCGGGGCGTTGGGGTGCCTCGTCGAGCTGCTTCAGCCAGGTCCAGGTGTCCGCGACGGTCTCCGTGACCGGACGGCAGGACAGGCCCGTCGCCAACGCCCTTGAGACGTCGGCGGAGTGGAGGGCGTCGTGCATGTCCGAGCCCGGGGGGACCCAGACCGGCAGTTCGGTCCACGGTTTGACGCCGGCCGCGAGGACGGTCTCGGGGGCGGTCCAGCGGAGGTCGGCGGTGGAGGCGGTGGTGTTCACGCAGGCGTCCAGCAACTCCCCCATCGTCGTGTGGCCTTGGGGGCTGACGAGGTTGACGGGGCCGCTCACCTCGCGTTCCAGCGCGCCCAGGGTCCACTCGGCCAGGTCGCGTGCGTCGATGTACTGCACCGGCAACTCCCGTGGGCCGGGGGCGAGTACGGGGCCGCCCCGGGCGACGCGGGTGAGCCACCACGGGAGCCGGCCGACGTTCTCGTACGGGCCGAGGATCAGTCCCGCCCGCGCGAACAGGGAACGTTCCTCGCCGAACGACTCCAGCACGGCCAGTTCACCGCCCCGCTTGTCCTGCGCGTACTCGGTCCGACCGGCGCCTGGACTCGCCCCGTCGACGACCTTCGCGCCCTCGTCGTACCCCGCGGGCGGCGCCCACTCGTACACGGACAGACTGGACACGTACGCGTACCGCCCGGCCCTCCCCCGCAGCAGCCGCGCGGCACTCTGCACGGCCCTCGGCTCCCGAGCCCAGGTATCGACGACGGCGTCCCAACTCCCCTCCCCCAACGCGGACATACCCCCCTCGGCGGTCCGGTCCCCCACGACCGCCCGAGCCCCCGGCAACGCCCCCACCGACCCCCTGTTGAACACCGTCACCTCCCATCCCCGCGCCAACGCCGCCTCCACAACGGCCCGTCCCACGAACTGCGTCCCACCCAGCACCAGAAGTCTCATGCCCCCGACTCTGCCCGCCGTTCCGGCCCAAGGGAACGCGGCTCTGCCGAGAGCAGACGAGGGGGGCTCCGCGGGGAGGCTCGCCCTGCGCTCGGGCGGGGCGGGCTGGGCGGGGTGCGGTGCGGTGCCGGGCGCGGTGTCCCGTCGGGCGGTGTGCCCCTGCGGGGCCGTCGGCCTGTGCCCGGAGCCGGGGTGGCTGCTGCGGGTCTGCCCGTCCAGCCGCAACGCGTGCTGCGCACAGGCGTCGGCACCCCGATGCGATCCGCCGACGACAGCCCCGGCGGGCTGACCCGCCGAGTCACCGACTCCGCGCCCGTCCACCACCCGGCGGGACATCACCGCCGCGCGGGGTCCAGGATCGCCGGGCCGGCCGGCGTGGTCGTCCCGCATCAAGAGGGGCGGCATCCGGGGAGCGAGGCCGAGGGGGCGGCGGCCCCACCCCAGCCCGCGTCCGCCCCCCCGGCGGAACACCGGCGCTGCCCAGCCAGGCCCGGCGCGACACGGGCCGCTCGTCGGCCCGTGGATCGTCCGTCCGCCCCTCGGGGGTGTACCTGGCACCACCCCCCGGCTCGGGCCCTCACCCCCGTGACCAGGCCCCCGAGGGCCGGAAGACTGAGGGTATGGATATCAACGCGTCGAAGTGGCGGCCGAGGGAAGCCCTGTTGGCGGCTGTGCGGGGGCTGGCGATCGCGGTGGCGATGTTGCCGGTGAGTGTCGTGTGTCTGGTGTTTGTGGTGGTTTCCGTCGCGTTGTTGCCGCTCGGGGTGGGGTTCTTGACCACGCCGGCGGTGCTGGGGGCGGTGCGGGGGTACGCGGACAAGCGGAGGGAGATCGCGGAGGAGTGGGGTGGGGTGAGAATCGTCGGGGTGTACAGGGAGGTGCCGGAAGGGGCGGGGCCTTGGCGGCGGACGTTGACGATGATCAGTGATCCGCAGACGTGCAGGGACCTGCGCTGGCTGGGGGCGGATCTCCTGCCGGGGTTCGCCAGCGCGCTGCTGCCCGCGCTGCTGGCGGTGTACGCGCTGGAGGGGTTGACGATGCCGTTCGGGCTGTGGAAGGCGTACGGCGACGACCCGTACTGGTACGCGTTCGTGCCGGTGTCGGGAACGGCGTCGGCGCTGGCCGCCGCAGTGCTGGGCGCCGGTTGCCTGGCGCTCGCCCTGCGCTACAACCAGGCGCTGCTGATGGCCCACTTCCGCCTGACGAGGGCCCTGTTGGGCTCCAGCCACGACGAACTCACGCGCCGCGTCCGCGTGTTGACGGAGACCAGGCGTGCCGCCGTGGACACCTCGGCGGCCGAACTCCGCCGCATCGAGCGGGACTTGCACGACGGCGCCCAGGCGAGGCTCGTCGCGATGGGCATGGACCTGGGGACGATCGAGGCGCTGATCGAACAGGACCCGGCGAGGGCGAAGGCGTTGCTGTCGCAGGCGCGCCGCAACTCCGCCGAGGCGCTTGAGGAGTTGCGGGACCTGGTGCGGGGCATCCACCCGCCGGTGCTGGCGGAACGCGGACTCAGCGACGCCGTACGGGCGTTGGCGCTGCGGATGCCGCTGCCGGTGGAGGTGGACGTGGACCTAGGGGGCCGCCTTGACGCGCCGGTGGAGTCGGCGGCGTACTTCGCGGTGAGCGAGCTGCTGACGAACGCGGTGAAGCACGCGGGCGCGGACCGCGTCTGGGTGGACCTGTGTCACGCGGACGGCGTCCTGCGGATCTCCGTCACGGACGACGGCCGGGGCGGCGCGGCCGTCGGCGCCGGCTCGGGGCTGGCCGGGGTGGAGCGGCGGCTGGGTACATTCGACGGCGTCCTGGCCGTCAGCTCCCCGGTGGGCGGCCCCACGATGGCCACGCTGGAGATCCCGTGCGCGTTGTCCTAGCCGAAGACCTGTTCCTGCTGCGGGACGGCCTCGTCCGCCTGCTGGAGGCGTTCGGGTTCGAGATCGCGGCGGCGGTCGAGACCGGCCCCGAACTGGAGCGGGCCCTGCGGGAGTTGAAGCCGGACGTCGCGGTGGTCGACGTCCGGCTCCCGCCGACGCTCACGGACGAGGGCCTGCAGTGCGCGCTGCGGGCGCGCCAGGAGCGTCCGGGTTTCCCGGTGTTGGTGCTGTCGCAGCACGTCGAGCAGTTGTACGCGCGGGAGTTGCTGGCGGACGGCACCGGCGGGGTCGGGTACCTGCTGAAGGACCGGGTGTTCGACGCGGAGCAGTTCGTGGACGCGGTGCGCCGGGTCGCGGCGGGCGGCACGGCGATGGACCCGCAGGTGATCCAGCAGCTGCTGGCCCGGCGCGGGAAGGACAGGTTGCCCGCGCGGCTGACGCCGAGGGAGCTTGAGGTGCTGGAGCTGATGGCGCAGGGGCGGTCGAACGCGGCGATCGCGGGGAAGCTCGTGGTGACCGAGCGGGCTGTGGCGAAGCACACAGCGAACATCTTCACCAAACTGGGTCTGGAGGTCTCGGACGACGACAACCGCAGGGTACTGGCGGTGCTGGCGTTCCTGGACCGAGATCGTTGATCGAGGCAACTCGTGTTGGTTGTGCGGGTGTTGGGTGAATAGCCCGCTTTCGCTCTCCCACGAAACTCTCAGGAATTTCTGAGACGGCTGAACACCTCTGAGCCGGCGTGCGTAATGAACGGCGCCGCTTCACTCCTGTCGGGCGCCTCGATGCTGCCCCGCAAGGAAGTCAGAGGAGTTCCATGGGACGCAACACACGTAAACGCCGTTCGTCGATGGCCAACAAGGCCATAGCCGCGTCGGCGGCCCTAGCGCTCGGTGGGGGCGGGCTGATCTGGGCTAACTTCTACGCGTCTGCCGGCGAGTCGCACAACTCGGGGCAGAACCAGGTCAAGGCCGCAGGTGCCCAGGTCGCGACGATCGCCTGCCCGGACGTCGGCCAGCGGCTGACGAACGTGCCGCAGCGCGCGCGCCAGGGCGTCGACAGGGAGTTGGCGCTGCTCGACAAGCAGATCACCGAGGCTTACGCCCGGCTCGCCTCCACCAGGCAGGCGCAGGCGCAGGACGCGGGCTTCGTGCAGAACGCGATCACCGGTCCGCTGAAGGAGAAGCGGGCCGCGACGATCGACCGCATCCGCATCAACATCCAGCGGGTGGGCGGGCAGTTCGACAACTCGCTCAGCCAGCTCGCCGCGTGCACGCCGCAGACCGCCCAGACCAACGCCGGTGGCAACAACGGCGGCCAGAACAACAACGGCGGCAACAACAACGGCAACCAGAACAACGGTGGCCAGAACAACAACGGCGGCAACAACAACGGTCAGAACGGCAACGGTCAGAACGGCCAGAACGGCAACGGCCAGGGCGGCAACGGTCAGAACAACGGCGGCCAGAACAACGGCGGTCAGCAGGCCGGCGGCGGCCAGGGCGGCAACGGCCCGGTGGCCGCGGACTTCGTGGACATCACGAAGGCCGGCAACAACGCCCAGTTCGGCGTGGGCAACAACGGTCTCGCCGCGAACGGCAACAGCGGTTCGCGTGGTTCCTTCACCACCAAGTGCGGCACCAACGGCAACGACAACCACAACACGGACAACGTGATCGTGGCCCCCGGTGTCGCCAACGGCGCCCACCACCTGCACGACTACGTCGGCAACCAGTCGAACGACGCCTTCGCGAGCGACCAGGAGCTGGCCGGCGCGCAGACGAGCTGCCAGAACCAGGGCGACAAGTCCTCGTACTTCTGGCCGGTCCTGCGGGTCCAGGACGGCACCCAGGACTTCGACCAGAACAACGACGGCGGCGGCAAGGAGGGCAACGTCGGCCGGATCCTCCAGCCGGCCCAGGCCCAGCTGAAGTTCGTCGGCAACAAGGCGGGCAACGTCGTCGCCATGCCGACCGCGCTGCGCATCATCACCGGTGACGCCAAGGCGTTCGTCAACGGCAACGCCAACGCCAACGTCAACTGGTCCTGCACCGGCTTCGAGAACAAGGTGCAGCTGAAGGACAAGTACCCGATCTGCCCGCAGGGCAGCCAGGTCGTCCGCACGTCCTTCTTCCAGAGCTGCTGGGACGGCCAGAACATCGACTCCGCCAACCACCGGACACACGTCTCGTTCGTCCAGGGCAACGGCCAGTGCGCCAACGGCTTCAAGGCGATCCCGCAGCTCCAGGTCCGCCTCGTCTACAACGTTCCGCGCCCGCAGATCCAGAACGGCCAGGTGAAGAACGCCTACGCGGTGGACTCCTTCCCGGAGAACCTGCACAAGCCGATCACCGACCACAACGACTTCATCAACTTCTTCTCGCAGAACACGATGAACCAGATGGTCAACTGCATCAACACCGGCCGCAAGTGCCAGTAGTACGGGCCTAGTTCGACGACAGAGCCGGCGGTGGGATTCCCACCGCCGGCTCTGTCGTGTACGACCGGAAAAAACTTCAGTGACTGGTGTGTCCGCCGCCCGAGTGGTCGATGCCCTCCTCGATGTCCCCGCCGAGGGTCTTGCGCAGCGTCTCGACCGTCTTGGTGGTCTCCCCCACCGCGATCCACTTGCGGCCGACGAGGTAGTGGCCGCCGTAGTCCTTCGCGCCGTTGATCCACTCGCGCTGGCCGCGGTCGGTGGCGAAGGTGAGGAGGATGTACTTGCCGTCGGCGGTCTTGCAGATCGCCTGCCGCAGTTCGTCCGCGTCGGTCTGCATGTTCGGCTCGCACTTGACCTGCGCGGCAAGCTGCTCCAGGCTCCCGGTCGCCGCGACGGGGACGGCGTCGGCGGCCGTGTCCGTGTCGTCCCCGCCGGCCCCGCAGCCGGCCAGGGTCAGCGCCGCCACGGCGGCCACTGCCGCGAGCGTCGGTCGGGTCAGCTTCATCTGTCCAGTTCCTCCCTGAGAGACCTCCCCCTCGATACGGCCCCCGGCACGCGAACCACTCAACCGGTCATCTTTTTCTGTGGTCCCCGTAACCCCCGCATGCCATCGTGATCTTCATGAACCGGGACTGGGAAGACCGCATCGCCGCCGCGTGGGCGAGCTACGACGAGTACACCGAGGAGCAGGGCGCCGACTTCCGGGCCGTGATCGGCGCGCTGGCCGCCGAGTTGCCCCCGGGCAGCCCGCTGGCCCCGTTCGAGCAGGCGTGCGCCTGGGACTCGACGGGCCACTCCGACAAGGCCGTTCCCCTGTACGAGGAGGCGCTGGCGCTGGGTCTCGACGGCTACCGGAAGCGGCGGACGAAGATCCAGCTGGCGAGTTCGCTGCGCAACGTCGGCCGGGCCGAGGAGGCGGTGAAACTGCTGACGCCCGAACTGGACGCGCCGTCCGACGAGTTGGACGACGCCGTGCGCGCGTGTCTCGCGCTGTGCCTGTCGAGCCTGGGCCGGGACCGGGAAGGTCTCGCGCTGGTCCTTGCGGCGCTGGCGCCCCATCTGCCGCGCTACCAGCGGTCGATGGCGAACTACGCGCGGGCGCTGGTGGCACCGGCCGGGTGAGGCCGCGCTGAATCGTTCCTCGAACAGCCGTCCCCGCAGGGGGGATTCACCCGCCCGGCGGTGACCTGTCGCCGGGCCGCTCGTTCTCCCGGACGTGCAGTCACAGGATGTCGCCCAGCGCCCCGCCTCCCGCTCCCCCCGCCCCGGTTCCGCCGGGCCGGCTCTCGACGTGGAGCAGGCCGAGGCCGCGCTCGTCGAGCACTATCCGCGCCTGGTGCGGCTCGCCTACGTGGTGCTGCCGCCGTCGCTCCCGAGGGGCCGGCGCGTCCTGACCGCGCACGCGCTCGTGCAGCGTGCCCTGCCGCGCAGGCGGGCCTCGGCCCCGGTGATCCCGGCGCAGTCGGCGGGGCGGGACGGCGATCCGGGGTACGCGTACGTGCGGCTGCGGGTCGTGCGGACGGCGCTGGAGGCGGGTCTGCCGCTGCGGCGGCGGGCGTGGCCGAAGCGGGCCGGGCTGCCGTCGCCGCTCCCCCGCGTATGGGGGCTGCGGCTGCTCCCGCGGGCGGGCGGGGCCGACGAACTCGCCCTGGAGCAGCGGCTGTCGGAGCTGGACGGGCCGGCGCGGGCGGCGTACGCGCTGCGCGGGCTGGAGAAGCTGGCGGACGCCGACGTCCGCAAGGTGCTCGGGGAGTGCGGGGTCGTCGCGGTCGACGCGGCGCTGCGCGAGGCGGGCGAGGTGGACGCGGAGTACGCGCTGCTCGACTCCCCCGGGTTCGACCCCTGCGTGCTCCAGGCCCGTCCGACGGATCTGATGCGCCGCCGCCAGCACGGCAGGGCGGCGCTCGCGGCGGGGGCCGCGCTGGTGGTGTGCGGGGCGCTGGTCGCGCTGCCCGGCGGCGGCTGGGGCCCGGACGGCGCGGCGGCCCCGGCGTACGCGAAGAATCCGGCGGCCGAGGCCGCGCTGGATCCCGGACGGCTGCTGAAGGTCTCCCCGGTCGCGTGGCGGACGTCGGCCCGCACGGATTTCTCGGCGTGGCCCGCGCGCGGTGAACTCACCGGTGACGAGGCCCTGTTGCGCCGCGCGCTCGCGGTGTGGGCGCGCCCCGGCGAGAAGGTCCACGTCTCCGCGACCCCCGCCACCCCGGCCGGCGGTCCGTCTGGCCCGCCCCAACTCCTGTACGCGGGTGCCGTGGACAACGTCCGCGTGGTGATCCTGTACGACGGGCTGCGGATCGTCCGGTACGCCGAGCCGAAGGACGGGACGGCCGGGGCCGCGCTGGACTTCGCGCGGGTGGACGGGGCGTCCGGCGCGGAGGCGGGCGCGGTGGTGCTGAGCCGCGCCGACGGCAACGTCCGTTATCTGACGGCGCCTTGGGTGACCGGGGCCGGTGAGCGGGACCTGTCGAAGCCGAGCGCCGGGGTGATGGATCTGACGCTCACCGGTGGGGTGACGTCGCCGATGGGCAGTCCGGCGACGCGGACGGGCGCCTGCACGGGCTGGAACGTCCTCCAGCTGACCGGCGGGCAGGGCCGTCAACTCCTCAGCGACCTCGGCGAGTTGGTGCCGGCGCGGCTGACGTCGGGCAAGCCGGGCGCCGGGCGGGACGTGACCGGCGTGGACGCCCTCAAGACCTGGGCGCCGTACGCGTGTTCGCTCGCGGACCTGCGCGCGGCGGGCGTCCGGGCCGTGAACGCCTGGCAGTTCGCGCGCCAGCCGCTGCCGGACGGGAGCGGGTCGGCGCAGTGGGTGTGCACGCGTGCGGAGACCTGGCGGGGTGACGGGACGCGGGCGAGCGCCCAGTTCCACACGCCGGGCGGGCTGTTCGGGGCGGTCGTGGCGAAGGCGGCGGACGTGCCGGCGTGCGGTCC
Source organism: Streptomyces roseirectus (assembly GCF_014489635.1). Lineage (NCBI taxonomy): Bacteria > Bacillati > Actinomycetota > Actinomycetes > Kitasatosporales > Streptomycetaceae > Streptomyces > Streptomyces roseirectus. The sequence continues at coordinate 6,784,078 of NZ_CP060828.1, read as the reverse complement.
GCGTGATCCGCACGTGCTGGCCGGGGCGCTGTGGAAGTCGAAGAAGGGGCACTGGTTCCTGATGGCCGCCGGGGACAAGGACACGCGGTCGGTGCGGACGGCGGGCGGGGTCAACGTGGCGGCGGAGGGCAACCTGCTGACCGTGCGGACCGAGCAGGGCGTGCAGGCCACGCTGGAGGGGACGCTGAAGGGCGGGAAGCCGGTCAAGGTGCTCCACTAGGGGCCGTCCGATGGGTCCCGGGCGTCGGAATTCGGTCGTGCACGGGGGTTCACCCCCGCTCTACCCGTCAGTACATTGACATTATGTCTAACAAGAAGGCCGCACGGGCACCCCGGCCGGTCGAGGGCGAGCAGGTCGACCTCAAGGCGCGGAAGGTGTCGTTCTCCTGGGAGGAGACCCCGCTGCACTGGGTGCCCGGGGACCCCTTCACCACGCACACCATCAACGTGCTGCACCTCCTGCTACCGGCGGGCGAGCGCTGGTTCGTGCACGTCTACCGGCAGGTGCTGCCGTACATCCGCGACGAGCGGCTGCGCTCGGACGTCGTCGGGTTCATCGGGCAGGAGGCCATGCACTCCCAGGCCCACGACGAAGTCCTCCCCCACCTGCGGGAACAGGGCCTCGACCCGACGCCGTACACCGCACAGGTCGACTGGATGTTCGAGAAGCTGCTCGGCGACCGCACCCTGCCGCCGGGACGGGCGCGGCGCTGGTGGCTGATGGAGCGGGTGGCGCTGATCGCGGCGATCGAGCACTACACGGCGTTCCTCGGGGACTGGGTGCTCAACGCCGGCGAGCTGGACCGGCGCGGCGCCGACCCGATGATGCTGGACCTGCTGCGCTGGCACGGCGCCGAGGAGGTCGAGCACCGCTCGGTCGCCTTCGACCTGTTCATGCACGTCGACGGCGGCTACCGGCGCCGGGTGCGGACCTGGGCGACGGCTTTCGCGACGCTGGTGTTCCTGTGGCAGCGCGGGGCCCGGTACTTCATGGAGAACGACCCGACCGTCCTGGACGGCAAGGCGAGCGTGAAGGCGTTCTACCTGAGCGGCCGGCAGGGCACCCTCCCGGCCACCGGCGACCTGCTGAAGTCGATCCCCCGCTACCTCAGCCACGCCTACCACCCCTCGCAGGAGGCGTCGACGGCGCAGGCCGTCGCGTATCTCGCCACCTCCCCCGCCGCGCTCGCCGCCGAGAAGCGGGCCGCCTGATGGCGCCCCGGGTGCGGACGGTCCTCGCGGTCGCCGGGGCCGCGCTGCTGGTGAAGCGCGCGCTGCGGCGGCGGATCCAGGCGTCCCCGCTGTGGCCGATGCCGGCGCTGGAGGAGCCGATCTCCGGGCGGCCCCGCACGCGCGGGCTGCGGCTGACGGTCGCGGCGCGCGAGACGGTCGCCGACGGCGTCGTCCAACTGCGGCTCGAAGGTCGGGAGTTGCCGCGCTGGGAGGCGGGGGCGCACCTCGATCTGGTGCTGCCGTCGGGGCTGGTGCGGCAGTACTCGCTGTGCGGGGACCCCGGGGACGCCTCGTCGTACACGGTCGCCGTGCGGCTCGTCGAGGACGGGCGCGGCGGGTCGCGCGAGGTGCACGAGGAGCTGCGGGAGGGCATGGAGGTCGAGGTGCGGGGGCCGCGCAACCGGTTCCCGCTGGTGTCCGGGGCGCCCGCGTACGTGTTCGTCGCGGGCGGTATCGGGATCACGCCGATCCTGCCGATGCTGCGGGCGCTGCCGGAGGGTGCCGCGTGGCGGCTGCTGTACTGCGGGCGGTCGCGGGCGTCGATGCCGTTCCTGGAGGAGGTCGAGAAGTTCGGGCCGGACCGAGTATCGGTCGTCGAGGGCAGGGCCGAACTCGGCGGGCTGCTCGGTGAGTTGGCGGAGGGGACGGCCGTCTACTGCTGTGGGCCCGAGGGGTTGGCGCGGGCGGTCGAGGAGCTGGTGCCCGGCGTGCGGCTCGAACGGTTCGGGGCGGTCGGTTCCGCCGGGTCCGCCTTCGAGGTCGAACTCCGGCGCAGTGGGCGGGTGTTGACGGTCGGGGCGGACTCCTCGGTGCTGGCCGCCGTCCGCGCGGAGCTGCCGGACACGCTCTACTCGTGCGAGCAGGGTTTCTGCGGGACGTGCCGGCAGCGGGTGCTGGAGGGGGAGGTGGACCACCGGGACGAACTGCTCACCGATCAGGAGCGCGGCGACTCGATGCTGATCTGCGTCTCGCGGGCGCGCGGTGGGCGGCTGGTGCTCGACATGTGAACGACCTTGCCGAGTGGGGCGGTTGAAGTGGGGTACCGCTCGGTAAAGTTGTCGGCATGACAACCGGGGTGCGGCGGAGAATGGGCGTGGAGGAGCGGCGGCAGCAGCTGATCGGGGTCGCGCTCGAACTGTTCGCCCAGCGCTCCCCCGACGAGGTCTCGATCGACGAGATAGCGGCGGCGGCCGGCATCTCGCGGCCGCTCGTGTACCACTACTTCCCCGGCAAACTCAGCCTGTACGAGGCCGCGTTGAAGCGGGCGTCGGAGGATCTGGCGAGCCGGTTCGCGGAGCCGCACGAAGGGCCGCTCGGCACCCGTCTGCTGCGGGTCATGCGCCGGTACTTCGACTTCGTCGACGACCACGGCCCCGGGTTCGCCGCCCTCCTGCGGGGCGGCCCCGCGGTGGGGTCCTCGACGACCAACGCGCTCATCAACTCCGTGCGCCAGAAGGCGTACGAGCACATCCTGTCCCACCTGGAGATCACCGACCCGCCGCCCCGGCTCGAACTCCTCGTCCGCTCCTGGATCTCCCTCGCCGAGTCCACGGCCCTCATCTGGCTGGACGGCAAGCGCATCCCGCGCGAGGAGCTTCAGCTCCAACTCGTCCACGACTTCGCCGCGTTGACGGCCGTGACCGCCGCGTACGACGAGGAGCTGAAGGAGCTGCTGCGCCCGGTGCTGGGCGGGGAGCCGGCCGACGGCCCGTTCGGGCTGCTGGTGACCCGGCTCATCGCGCTCGCGACGTAAACCCCGTTAGACGTAAGTCCCGTTACCGGTAAGGGACTTACCGCTCGAACTTCGTGTACGACGGGTCCAGGTCGCGGACTTCGGCGGAGGCGTGCAGGACGAGGCCGTCGGCCCCCAGGCCGGCGAGATGCTTCTTCAGCAACTCCAGCACGGCGGCGGTCAGTTCGGACTTGACCTCGGGGGTGCGGCCGGCGAGGAGGCCGATGGTCACGTGGACGACCGCGTGGCCGCCGTCCTCGTACCCGAAGGCGGTGTGCTCAGCGGCGCGGAACTGGGTCTTGCACGCCTCGGGGCGGGCGGCGGCGATCTCGACGGTCGCGGCGTGCAGGTCGCGGGCGAAGGCGGCGCGGTCGAAGGACGGGGTGAGGGTGGCCGAGTGGTCGACGGTGATCTGGGGCATGCGGGCTCCTCGGTAGGTGCGGGTCACGCCACCCTAACCAAGGGGGTGAGCGCTCACCGCAGTTGCAGGGCCAGCATCGCGATGTCGTCCTCGCGGCCGTCGGCGAAGCAGCCGAGGAGGAGGTCGCAGAGGGTGTCCAGGCCCTCGGGGGCGCCGGCGGCGGCCTGGCGGAGGCGGCCGAGGGAGACGGCGAGGTCGGTGCCCCGGGTCTCGATGAGGCCGTCGGTGACCATCAACAGGCGCTGTCCTGCGGCGAGTCGGAACTCGGCGGGCTCGGGGCGGGGCAGGCCGAGGCCGAGCAGCGGACCGGCCGCGTCGACGTACTCGGCGGTGCCGTCGCCGATCAGCAGCGGCGGGATGTGCCCGGCGTTGGCGACCCGGACCCGTCCGGCGTCCGCGTCGACCAGCATCAGGCAGAGCGTCGCGGTGAGTTCGGGGTGGTAGCGCTGGAGCATGTGGTCGAGGCGGGCGGCGAGGACGCCCGGGTCGCTGTCCTCGATGCAGTACGCGCGCAACGCGTGCCGCAGCTCGACCATGACCGTCGCCGCGTCCAGCGAGTGCCCGACGACGTCCCCGACGGCGACGAGCGCGCCGGCGTCGGTGGACAGCGCGGCGTAGAAGTCGCCGCCGATCTCGGCCTCCATCGAGGCGGGCACGTACCGCACCTCGACGTCGACGCCGGGCAGCTTGGGCAGCGTGTCGGGGCGGGGCAGGAAGCTGTGCTGGAGGGTGAGCGCGACATGCCGCTCGATCTGGTACATCAGCAGCGGCTCGGCGGCCAGCGCGGTCGCCTGGGCGAGCCGGGCGAGCAGGTCGTCGTCGCCGGGGTCGAGGTCGTGGACCGACGGCGCGGGCGTCGCCAGGCACACCGACGTACCGCCGTCGCGCGCGGGCGCGAGGACGAGGCGGGCGTCGTCGCGGACGCCGCGCCGGAAGTAGCCGGGCGGCCACAGCGCGGCGGGCACGACCACGTTCCGCGTCCCGGCCCGCCCCTCCACGAGCCGGTTCACCAGCCGGACGACCGTCCCGTCGGCCCCCTCGTCCGGCGGCACGACCAGCGCCCGCCCGCGCGGCAGCCCCCGGTACACCCGCCCCTGCGAGCCGACGACGAGGACGACGGCCGGCGTGCCGGTCAACCGGGCCGCGCCCTCGGCCGCCGCGTCGGCCAACTCCTGCACGTCGCGCGCGCTCTGCACGGTGACGATCGCCTCCGTGAGCAACGCCAGCCGCCGGGCCGCCTGTTCGGCGTCCCCGCGCTTGCGCGCCCCGCGCAGGGCCGCGCGGACGACGGCCTGGATCTCCATCGGGTCGGCGGGGACGGTGAGATACGCCTCGCCGCCCGCGTCGAGCCCCTTGCACCGGTCGAGGGGCGCGACGGCGGCGGAGAAGTGGACGACGGGCAGCGTGGCCGTGCGCGGCGCCGCCTTGAGCCGCCGGCACAGCTCGAAGCCGCTCATGTCCGGCAGGCCGACGTCGACCAGCGCTACGTCGAACCGGTCGCCCTCGCTCAGCCGTACGTCGACCTCGCGCAGGGCGTCACGGCCGCTCGCCGCGTCCACGACGCGGTGTCCGGCGCGGCGCAGCACGGCGCCCATGGCGTAGCGGCTGGCCGCCACGTCGTCGACCACCAGCACGGTCGCGCCGGCGTCGTCCTCGGTGATCCGCTGAGCGTCGACGGCCGTCTCCTCTCCCTGCACATGCGTGAGGCGAGCCGCACTTACCGATCCCTTGCGTTCAACAACTTACTGCGCCGTCAAGCCGTACGGGAGAAAATCGCTACCGTGCGCCCCGGAACGGCGAACGTGCCCGAAACCCGCTCGTAGCGCGCCCCCTTCACGGTAGGGTCCGCGCCCGCGCGCTGAACAGGGTGCAACCGGTAGTCGGCACCGGCGAGTTCGGCCACCTTCTGGTCCTGGACGTGCGGGGTCGCGTTGAAGACGACGACCAGGTCACCGAGGCGCATGGTGATCACGCCGGGTGTCTCTCCGGGGCCGGACAGCGGGAACGACAGGGCCGACTGGACCTGCGCTGTCGTGGTGAGGGAGAACGCCTCGTCCGTCGTACGGATCCTCAGCAGGTCGCGGTAGGCGGCGGACGCTCCCTCGATCTGGGGGCAGCCGACCTCGACGCTCGTCAACAGGGGTTTCGCGTAGGGCCACTTGTCGGCGTTGTCGGCGGCGGGTGGCAGGCCACGGCCGAAGCCGTTGCCGTCGGCGCAGTTCCAGTGGATCGCGTTGAACCAGTCGCCGCTGTCGTAGGAGTTGCGGTCCAGCGACTTCGAGCGCAGCAGGTCGGTGCCGGCTTGGGAGAGGGCGGGGCCCTGGGAGAGGAGGGCCGTCGCCAGCGCGAGGACCTGCATGCGGGCGCGGTCGTCGGGGCCGGTGCGGGCGGGGAGTTTGAACGCGAGGGCGTCGAACAGGGACTCGTTGTCGTGGGCGTCGGCGTAGGCGAGGGCGTCGCCGGGGGCGGACGCGTAGCCGGCGGGCTGTCCGTTGTAGTCGACCTGGGCGCCGGTGACCTCGCGGCCGTCGGTGTCGGTGAAGCGGTATCCGGCGAGGTTGCCGGTCAGGCCGACCTTGATGAGGTCCTGGTAGTGCAGGAGGCGGGCCTTCTGCTGGGCGGGGGTGCCGTTCGCCGTCGAGGAGTTGGGGTCGGTGTAGAGGCCGGAGGCGAAGCCCTGGACGCCGGGGTCGGCGTCGAAGGGGCCGCCGCCGCGCACGGCGTCCCGGGCCCGGTCGGAGAAGGTGGCGATGCCGGTGCCGGCCATGTTCCGCTGCGTGGCCTGCGTGAACCGGGCGTCGTCGGCGACCTCGCCGAAGTTCCAGCCCTCGCCGTAGAGGACGACCTTCTTGCCGTCCACCCCGTCCCTCTCAGGGGTGAGGGCGTCGAGGGCCTTACGGACGGCCAGGATGTTGGCCTTGGGGTGGTGGCCCATCAGGTCGAAGCGGAAGCCGTCGACCTTGTACTCCTTGGCCCAGGTGACGACCGAGTCGACGACGAGCTTGCCCATCATGGCGTTCTCGGGCGCGGTGTTCGCGCAGCAGGTGCTGTTCGCGACGCTGCCGTCGGGCATCAGCCTCTGGTAGTACCCGGGTACGACCTGGTCGAGGACGCTGGTGTCGGCCTGTCCGGCGGCGGCCGTGTGGTTGTAGACGACGTCCATGACGACCCGTAGACCGTCGTCGTTGAGCGCCTTCACCATCCGGCGGAACTCGACCGTGCGGGCGGTGCCGTCGGGGTCCGACGCGTACGACCCTTCCGGGACCGTGTAGTGGTACGGGTCGTAGCCCCAGTTGTAGGCGTCCCGCGCGGCGGCCCTGCCCACGCACTCCTGCTGTTTCTCCGAGTCGGCGGGCAGGGCGGCGAGGTCGCAGTCCGGGGTGGCCTGGTCGGCGCGGCGTTCGGGGATGGTGGCGATGTCGAACGCGGGGAGCAGGTGGACGTAGCCGGCGCCGGACTTCGCCAACTCCCGCAGGTGCTTGGAGCCGTCGCTGTTCTTGTCGGTGAACGCGAGGTACTGGCCGGGGTGTCGAGAGGTGCGGTCGGCGATCGAGAAGTCCCGGATGTGGAGCTCCTGGATCTGGGCGCCGCTCATGGGGGCGGCCTTGGGCTTGGTGTAGGTCCTCCAGCCTTGCGGGGCGAGGGAGTTGTCGTTCAGGTCGACGATCAGGCTGCGTTCGGAGTCGGCGGTCAGGGCGAGGGAGTAGGGGTCGGTGACGTGGTTGGTGACGAGCTGCCGGACGCTCGGGGCCCAGACCTTTACCGAGTACCGGTAGGGCTTGTTCTGCCAGGCGCGCGGGCCGGTGACTGACCAGACGCCGGTGGTGTCGTCGCGCTTCATGGGGACGGTCTTGCCGTCGAGGTCGAGGGCGACGGTCTGGGCGGTGGGGGCCCAGACGGCGAGCCTCACGGAGCCTTTGGTGAACGTCGGGCCCAGTTTCTCCTTGGTCGCGTCGTACAGGTCGTCCAGGGCGCCGGCGAGCTGGACGCCGGTCGCGGCGAGAACAGCACCTCCCCCAGTGCCGAAAGCCTGGGAGGTACCCCCAACCGCCCGTTGGGAGGCGACGAGTTGACCCCGTAGGGCCTCGCGGACGCGGGGTCGGTCGCGGGGGTCGATCGTCCAGGCCGTGTAGTCCTTGAGGTGGGGGTACTTGGCCTTCTGGGCGTCGGTGAGGGTGGTCTTCGTGAGGCGGAGCCAGCGTTCGTCGTCGCTGGTGAGGGTGGCGTTCTCGACCTTGATCGAGCCGGTGCGGGAGTAGAGGAGCTGGGTGGAGGCGGCGGCGTCGCCGCTGTTCCAGGCGACGGTGTTCCGGTCGAGCCAGATCGCCTTGGAGGTGGTCAGGTCGAGGGCCGCCGCGCTGCCCGCCGGTTGCGGGAGGAGGTACTTCTCCTGGCCGTTCAAGAGCCACACCTCGTGTCCGTCGGCCGTGAGGTCGAGCGACTGGTCGGTGGGGAGGTCCTTCTCGTCGCCCTTGTGGAGGATGTAACTGAGGCTGGTGGCCCCGGTGTTGAGGGGTACCTCGAAGACCGCGCCGTACGCGTCGGTGCGGGCCGGTTTCAACGGGGCCGACCAGTCGGTGGGGTTGGCGGCGCCGGTCCACACGTGCAGGCCCCAGCCGTCGTAGTTCCCGTCGGCCCGGTGGTAGTGCAGGACGGCCTTCGCCTTGTCCTGGGCCGGGTAGTCGGGGCGTTCGGTGGTGACGTCCGGCTTGCCCTGCTCGATCCAGACCTCGCCGGTCTTCGTGACGTCGATCGTGCGGTCGGTCGCCACGTCCTTGTCGCCGTCCTTGTCGACGACGAGGAAGCCGACGTTCGAGGCGCCGGGCTTCAACTTGACGTAGGCGAAGGCGCCGTAGGCGTCACGGCCGGTGAAGGGGTGACCGGCGGGCCAGGTCGTCGCCTCGCCGTCCGCGAGGTCGCCCCAGGCGTAGAGGCCCCAGTTCGCGTAGTCGCCGTCGGGGCGGTGGTAGTGGACGATCGCGTAGTCGCGGCTCGTCGCGGTGGGGGGTGTGTCCGTGGGCGGGGTGCCGGTGGTGGTGGAGGCGGTCGTGGAGGCTGTGCGGCCTTCCGAGTCGACGACAACCGCCTTGTAGCGGACGGGAGTTGTCGGGGCTGTTTCTTTGGGGATCGTCTGCGTGACCTTGTACGGGGCGTGGTCGGCCGAACCCAGGGTGCGCCAGGGGCCGTTGCCGGTCTGGGCGGCGAAGATCACGCGGTTGAGCTGTCCGCCGGTGACGTTCGCGGTGAGTTCTACGGTGCCGGTGGCGCCGGCCGGGGGTGCCGTCAGGGTGAGTTGCGGGGCTGAAGTCGGCTTCGCCAGGCCGCCCTTGAGGACGAGGGCCTTGCCGGGCGGGACGGTGAGGGTGACACGTCCGGAGGCGTCGGAGCGGACGGTGTCCTGCGTGCCGTGGATCCCCCGGAAGGTCATGCCGGGTGAGGTAGTCGCGAAGGTCGCGGTCTGGGGAGTGGTCGCGTTGTTGAGGGCGACGACGTACTCGGTGTGCCGGTCGGTGCGGGTGAAGGCGTAGACGCCGGGGCCGGTCGCGGCGTAGCGCTCGGTCTGGACGCCGTCCGTGAGGGCGGGGTTGGCCTTGCGGAGGCGGGCGAGTTCGGCGATCCGGCGGTAGAGGGGGGACGTCGGGTCGTAGGCGGCGCTCGCGTGGGTGCGGGCGGTGCCGATCTGGTCGTCGTCGAGGTAGTCGGGGGTGCGGGAGGCGAACATCGGCTGGCGGGCGTCCTTGTCGCCGCCCGCGCCGGTGAAGCCCTGTTCGTCGCCGTAGTAGATCACCGGGTTGCCCCGGCTGAGGAACATCAGCTCGTTGGCGAAGGTGTCCTTGGCGAGGAGTTCGGCGTCGGTGGCGTTCGGGTTGTCCCGCTTCAGGAAGTGGCCGATGCGGCCCATGTCGTGGTTGCCGAGGAAGGTGACTTGTTCGTAGGCGTTGGCCTTGTCGGTCGTGTATCGGTAATCGGCGCCGAAAACTTGCGCAAGGGCTTGCGCGCTGCCGCCCTGGGAGGCGTACTGGCGGGCCGCTTCCTGGAAGGGGAAGTCGAGGGTGGCGTCGAGGCGGCCCTGGGTGACGTACGGGGAGGTGAGGGCGGGGTCGGCCGAGTAGACCTCGCCGAACATGAAGAAGTCGGCGCGGCCGTGCCGGGCGGCGTAGGCGTCGAGGGCGGTCGCCCACCGCGTCCAGAACTCCATGTTCACGTGCTTCACGGTGTCGATCCGGAAGCCGTCGATGTCGAAGTCCCGCACCCAGCGTTCGTAGATCCTCTCCATGCCGGTGACGACCTCGGGGCGCTCGGTCCACAGGTCGTCGAGGCCGGAGAAGTCGCCGTAGGTGGTGGACTCGCCGGCGTAGGTGGAGTCGCCCCGGTTGTGGTACATCGTGGGGTCGTTGAGCCAGGCGGGGACCTTGGCGGTGCTCGCGGGTTTCGGGGTGCGCGGGAACGAACGGGCGTTCACCGGGGGGAACTTGCGCTTGCCGTCCGCGTAATCGGCGTCATCGAAGGGGCGGCCGTCCTTCGTGAGGTACGGGAAGGCGCCCTTGGAGAGGTAGTTGTAGGACTTGGGGTCGTAGTCGACGACGTCGGCGGTGTGGTTGGTGATGACGTCGAAGAACACCTTCATGCCCTTGGCGTGAGCCTTGGAGATGAGGGTTTCGAGGTCCTGGTTGGTGCCGAAGTGGGGGTCGACCTGGGTGAAGTCGGTGATCCAGTAGCCGTGGTAGCCCGCCGACACGTCGTTGCCCGTGCCCTGCACCGGGCGGTTCTTGAAGATCGGCGCCAGCCAGATCGCCGTCGTGCCCAACCCCTTGATGTAGTCGAGGCGTTGGGTGAGGCCCTTGAGGTCGCCGCCCTGGTAGAAGCCCTTGTCCGTGGGGTCGTAGCCGGTGCTCAGGCGTGAACCCGTGAGGCCGCCGCGGTCGTTGGCGGTGTCGCCATTGGCGAAGCGGTCCGGGAGGACGAAGTAGAACTGCTCGCGGGTCGCGTCGTGCCGGGCGGGTTCGGCGGCGAGTCTCGCGTCCGAGGGCGGGGCGGGCGGGGTGGACGCGTGGGCAGTGACGGGCGGGACGAGGGCAGCCGTGAGGGCGGCGAGAGAGGCGGCGGCGATCCGCCGGGGCCGTCGCGCAGTCACGGACAGCGGCGTCCGGGGCCATCTCGGTTTCACGGGCGGGAACTCCTAGCGCTTGCCTGACGGTTACGGCGGGTCCGACCCCGCGTGGACCGTATCGCTCACGCAAGGTTTACAGCAAGAGTCTTGCAATCGTCAGAAAGAATTTGCATCAGCACCTTGACGTGCCCGTCTCAACTGCCTCAGTCTCACGAATTGTTGAACAGTGATCCCTCATGTTCCGGAGCCGCGACATGAACCGACACCACCCCCCAGGTGTCCCCCACCGCACACTCCACCGCACCCTCCGCCTCACCGCCGCGAGCGCGCTCGCCCTCGCCGGTGTGGTCGCCCTGCCCGCCGCCTCCGCCCACGCCGACCCCACCAGGAAGGGCGACGTCATCGCCAACCTGTGGGAGTGGAACTGGGATTCGGTGGCCGCCGAGTGCACGGACGTCCTGGGCCCCGCCGGGTACGGCGCGGTGCAGGTGGCGCCGCCCTCGGAGTCGCTGAAGCAGGCGTCGGCCTACTGGTGGGACGTCTACCAGCCCTACTCCTACGGCCTCAACAGCCGGTTCGGCACGGCCGCGAAGTTCAAGGCGATGATCGACGCCTGTCACACGGCCGGCGTGAAGGTCTACACGGACGCGGTCATCAACCACACCGCCGCGCAGACCGGCACGGGCTACAACGGCACGACGCTCACCAGCAAGTACGACACTCCCGAGTGGGACCGCGCCGACTACCACGACGCGTCGAGCTGCCCCACCGCCGACCTCACCATCCAGGACTACGGGAACCTCACCCAGGTCCAGAACTGCGAACTCCTCGGCCTGCCCGACCTGAAGACCGGCACGGACCACGTCCGCACCGGCATCGCGAACTTCCTCAACTCCCAACTCGCCCTGGGCGTCGACGGGTTCCGGATCGACGCGGCCAAGCACATCCCCGCGGCCGACCTCGCGGCGATCGAGTCGAAGCTGACGGACACGACCTCGGGCACCGACCCGTACGTCTTCCAGGAGGTGTACCCCGGCTCGACTCCCCAGCCCGCCGACTACTACGCCTCCGGCGACGTCCTCGACTTCACCTACGCGAGCAAGCTGAAGTCCGCGTTCCAGGGCAACGTCAGCGACCTGGAGTCCCTGCCGTCCTCCGGCATCCTGCCCGCCGCCAACTCGGTGTCGTTCGTGACGAACCACGACACCGAGCGCAACGGGCTGCACCTGTCGTACAAGGACGGCGACGCGTACCGGCTCGCGAACCTCTTCCAGCTCGCCTACAAGTGGTCGACGCCGACGGTCTACGCCGGCTGGCAGTTCAGCCAGAGCGACCAAGCGCCCCCGAACTCGGGCGGGTTCGTCACCGACACGGACTGCGCCAACGGCTGGTACTGCCTCGACCGCGACCCCGCCGTGCTCGGCATGGTCGCCTGGCACAACGCCGTCGACACCGCCGCCGTCTCCGACTGGCAGACCAAGTCGTCGTCCGTGATCGGCTTCGGGCGCGGCGGTGCCGGGTTCTTCGCCCTCAACAACGGTTCCTCGGCGGCGACTTACACGTTCGCGACGGGGATGGCCGACGGGACGTACAAGAACGTCATCGACGGCGGGAACAGCACGGTCACCGTCTCGGGCGGCAACGCGACGCTGACGATCCCGGCGAAGAACGCGGTCGCCTTCCACGCCGGAGACGGTGGTGGCGGCGGTGGCGGGGGCGGGGGCTCCACGACGGTGAACGTGACCTTCGACGCGTACGCCACCACGTCGTTCGGCACCAACGTCTACGTCGCCGGTTCCCTTGCCGCGCTGGGCAGTTGGGACACCTCGAAGGCGGTCGCCCTCTCCTCCGCCGGGTACCCGGTCTGGTCGGGCACAGTGTCGGTCCCGGCGAACACGACCTTCGAGTACAAGTACATCAAGAAGGACGGCTCCGGCACGGTGACGTGGGAGTCGGGGACCAACAGGACCTACACGACGGGAAGTTCGTCGGGATACACGATCAGCGACACCTGGAAGTGAACACGGGCCGGCCCTCTCTGCCAGAGGGCCGGCCTACTCATGATGACCTCAGGCCGTGAACCACACCGTCGTGTCCGCCGGGACGCTCACCCCGTCGAACTCCCCACTGGCCAGCAGCACTTGCCCGTACTCGGGAACGGCGACCGCTTCCCCCGTGGTGTTGGTGAAGGCCACGAACTCCCCCCGCCGGAAGGCGAGTACGCCCTCCGGGGACGGCAGCCACTCGACCGACTCCCCCGCCCCGAGGTCGGGGTGCGCGCGCCGGACGGCCAGCGCCGAGCGGTACAGCTCCAGCGTCGAACCGGCCACGCCGGTCTGCGCCTCGACGCTCAGCTCGCCCCAGTTCGCGGGCTGCGGGAGCCAGCTGCCGCCCGCGCCGAACCCGTACGAACTCCCTTCACGGGTCCAGGGGATGGGGACGCGGCAGCCGTCGCGGAAGCCGTCCTGGCCGGCGCCCCGGAAGTAGGCGGGGTCCTGGCGGACCTCGTCGGGGAGGTCGACGACGTCGGGCAGGCCCAGCTCCTCGCCCTGGTAGACGTAGGAGGAGCCGGGGAGCGCGAGCATGAGGAGGGTGGCCGCGCGGGCGCGGCGCAGGCCGAGTTCGCGGTCGCCGGCGAGGCGGATCTGGGTGCCGAGGCCGGGCTCGTTGGCGAAGCGGGTGGCGTGGCGGGTGACGTCGTGGTTGGAGAGGACCCAGGTCGCCGGGGCGCCGACCGGGCGCATCGACTCCAGGGTCAGGTCGATGATCTCGCGGAGCTTCGCGGCGTCCCAATCGGTGCTGAGGTACTGGAAGTTGAACGCCTGGTGGAGTTCGTCGGGGCGGACGTAGTTGGCCGTGCGCTGCACGGTCGGCGTCCATGCCTCGGCGACGAAGATCCGCTCGCCGGAGTACTCGTCGAGGACCTTGCGCCAGGCGCGGTAGATGTCGTGGACGCCGTCCTGGTCGAAGAACGGCATGACATCGTTGCCCAGCAGCTTGACCTGATCGGCGCCGCCGATGTCGGGGAGGCCGGGGGCCTTGACCATGCCGTGGGCGACGTCGATGCGGAAGCCGTCGACGCCCATGTCGAGCCAGAACCGCAGGATGGAGCGGAACTCGTCGCCGACGGCGGGGTGGTCCCAGTTGAAGTCGGGCTGCTCGGGCGCGAAGAGGTGGAGGTACCACTCGCCGTCCGGGAGCCGGGTCCAGGCGGGCCCGCCGAAGACGGACTCCCAGTCGTTGGGCGGGAGTTCGCCGTTCTCCCCCTTTCCGGGCCGGAAGTGGTAGCGCTCGCGCAGCGGCGAGCCGGGCCCCTCCGCGACCGCCCGCTTGAACCACTCGTGCTGGTCGGAGGAGTGGTTGGGGACGAGGTCGACGATGATCCGCAGCCCGAGGTCGTGGGCGTCGCGGATCAGTGCGTCGGCGTCGAGGAGCGTGCCGAACATGGGGTCGACGGCGCGGTAGTCGGCGACGTCGTAGCCGGCGTCGGCCTGCGGGGAGGCGTAGAAGGGGCTGAGCCACACGGCGTCCACGCCGAGGTCGCGCAGGTGCGGGAGGCGGGCGCGGACGCCGGCCAGGTCGCCCATGCCGTCGCCGTCGCCGTCGGCGAAACTGCGCGGGTAGACCTGGTAGATCACGGCCTCCCGCCACCAGTCGGGGCGGCTCGCCTCGGCGGTGACGGTGACCTGGGCCTGGTCGGCTGCGGAGTGCTGCTGGCTCATGGCGTCCTTGTGCTGGTCGATCGGGCAGAGGTCGTACGGAGGTAAGCGGCGGCCGTGCGGTCGGCGGGGTCGGAGGGACCGCACGGCCGCCGCCCCGCTCGTGACCATGGTGACCGACAACGGTCGGGCCACGGGCGGGAGTTTTCGGAAAAGAGCGGGAGTTTCGCTGAAGATCAGCCCTTTGTACCGCCCGCGGTGAGACCGGTGACCAGGTTCTTCTGGACGAGATAGAAGAACGCCGAGACCGGGACGGCGACGAGGACGGCGGTGGCGGCCATCAGGTTGCGCTGGGCGTCGTGTTCGCTGATGAAGCTCTGCAGGCCGACGGCGAGCGTGTACTTCTTGTCGTCCAGCATGAACGTCGTCGCGAAGGCGACCTCGCCGAACGCGGTGATGAAGCTGTAGAACGCGGCGACGGCGAGGCCGGGGCGGGCCAGCGGCAGGATGAGCCGCGCGAAGGTGCCGAACGGGCTGAGTCCGTCGACGCGTCCGGCCTCGTCGATCTCGAAGGGGATCGTGTCGAAGTAGCCCTTGAGCAGCCACGCCGAGTACGGGACGGCCGTCGTGCAGTAGACGAGGATCAGGCCGAGGTAGGTGTCGATGAGCTGGAGGTCGGCGAGGATCTGGTACATCGGCACCATCAGCACCGCGACCGGGAACATCTGGGTGAGCAGCAGCAGCCACATGAACTTGCGGTAGCCGGGGAAGCGCATGCGGGAGACGGCGTACCCGGTGGTGGCGGCGACGAAGACGCCGATGAGGGTGGTGCCGAGGGAGACGATCAGCGAGCTCTTCAACCAGTCGAAGAAGCTGGTGTGTTGGAGGACGAAGCTGTAGTTGTCGAGCGTCATCTTGGACCAGATGCGCCCGGGGTGGAGGTAGTCGTCCTTGTCGGGGCCGAGTGAGAGGAACACCAGCCAGGCGACGGGGAACAGGGCGATCAGGCTCGCCAGGATCAGGACGGTGTGCGAGGCGAGGGAGGCGAGCGGGCTGCCCTTCCCCCGGGGGCGGGCCTTCGTGGGCACGGTTGCGGTCACGGTGAACTCTCCTCTCAGATCGCGACGTCGGGCTCGTTGCGGTTCAGCCAGCGCCGGTAGAACGAGGTGAACACGACGAGGATGGCGAGCAGCAGGATCCCGTAGGCGGCCGACTGGGCGAAGTCGCGCGGCTGTTGGCCGAAGCCGAGGTAGTAGGCCCAGGTGACGAGGATCTGCGCGTCGGGCGCGGTGGTGCCGAACAGCAGGAAGATGACGGCGAACTGGTTGAACGTCCAGATGACGCCGAGGAGTACGACGGTGGAGCTGACCGCGCGCAGGCCGGGCAGGGTGACGTAGCGGAAGCGCTGCCAGGGGTTCGCGCCGTCCATCTCGGCTGCTTCGTAGAGGGTGTTGTCGATGGACTGGAGGCCGCCGAGGAGGGAGATCATCATGAAGGGGACGCCGCACCAGGTGTTGACCATGATGGCGGCGAACCGCTGCCAGAAGGTGTCCTCCAGCCACTGCGGGGTCGGCAGGTGCAGGGCGTCCAGGGCGGAGTTGATGATGCCGCTGTCGGCGAGCATGAAGCGCCAGCCGAAGACCGTGACGAACGTCGGCACCGCCCAGGGCAGGACGAGGAGCAGCCGGTAGAGGGTGCGTCCCCGGCGTTTCTGGTTGAGCAGGAGGGCGAGGGCGAGGCCGATCGTGTAGTGCAGGGCGACGCAGAGGGCCGTCCAGACGATCGTCCACAGGAAGTGCGACCAGAAGCGGTCGTAGGCGGTGTCGCCCCACAGGATGTCGGCGTAGTTGTCGAGGCCGATGAACTGGTAGGTGGCGTCGATGTGGTTGGCGCCGATGGTGCGGGCGGTGTTGAGGCTGTTGGCGTCGGTGAGGGTGAGGTAGAAGCCGTAGCCGAGGGGGTAGACGACGAGGACGCCGAGGACGATCGCGACGGGGGCGATCATGGCGTACGCGTACCAGTGCCGGTCGTAGCCGCGTTTCAGACGCCTGCCCAGTCCCGGCTTCGGTTCACCGGGCCGTTTGCGGCCGGTCGCGCGGTCGATGGCGACTGTCATTTCGACACCTTCTGGGTTTCATGGGGCAGACGGACGGCATACCGGTGGCCGCCGGATCCCTCCCCCGCGACTCGCGTACGCGGGGATCCGGCGGCCACGCGGGGGCTCACTTGCCGAAGTCGGGGACCAGCTTGGCGATGGAGGTCTCGGCGGTGGAGAGGCCGTCGTCCAGGGATTCCTTGCCGCCCGCGATCTTGGGGAGTTCGGTGTCGAGGGGGCCCCACAGGGAGCTGTACTCGGGGAGCGCGGGCCGGGGCTGGGCGGCGGAGAGGACCGTCTGGAAGCCGGCGATGCCGGGGTCGGCCTTGACGGCGGCGGTGTAGGCGTCGTCGCGCGTGGGGAGCGTCGAGTTCTTCTGGGCGATGGTGGCCTGGGCGGCGGCGGACGTCATGAAGTGGACGAACTTGAGCGCGGCGGCCTGGTGGGACTTGTCGGAGCCGGCGTACACGGAGAGGTTGTGGCCGCCGGTCGGGGCGCCCGCCTTGCCGGTGGAGCCGGCCGGGACGGTGGCGATGCCGAGATTGGCCTTGTCCTTGAACGCGGTGCCCTTGTAGAAGTTGGTGATCTCCCAGGGGCCCTGGATGATGGCGGCGACCTTGCCGCCCACGAACGCGTCCTGGATGTGGGCGTAGGCGTCGGCGGTGGTGTCGGCCTTGTGCAGGCCCTTGCCGTCGAAGAGGGAGAGCCAGGTGCCGTAACCCTTCTTCGCCGCCGGGGAGTTGACGGTGATCTTCTTGGCGGCGGCGTCGACGGTGTCGGTGCCCTCGCCGTACAGGAAGGTCTGGGCGTAGTACGCCTGGGTGGAGCCCCAGTAGCCGTCGACGCCGGTCTTGTCCTTGATGGTCGCGGCGGCGGCCTTCAGCTCGTCCCAGGTCTTCGGCGCGGCGACGCCGGCCTTGGCGAAGAGGCCCTTGTTGTAGACGAGGGCGAGGGTGTCGGTGACCAGGGGGACGCCGTACGTCTTGCCGTCGTACTTGGCCTGTTCGAGGAGGTTGGGCTTGAACTTCGCCTGGTCGGCGAGGGCTTCGGTGCCGTCGAGGGGGAGGAAGTAGCCCTTCTTGGCGAAGGCGGGGGTCCAGCCGACCTCGGAGCGCAGCACGTCGGGGGCGCCGGAGGCACCGGCGGCGGTGTCGAACTTGTTCTGCGCCTGGTCGAAGGGGACGTTGACGTACTTGACCTTGACGTCCTTGTTCGCGGCCTCGAACTGCTTGATCAGCGCCTGGTAGGTGGGCGCCTCGTTGGTGGCGTTCGAGGTGTCCCACCAGGTGATGGTGGTCGGGCCGCCGTTGTCGCTGCCGCTGTCGTCCCCGCCGCACGCCGTCGCTGTGAGGGCGATCGACGCCGCCAGCGCGGTGGCCGCTATGCCACGCCGCATGTGTCTCTCCTTGGGTCGAAGCCCGTGCCTGCCGGGCGTCAGGGAACGTAACAAGGCTGCAAGCGTTGCGAAAGGTCTTGCTGCAAAAAAATGCAAGAAACCGGCGAAGTTATCGTGGCGTGACCCGGCGGCGATCCCTGTGAGACCCTTGTTTCCAGGGGTCTCACGGACGGTCGTGCCGTATGAAAGACTCTGCAAGCTCTTGCTGACACCTTCCCGAGGGGGCCCGATGACACAGCAGCCGGGACGCGGGCGTCCGCGTCCGCCAGGCCGCCCGGTACAGTCCACCCCTGTGACCACACGGCTGGCCGACATCGCCGCGCAGGCGGGGGTGAGCGAAGCGACGGTCAGCCGGGTCCTCAACGGAAAGCCGGGCGTCGCCGCCACCACCCGCGAGTCCGTGCTCGCCGCCCTGGACGTCCTCGGCTACGAGCGCCCGGTACGGCTGCGGCAGCGCAGCGCCGGTCTGGTCGGCCTGATCACCCCGGAGCTGGAGAACCCGATCTTCCCGGCGCTCGCCCAGGTCATCGGCCAGGCCCTCACCCGCCAGGGTTACACCCCGGTCCTCGCGACGCAGACGCCGGGCGGCTCCACCGAGGACGAGCTGACGGAGATGCTGGTCGACCGGGGTGTGGCCGGCATCATCTACGTCTCCGGGCTGCACGCGGACACCACCGCCGACATGCAGCGCTACGAGCAACTGCGCGCCCAGGGCGTGCCGTTCGTGCTCGTCGACGGGTTCTCGCCCAAGGTGCAGGCGCCGTTCATCTCGCCGGACGACCGCGCGGCGATGGCCCTCGCGGTCACTCACCTCGCCTCCCTCGGCCACACCCGGATCGGACTCGCCCTCGGGCCCAAGCGGTTCGTGCCGGTGCAGCGCAAGATCGAGGGGTTCACGCGGGCGATGCAGGACCGGTTCGGGCTGCCCGCGCAGCAGGTCGAGACCGAGTTGGTGCAGCACTCCCTCTACACCCTGGAGGGCGGGCAGGCGGCGGCGACCGCGCTCATCGAGCGGTCGTGCACGGCCGTGGTGTGCGCGAGCGACATGATGGCGCTCGGCGCGATCCGGGCCGCCCGCCAGCTCGGGCTGACCGTCCCCGGGGATGTCTCCGTGGTCGGTTTCGACGACTCCGTCCTGATCGCGTTCACCGATCCGCCGCTCACCACGATCCGCAAGCCGGTCCCCGCGATGGGGCAGGCGGCCGTGCGTACCCTGCTGGAGGAGATCGGGGGCACCCCGGCCCCGCACAGCGAGTTCGTCTTCATGCCGGAACTCGTCGTACGCGGGTCTACCGCATCGGTACCGGGGGACCGTACGACTCGTCCCTGAGGTGGAGGGCGACCCGGTGCGTGGGCGGTAGAACATGCGGGTCGGACCAGCCCAGGGGATGATCGGGGGGACAGCGCTTTTCTGGCAGACTTCATGTCTATGGGTGACGTAACCGTGACATCTTCGGAAGGCCGGGAAAAGGCCGTTCCGCCATCCGTCACGGCCGCGTCCCGCCGTGTGCGCAGGCCCAGGCGACCGCGTCTGTGGTTCGAGATCCTTCTGATCGCGGTGAGTTACTGGACGTACTCGCTGATCCGCAACGCGGTCCCGGAGCAGAAGTCCGAGGCGCTGCGCAACGCCGACTGGATCTGGCGGATGGAGCACCATCTCGGCATCGCGGTCGAGGAGTCGGTCAACCACACCGTGAACTCGGTGACTTGGCTGATCGTGGGCATGAACTACTACTACGCCACACTGCACTTCGTCGTCACGCTCGGGGTGCTGGTGTGGCTGTACCGCAGCCACCCCGGGCGCTATGCGGCGACCCGGCTGGTCCTTTTCGCAACGACGGCAGTAGCTCTCGTGGGTTACTACCTGTATCCGCTCGCGCCGCCCCGGCTCATGACCGGCGGCGACTTCATCGACACGGTCGTCGTGCACGAGACCTGGGGGTCGATGGCCTCCGGTGACCTCAAGAACATGTCCAACCAGTACGCCGCGATGCCGTCCATGCACATCGGGTGGTCACTGTGGTGCGGGCTGACCATCTTCGCGCTGGCGCGGCTGCCGTGGGTACGGATCCTCGGGCTCCTCTACCCGGCGGCGACACTCGTCGTCATCGTCTCCACCGCCAACCACTTCTGGCTCGACGCGGTGGGCGGAATGCTGTGCCTCGCGTTCGGGTACGTCGTGGCGTGGACGGTGTACGGGGCGCTGCCGCACCGGCTGCCACGGTTCCCTACGGGGTCCACCCCTGAGAACCCCGAGAACCCTGCACCCCGGCAGTCCCCCGATCCCCGTCTCGACAGTCCCGCCGAGGCCCAGCGGCCCGTCTGAGCACCCGGCCGAACGTCCGCGGCCCGGCCCCTCCAACACGGCGGGCTGGGCGTCGGGGCAGGGTCCGGGCCACTCGCCACGCCGGGGTCGCCCTCACCCGCCGTAGAACAGCTCCTCCACAACTGCCCTCGCCCGGCGGGTGGTTCGGCGGTAGGCGTCGAGCATGTCGCCCACGTGTCCGGCCGCGTAGCCCAAGTACCGTCCCACGGCGGCGAGTTCCCTGACCTCGGTGGGGAAGGTGTCGCCGGCCCGGCCCCGGACCAGCATCACGGCGTTGCGGACGCGGGAGGCCAGCACCCATGCCTCGTCCAGGATCTCGGTCTCCTCGGTGCCGAGGAGGCCGGCGGCGCGGGCTGCGGCGAGGGCCTGGCGGGTGCGGGTGGTCCTGAGGCCGGGCTCGGCCCAGCCGTGCCGCATCTGGAGGAGCTGCACGGTCCACTCGACGTCCGACAGCCCGCCGGGGCCCAGCTTGGCGTGCAGCTTCGGGTCGGCGCCGCGTGGCAGCCGCTCGGACTCCATGCGGGCCTTGAGGCGCCGGATCTCGCGCACGGCGTCCTCGCCGAGCCCTTCGGCGGGGTAGCGCAGCGGGTCGATCAGCTCGATGAACCGGCGCCCCAACTCCTCGTCCCCGGCGACCGGTTCGGCCCGCAGCAGCGCCTGGGACTCCCAGACGAGCGACCAGCGCCGGTAGTACGCCTCGTACGACTTGAGGGTGCGGACCAGCGGGCCCGACTTGCCCTCGGGGCGCAGGTCGGCGTCGATGAGCAACGGCGGGTCGGCGCTGGGCACTTGGAGGAGCCGGCGCATCTCGGCGACGACCCGGTTCGCGGCCTCGGACGCTTCGCGCTCCTCGACGCCCTCGCGGGGTTCGTGCACGAACAGGACGTCGGCGTCGGAGCCGTAGCCCAGTTCGTGGCCGCCGAACCGGCCCATGCCGATGACGGCGAACCGGGTCGGCAGGGTGTCGCCCCAGCCGTCGCGGACGACCGAGCGCAGGGTGCCGGCGAGGGTGGCGGCGGTGAGGTCGGAGACGGCGGCGCCGACCTCGTCGACCAGGGCGCCCTGGTCGGCCTCGGCGGGCTTGGTCTCGGTGCCGTAGGAGTGGACGATGTCGGCGGCGGCCGTGCGGAACAGCTCGCGGCGGCGGACCCCGCGCGCCGCGTACACCCCGGCCTCGCCGCTCTCGGCGCGGCCGACGGCGGCGAGCACTTCCTGCTCCAACTGGGCCCGCCCGCGCGGCTCCAGGTCGTCGCCGTCGCCGAGGAGGGCGACCGCTTCGGGGGCCCGCATGAGGAGGTCGGGGGCGAGGCGGCCGGCGGACAGGACGCGGGCCAGGTTCTCGGCGGCGGCGCCCTCGTCCCGCAACAGGCGCAGGTACCAAGGGGTCTTGCCGAGGGCGTCGGAGACCTTGCGGAAGTTGAGGAGTCCGGCGTCCGGGTCGGCGGAGTCGGCGAACCAGCCCAACAGGACGGGCAGCAGCGTGCGTTGGATGGCCGCCTTGCGGGAGACGCCGGAGGCCAGCGCCTCCAGGTGCCTGAGGGCGGCGGCCGGGTCGGCGTAGCCGAGGGCCACCATCCGTTCGCGGGCCGCCTCGGGACTCAACCTGGCCTCTCCGGGCCCGAGTTGGGCGAAGGCGTCGAGCAGCGGCCGGTAGAACAGCTTCTCGTGCAGGCGGCGGACGACGCCGGAGTGGCGCTTCCACTCCTGGTTCAGCTCGGTGACCGGCTCGGCACGCATCCCGAGGGAACGGCCCAACCTCCGCTGGTCCTCCTCGCCTTCGGGGACGAGGTGGGTGCGGCGCAGCCGGTACAGCTGGATGCGGTGCTCCATGGAGCGCAGGAACCGGTAGGCGGCGTCGAGCTGTTCGGCGTCGGCGCGGCCGACGTACCCGCCCTCGGCGAGCGCCCGCAGCGCGTCCAGGGTCGTCCCGCTGCGCAGCGAGGCGTCGGCCCTGCCGTGCACCAACTGGAGCATCTGGACGGCGAATTCGACGTCGCGCAGGCCGCCGGGGCCGAGTTTCAGCTCGCGTTCGACCTCGGCGGCGGGGATGTTCTCGACGACGCGGCGGCGCATCTTCTGGACGTCGGTGACGAAGTTCTCGCGCTGCGACGCCTGCCACACCATGGGGGCGAGCGCGTCGACGTACTGGCGGCCGAGGTCGAGGTCGCCCGCGACGGGGCGGGCCTTCAGGAGGGCCTGGAACTCCCAGGTCTTGGCCCAGCGCTGGTAGTAGGCGAGGTGGCTGCTGAGGGTGCGGACGAGGGGGCCGTTGCGGCCCTCGGGGCGCAGGTTGGCGTCGACGGGCCAGATCGTGCCCTCGACGGTCGTCTCGGAGCAGATCCGCATCATGTGCGAGGCGAGTTTGGTGGCGGACCTGAGGGCCTTGCCCTCGTCGGCGCCCTCGGCGGCCTCGCCGACGAAGATGACGTCGACGTCCGAGACGTAGTTCAGCTCGTGGCCGCCGCACTTGCCCATCGCGATGACGGCGAGGCGGCAGGCGGCGGCGTCGCCGGGGGCGGCGGCGCGGGCCAGGGCGAGGGCGGCGCGCAGGGTGGCGGTGGCGAGGTCGGCGAGTTCGGCGGCGGTCTCGGTGATGTCGGTGGTGCCGCAGACGTCACGGGCGGCGATCGACAGGAGGCAGCGGCGGTAGGCGACGCGCAGGGAGACGGGGTCGGTCGCCTCCGCGAGGCCGCGCTCGAACTCCTCCACCCCGGGGTGGAGATCCCTGGGTTCGTAGGTGACCAGGGCCTCCCAGTCGCGGGGGTGTCTGGCGAGGTGGTCGGCGAGGGCGGCCGAGGCCCCGAGTACCCCGAGGAGGCGGTCCCGCAGGGGTTTGGCCGCTATCACCGTGTCGAGGAGTTCCCGGCGGGCGGTGGCACCCGGCTGTGCCTCCAACAGGCGGACGAGGCCATGCAGCGCGAGGTCGGGGTCCGCGGTGGCGCCCAGCGCCTCCAGGAGCACCGGGTCGTTGCGCACGCCGGTCAGTTCGGCGCCGTCCAGCAGGCGCTCGGCGGCCGAGGGATCGGTGAACCCGTGCCGCAGCAGGCGAGAAAAAGTACTGCTCCTGCGCCCCGCCATCCCCGGCCCCGTCATCCCCGGCCTCCTCCGTCTGATCAAGGTCGTACGAGACTTCGAGACTAACCCTCGGGGTGGACCCGGGCGCCGGTCCGGGGACGGCGTCTCAGCCGGCGAACGGGACGGGCACGCCGCGGCGCATCAGCGCGGCGATGGTGTCGCCGGCGTTCGTCGGCTGACCGGCGCGGGCCTCACAAGTCGTAGGGAAGCAGTTCGAAAGCGGGCACGTGAGAGGGGCGTACGACGCTGAAGTGGCGGCGGTCGACCGTTGCCACTTCCTTGGCCCGCCAGCGTTCGGCGATCGCCACGACGCAGGCGTCGGTGCCGCCGAGGGGGAGGGTGGCGTACTGCCTCACGAGGTGGGCCATGCGCTGGATGTCCTCGGGCATGACGTTCGTGACGGTACCGAGATCCCCGGCCGCGAGCGCGTCGAGGAACGCCCCCTCGACCTGGGCGCCACAGCGGGTGCCGATCAGGTGACAGGCTTCCGCGATGACCGGCGCGGGGATGACGAGGTTGCGCGGGTGGACGGTGTCGTACCAGCGGACGCACGCCTCGTGGTGGGCGTCGTCGGCGTCCGCGAGGGCCACGAGAGGGCCCGTGTCCACCACGATCACTCGCCGAACCCCGTCTCCCGGAGGATCTCGTCCGCGCGGGTGGACGTGTCGGAGTGTCCCGAGCGGCCCATGCCGATGAATGCGGGGCGTCCCGGACGGCCGGCCGGCCCTATGAACGGGCGCAGGCTCTGCGCCACGGCGTCGATGTCGTCGTCCGGCACGCGGTCGATGAGCGCGTGGAGCTCTTCCCGTGTCGTCATGAGTCCAGGGTAGTCAGAGGGGCGGACGACCGTGCACCGTCAGCCCCTCGACCGATCCGGCACCGCCTACAGCACCGGCAGGTTCTTCCGCAGCTCGAACGCCGTGACCTCGCTGCGGTACTCCTCCCACTCCTGGCGCTTGTTGCGCAGGAAGAAGTCGAAGACGTGTTCGCCGAGGGTGTCGGCGACGAGGTCGGAGCGTTCCATGAGGGTGAGGGCTTCGCCGAGGTTCTGGGGGAGGGGTTCGATGCCCATGGCGCGGCGTTCGGCGTCGGAGAGGGCCCAGACGTCGTCTTCCGCGCCGGCGGGGAGTTCGTAGCCCTCCTCGACGCCCTTGAGGCCGGCCGCCAGCAGGAGGGCGTACGCCAGGTAGGGGTTCGCGCCGGAGTCGAGGGAGCGGACCTCGATGCGGGCGGAGCCGGTCTTGCCGGGCTTGTACATGGGGACGCGGACGAGGGCGCTGCGGTTGTTGTGGCCCCAGCAGATGTAGGAGGGGGCCTCACCGCCGGCGCCGGCGGTGCGTTCGGTGCCGCCCCAGATCCGCTTGTAGCTGTTGACCCACTGGTTGGTGACGGCGGACACCTCGGCGGCGTGCTTCAGCAGGCCCGCGATGAAGGAGCGGCCGACCTTGGAGAGCTGGTACTCGGAGCCGGACTCGTAGAACGCGTTGCGGTCGCCCTCGAAGAGCGAGAGGTGCGTGTGCATGCCCGACCCCGGGTGTTCCGAGAACGGCTTCGGCATGAACGTCGCCTGCACGCCCTGCTCCAGCGCGACCTGCTTCATGACGAGGCGGAACGTCATGATGTTGTCGGCGGTGGAGAGCGCGTCGGCGTAGCGGAGGTCGATCTCCTGCTGGCCGGGGGCGCCCTCGTGGTGGGAGAACTCGACGGAGATGCCCATGGACTCCAGCATGGTGATCGCCTGGCGGCGGAAGTCCATGCCGATGTTCTGGGGCGTGTGGTCGAAGTAGCCGGAGTTGTCGGCGGGGGTGGGGCGGGAGCCGTCGAGGGGGCGGTCCTTCAGGAGGAAGAACTCGATCTCGGGGTGGGTGTAGAAGGTGAAGCCCAGGTCGGAGGCGCGGGCGAGGGCGCGCTTGAGGACGTAGCGGGGGTCCGCGAAGGACGGGGAGCCGTCGGGCATGAGGATGTCGCAGAACATCCGCGCCGTGCCGGGCGCCTCCGCGCGCCAGGGCAGGACCTGGAAGGTGGACGGGTCCGGCTTGGCGATCATGTCGGACTCGTACACGCGGGCGAAGCCCTCGATGGCGGAGCCGTCGAAGCCGATGCCCTCGTCGAACGCCTGCTCCAGCTCGGCCGGGGCCACGGCGACGGACTTGAGGAAGCCCAGCACGTCCGTGAACCACAGGCGTACGAACCGGATGTCGCGCTCCTCCAACGTCCGGAGCACGAACTCCTGCTGCTTGTCCATCTTCCGCTTCCCCATCCTTGCTGGTCAGGCCGCCGGCCCCGCGTCCCTTCGAGAGGCGGTCGGGCACCCGAGCATCACACCACAACACCATTTCGTACGCGTTGCGGACCATGATCACCCATCCGGCCCCCACCTGAACGCCTCATGCACGTCAGGTGTACCGCTGCGCCACCCATCTTGCCTGCTCGAACCGGCATCCGTAATGCCCAGCCCCACCGACTCCCCGAAAACCCCCTCGCCCGCCGTGCCGCCGTCCGGTATGCAGTCACCCCGGAGAACGAGAGGAGAGACACCATGACCGGCCGCCTCGGCGACCTCGGAGAGTTCGGCTGGATGGACATCAAGACACGCACCCCGCACGACACCGCCGCACACCTCGCGGCCACGCTGGGCTGGACGGTCGACGGCCGCCGCGTCCACGCGTCCGGGCATCCGATCGGCGGCCTCAGCGACCTCGCGAACCCGGTGTACCCGCCGGGCACACCGCCCCACGTCGCCTACTACATCGCCGTGGACGACATCGGGACGAGGGTCACGGCAGCGGTCGACGGCGGCGCGCGGATCGTCGTCGAGCCGTTCGAGCTGGGGGACGGCGGCGCGATCGCGACGCTGCTGGACCCGTTCGGCGCGGCGTTCTCGCTGTGGGAGGGGTCCGACGGGTGGCGGCTGCCCGGGACGGGGACGGGGCTGCCGGAGCGGATGCTGCTGTGGTGCGGGCGGGGGCGTCAGCCCTGAGGGCACCGGTTTCATAATCCGCGAATGGCCAGATAACCCGCATTTCACACCCCCACTTCCCCGCCAACCCTCCCCTTCGCCGGGATCGCTCTACACCACCCCCCTCCTCCCGCATTACGATCAGCCCACTCGAACGCCTCGAACACCCCCCACCGTCCCCGCCCGGAGAAGGACTACAGAGCCATGGGTTCCGCTAAGAAGACCGGCAGTGCTGAGCGCAAGGCGCGAATAGAGGAGATGCGCAGGGCCGAGCAGGCGCGGGAGCGGCGCACTCGGCTGCTGACGATCGCCGGGAGCGTGGTGGCCGTCGCCGCGCTGGTCGCGGGCGGTGTGTTCGTGATCCAGAAGAACAAGGACGACAACGACGCGAAGGCCGTCGCGGACGCGAAGGCGTCGGGGAAGTTCGAGGTCGGCTCGGACGGCGTCAAGACGTGGAAGGGCACGCTGGGGCGCACCCACGTGACGAAGAAGGTGACGTACCCGACGGTGCCCCCGGTCGGCGGGGACCACGCCGCGGTGTGGATGAACTGCAACGGCGACGTGTACGGGAAGGCCGTCAACGACATGAACGCCGTGCACTCGCTGGAGCACGGCGCGGTCTGGGTGACGTACAACAGCAAGGCCCCGAAGGCGGACGTCGACGCGCTCGCGGCGAAGGTCAAGAAGACCCCGTACACGCTGATGAGCCCGGACGACAAGCAGGCCGACCCGATCATGCTGACGGCGTGGGGCCACCAGCGGACGGTGACCTCGGCGACCGACCCGAACGTGGACAAGTTCTTCGAGAAGTTCGTCCAGGGCGAGCAGACCCCGGAGCCGGGCGCCGCGTGCACGGGCGGGCTGGACAAGTGAGGCTCGGCGCGGGACTGGTCACCGGCGCGGCGGTGACCGCGCTGCTCGCGGCCGGCGGGATCACGTACGCGGTGGCGCAGGACAGCGGCTCCGACAGTTCGAAGACCCCGTCCGCCGACTCCGCCGACGCCGGGTTCGCGCGCGACATGGCCGTCCACCACCAGCAGGCCGTCGAGATGTCGTACATCGTGCGGGACCGCACGACCGACGAGGAGGTGCGGCGGCTCGCGTACGACATCGCGCAGACGCAGGCCAACCAGCGGGGCATGCTGATCGGCTGGCTGGACCTGTGGGGGCTGCCGAAGGTGTCGGCGCGGGCGCCGATGACCTGGATGGGCATGGGCGGCATGGCGGAGGCGAAGGACGGCGCGCTGATGCCCGGCATGGCGACCAACACCGAGCTGGACAAGCTGCGTTCGCTCAGCGGGAAGCAAGCCGAGGTGTTCTTCCTCCAGTTGATGACCGACCACCACAAGGGCGGCGTCCACATGGCCGAGGGCTGTGTCTCCAAGTGCGCGGTGGGCGTGGAGAAGCGGCTGGCCCAGGGCATGGTCGCGGCGCAGGAGTCGGAGATCCAGCTGATGGCGGGGATGCTGAAGGAGAGGGGCGCGGCGGCACGTCCGTAGGGTTTTCCCTACAGTTGGCGGAGATTTCCGTCAAATCCCCCCAGAGTTCGCCTGCTTGGGCCCTTCTTGGGTCGCGCATTCCCCTGACATGAACCGTTCATCACGAGAGTGACCGGCACGTCGAGTGAACGGCTCTCGGCGAACCTCATGAACCAGGGGGTCCCTGTGAGATCCAACCGCACCGCGCTGCGCGCCGGGGTGAGCATGGCGGCGACGCTGCCGATGATCGCCGGCGCGCTCGCGCTCGGCGTCCCCGCCGCCCACGCCGCGGACACCCCGGCCCGCGCCACGCTGGCCGGGACCAAGCCGGCCTGGGCCACCCCCCGCGCCGACCAGGGCGCGACCCCGGACGCCGCCCAGGTGACCGCCCGCGTCTACCTCGCCGGCCGCGACGCCCAGGGTCTCGCCGCCCTCGCGAAGGCCGTCTCCGACCCGGCCTCGGCGTCGTACGGCCGGTACCTGAGCACCCGTCAGGCGCAGTCCCGCTTCGGCGCGACCCCGGCCCAAGTGGCCGCCGTCAAGGCGTGGTTGGCCCAGGCCGGTCTCCAAGTCACCGGCACCACCCAGCACTACGTCTCGGTGAGCGGCGATGTCGCCTCCGCCGAGCGGGCGTTCGGGACGCAGCTGCACGACTTCGTGAAGAACGGCCGCACCTACCGCGCCCCCGCGAAGGCGGCCACCGTCCCGGCGAGCCTGAACGGCGCGGTCCTGACCGTCACGGGCCTCGACAACGCGCCCCACCAGGCCACCGCGAAGGACCAACTCCCGGTCCCGTCGGCGGTGTTCAGGAACGCGGGCCCGTTCTCCTCGTACTACGGCTCCCGCACCGCCTCGACCCTGCCGGACGCGTACGGCGGGAAGGTCCCCTACGCCGTACAGGGGTACACCGGCAGGCAGTTGCGCGCCGCGTACGGCGCCGGCGCCTACACCGGCAAGGGCGTGCGCGTCGCCATCACCGACGCCTACGCCTCCCCGACGATCGCCTTCGACGCGGCGACCTACGCCAAGGCGCACGGCGACGCGCGCTGGAAGACCGGCCAGCTCACGCAGGTGCTGCCGAAGACGTACACGCACACCACCGACTGCAAGGCGGCCGGCTGGTACGGCGAGGAGACGCTGGACGTCGAGGCCGTGCACGCGGTCGCGCCGGACGCGCACGTCACCTACGTCGGCTCCGCGTCCTGCCACGACGACGACCTGCTCGACGCGCTGAACAAGGTCGTCGACAACCACCTCGCCGACATCGTCTCCAACTCCTGGGGCGACCTGGAGTCCAGCGAGACGCCGGACCTCGCGGCGGCCTACGACCAGACGTTCCAGCTCGGCGCGGTCCAGGGCATCGGCTTCTACGTCTCCTCCGGGGACGACGGCGACGAGGTCGCCAACTCCGGCACCAAGCAGGTCGACGTCCCCGCGAGCTCCGCGTGGGTGACGGCCGTCGGCGGCACCTCCCTCGCGGTCGGCAAGGGCGACAGGTACCTGTGGGAGACCGGCTGGGGCACCCAGAAGGCGGCCCTGTCGGCGGACGGCACGAGCTGGACGGACTTCCCGGGCACGTTCAACGGCGGCGCGGGCGGCGGCACCAGCAAGACCGTCCCCGAGCCCTTCTACCAGCGGGGCGTCGTCCCGAACGCGCTCGCGCAGGCCAACAACGCGGCCGGCAACCGCGTCGTCCCGGACATCGCCGCGCTCGCCGACCCGAACACCGGCTTCAAGGTCGGCCAGACGCAGACGTTCCCGGACGGCTCGCAGCGCTACAGCGAGTACCGCATCGGCGGCACCTCGCTGGCCGCGCCGGTCGTCGCCGCCGTCCAGGCGCTCGCCCAGCAGGCGCGCGGCGGCAAGCCGATCGGCTTCGCGAACCCGGCGATCTACGCCAGGTACGGGACGCGGGTCCTGCACGACGTCACCGACAACCCGACCGGTACCGGGCTCGCCGTCGCCCGCGTCGACTACAAGAACCAGTACGACGCGTCCGAGGGGCTGCTGACGTCCGTCCGCACGCTCGGCGCCGACAGCTCGCTGTCGGCCGTGAAGGGCTACGACGACGTGACCGGGGTGGGCACGCCCGCCAAGGGTTACGTGGAGTCGTACAAGAAGAAGTGACGGCCGGGGTGCCGGGCGCCGCGTGAGGCGCCCGACACCCCATCGCGTCGGTCTGACGATTACACTGGGCGGCGTGCCTCAACTTCGTCTCGCCCTGAACCAGATCGACTCCCGCGTCGGTGACCTCACCGGGAACGCCGAGGCGGTCCTCCGCTGGACCCGGCACTCCGCCGAGCAGGGGGCGCACCTCGTGGCGTTCCCCGAGATGGTGCTGACCGGCTACCCCGTCGAAGACCTCGCGCTGCGCACCTCGTTCGTCGAGGCGTCCCGCGCGGCGCTGCGCACGCTCGCCGCGCGCCTCGCCGAGGAGGGGTTCGGCGACCTCCCGGTCGTCGTCGGCTACCTCGACCGCTCCGACACGGACCGGCCGCGCTTCGGCCA
The DNA here is from genome assembly GCF_014489635.1 of Streptomyces roseirectus. Lineage (NCBI taxonomy): Bacteria > Bacillati > Actinomycetota > Actinomycetes > Kitasatosporales > Streptomycetaceae > Streptomyces > Streptomyces roseirectus. The sequence goes on along the minus strand of NZ_CP060828.1, from coordinate 6,754,085 downwards.
GCCGGCGGGCGCCCCGCGCAACGCGGGCGCGGTCCTGTACGGGGGTGAGGTGGCCCTGTCGTACGCCAAGCACCACCTCCCCAACTACGGCGTCTTCGACGAGTTCCGCTACTTCGTGCCCGGCGACACGATGCCGGTGATCCGGGTGCGCGGGGTGGACGTCGCGCTCGCGATCTGCGAGGACCTGTGGCAGGACGGCGGCCGGGTGCCGGCGGCGCGGTCCGCCGAGGCGGGGCTGCTGCTGTCCATCAACGCCTCGCCCTACGAGCGCGACAAGGACGACACGCGGCTCGAACTCGTCCGCAAGCGCGCGCAGGAGGCCGGCTGCACGACCGCCTACCTCGCGATGACGGGCGGCCAGGACGAGCTGGTCTTCGACGGCGACTCCATCGTGGTCGACGCGAGCGGCGAGGTCATCGCGCGCGCGCCCCAGTTCTCCGAGGGCTGCGTCGTCCTCGACCTCGACCTGCCGGCGGCATCGGCGGACGCGCCTGTGGGTGGGGTGGACGACGGACTGCGCATCGACCGTGTCGTCCTCACCGAGGAGCCCGTCGCCCCGTACGAGGCGACGATGCACGGCGCGTACGCGGAGCGGCTGGACGACGACGAGGAGGTGTACTCGGCGCTGGTCGTCGGGTTGCGCGCGTACGTCGAGAAGAACGGCTTCAGGTCCGTCCTCATCGGCCTCTCCGGCGGCATCGACTCCGCGCTCGTCGCGGCGATCGCCTGCGACGCGGTCGGCGCGGCCAACGTGTACGGCGTCTCCATGCCGTCCAAGTACTCCTCGGACCACTCCAAGGACGACGCCGCCGAGCTGGCCCGGCGGACCGGGCTCAACTTCCGTACGGTGCCGATCGCGCCGATGTTCGACGCGTACATGGCGTCCACCGAGCTGACCGGGCTCGCCGAGGAGAACCTCCAGTCCCGGCTGCGCGGCACCCTCCTCATGGCCATCTCCAACCAGGAGGGCCACATCGTGCTGGCCCCCGGCAACAAGTCGGAACTGGCGGTGGGGTACTCCACCCTCTACGGCGACTCCGTCGGCGCGTACGGTCCCATCAAGGACGTCTACAAGACCTCGATCTTCCGCCTCGCGGAATGGCGCAACCGCGCGGCGACCGAACGCGGCCAAACTCCCCCGATCCCCGAGAACTCCATCACCAAACCCCCCAGCGCCGAACTCCGCCCCGGCCAGGTCGACACGGACTCCCTCCCCGACTACCCCGTCCTCGACGCCATCCTCGACCTCTACGTCGACCGCGACCAGGGCGCCGACGCCATCATCGCCGCCGGCTACGACCCCGCCCTCGTCACCAAAACCCTCCGCATGGTCGACACCGCCGAGTACAAGCGCCGCCAGTACCCCCCGGGCACCAAAATCTCCGCCAAGGGCTTCGGCAAGGACCGCCGCCTCCCGATCACCAACGGCTGGCGGGAATCGGTGTAACCCCGGCCCCCGCCACGCATGACAGCAGCCCGCCGAAGGGGGACGTTCGGCGGGCTGCTGTGTTGTGCCGGGAGTGGTTCGGGGGCGGTTTGGGAGGCAGCTTGGGGACAGGACCGGGCGGACGGTGCTGAGCCCGGCACTGGCGGAGAGACGGCCGGGGCAGTGCGGGCCATCACCGGGGCGGGCGACACCGGGTGGGCGGCACCGGGCGCCACCGGAACCCGGCCCGGCGAAGGCGACCGGCTCGGCCTGGCGCGACGGCCACCGGCCCGGCCCTGGCCGACGTGACCTGGGCGAACCGACGCTTCGGCGCGCCAGCCGACACGGACGACTCCGCGTGCCACGGACGGGAACCGGCTCGCCCCCGCCCGGCCGGGCACCGCCACGCGCGACGACCGGCCCGGCCAGCGCGACACGGCTGAGCCACCGGCGCGAGCCCGGCACTCCGGCCGCGCGACCCGCTCCGGTACGACGACCACCTTCACACCACCCGGCGCCCGCTCGCGACCGATACCGCCCGACCCGGCTCAGCACCGCGACCGTGGGCCCGACCCAGCTCAGCACCACAGCCAAGGCCCGACCCGGCTCGCCGCAGTGACCTGCGGTAACCCGCTGGACCCGACCAGCAGCGCTGGCCGTCCCGGACCGGTTCAGCGCCTCCGACCACGCCCCCGCCCGGCCGGGCACCGCCACGTACGACGACCAGCCCAGCCCGGCGGCGCCAGCCGGCCCGGCGGCGCAGGCCAGCCCGACACGGCTGAGCCACCGGCGCGGGCCCGGCACTCCGGCCTCGCGACCCGCTCCGGTACGACGACCGCCTTCACACCACCCGATGCCCGCTCGCGACCGGTGCCGCCCGACCCGGCTCAGCACCACAGCCAAGGCCCGGCCCGGCTCGCCGCAGTGACCTGCGGTAACCCGCTGGACCCTGCCAGCAGCGCCGGTCGGCCCCGCCCGGGTCGGTCAGTGGACCGAGTGTTCCGGCTGGGGGAACGTCCCGGCGACCACGTCGTCCGCGTAGGCGCGGGCCGCGTTGGTCATGACCTCGCGGAGGTCGGCGTACTGCTTGACGAACTTGGGGACGCGGCCGGGGGTCAGGCCGAGCATGTCGGTCCAGACCAAAACTTGCGCGTCGGTGTCGGGGCCGGCGCCGATGCCGATGGTGGGGATGTGGAGGGTGCGGGTCACTTCGGCGGCCAGGGCGGCGGGGACCAGTTCGAGGACCACGGCGAAGGCGCCGGCGTCCTGGACGGACTTGGCGTCGCGGAGGAGTTGGGCGGCGGCTTCTTCGCCTCGGCCCTGGACGCGGTAGCCCATGGCGTGGACGGACTGGGGGGTGAGGCCGATGTGGGCCATGACGGGGATGCCGGACTCGACGAGGAGGCGGATCTGGGCGTGGGACCGCTCGCCGCCCTCCAGCTTGACCGCGCCCACGCCGGCCTCCTTGACCAGGCGGGTCGCCGAGCGCAGGGCCTGGACGGGACCTTCCTGGTAGGAGCCGAAGGGGAGGTCGCCGACGATGAGGGGGCGGGTCGTGCCGCGCACGACGGCCGCGGAGAGCATCGTCATCTGGTCGAGCGTGACGGGGACGGTCGTCTCGTAGCCCAGGTGACAGTTGCCCGCCGAGTCGCCGACGAGGATCACGGGGATCCCGGCCTCGTCGAAGACGGACGCGGTCATGGCGTCGTAGGCGGTGAGCATGGGCCACTTCTCGCCGCGCTCCTTGGCGAGGGCGATGTCACGGACCGTGATGCGGCGGGTGCCCTTCCCCCCGTACAGCGCTTTGCTGCCGTCGGAGGGCTTGTTCTGGGCAGCCGAAAGCTGCGTCATGGCAACGGCTCCTTCATGTCATCTCGAAGCGCCCTTACGGCGTCCCCGGATCACTCCCATGGTCGCACTTCGCGCCACCGGGGGCCAGGGCACCCCCGGTCTCCCTCGGGGCCCGCCCCCTACGGGTAAGAGCCGGGTAAATCTTTACGATACGGATCGGTACCGTATCGGAATTCGGCCTACGCTCGACGGCATGACCACTCCCACCGCACCGCCGCAACCCCACGTACCGGAAGCCGTGCACCGAAGGCGCTGGGCGATCCTCGGCGTCCTCATGCTGAGCCTGCTGATCGTCGTGCTGGACAACTCGATCCTGAACGTCGCCATCAAGACCATCTCGACCCCGGCCCCGGTCGGACTCGGCGCGACGCAGAGCGAGTTGGAGTGGGCGATCAACGCCTACACCCTCGTCTTCGCCGGACTCCTGTTCTCCGCCGGGCTGTTGGGCGACCGGCTCGGCCGCAAGAGGGTGCTCCTCGGCGGCCTCGCGGTGTTCGGCATCGGCTCCGCGCTCGCCGCCGAGTCCGGCTCCCCCGCCCAACTCATCGCGTTCCGCGCGGTGATGGCGCTGGGCGCGGCGTTCGTGATGCCCGCGACACTGGCCGTCCTCATGAACGTCTTCGAGCGCGAGGAGCAGCCCAAGGCGATCGGGATCTGGGCCGGCGGGGTCGGTCTCGCGATCGCCATCGGGCCGATCACGGGCGGGGTGCTGCTGGACCACTTCTGGTGGGGCTCGGTGTTCCTGATCAACGTGCCGATCGTACTCGTCGCGGTGGCGCTGATGATCTGGCTGGTCCCCGACTCCCGCGACCCGAACCCGGGCCGGATCGATCCCGTAGGGGTCGTGCTGTCGGTCGTCGGACTGGTCCTTCTGGTGTACGGGATCATCAAGGGTGGCGAGCTGGCGGACTTCACCGATCCGACGGTGCTGGTGACGATCGTCGGGGGGCTCGCGGTGCTGACCGCCTTCGTGGTGCACGAGAAGCGCAGCGACCACCCGTCGATCGACATCGCGTACTTCGGGAACAAGGTGTTCTCGGCGGCCATCGCGGCCATCGCGCTCGTCTTCTTCGCGCTGATGGGCGTGACGTTCTTCTCGGTGTTCTACACGCAGAGCGTGCGCGGCTACTCCCCGCTGGAGACGGGCCTGCTGATGCTGCCGCTGGCCGCCGCGCAGATGGTCTTCGCGCCGCGCGCCCGGCTGGTCGTCGAGCGGTTCGGCAACAAGGCGACGACGACCGGCGGGCTCGTCGTGATCGCGGGGACGCTGGTGGCGTTCGCCACGTTCGACCGGGACACGCCGATCTGGCTCCTGGAGGTCGTGTTCTTCCTCATGGGCGCCGGCATGGCCCACATCATGACCCCGACGTCCGTCGTCATCATGCAGGCCCTCCCCCGCGAGAAGGCGGGCTCCGCGTCGGCGATCAGCAACACCTTCCGCCAGGTCGGCGGCGCGCTCGGCATCGCCGTCCTCGGCTCGGTCCTCTCGACGTCCTACCGCGACGGCATCGAGGGCCATCTCGGCGCGGTTCCCGGCCCGTTGCGCGAGACGGCGGGCGAGTCCATCGAGGCGACGCTCGCGGTGGCGTCCAAACTCGGGCCACGCGGACGGGAGTTGGTGGACCCTGCCAACGACGCGTTCCTGCACGCGATGCACGTGACGGCCCTGTGGGGAGCGGGAGTCGCGGCGATCGGCGCGATCATCGTCGCCCTGTTCCTGCCGGGAAAGCCGCAGCCGGACCCGGAAGGCGAGCGACACGAGGGCGAGTTGACGAGGAACGGCTGAGCCGGACCCGTCCCCGTGCCCTCCCCCACGCCCTCCCCCGCATGAACGAAGATCGACGGATGACGACTGACACGGACCAAGCCCCCCCACCTCGCGGGCGACCCCGCAGTGAAGCGGTCGAGCGGGCCATCATCGACGGCACGATGAAGCTCCTGGAGGACGGCGTCTCCATCGCCGAGCTGTCCATCGAGCGCATCGCCCGCACCGCCGGCGTCGGCAAGGCGGCGATCTACCGCCGCTGGACCAACAAGGAGGAACTGCTGGTCGACGTGATCCGGACGACGGAGCCGGCGGACCCCCCGCTCCCCGGCACGTCGATGCGTGACGACCTGGTGGCCCTGCTGGAGGCGCTGCGCAGGAGGGGGCTGGCGAACCGGTCCTCGGCGCTCCTCTACAGCGTGCACGCGCAGATGAAGAGCAGTCCGAAACTGTGGGCGTTCTACCACGGCGTCGTCATCGAGCCCCGGCGCCGGCTGGCCCTCGACGTGCTGCGCCGGGGCCAGCGTGACGGCGACCTGCGCGCCGATCTCGACCTGGACCTGCTCAACGACCTGTTCGTCGGCCCCCTGCTGGTCCGCGCGATCCTGCGCCCCGACGCGGACCTCCCGGAGGGTTTGCCGGAGCACGTCGTGGACACTCTGCTCGAAGGGCTACGACCCGTCAGCTCACCGGAGAAAAAGCCGGAAAGCGACCCGCACACAGCGACACGTCCGGCCGGGCCCCGATGAGAATTCGGAATGTCCGCATTCCGTCACAGACCCCGCCCCGAACAGCGGGAACGGAACTCCCGGCGCCCCCGCCCTCGTCCAAGTCTCCATACGGTCGTCATGGGACGGCGGGATCGGAGCCGAACATCCCCTAGGGTCATACACACGGGGGACGGACGGTGTGCACGGCAGGCAGTGAGGCGACACGGTATGGCGCAGCAGGCGTACTTGACGGAGACGGCGGACGGCGGGCCTGGGCCCGAACGTCGGGGAAACCGGATCCGGCGCCTGGCGAGCCGCTTCACCTCGGGGTGGCGCGGGGACCGGCGGATCTGGCGCCGGGGCATCATCCTCGCGGTGGTCGCGGTGATCCTCGCGGGCGTCATGGCGTTCCACTCCCACATCCCCAACCGGTACGGCAACCTCGGCAGCCTCACGGAGACGTTCCTGCCCTGGCTCGGGGTGTTCGTGCCGGTGCTGCTGGTGCTGGCGCTGGTGCGCAGGTCGGCGACGGCGCTGATCGCCGCCGTCCTGCCGGTCGCGGTGTGGCTGAACCTCTTCGGCGGGCTCGTGCTCGACCGCGGCAGCGCGGGCGGTGACCTGACGGTCGCCACGCACAACGTCAACGCGGACAACGCGGACCCGGCGGGCACGGCGCGGGACGTCGCGGCGGCGGGGGCGGACGTCCTGGCGCTTGAGGAGTTGAAGGCGTCGGCGGTGTCGACGTACACGAAGGCGCTCGCGCCGACGTACCGGTACCACGCGGTGCAGGGCACGGTGGGGCTGTGGAGCAAGTATCCGATCAGTCAAGTGTCCGCCGTGGACATCAAGTTGGGGTGGACGCGGGCGATGCGGGCGACGGTGGCCACGCCCGAGGGCGAGGTCGCGTTCTTCGTCGCGCACCTGCCGTCCGTGCGGGTCAAGCTGGAGGCCGGGTTCACGGCGCGGCAGCGGGACAAGAGCGCCGACGCGCTCGGGGAGGCGATCTCCGACGAGCGGCTGCCGCGCAAGATCCTGCTGGGGGATCTCAACGGGACCATGAACGACCGGTCGCTCAACGCGGTGACGTCCCAGATGCGGTCCACGCAGGGGGCCTCGGGCAACGGGTTCGGGTTCAGCTGGCCGGCGTCGTTCCCGATGGCCCGGATCGACCAGATCATGGTGCAGGGGGTGGAGCCGGTGTCGTCGTGGACGCTGCCGAAGACGCCGAGTGATCATCTGCCGGTGGCGGCGCGGGTGGATCTGACGAAGGAATAGCGAGCTCGGGGGCTTTGTTTCTTAGGCGAACAAAGTAGCGGTACGATGAACGTACCGCTCCCGTGCGCCTCCCCGCCCCCCCTTCGCAAAGGTTGCCCCGTCATGCCCCTCGCCCTGCTCGCCCTCGCCATCGGCGCGTTCGGCATCGGCACCACCGAGTTCGTGATGATGGGCCTGCTGCCCGACGTCGCCGACGACCTCGGCGTCTCCGTCCCCAGCGCCGGTCACCTGGTCTCCGCGTACGCGCTCGGCGTCGTCATCGGCGCTCCGCTGCTCGCGGCGGTCACCTCGCGGATGTCGCGCCGCGCGGTGCTGATCGGGCTCATGGTCCTCTTCGTCGCCGGCAACGCGCTGTCCGCGTTCGCGCCGGGGTACGACTCGCTGCTCGTCGCGCGGTTCCTCAGCGGGCTGCCGCACGGGGCGTTCTTCGGCGTCGGCGCCGTCGTCGCGACGAACCTCGTCGCGCCCGAGCGCAAGGCCCGTTCCGTGTCGCTGATGTTCCTGGGGCTCACCATCGCGAACGTCGCCGGGGTGCCCGTCGCCACGCTCGTCGGGCAGCACCTCGGCTGGCGGGCCACGTTCCTCGGGGTCAGCGTGATCGGGCTCGCGGCGATCGCGTCGCTCGCGGTGCTCATCCCCCACGACCGTCAGCGGCCGACCGCCGGGGGCGGGCTGCGGGGTGAGCTCGCCGCGCTCAGGTCCCTCCCCGTCTGGCTCGCCCTCGGAACGACCGTCGCCGGGTTCGGGGCGCTGTTCTCCGCGTACAGCTATGTCACGCCGATGCTGACGGACTCCGCCGGGTTCGCCGAGGCCAGTGTGACGCTGCTGCTGGCGCTGTTCGGGGTCGGGGCGACGGTGGGGAACCTGGTGGGCGGACGGCTCGCGGACCACTCCCTGCGCAAGACCCTCTTCGGCGGGATGGCCTCGCTGGCCGCCGTCCTCGCTCTCTTCCCGGTGCTGATGTCGGCCCAGTGGAGTGCGGCGCTCGCGGTGACGCTGCTCGGGGTCGCCGCGTTCGTCACCGGCTCGCCGCTCCAGCTGATGGTCATGGAGAAGGCGGCCACGGCACCCTCCCTCGCCTCCTCCGCCAACCAGGCCGCCTTCAACCTCGCGAATGCCGGCGGCGCTTGGATCGGGGGTCTCACCCTCGCCGCGGGCTTCGGGGTCACGTCGCCGGCGGTCTCGGGGGCGATGCTGGCGGTGCTGGGGCTGGGGGTTGCCGGGGTCGCGTATGTGGTGGATGTGCGGCGGGGGTCTTCGGTCGGGCGCGAGCGGATCGTGGCTGGGCATGTGCCGGAGCGGGTGGAGGCTGTGCAGCACTGAGGCCGGGTGCGGGTTCGTCGTGGCTGATCGCGCCCGCGCGGCGGAGCCGCAAATCGATACAGCCCCGCGCCCCTAAAGCACACGAGTCGCCCGGCGTGTGGCAGGCGCACGCACCTCGCCCAACGCTCCAGCGATCAACGGCCCCCGCTCCCCGCGCCCGCCCCTACTCCTCCCTCACGATCCGCTCCACCGCCGCCGTCACCAACTCCTCCCTCTCCTCCTCGCTGAACACGTCCGGCAGTGTGAGCTGTTCGACGATCAGCCAGTTGAGGGTGAGTATCAGGAGCTTGACGGCCATCGCGTCGCCGGGGAGGCCGGAGGCTTCGTGGTAGGCGATGTTCGCTTCGACGTCCGCGCGGACGCGGTCCGTCAAGAGGGCGCGGAGAGCCGGGCGGCGGGTTGATTCGAGGCGGAGTTCCAGGAGGGCGAGGTAGCCCGTGCGGAACGAGGAGACCCGGGTGACGAGTTCACGCATGAGGGCGGCGTACGTCTCGCGGTCGCGGGACGCCTCGCGTTGGCGCGCGATCGTCGCCTCGTCCGGCTGGAGGCGTTCGTAGACGCGGGCGCCGGACTGGGTGAGGAGGTCGTCGCGGTTGAGGAAGTAGTTGGAGGTCGTGCCAGGGGGTACGGCGGCCTCCTTGTCGACCGCGCGGAAAGTGAGCCCGCGGGCGCCGTCGCGCGCGAGGACTTCCAGCGCGGCGTCCGTGAGGGCCACGCGGCGTTCGTCGTTCCGTCTCGCCATTGACACCACTCCAGGTGTAGTACTACTTTCATATCACTACGGTCAGAGTACTACGGGTGGAGTTGATCAAGTTGCGCAAGCTCTCCTACTACGTCGGTATCTCCCTCGACGGCCGCATCGCGGGCCCCGGCGGCGAGTACGACTTCTACCCCTTCGGCGACGCCGAGCAGGCCGCCGCGTACACGGCGGGGACGACCACGCTGTACCCCGACACCGTCCCGACGGCGATGCGCGCGGCGGTCGGCCTCACGGACACCCCCAACCGGAAGTACGACACGGTCGTGATGGGCCTCGGCACCTACCGCCCGGCGCTGGACGAGGGCATCACGAACCCGTACGCCCACCTGCGCCAGTACGTCGTGTCGAGCAGCCTCGACCCGGCGGCGTACCCGGACGTCACCGTCGTCCCCGGCGAACCCCTGGCACTCGTGCGGGAGTTGAAGCAGGAGGACGGCGAACTGGACATCTGGCTGTGCGGCGGCGGCAAGCTCGCGGGCCAACTCCTGCCGGAGCTGGACGAGTTGATCGTCAAGAGCTATCCGGTGGTCGCCGGGGCCGGCATCCCGGCGTTCGACGGGGAGTTCGACCCGACGGTGTTCGAGGCGGCCGAGCGGACGGCGTTCACGAACGGTGTGACGCTGACCCGTTACACCCGCCGATAGCCTCGCCGACAGCCCCCTGTCGGTCGTCTGTCGGTGCTTTGTCAGTGCCCCCTGTCAGTGTGGAGGGCATGAAGCGAACCGACATCAACCCCAGCGGCGGGGGAAGCGCCGTCACCGTGCGGGGGCTGGTCAAGCACTACGGCGAGACCAGGGCGCTGGACGGGGTCGATCTGGAGGTGCGCGAGGGGACCGTGATGGGGGTGCTCGGGCCGAACGGCGCCGGGAAGACCACCCTGGTCAGGATCCTCTCGACGCTGCTGCGGCCCGACGCGGGCGAGGCCGCCGTCGCCGGGTACGACGTGCTGCGCCAGCCCCGGCAACTGCGCCGGGTGATCGGTCTGACCGGCCAGTACGCGTCCGTGGACGAGAAGCTGCCGGGCTGGGAGAACCTTTACATGATCGGCCGGCTGCTCGACCTGTCCCGCAAGGACGCTCGCGCGAGGGCCGACGAGCTGCTGGAGCGTTTCTCGCTGACGGAGGCCGCGAAGCGCCCCGCGAAGACGTACTCCGGCGGTATGCGCCGCCGCCTCGACCTGGCCGCGTCGATGATCGGCCGGCCCGACGTCCTGTTCCTCGACGAGCCGACGACCGGCCTCGACCCGCGCACCCGCAACGAGGTGTGGGACGAGGTGAAGCGGATGGTCGGCGACGGCGTCACCGTCCTGCTCACCACCCAGTACATGGAGGAGGCCGAGCAGTTGGCGTCCGAGCTGACCGTCGTCGACCGGGGGAAGGTCGTCGCGGAGGGCCAGGTGGACGAGCTGAAGGCGAAGGTCGGCGGCCGGACCCTGCGCGTGAAGCCCCTGGACCGGGCGGAGTTGACGCCGCTCGCGCGGATGCTCGACGACCTCGGCATCACCGGTCTCGCCCAGACGACCGTCGACGCCGGCTCCGGCACGCTGCTCGTCCCGGTGCTCAGCGACGAACAACTCACCGCCGTGGTGGGCGCGGTGACCGCGCGTGGCATCACCATCTCCGCCATCTCCACCGAACTTCCCAGCCTGGACGAGGTGTTCCTCTCGCTCACCGGCCACCGCGCCAGTGCCGTCGAGGACAGCACGCCCGCCGAGACCCGCGAGGAGGTCGCCGTATGAGCGCCGCCACCACCGTTCAACTCACCGACGACCGCATCCCGTTGCGCTCGCACCTGCGGCACACGGGCGCGCTGGTCCGCCGCAACCTGCTGTGGATCCGCCAGGACCCGGAGTCGATGGCCGACGCGCTGCTGATGCCGGTCATCTTCACGCTGTTGTTCGTGTACGTCTTCGGCGGCTCGATCGGGCAGGCGCTGGGCGGCGGTCAGGACCAGTACGTGCAGTACGTCATCCCGGGCATGATCGCGATGATGTCGATGACGCTGTCGCAGGGCGTCGGCACCGGCTTCAGCCAGGACTTCAACTCCGGTGTCATGGACCGGTTCCGCTCGCTGCCGATCGGCCGGGGCTCGGTGCTCTTCGCGAAGATCGCGGTGGAGGTCGTGCGGATGCTGTTCGCGACGGCCGTCCTGATGATCGTCGCGGTCCTGGTCGGCTTCGACATCACCAGTTGGGGCGGGCTGCTGGCGGCGGTGGGCCTGGCGACCGTGTTCGCGTCGTCGATCATGTGGGTGTTCCTCACCCTGGGCGTGATCATGAAGAACGCCCAGTCGGTGCAGGCGATGGGCTTCCTGGTGCTGTTCCCGCTCCAGTTCGGCTCGTCGATCTTCACCCCGACCGCGTCGATGCCGGGCTGGCTCCAGACGTTCACCGACTACAACCCGCTCTCCACCCTCGCCGACGCGGCGCGCGGACTGATGGTGGGCGGCCCGGTCGCGCACGACCTGTGGGTCACACTCGGCTGGTCGGCGGCGATCACCGCGGTGATGGCGCCGGTCGCGATCCACAAGTTCCGCACCAAGACCTGACGGTGACGCCGGGTCAGATCAGGGCGACGGCCTCCTCGTAACCGAGGCCGGCGCCCTGCGCGTACGCCGTCTCGTACGCGGCGTCGCCGAGCAGTTCGCGCGCCCGTGTCTCGGCCTCGCCGCGCTGCATGCGTTCGGCGCGCATCGCGATGTGGCCGGGCGGCAGCATGGCGTCGCTGACGGCCAGGCAGCGGGCGGCGTCGGCGGCGCGCGCCAGATCCCCGGAGCCGGCCAGCACGAACGCGGCCGTGCACAGGTACAGGGCCCGCATGTGCGGGGCGATGACCATCGACAGCGGCGCCCCGGAGGCGGTCAGGGCCCGGCGGACGGCCGCCAGCGCGGAGTCGAACAGGCCGTCGCAGGCGTCCAGCCAGGCTTCGAGGCCGTCGATGAACGCCTCGAAGACCATGAACTGGGCCAGCGCGAACTCCTCGCGCAGCTCCCGGAGTTGGTCGCGTGCCTCGGTGCGGCGGCCGGTCTCGCCGAGCCAGGCGGCGAGGAAGAGGCGGGCGGCGGGCCTGGCCTCGTTCAGATAGCCCTCGGCCTCGGTGATGGCCTCGCGCAGGATGGCCTCGCCCTCCGCGCGCCCGGCCGGGTCGCCCTCCAGCAGGACATTGGCGTAGCGCACCCGCAGGATCGTCAACTGGGCGCGGGCGCCCATGCGTTCGGCGTGGACCATGGCCTCGCGGTAGTCGGCGGCGGCCTGGTCGTGCCGGCCGAGCCGTTCGTACGCCTCCGCGCGGGCGGACAGCGCCTCGGCGGCGCCCCAGGAGTCGCCGAGGCGGCGGAAGACGTCCAGGGCCTCGGCGGCGTCGCGGGCGCCGTCGCCGGCCCAGTCGCTGCGGTTGGCGAGGAAGTTGCCGCGCAACTGGAGACAGAACGCCAAGTCCCATTCCAGGGAGGGATGTTCACGGCAGATGCGGATGTTGTCGTCGAGGACGTCCCGCACCATCGCCATGTCGCCGCTCAGCATCACGGCGTAGAACGCGTGCAGGCCCGGTATCCAGCACAGTTGGGGCAGCCCCGGGCGGTAGGTGTCCTTGATGAGCCGGAGCCTGCGTTCCGCCTCCGGGGTCTGCCACATCTCCAACTCGGTGTCCATGTAGGCGAGATGGGTGAGATGGGCGCCGCGTCTGGCCTCGGCCAGGAACTCGCCGGTGAACGGCGGCGGCAGGGCGGTGACGCGCTGCCACACCGGCTGCGCGGGGACCGGTTCGGGGCCCGCGAAGGGGTCGGGGGCCAGCTCCATGACCGCCTTGAACCAGTTCCGGGCCTCGATGCGCATATCACGCATCTGCCAGTACCACAGCAGGGAGTGGGCCAGGCTCAGCGCCTCCTGCTCGTCGGGCGCGTCGACCGCCCTGCGCAGCGCCGTGCGCAGGTTCTCGTACTCCGTCTGGAAGCGCTGGATCGCCTCGACCTGGCGCGGGCCGCGCAGCAACGGCTCGTTGGTGCGGGCGAGTTCGCGGTAGTACGTCAGGTGCGCGCGCTCGGCGTCGGCGCGCCGGCCGGACTCGGTGAGGCGTTCGCCCGCGTACTCGGCGACGGTCTCCAGGAGGCGGTAGCGCATCGCGCCGTCGGCCGAGGGGGCGGCCACGACGAGGGACTTGTCGACCAGGGAGGCGAGCGCGTCCAGGGCCACGGGGCCGCAGACCGCCTCGGCGGCGGGCAGGTCGCAGCCGCCCGCGAAGACCGACAGCCGGCCCAGGACGTCCCGCTCGGGCTCGTCCAGCAGGTCCCAGGACCAGTCGACGACGGCTCTGAGCGTCTGCTGTCGGGGCAGGACCGTGCGGCTGCCCGAGGTCAGCAGGCGGAACCTGTCGTCGAGGCGGTCCGCTATCTGACGGGGCGTCAGTATGCGTAGTCGGGCCGCCGCCAGTTCGATCGCGAGGGGGAGGCCGTCCAGTCTGCGGCAGATCTCGGCGCAGGCCGCCGGGTCGTCGGCGGTGCGGAAACCCGGGCGGGCCGCCGCGCCCCGGTCGGCGAGCAGGCGCAACGCGACCGGTTCCGGGAGGGGTTCGACCGGGCGCAGCAGCTCGCCGGGCACGCCCAGGGGTTCGCGGCTCGTCGCGAGGATCGTCAACTCCGGGCAGTGGGCGAGCAGTTCCTCCGCGAGGTGGGCCGCCGCCGCGACGACGTGCTCGCAGTTGTCCAGGATGATCAGCATGCGGCGCCGTGCGCAGTGGTCGATCAGGCGCTCCACCGGGTCGTCGTGCCGCTCCCCCACCGCCCGGAACTCCTCCGCGCCGGCCCCGTACAGCACCGTCTCCCGCGCGCCGACCGCCGTCACCACGGCCTGCGCGACGGCGGCCGGGTCGGAGACGGGGGCGAGTTCGGCCAGCCACACTCCGTCGCGGGCGTCGACCGTCTCGGCGGCCTCCTGCGAGAGCCGGGTCTTCCCCGCGCCGCCGGGACCGAGGAGGGTGACCAGACGGGCGGTCGCCAGGTCACCCCGGATGGCCTCGATGTCGGCCTCGCGGCCCACGAAGGAGGTGAGCCGGGCACGGAGGTTGCCGGGCGGGGGTGGGGTCGGGGTCGGGGACTGCGGGGTGCTGCGGGCGGAAGCGGGGGCTGAGGCTGGGGTGGGGCGGTGGTAGGAGGGGGTGTACGGGGCCGACTCCGGGGCGGCCTCCGGGCCGGGCTCGGCGCCGGGCTGTCGCTGGGGGTACGGGGTGTACGGGTCGTACGGGGCCGGCTCCGGGGCGGGCTCGGCGCCGGGCCGCCGCTGGGAGTACGGGGTGTACGGGTCGTACGGGGGCGTCTCGGGGTGCGGTGAAGGCGCCGGGTGGCCGGAGGTGCCGGGATACCTGAGAGGTACGGGACGGCCCAGGGCGTCGGGGTGGGCCGGGTGACCGGAGTGGGGCCCGGGGGTTCGCGCGTCATGGCCGGCGGGGGCCTGTCCGTGCGGGGCGGACGGGCGCTCCACCGACGGACGTTCCACCGGCGTCGGGGTCAGCAACTCCAGGTGCAGGGCGCGGAGTTCGGCGCCGGGATCGGTGCCGAGGCGGTCCGCGAGGGTGTGGCGGACCTCGTCGTACGCGGCCAGTGCCTCGGCGGTGCGGCCGGCGTCGCGCAGGGCGCGCAGGCGCAGGGCCTGGAGGGGTTCGTCGAGGGGGTGGCTGTCGCACAGGGCGGTGAGTTCCGGGAGGACCTGCTCCGCGTGGCCGAGGGCGAGCGCCGCGGCGTGGCGGGCGCGGACGGCGTCCAGACGGCGCATCTCCCAGCGGGCGGCCTCCGCCGAGCGGTCCGGGAGGTCGGCGAGGGCGGGGCCGCGCCACAGGGCGAGGGCGTCGTCGAGGAGGACGGCCGCCTTCGCGGGGTCGCCGTCGGCGAGGGCGCGGGTGCCGTCGGCGGTGAGGCGTTCGAAGCGGTACAGGTCGACGTCGTCGACGCCGACGGCGAGCCGGTAGCCGCCGGCCACGGAGACGATGGCGTCCGCGCCCAGCGTCCGGCGCAGCCGGCCCACCAGCGCCTGCAACGCGCCCTGCGCGTCCGCCGGGGGCTCCCCCGCCGCCCACACCTCCTCCACCAGCGACCCCACGGACACCGTCCGCCCCGCCCTCACCACCAGCACCGTCAACAACGCGCGCAACCGCGCCCCACCCACCGCGAGCGCGGTGCCGTCGGGACGTAGTACCTGAGTTGGACCGAGGACGCAGTAACGCACGGGTTCCATTGTCCTAGGGGACGCCCCCGACGCGCCTCCGGGTTTCGGATCTCCCGGATCCGGCGGCCCCGCCCCCTTCAGGAACCCCGTCCACCTGCGGACCGTTTGTCACACATCACCTGTACGGTCTACCCGTACCTCTCGCCCTAGCCAGGAGCCCGACCCCATGACCAGCACGACCTCGCGTCACAGTGATCGGCGGATCAGCCCGGTGTTTCTGGGGATCGTGGCGGTCACGGGGGTCACGGGGTGGGCGACGTGGACGGGGTTCGCGGAGAACCCCGGGGTGGCGGTGTTCCTGTTCGTGACCGCCGCGTGGGTCGTGTCGCTGTGTCTGCACGAGTACGCGCACGCCCGGACGGCACTGCACGGCGGGGACATCACGGTGGGGGCGAAGGGGTACCTGACGCTGAACCCGCTGAAGTACACGCACGCGCTGCTGAGCATCGTGCTGCCGGTGGTGTTCGTGATCATGGGCGGGATCGGGCTGCCCGGTGGAGCCGTGTTCATCGAGCGGAACCGGATCCGGGGGCGCTGGCGGCACAGCCTGATCTCGGCGGCGGGCCCGCTGACCAACGTCCTCTTCGCCGTCGTCTGCACCGCGCCCTTCTGGCTGGACGCCCTCGACGGCGTCCCCGCCGACTTCCGGTTCGCGCTCGCGTTCCTCGCGCTGCTCCAGGTGACGGCCGCGATCCTGAACTTCCTGCCGGTGCCGGGGCTCGACGGGTACGGCGTGATCGAGCCGTGGCTGCCGTACAGCGTGAAGCGCCAGGTCGAGCCGTTCGCCCCGTTCGGCCTGCTGTTCGTGTTCGCGGTGCTGTGGGTGCCGGCCGTCAACCACGCCTTCTTCGACGTGATCGACGCGGTCCTGCGCGGCCTGGGCATCGACGACTTCTCGACGTACTGCGGACAGGAGCTGTACCGCTTCTGGCAGGGCGACAGCGAGTTCTGCTCGGTCAACTAGGGCTCTTCTCCAGCGCCCGCACCGCGAGCCACCCGCACAGCCCGGCGAGCGGCAGTTCCACACCCACCGCCATCGCCACCGCCGTCGCGAAGTCACCGCCCGCGGCGGCGGTCGTCGTGTCGAACCAGGCGTCGACGACCAGCAGCGTCCCGGTCGCGGCGGCCGTCAGCACCTGCCACAGGTGCCCGCGCGCCGCGAGGATCCCGGTGGCGATCAGGCCCGCCGCCTCCAGCGCGTCGAGCCCCACCCAGGCGAGCGGCCAGTGCGCCGCCGTCGCGGTGGCGGGCAGCTCAGTCGCCAGGACGTACAGCCAGGGCAGCAGGACGAGACCGCAGCCGACCAGCAGCCACCCGGCCCGGCACCCCCGGACGGCCGTCCGCGCACCAGCCCCGACGCCAGTGGCCGGGGCGTCCCGCCACGTCCAGTCCTCCCCGTACAGCGCGATGACCTCCGCGCCCTCGAACTCCCCCGTGTCCGCGGCCAGTTGTCGCATGCCCTGGTTCCCCTCTCCCTCGGTGTCGCCCTTCATGACCCCAGCCTCGGCCGCGCCCCACCCCCCGTCAGTCACCCGCGTACCCGACCTGAGGTGCAGAAAAGTGCACCCGCTCCCGGGGGCCGGCGTCATGGTCCGGCCGCCGGACGCCGTCCTAGGGTTCGGGCATGCAGATCGAGACGGGCCCCTTGCGGCGGCCGTTCGCCGGCGCGGGCCGCGCGACCGTGTTCCACTGCGCCGGCGTCGCGGTCCAGGCCGGCGTCGTGCTGGTCCTGGCGGCGCCGTGGATCTACTTCGTGCCGACCGCGCTGTGGGCGGTGGCCGTGGCCGCCGTGGTGCCGGCGGCCGGCGTGGTGCTCGCCGGGCCGCTGCTGACGAGGGTGCAGCGGGCCCGGTTCCGCGACCGGCTCGGCGTGCGCGTGCCGGCGCCGGTGGGCCTGGCGGAGCGCCCCGGCCCGCGCGGGCTGCGGCGCTGGCTGGGCTCGGCCCCGGGCCGCCGTCAACTGCGCTACCACCTGCTCGCCGCCCCGCTGTGCGCGCTCGGCGGGCTGCTGGTGGCGGCGCTGTGGGCGGCGGGGGCCGCGTCCGCCACGGTGTACGTGTGGCTGTGGGTGACGCCGTGGCAGTGGTGGGTGCACGACGCGGGCTACACGGCGGAGGCGGCGTACGTCACCGTCGCGGGCGCCGCCCTGCTGTACGCGGCGGCCTGGCTGGCGAAGGCGCTGGCCCGGCGGGACGCCCGCGCCGCGCGGGCGCTGCTCGGGCCGAGCCGGGAGGAGGAGCTGACGCGGCGGGTCGCGGACCTCGCGGAGAGCCGGGCCGCCGTGGTCGACGCGGCGGACGCCGAGCGACGGCGGATCGAGCGGGACCTGCACGACGGGGTGCAGCAGCGGCTCGTCGCGCTCGCCGTCAACCTCGGCCTGGCCAGGGCCACGCTGGGCGAGCTGCCGGCGGACGTCCGGACGGTGCTCGACGAGGCGCACCGGGAGGCGAAGGAGGCGATCGCCGAGCTGAACGACCTGGTACGGGGCCTGCATCCGGCGGTCCTGGAGGACCGGGGGCTCGACGCCGCGCTCTCCGGCGTCGCCGCCCGGCTGCCGGTGCCGGTGCGGCTGGCGGTGCGGCTGGCGCGGCGTCCCTCGCCGACGGTCGAGGCGGTCGCCTACTTCGTCGTCTCCGAGGCGCTGACGAACGTCGTCAAGCACGCGCGGGCGTCGAGGGCGGAGGTGACGGTCGAGGAGCGGGCGGGGACACTGGTGGTCGCCGTCTCGGACGACGGAGTGGGCGGGGCGGACGCCTCGGGGGGCTCGGGGGGTTCGGGTACCGGGCTCGCGGGGCTGGCCAAGCGCGTCGCGTCCGTCGACGGCGTGTTCTCCTGCCGGAGTCCCGTCGGGGGCCCGACCGTCGTGACCGTGGAGCTGCCGTGCGTGCCGTGATCGCCGAGGATTCCGTCCTGCTGCGGATCGGGGTGGTCAAGGTGCTGGAGGCGGCCGGGTTCGAGGTGTGCGCGGAGACGGCCGACGCGCACGGGCTGCTGGCGGCGGTCGAGGAGCACCGGCCGGACCTCGCGGTGATCGACGTCCGGATGCCGCCCGGCTTCACCGACGAGGGGGTGCGGGCCGCGCTCGTGATCCGCCGGCAGTGGCCGGACACCGCCGTGCTGCTGCTGTCGCAGTACGTGGAGGAGCGGTACGCGGCCGATCTCCTCGCCTCGCACACGTCCGGCGTCGGCTACCTGCTCAAGGAGCGGATCGCCGACGTCGAGGAGTTCGCGCAGTCGGCGCGGCGGGTGGCGGGCGGGGGGACCGCGCTGGATCCGCAGGTCGTCGCGCAGTTGCTGGTGCGCCGGCACCGCGATCCCCTCGACCGGTTGACGCCGCGCGAGCGGGAGGTGCTTGAGCTGATGGCGGGCGGGCGGTCCAACGCCGGGATCGCGGCGGAGCTGGTCGTCAGCGACAGCGCGGTCGCCAAGCACATCAACAGCATCTTCACGAAACTGGATCTGCCGCGGGCGGAGGCCGATCATCGCCGGGTGCTGGCGGTGTTGCGGTTGCTCGGGGTGACGGGGGGGTAACCGGCGAGGGTTGACCAACGGGGGTTAACCGGCGAGGGGTAATCCGTGGGGGTTAGCCGGCGGGGGTTAGCCGGCGTTCGGCTTCTGGCCGGCCGTCGCCTTGCCCCTGCGGTAGTAGTACCAGGTCATGTTCGACGACAGGCCCGCGAGCAGCACCCACACGATGCCCAGGAAGCTGCCCTGGACGAACGAGACGACGGCCGCGGCCACGGAGAGCAGGCAGACGGCGAGGGCGTAGAGGGCCAGGCGGGGCATCGGAACGGACTCCTGTCGGGGAAGACTCGGGGTACCCACTAGGGGGCGGCACGGGGACACCGGGCGCGCGTCGTCCAGTGTCCCCCATCCGTCTCCTCCCCCGTCCGTCTCCCCCGTCCGCTCAGATGTCGGTGACCCGCAGCCCCGCGTGCGCCTTGTAGCGGCGGTTGACGGAGATCAGGTTCGCCACCAGCGACTCGACCTGGTGCGCGTTGCGCAGCCGGCCCGCGAAGACGCCCCGCATGCCGGGGATGCGGCCGGCCAGCGCCTGCACGATCTCGACGTCGGCCCGCGCCTCGCCCAGCACCATGACGTCCGTGTCGATCTCGTCGATCTCCGGGTCCTGGAGGAGGACGGCGGACAGGTGGTGGAACGCGGCGGTGACCCGGGAGTCCGGCAGCAGCGCGGCGGCCTGCTCGGCGGCGCTGCCCTCCTCCGGCTTCAGCGCGTACGCGCCCTTCTTGTCGAAGCCGAGCGGGTTGACGCAGTCCACGACCAGCTTGCCGGCGAGTTCCGTGCGCAGGGACTCCAGGGTCTTGCCGTGGCCGTCCCACGGGACCGCGACGATGACGACGTCGCTGCGGCGGGCGGTCTCCGCGTTGTCCGCGCCCTTGACGCCGTGGCCCAGTTCGGCCGCCGCCTCCTGCGCGCGGTCCGCCGCACGGGAGCCGATGATCACCTTCTGGCCGGCCTTCGCGAGCCGGTACGCGAGCCCCTTGCCCTGCGGGCCCGTCCCGCCCAGCACGCCGACGATCAGGCCGGAGACGTCGGGGAGGTCCCAGGGGTCCTTGGGGGCGGGCTTGTCTGCACTGTCCGTAGAGGTCATGGGCTCGACCTTACGTCGGCGCCCCTCGGACGGGTGAATACCCGTAGTACCCGGGACCTGCCCCCGCCCGCTCCGGCAGGATGCGCGGCCATGGACGCCGTACGAGTCGCCTTGCTGCGTGAAGTGCTCGCCGGGACCGAGTGGTTGAGTACGACCCGGAGGTTCGCCCAGGTACTACGGGGGTCGGTCGTGACGCACGGGGGCGGGCTGCTCCTCGTCGGCACGCCGGAGTACGAGCCGTGGCACCTCGCCGCGCACCTCGTCGACGAGGCCGCGTGGTCCGGCACGCCCGAACTGGCGCCCACCCTCGTCCGCCACGACGCCCGGCCCTCCGACCCCGCCCACCTCGCGGTCGGGCTCGGCCGGATCGAGAGTGCCAGCCGCGGCGAAACCTTGCTGGTCGTCGCCCCTACAGAACCCGAGCCCCTGCTCGAACGCGTCCACAGCGCCCGTCGGTCCGGGGCCACCGTCCTCGCCCTCGGTTCCGGCGGGGGCGAGCTGGGCGCGATGGCCCACGAAACCCTGGACGTCCCCGAAGGCCGCGAGCTCGACCTCGACACCGTCCAACACCTCATCAGTGCCGGCGCCGGCGAACGAGCGGCCACACCGGGAAGGCCCCGAGGCCGATTCCGGGACCGGCTGTCACGCATCGCGGAGACGTTGACGGCTGGGGCACCGGGGGCTTGGTGAGGGGGCGGGGCTGGGGGCTGGGTGCCGGGGGCGGGGTTGCCGAGGCTCGCTGCCGGGGGCCCGGTGCCGGGGCAGGTTGCCGAGGGCTCGGCGCCGGAGGCGAGGTTGCCGGGGTGGAGTGCCGGGGCGGGGTGTCGGGGGCAAGGTTGCCGAGGCTCGCCGCCCGGGGCTTGGTTCCGGGGCAAGCTGCCAGGGGCCCGGCGCCGGAGGCGAGGTTGCCGGAGAGGGCGATGCCCGGGGTGGAGCGTCGAGGCCGAGTTGCCCAGGGGGTGGCGTAGCGGCTCAGGGTGCCCGAGGTGGGAGTGCCGGGGGCGGCTGCCCAGGGGGGAGTGTCCGAGGCGGGGGTGCCGAGGCTCGGTGTCGGGGGCCCGGTGCGGTGTGTGGGCGCCCGCGTGGTGTGGGGTGCGGGGGCGGCGGGAGCGGGGAGGTGGGGCGGGTCTGCGAGACGGCCGGGGTCGGCTGTGGGCGGGCGTGTCCGGGCCGGGTGGTGCCGGGCCGCGAACCACGCCCGTGATCCGGCTGGTCAGCCAGACCGGCAGGCCGGCGGCAGCCGCGTCGGCGCCGGGCGGAGCCGACCGCCCGCACGGGCTGGCCGCTCGGGGGATGTGAAGGGGCGGTGCCGAGGCGGGCGGAGGCTGCGGGCGTCGTGGCCGTCCGGTGCCGCCGTGGGGGCCGTGTGGGTTTCGGGGCCGTAGGGGGTTGCCGTGAGCGGTGGTGGCCGGCTTCACCGGGGTCGGCTGCGGGCGGCGCGGTCGGGCCGGTGGTGCCGGGGCGGGTGGGTCTGCCGCCGGGCCCGCGGGCACCTCGTCGGCCGGGGCCGGGCGCCTCACGGCCGTCCGTCATGCCGTGGGCCGTCGCCCGGTCAGCCGTTGGTGTCGGTGGGGTCGGCCGTGGTGGGGCCGTCGTTCCACCTGGTGTCGGTTTCCCATTCGAGGTTGCGTTCGCGGGCGGTCTGCATGGCGTGTTCGGCTTCTTTGCGGGTGGGGTAGGGGCCGAAGCGGTTCTTGCCGGGGCAGTCGGGGCCTTCTTCGACTGTGCGGTGTTCGAGGCAGTAGAACCATTCGCCGGGCTTGCCGGTCGGGCGCTTCTTGAAGAGGGCCATGGGAGGGCTCCTTTCGACAGGGACATGGTGCCCCACGGGCGATCGTTAGACTCGGGGGCATGTCTGGCCAGTCGCTGCTCGTACCAGGGGAGCTGTCTCCCACCCGCACGGTTCCCGGAAACATCCGGCGCCCCGAGTACGTCGGCAAGCCCGCGCCGACGCCGTACACCGGCCCGGAGGTGCAGACGCCGGAGACCGTGGAGGCGATGCGCGTCGCGGGCCGGATCGCCGCGCGGGCGATGGAGGAGGCGGCGAAGCACATCGCGCCGGGCGTGACGACGGACCTGCTGGACAAGGTGGCGCACGACTACATGTGCGACCACGGCGCCTATCCGTCGACGCTCGGCTACCGCGGCTTCCCCAAGTCCCTGTGCACCAGCGTCAACGAGGTCATCTGCCACGGCATCCCGGACTCGACGGTCCTGAAGGACGGCGACATCGTCAACCTGGACGTCACCGCGTACATCGGCGGCGTGCACGGGGACAACAACGCGACGTACCTGGTCGGCGACGTCGACGAGGAGTCGCGGCTGCTGGTGGAGCGCACGCGCGAGTCGCTGAACCGCGCCATCAAGGCCGTCCGTCCGGGCCGGCAGATCAACATCATCGGCCGGGTCATCGAGTCGTACGCGAAGCGCTTCGGGTACGGCGTGGTCCGGGACTTCACCGGGCACGGCATCAACTCGTCGTTCCACTCGGGCCTGATCATCCCGCACTACGACAGCCCGCACGCGACGACCGTCATCCAGCCCGGCATGACGTTCACGATCGAGCCGATGCTGACGCTGGGGACGCACGAGTACGACATGTGGGACGACGGCTGGACGGTCGTCACGAAGGACCGCAGGCGGACGGCGCAGTTCGAGCACACGCTGGTGGTGACGGAGACCGGCGCGGAGATCCTGACGCTGCCGTAAGCGCCCTCCGTAGGCGCCCTCCGTAGGCACCCTCTTCCGGACCCGGCTTCTTCGGAGGCCGGGTCTTTTTCTCGCCCTCTTTCCCGACATCCTGTCGGTAAACCTATTGACCCAGGTAAGGCTTACCTAACAAAATACGGGCATGGACTCCTTCTCGACCGTCATCCGCACCGCGTCCCACGAGGCGCACGTAGAGGCCGAGACCTCGACCTTCATGGCCGACATGCTCGGCGGACGCCTCGGCGTCGACGCGTACGCGCGCTACACCGAGCAGCTGTGGTTCGTGTACGAGGCGCTGGAGGCCGGCGCCCAGCGGCTGGCCGGCGATCCCGTCGCGGGGCCCTTCGTGCGGCCGGAGCTGTTCCGGCTCGGCGCGCTGGAGCGGGACCTCGCGCACCTGCGGGGGCCCGGCTGGCGGGCGGGGCTGTCCGCGCTGCCCGCGACCCGGGCGTACGCGGAGCGCGTCCGCGAGTGCGCCGAGGAGTGGCCCGCGGGGTATGTCGCCCACCACTACACCCGCTACCTCGGCGATCTCTCCGGCGGGCAGATCATCCGCGACAGGGCCGAGCGGACCTGGGGGTTCGAGAAGAAGGGCGACGGCGTCCGGTTCTACGTCTTCGAGGGCATCGGGAATCCCGCCGCCTTCAAGCGGGGGTACCGGGAGCTGCTGGACGCGGTCCACGCCGACGAGCTGGAGAAGCAGCGGATCGTGGGCGAGTGCAAGCGCGCGTTCGCGCTGAACACGGGGGTGTTCCGGGGGTTGGGGGAGGAGTTCGCGGTGAGCGCGTGAGGGGTGGGGGCGCGGGGTGCGCGGACGGCGGGGGTGACGGCGGGGGTCAGAACCAGGGTTCGTCGGCGGGGTCGTCGGGGGTGACGCTTATGATCACGACCGCCGCGGGGGGCGGGTCCGGCAGGTACACGTACGCCACCGCCAGCCCCGGCATCCCCTCGCGGGGTTCGAGCTTGGTCTTGTAGACCTCCTGACGCCCGCCAGCCCCGACATGCCGCAGGACGCCGAGCCTCGGGGCCGTCTCCAGCTCCTTCAGCAACTCCTCGACCGCCTGGCGGGCGACCGGGCCGAGCTGTTCCAGACGCAGGGCCGCCACGTCCGACAGGACGGCTACCACATGGCTCAACCCAGCTCGCCCTTCTTGATCTTCGCCGCGATCTCAAGGCCCTCCTGGAGGGCGTCGTCGAACCCCGGGTCCGAGTACAGCCGGATCCGGCCCCGGTAGTCGACGATCACTTCGGCGACCTTGCCGAGGTCGGCGGCCGTGGAGGCGTCCAGGGCGCGGGCGAGGTCGAGTTCGAAGTCCTCCTTGTCACCGGGGAATCCCCGGCCCTCCCTCAGGGCGGCCCGGATGTCGGCCACGGTCCTGAGCGGGGGAAGTGTCGTGGGTGTCTCGGAGTGCTGCGCACTCATGGGCTCTCCTCACTCCCGGCGGGCGGTCACCCCCAGTATCCCGCCGTTTCCCCGCTCACGGACCGGTTCCTCGCTTGTCACATCGTCCGACTTCGGCTCACCGCTCTTCGGCTCACCGTTCCAGGAAGACCCGCCCCCCGACCTCCACCCACCCGTACGGCTGCGGCGCCGTCAGGATCTGGGAGCCGGCGCCCTGGGTGATGTTCAGCGCGCGGCCCAGCTGGTCGGTGAGGAGGATCGCGGCCGCACCGGTCGCCTCGTCCTCGTCGATGCCGTCGCCGCGGCCGGGGAAGGCACGTGCGCGGACGCGGCCCGCCGCCTCGTCCAGCCACGCCCACGCGTAGATCCACTCCCCCGGCGGGGGTATCGGCAGGTCGTCGACCTCGGCGGCGCTGCCGTAGCGGCGCAGGGTCCTCGGCGGGGCCCACTCCGCCCGCGCCTCGACCCAGCTGAACTCGCCGTCCAGCCGCGCGCCGACCAGCCCGGCCGGGGTCACCAGCTCCGGGACGTCCAGGAGCCAGGCCGTGCCGACGCAGGGGTGGCCGGCGAAAGGGAGCCGGGTCGTGGGCGTGTAGATGTCGATCACCCCGCGCTCGGGGTCGTCCACGAACACGGTCTCGCTGAAGCCGAGTTTGGCCGCCAGCTCCTGCCGTTCCGCACGCTCGGGCACCCGCGAGCCGTCGCGGACCACACCGAGTTCGTTGCCATACCCTCCGCCGGGGGCGCAGAAGACGCGGAGGACGTCGTAATCAGTCACCCGGGAATTGAAACACCGCCCGAGCGGCTTCCCGATCCCAGGTGGCGACTCCACCGGGGAGGGGCCAGGCGCGGGTGGGGGCGGGGTCGTAGGGGAGGGCGGCGAGGGTGTCGGCGAGACGAGCGTCCAACCCTGGGTTTCGCCCCAACTGCCCCTCTCCTCCCGCTTCATGACCCTCCGTCAACTCTGCCGCCTCCTTCCGCCAGTCCTCCTCGTCCGGGACCCTCACCAGCACCACGCACGGCGGCGTGCCGCCCTCCTCCAGCGCCGCGATCGCCCGGTCGTGGCCGTCGAGCAGCAGCCAGCCGTCGAACGCCGTGACCCACCACAGGAGGACCGGGGCGAGGGTGCCTTCGCGGGCGCGCTTCCGGTACGCCTTGACGCGGGGCGCGTCCGGCGGGGAGAGGGGGCGCAGGGGGATGACGCCGTGCCAGCCCTGGGCGGACCAGTCGAGGTGGGCCGCCGGCCAGGTGCGGACGAGGTCGGGGGCGTGCCAGACGTACGCCGTCGAGGCGGGTCAAGTGGACGCCCTGGTTGAGGCGTTCGACCTTCGCCAGCAGGACGACGCGGGCGTTCTGGCGGAGGAGGATGCGGCCGCCGTCAGCCGTTTCGAAGCGGAGGCGGGGGTGGGGGGGAGGTGTGGTTCAGGGTCAGGGCGTGGGGGCCCAGGGGTTCGCGGTGGGGTTGGGGCATGGGGGCAGTTTGAGGGATGAGGGTGGATTGATTAGGTGAGGCTAACCTAATATCTGGTGGTCGGACATGGATGGGGAGGGTGTCGGATGGCCTTGCTGGAAAAGGGTGTTGAGCCGGTGGAGAGGGTGTCGGGGGGTGGGCGGCGGCGGGAGTGGTGGCTCGGGGCGGGGCTGGTGGTGGCGTTGGTCGCGCTGGTGCCGGTCGCCGCCGGGACGGGGGCGTATCCGATTCCGTTGGGGGATGTGGTGGGGTCGGTGGGGCATCGGGTGGGGTTGTGGGGCGGGGAATTGGATCGGGTCGCGGAGTCCGTGTTGTGGAATGTGCGGTTTCCTCGGATTGTGCTGGCGTTGCTTGTGGGGGCGTCTTTGGGGTGCGCGGGGGCGCTCATGCAGGGGGTTTTCGGGAATCCGCTCGCCGAGCCCGGGGTGATCGGGATTTCTTCCGGGGCGGCGGTGGGGGCGGTTGCCGCGATTTCCCTGGGGGTGGGGTTTCTGGGGACCTGGACTGTTCCGGCGTTCGCTTTCGTCGGGGGACTCGGGACTGCTCTGCTGGTTTACGCGTTGTCCCGCAGCGGGGGTAAAGCGGAGGTGGTGACGCTCATTCTCACCGGAATCGCCGTCAACGCCTTCGGCGGTGCCCTCATCGGCCTGTTCCTGTTCTTCGCCGACACCGCCGCCGTGAATCAGATCGTGTTCTGGCAGCTCGGATCGCTGTCACAGGCGACCTGGCCCAAGGTGCTGGCCGTGCTGCCGTGCACGGTCGTGGGACTGGCGCTGGCCCCGCTCTACTCACGCCGGCTCGACCTCCTCGCCCTCGGGGAGCGGCCCGCCCGGCATCTCGGGGTCGATGTGGAGCGGCTTCGGGTGGTGCTGATCCTGGTGATCGCACTGTTGACGGCCGCCGCGGTGAGCGTTTCGGGGATCATCGGGTTCGTGGGCCTGGTCATTCCGCATCTGCTGCGGATGGCCGCCGGGCCGGGGCACCGGTTCCTGGTGCCGGTGAGCGCGTTGCTGGGGGCGTTCGTTCTGCTGGCCGCGGATCTGTCGTCGCGGACCATCGCCGCGCCCGCGGAATTGCCTTTGGGGGTGCTGACGGGGCTGCTGGGGAGCCCGTTCTTCTTCTGGCTGCTGCACCGGACTCGCCAGCGACAAGGGGGCTGGGTCTGAAGACCCTTTGAAACACGCCGACCTCGGCTCGAAAAACCCCGCCGGAAACCCCCGCCAGAAACCCCCCGTCGGAAATCCACCCACCACCCCGAAGGCCCCCATGAGACTCCCCCGCCCCCGCCCCACTCCCCCACCACCCCCCACCCCCGGCACCCTCCTCGCCGAAGCCGTCGGCCTCCATCTCGACCTCGGCCCCCGCCGCGTCCTCCACGGCGTCACCCTCCCCGTCCACGCGGGCGAACTCCTCGCGCTCGTCGGCCCCAACGGCGCCGGCAAGTCGACGCTGCTCGCGGCCCTGGCCGCCGATCTCCCCGCCGCCGACGGCGTCGTCCGCGTCCACGGCCGCCCGGCGCAGGAGTGGACCACCCCCGAACTCGCCCTGCGGCGCGCGGTGTTGCCGCAGGAGGCGGCCGTCTCGTTCCCGTTCCCCGTCGAGGACGTCGTCCGGATGGGGAGGGCGCCGCACGACACCTCGCCGGCGGAGGACGAGGTGATCATGAGAACGGCGATGGCCGCGACGGAGGTCACGCGGTTCGCGGGGCGTCCGTTCGCCGCGCTGAGCGGCGGCGAGCGGGCGAGGGTGGCGCTGGCGAGGGTGCTGGCGCAGCGGGCGCCGCTGCTGCTGCTCGACGAGCCGACGGCCGCGCTGGACCTCCGGCATCAGGAGCTGGTGCTGAGGATCTGCCGGGAGCGGGCGGCGGCGGGCGACGCCGTCGTCGTCGTGCTGCACGACCTGGGTCTCGCGGCAGCGTACGCGCACCGGGTGGCCGTGCTGCGGGAGGGGAGGGTCGCGGCGGACGGCCCGCCGGAGGAGGTGTTCACGGACGCGCTGCTGTCGGAGGTGTACGACCAGCCGATCGAGGTGATCCGGCATCCGGGGAACGGCAGCCTGCTGGTCGCCCCCAAGCGTTAACCCTTGGGTTCCCTTTGAACTCCCATTGGCGCACGCATTAGGTAAGGCTCGGTTAAGTTAGGCGAGCCTCACTAGGCCCTGTGAGCCCTGTCACGTCCTTTTTCAGCCACACCCCAACAGGAGTGCCCGTATGCGCCCCGCCAGACTCACCGTCGCCACCGCAGCCGCGACACTCGTGGCCCTGACCGCCGTCACGGGCTGTACGGAGAAGAGCGGCGCCGGGGACGGCGACCGGGTGATCAAGGTGACCGCGACGGACGACGCGTGCGAGACGTCGAGGAAGACGGTCGGCGCGGGGCACGTCGAACTCGCCGTCGAGAACAAGGGATCGAAGGTCACCGAGGTCTATCTGCTGTTCCCGGACGACCGGATCGTCTCGGAGCGGGAGAACATCGGCGCGGGCACCAGGCAGCGGCTGACCGCCGAGGTGAAGGCCGGTGAGTACGTCATCGCGTGCAAGCCCGGCATGAAGGGCAAGGGCATCCGCCAGGCCCTGTCGGTGACCGGCGCCACCACCGCGAAACGCGACCCGGCCCTCGACAAGGCCGTGGCCGAATACCGCCGCTACGCGCAGGAGCAGGCCGACGCGACGCTGCCGAAGGTGAAGGTCTTCACGGACGCGATCCAGGCCGGGAACCTCGCCGCCGCGCAGTCCGCCTACGCCCCCTCGCGCATCGGCTGGGAGCGCACCGAGCCGGTCGCGGAGTCGTTCGGGGACATCGACCCGCTGGTCGACACCCGCGCGGACGGCCTGGAGCCGGGCCAGAAGTGGACGGGCTGGCACCGGCTGGAGAAGGCCCTGTGGCAGGACAAGCGGATCGGCGCCGAGGAGAAGACGCTCGCGGCGCAGCTCGTCAAGGACCTCACCGACTGGCAGAAGCGCGTCGGCACCGCCGAGATCACCCCGACCTCGATGGCCAACGGCGCCAAGGAACTCCTCGACGAGGTCGCCACCGGCAAGGTCACCGGCGAGGAGGACCGCTACTCGCACACCGACCTCGTCGACTTCAAGGCCAACGTCGAGGGCGCCCAGGAGGCGTACACCCTGCTGCGCTCCATCGCCCAGAAGAACGACCCCGCTCTGGTCACGGAGTTGGACCGGCAGTTCGCCGCGCTGAACGCCCTCCTCGACAAGTACCGTGCGGACAAGGTGTCCTACGACTTCGTCTCCTACGACAAGGTCACCGAGGCGCAGCGCAAGGAGCTGTCGGACGCGGTGAACGCGCTCGCGGAGCCGCTGTCCAAGCTCGCCGCGGCCGTGGTCAAGTAGGGCCGGGCGATGACCGAATCCCCTTCCCGCCGGGCCCTGTTGGGCTGGGGCGGCGCCGGTCTCGCGCTCGGCGCGGTCGCCGCCGGGAGCGCCGTCGCCGTCAGCGACAGCGGCGGTGACGACCACGAGCCTTCCACCGCCGTCGAGTTCCACGGCACCCACCAGGCCGGGATCGCCACGCCGGTCCAGGACCGCCTGCACTTCGCCGCGTTCGACGTCACCACCACCGAACGCGCCGAGTTCGTCCGGCTGTTGAAGGACTGGACCGAGGCCGCGCGCCGGATGGCCGCCGGACGGCCGGTCGGCGAGGGCGCGTTCGGCGGGCTCGCGGAGGCTCCGCCGGACGACACCGGCGAGGCGCTGGGGCTGAAGCCGTCGCGGCTGACGCTGACGATCGGGTTCGGGCCGTCGCTGTTCGCGAAGTTCGGCCTCGCCGGCCAGCGGCCCGAGGCACTGATCGACCTGCCGCAATTCCCCGGCGAGGCACTGGACTTGGCGCGCTCGAACGGCGACCTGTGCGTGCAGGCGTGCGCGGACGATCCGCAGGTCGCCGTGCACGCGATCCGCAACCTCGCCCGCATCGGGTTCGGCAAGGTCGTCGTGCGCTGGTCCCAACTCGGCTTCGGGAAGACCTCGTCGACGACCCCGGACGCGCAGACCCCGCGCAATCTCATGGGGTTCAAGGACGGCACCCGCAACATCGCCGGCACCGAGACGGACCGGCTGGAGAAGTTCGTGTGGGCGTCCGAGCAGGACGGCCCGGCGTGGATGGCCGGCGGCTCCTACCTCGTCGCCCGGCGGATCCGGATGCACATCGAGACATGGGACCGCACCTCGCTCCAGGAGCAGGAGGACGTCTTCGGCCGCGACAAGGGCGAGGGCGCGCCCGTCGGGAAGGCGAACGAGCACGACGAGCCGTTCCTGAAGGCGATGAAGCCCGACGCGCACGTACGGCTCGCGCACCCCGACTCCAACGGCGGCTCGACGATCCTGCGCCGGGGCTACTCCTTCACCGACGGCACCGACGGGCTCGGGCGCCTCGACGCGGGCCTGTTCTTCCTCGCGTACCAGCGCGACGTGCGCGACGGATTCGTCAGGATCCAGCGGCACTTGGCGACCGACGCGCTCAACGAGTACATCCAGCACGTCGGTTCGGCGGTGTTCGCCGTGCCGCCGGGGGTGCGGGACGCGGACG
Source organism: Streptomyces roseirectus (assembly GCF_014489635.1). Classification (NCBI taxonomy): domain Bacteria; kingdom Bacillati; phylum Actinomycetota; class Actinomycetes; order Kitasatosporales; family Streptomycetaceae; genus Streptomyces; species Streptomyces roseirectus. Next base: position 6,724,023 of record NZ_CP060828.1, on the reverse strand, counting down.
ACTGGTGGGGCCGCGCCCTGTTCGAGGGGAAGTGACCTGTGTTCTCCAACTACTTGATCGGGCTGCGGGAAGGGCTTGAGGCGAGCCTCGTCGTCTGCGTCCTCATCGCCTACCTGGTGAAGACCGGGCGGCGGGACGCGCTGCGGCCGATCTGGCTCGGGGTCGCCACGGCCGTCGTGATCGCGCTCGGGTTCGGGTGCGCGCTCGAATTCGGGTCGCAGGAGCTGACGTTCGAGGCGCAGGAGGCGCTGGGCGGCTCGCTGTCGATCGTGTCGGTGGGGCTCGTGACGTGGATGGTGTTCTGGATGCGGCGCACCGCGCGGCATCTGAAGGCCGAGCTGCACGGCAAGCTGGACGCCGCGCTCGCGATGGGCACGGGCGCGCTGGTCGCGACGGCGTTCCTCGCGGTGGGCCGGGAGGGCCTGGAGACGGCCCTGTTCATCTGGACGTCCGTGCACGCGGCCGGGGACGGGACGCCGCGTCCGCTGATCGGGGCGGGGCTCGGGCTCGCCACGGCCGTCCTGCTGGGGTGGCTGTTCTACCGGGGTGCGCTGCGGATCGATCTGGCGCGGTTCTTCACCTGGACCGGCGGGATGCTGGTCGTCGTCGCGGCGGGCGTACTCGCCTACGGCGTCCACGACCTGCAGGAGGCCGACTGGGTGCCGGGGCTGACCCGGCTCGCGTTCGACATCAGCGACGCGATCCCGCCGGACAGCTGGTACGGGACGCTGCTGAAGGGCGTGTTCAACTTCCAGCCGGACCCGACCGTCCTCCAGGTCACGGTGTGGCTGCTGTACCTGGTCCCGACGCTCGCCCTGTTCCTCGCCCCGGTAGGGTTCGCCTCCGGGAAGAGGAAGGTGAAGTCACCTGATGATCAGGCTGCGCAGGCGTGACCGGAACGCGCTCATAGCGGTCGTGCTGACCGGTGTGTCCCTCTCGGCGAGCGGTTGTGTGGTGATCCACGGGGAACGCGAGGTCGTCCCGACCACCACCCCGGCCGAAGCCGCCGAAGCGGTGCGGGAGTTCACGGCGGCGTACAACAAGGCCGACAAGGCGTACGACAGTTCGCTGGACGCGGCGTACACGACCGGGCCGCTCGGGGTCATCGACGCGGCGCGGCTCAAGGCCGGCAGGATCACCGACCCGGGCGGCAACCCCAACCACCAGCCGCTGGCGCTGTCGGACGTCAAGGTCACCATCCCCAAGAAGGCCGGCTGGCCGCGCTGGTTCGTCGCCGACTCGCAGGCCAACCGGGGCGGTTCGTCGCGCTGGCTGATGGTGTTCACCCGCAACGACGTCGCCGAGCCCTGGCAGGCGGCGTACCTGACGCTCGTCGCGCCGGACGCGCTACCCGCGTTCAAGAGGGACGCGGACGGCTACGCGGAGGCCGTCTCCCTGGACGCGCCCGAACTCTCCGTGTCGCCGGGCAGGTTGAGCGCGTCGTACGCCGAGTACCTGGGGACCGGGCAGGGGTTGTTCGCCGACGGGGCGTACACGAGCGTGCTGCGGAGCGCGCGGGAGAAGGCCACGCGGCCGGGGCTCGCGACGCAGTACATCGACGAGCCGCTGAACGACAGCGACTACCGGCCGGTCGCACTGCGGGCCGCCGACGGCGGTGCCGTCGTCTTCTTCTCCGGGCACAACTACACGAAGCAGACGGCTGCCGCCGGGACGGCCGTGCCGGCGCCGAACGCGAGCGTGAAGGCTCTGACGACCGGTGAGGTCAAGCAGTCGCTGACGATGGAGTTCGTGTCGAATGTCGTCGCCGTCGATCCGATGAAGGGGGTCGGGGACGGGAAGGTGAAGCTGCTGAGCCGGGTGGAGGGGCTGACCGGGGCGAAGGGGGAGTGAGCCCCGTAGTACTCAGGTACCCAGGGGCCAGGACGCCGGGGTTTCGTCGGGGGCGTACCTCGCGCAGGCGTCCGTCAGGACCTCCAGCAGGCTGAGCGGGTCGGGGAGGGTGTACTCCGGGCCGCGTACCCAGTGGACCGAGCGGCTGTCGTCGCCGGGGAGGCGGGCCGGGGGGACCAGGACGTAGGAGCCGCGGCAGTGCCAGCGCAGGCCGGGGTGTTCGTCCATCGTCTCGGGGTGGCAGTCGAGTTCGCAGGGCCACCACTCGTCCTCGTCCTCGGGGGTGCCCCGGGTGAGGGTGAAGAACAGGAGGCGGCCGTCGTCGGACTCGGCGACCGGGCCGACGTCCACACCGGCGGCGAGCAGGCGGTCCAGGGCGTCGCGGCCGGCGTCCAGGGGGACGTCCAGGACGTCGTGGGTCGTGCCGGTCGCGGTGATGAAGTTGGCCTGGGGCTGGTGGCGGGCCCAGCGTTCGATCTGCGCGTGGTCGGTCGTCGACTGCGTCTGCCAGGCGAAGGAGACGGGGTGGCGGGCGGGGGTCGGACAGCCCACGCGGTCGCAGGAACAGCCGTAGCCCGGGGCCGGGTGCGCGGCGGGGGCCAGCGGGAGGCCCGCCCCTGCGGCGGCCAGCAGCAGCGCCTCGCGGTCGCCGCCGGCGCCGGTCTCGGGGACGTCCTTACGCAGCCACTGGGCCAGCCTGACCCTCAGACCGATCCTGCCGATCGCCTCCGCGCTCATCTGTCCCCTCGCGTCGCTGTGGTGGGCACAGCATGCCTCATCGTGCCGGTGCGAGGGGAACCGGGGGGTCTTGTCGGGACATAAGCCCCAGGGTGGGGGTCGGGGTGGGTCGTGACGGCTCCGGGGCGGGGTGAGGTCGGGGCCGGGGCGGGTCTCGGGCCTGGTTCGGAGGGGGCGTTCCGTCGGGCTGGCGGACGGGGAGCGGGGTGGTCGGGGGTGGTGTCGGGGGCTCGCCGGGGTGGGTGAGGTTGGTGGGGTGTTGACGGGGTTGCCGACGGGTGGGTACGCCCGCGCCGGACGCGCCCCGCCGCGGCCTCGGGGCAGGGCGGCGGGTGGGGTGTGCGGCGCCGGGCGTCGCCGCCGCGACCTGCGGAGGTGTCGTCGTGGACCGCCCGTGTCACTCGGTGGGACGAGGAGGCTCGGGGCGGTTCGGGGTGGGCTCGGGGTTCGGCTCAGGGGTGGGCTCGGGGCCGGGTTCGGGGGTGGCTCAGGGTCGGGTTCAGGGGTGACTCAGGGGCGGCTCAAGGCCGGGTTCAGCGCGGGGCGATGCCGTGCAGGGCGTAGTCGACGAGGGTGTCCGTGTAGGTGTGGGTGAGTTCTCCCGTGCGCTGGAGCCAGCGTTGGGCGACCGGGGCGACGAAGAGTTCGAGGGCGATACGGGGATCGATCTCCGGCCTCAACTGGCCCGCCTCACGCGCGGATCGCAGCCTCTCGACGTACAACTCGAAATTGGGTTCCAGCAACTTGGCTACGACGGTCCGCCCCAGTTTCTCGTCGACCAGGCCCTCGGCGGTGAGGGCGCGGGCGGGGGCGTCGAAGCGGGGGTCGAGGAGGTTGTCGACAGTGGCGCGGAGGACGAGTTTGAGGTCGGCGGAGAGGTCACCGGTGTCGGGAATCCCCTGAGGACCATCCAAGGCTCCCCCTGTCATACCCGTAGTCCCCTGAAGGGTCCCCTCCCCCACCTGCTGCTCCCCCAGATCCAGGAACGCCTCCAGCAACACGTCCGCCTTCGACCCCCACCAGCGGTAGATCGTCTGCTTCCCGACCCCGGCACGCGCGGCGATCCCCTCAATGGTCGTCTTCGCGTAACCACTCTCCGCGACGAGCCCAAGGGCAGCGGCATAGATGGCACGGCGCGAGGTCTCACTCCGCCGGGAGGCATCGGGTGTTCTGGGCGACATGGGCCCAGATTAAATCCGCCCGGCGTGCGGGTGAGCGGGGGCAGCGACGTCCTGAGCCTGGGCAACCGTCCACCCCGTCGCTCCGCACGGAGCCCAGACACCCCCCACGACGCTCCCACCCCTCGGCCCACGCCCCAGACTCCCGGCCCTCGACCGTCCCCGAGCGGCCGTCCCACCAGTTGGCGCGAGCAGCCCACCACGACACGACGCCTGCACGAATCGCGGCGGCGACGGGCACGCCCATTCCCTTTCGAGTAGAGCCCGAACTGGGCTCGTGGCCTCCGGGACCGGTATGGCTCGTCGCCCTCCTTCGCGCGACCGCGCGCCCCGGTCCGGCGTCCTTTCTCCTCGGCCTCCCAGTTCCCAGCCGGGAGTGCCCCACCGCGTCGGCGCCCGCCTCCGCCCCGCGACTGCGCGACCCGGCTCCGGCCCTCGCGGTCCCGGTCGCCGGCTCCCGGCCTCGGTCCTCGTCCCCTCTTCTCGGCCTCCCGGCCCCGGCAGGGCGGTGCCCCACCGCCCCGCGCCCCGGTCCAGTGCCCCTCCGCCGGGCGGGCTACGCCGGCTCGCCCGGGTAGCGGACGCCGGTCTGTGCGCGGGCCGCGTCCAGGGTGCGCATGACCGCGAGGGTGCCGTCGAGGGGGACGAGGGGGGATTCGCGTTCGTCGGCGCGGAGGGCGCGCATGACTTCGCGGGCCTCGTGGCGGAAGCTCTGTGCGGGGCCCTCGGCGGGGTCGTGGGTGAACTCCTCGGGGTCGCGGCCTACGCGGTGAAGGACGAAGCGGTCGGCGTAGAAGAAGCCGTTCGGGATGTCGATGCGGCCCTTGGTGCCGGTGATGGACGCCGAGACGGGCGTCCCGCCGACGACGGAGCAGTGCAGCGCGGCGAGCGCGCCGGAGTCCCAGGAGAGGGCGAGGGCGGTCTGGAGGTCGACGCCCTCGGGCGAGAGGACGGCGCGCGCGGAGACGCCGGAGGGCTCGCCGAGGAAGAGGTGCGCGAGGGAGACGGGGTAGACGCCGAGGTCGAGCAGCGCGCCGCCGCCCTGCGCGGGGTCCCTCAGCCGGTGGGCCGGCGAGAAGGGCCCTTCGAGCCCGAAGTCGGCCTGGACGGTGCGGACTTCGCCGATCGTCCCGTCGTCCACGACGGCCTTGAGCCGGCGGATGACCGGGTTGCAGTACATCCACATCGCCTCCATGAGGAAGCGGTCGTGGGCGCGCGCGAGGGCGACCAGTTCCTCGGCCTCGCGCACGTTCAGCGTGAACGGCTTCTCGCACAGCACGTGCCGCCCGGCCTCCAGGCAGAGCCCGGCGGCGGCCCGGTGCGCGGAGTGCGGCGTCGCGACGTACACGACGTCGACGTCCGCGTCGGCGGCGAGCGAGGCCCAGTCGCCGTACGCGCGCGGGATGCCGAACCGCTCCGCGAACGTCTTCGCGCCCTCCTCCGTCCGCGAGGCGACCGCGACGACCTCCGCGTCGGGCAGGTCGATCAGATCCGCCGTGAAGGCGGCGGCTATCCCGCCGGTCGCCAGGATTCCCCACCGCACGCTGTCCGCCGTCATCGAACCCACGCTTCCGTCCACTGCCCGGACGTTCTGTCCGGGTGCTCCGTCGAGCTGAGAGCATAGGCGGCGGACAGGGATCAGAGGGAGGGGCACATGCCCGAGACCGGGGCACCGATATCGAGGGCGGCGCGGACGTCCGCGTCGCCGACTCTTGCCGCCAGACGCCGGACGGGGCTGCTGGTCACGCTGCTCCTCGGCGGGCTGACCGCCACTCCCCCGCTGTCGATGGACATGTACCTGCCGGCGCTGCCGGAGGTCACCGACTCGCTGCACGCCCCGGCCGCGACCGTGCAGCTGACGCTCACCGCGTGTCTGGCGGGCATGGCGCTGGGGCAGCTGGTCGTCGGGCCGATGAGCGACCGGTGGGGGCGGCGCCGGCCGCTGCTGGCCGGGCTCGTCCTGTACGTCGTCGCCACCGCGCTGTGCGCGCTCGCCCCGAACGTCGAGACGCTGGTCGCCTTCCGGCTCGTCCAGGGGCTCGCGGGCGCGGCGGGGATCGTCATCGCGCGGGCGGTGACACGTGACCTGTACGACGGCGACGCGATGGCGCGGTTCTTCTCGACCCTGATGCTGATCTCGGGGATCGCCCCGATCGTGGCGCCGCTGATCGGCGGGCAGATCCTGCGGTTCACGGACTGGCGGGGCGTGTTCGTCGTCCTCATCGGGGTCGGGGTGCTGCTGACGGCGGTCGTGTGGGTGCGGCTGCCGGAGACGCTGGAGCCCGCCGACCGGCACGAGGGCGGGGTGGGCGAGGCGCTGCGCTCGATGCGGGGGCTGCTCGCCGACACGCCGTTCTCGGGGTACATGCTGACCGGCGGTTTCGCGTTCGCCGCGCTGTTCGCGTACATCTCGGCGTCGCCGTTCGTGGTCCAGGAGATCTACGGGGCGTCCCCGCAGACGTACAGCCTGCTGTTCGGGGTCAACTCGGTCGGGCTGATGATCGTCGGGCAGGTCAACGGGAAGGTGCTGGTCGGGCGGGTGCGGCTGGACCGGGTGCTCGGGGCGGGGCTCCTGGTGATCGCCGCGGCGTCGGTGGCGCTGCTGCTGATGACGTCGGGGGTCTTCGGGGACGTCGGGCTCGTGCCGGTCGCCGTCGCGCTGTTCGTCCTCATGTCCGCGATGGGTCTTGCGCTGCCGAACGCGCAGACGCTCGCGTTGCTGCGGACGAAGCACTCCGCGGGGTCGGCGTCCGCGCTGCTCGGGACGTCGTCGTTCCTCGTGGGGGCGGTGGCCTCGCCGTTGGTGGGGGTGGCGGGGGAGCATACGGCCGTGCCGATGGCGGTGGTGCAGGTGGTGGCTTCGGTGGTGGCGCTGGGGTGCTTCGTGGGGATGTGCGGGCCGTGGGCGGGGGGTGCCGGTGCCGGTGCCGGTAGTACGGGTAGTACGGGTACGGGTGGTGCGGGTGCCGGTGCGGGCGCGGGTGGTACGGGTGCGGGTACTACGGGCGCGAGTGCGGGTACTACGGGTACTACGCATGCTTCTGACGCCGAGGGAGCTGACAGCTGAGCGCGCCGAGACTTCGCCCCGACGCCCCCGCGCGTGCCTGTCTGGACGCGGGGGAGCTGGGGCTTCTCGTCGACGAGGTCCACGCGCTGGTCGCCGGGCCGCATCCGTGGGCGGCGGGCGTGGTGGTCTTCGCGGGGCGGGGGCCGGTGGTGGCGGTACGGGAGGCCGTGGGGTGGGCGGTCCGGTTCGCTTCGTACGGGGGTGAGGTGTCCGGGGGCGCTGCGGAGGGGGGTGACGCGGACGAAGGTGATGCGGACGGGGGTGACGCGGGGGGCGGTGGTGAGGCGGGGGACGGTGGTGAGGCGAGGGGCGGCGGCAGGGGCGCCGGCGTCGAGTTGCCGGTGGACGAGCGCGTGCCGATGACGTTGGAGACGCCGTTCGACCTCGCGTCGCTGACCAAGCTGTTCACGTCGGTCGCGGCGGTCCAGCAGATCGAGCGGGGCCGGCTCGGGATCGACGCGCCGGTGAGCGGTTACCTGCCCGACTTCGAGGGCGTCCGGCGGTACGGGACGACGATCAGGCACCTGCTCACCCATACTTCGGGACTACGCCCCGAACTCCCCCTGTACGCGTACGCCGACGACACCGAGCGGCTGGCGGCGCTGCGCGCGGAGGAGCCGGTGGGCGAACCCGGCGCCTACCTCTACTCCGACCTGAACATGCTGGTCCTGCAGCAGGTGCTGGAGCGGATCACCGGGCGCACCCTCGACGTCCTCGTCCACGAGGGGATCACCCGGCCGCTGGGGATGGCGTCCACCGACTTCGGGCCCTGCCCCGGCGCCGCCGCGACCGAGGACCAGCGGCGGCCCTGGGGAAAGGTGGACCGGGGGATGCTGCGGGGCGAGGTGCACGACGAGAACGCGTGGGCGCTCGGCGGGGTGGCCGGTCACGCCGGGCTGTTCTCGACGGCGCGGGACCTGGCCGTATTCTGCCGGACGCTGCTGAACGGGGGGTCGTACGGGACCGCGCGGATCCTCGGCGGTGCCTACGTCGACCTGCTGCTCGATCCGCCGGGGCTGGGGTTCGCGGTCGATCAGGCTTGGTTCATGGGGGAGTTGGCGGGGCGCGGGGCGGCCGGGCACACGGGGTTCACGGGGACCTCGCTGGTGGTGGACCGGGCCACGGACACGTTCCTGGTGATGCTGGCGAACACCGTGCATCCCCGGAGGCGGCAGGGCGGGAGCGGGCCCAGGGCACGGGCGGGGACACGGGTGGCTCGGGCGGTGCGGGGGTTCGGGGGGTAGGGGGGAGGGGGTGTCTCGTACGGGTGCCGGGCCGCCCCTTACGGGGTCTACGGGTACCCCGTACCCGTACGACCTGAGCGGTACCCGGGACCTGAGAGAATCACCGGGTGAACTCGGCCGAATCCCTCCGTACCGCCCTCGACTCCCTCCTCGACGGGCTGCCTCCCCGGCAGGCGGCCCAGGCGGTGGACCGGCTGATCGCCAGCTACCGGGGCGCGACCCCGACGCACACCCCGATCCTGCGCGACCGCGCGGACGTCGCCGCGTACGCCGCGTACCGCATGCCGGCGACCTTCGAGGCCGTCCGGTCGGCCCTGGAGGCGTTCGCCGAGACGGTCCCCGAGTGGACGCCGGGGCGCCATGTGGACGTCGGCGGCGGCACCGGCGCCGCGACGTGGGCGGTGGAGTCGGTGTGGCCCGGCGCGCGGGAGGTGACGGTCCTGGACTGGGCCGAGCCCGCGCTCGCCCTGGGCCGTGAGATCGCCGCCGCCAACTCCGCGCTGTCCGAGGCGCGTTGGGAGCGGGCGCGGATCGGGTCGGCACTCCGGATCCCCGAGGACACGGACCTGGTGACCGTCTCGTACGTCCTCAACGAGCTGACGCCGGCCGACCGTTCCGCCCTGCTGGCCGGGGTGAGCGCCGCCGCCTCCGTCGTGATCGTCGAGCCGGGCACGCCCGACGGATACGCGCGGATCATCGAGGCGCGGGACGCGCTGATCGCGAGCGGTCACACCGTCGCCGCGCCCTGTCCGCACAGCGCCGCCTGCCCGATCGTCCCCGGCGCCGACTGGTGTCACTTCTCGGCGCGGGTCAGCCGCTCGTCCCTGCACCGGCAGGTCAAGGGGGGTTCGCTGCCGTACGAGGACGAGAAGTTCGCGTACGTGGCGGCGACACGGGTGCCGGTGACGCCGGCCGCCTCCCGTGTCGTGCGGCGTCCGCAGCTGCGCAAGGGGCAGGTGCTGCTCGAACTGTGCGCGGCGGACGGGGAGTTGGGGCGGAGTACGGTCACCAAGCGGCATGGTGGGCTCTACAGGGCCGCGCGGGACGCGGAGTGGGGCGATGCCTGGCCGCCACCCGCCGAGCCGTCCGCCGCTGCGCCCGCCGTGCCGGGTGGCGGCGCGACGTCCGCCTACGCTTCGGAGGCATGAACTCCAAAGTCGCAGTGGTGACCGGTGCCGGTTCGGGCATCGGGCGGGCCGTCGCCGTCGAACTGGCGGGCGCGGGTTGGTCGTTGGTGCTGGTGGGGCGGCGCGCCGAGAAGCTTGAGGAGACGGCGGCGCTGGCGCCGGACGCCGCGTGCCGCGTCCTGCGGGCCGACGTGTCGCGCGAGGAGGACGTGGAGCGCGTCTTCGGTGCCGTGCCGGGGCGGCTGGATCTGCTGTTCAACAACGCGGGGACGTTCGGACCCGGGGGCGTGCCGTTCGAGGAGCTGTCGTACAAGGCGTGGCGGCATGTCGTCGACACCAATCTCAACGGGGCGTTCCTGTGCGCGCGTTCGGCGTTCCGGATGATGAAGTCCCAGGATCCGCGAGGTGGTCGGATCATCAACAACGGTTCCATCTCCGCGCACACGCCCCGGCCGCGGTCGGCGCCGTACACCGCGACCAAGCACGCGCTGACCGGGCTGACCAAGTCCCTTGCCCTGGACGGGCGTTCGTACGGCATCGCGGTCAGCCAGATCGACATCGGCAACGCGGCGACCGATATGACGGACCGGATGCGGCAGGGGGTGCTCCAGGCGAACGGCGAGGTCGCGGTGGAGCCGGTGATGGACGTCGCCGATGTGGCGCGCACCGTACGGCACATGGCGGAGCTGCCCTTGGAGGCGAACATGCAGTTCGTGACGGTGCTGGCCACGGGGATGCCGTATGCGGGGCGGGGGTGAGGCGAGACGCGTGATCCGCGCAAGCGGAATTACGTCGTCCGCCCTATTGCGGGAGTTGGCGGAACTATGCTCAACTCTTCTACACAGGAACTTCACACTTGGGTGAGGGAGTTCCGTAGGCCATTCCGAGGGGGGAAGAGGTAGTCGCCCCACGGCACCGGGTGGGGGTGGGCCTCGCGTGGGACCGCGAGGTACGCACCGGGCCGTGGGGCGTCTGCCATCAGACGGGGCATCAACTCTCTTCGCCGGGAGCCTTCTTGGTCCGTCGGTTGCGCAGCGCGTACACCCCGCCCAGCAGCGTCCCGGCCACCACTCCCCCGACGGGCAGCGTCCACCCCAGACTGGCGTCGTCGACCGCCGCTCCCGCCGAACCGGCCGCCCCGTGCGGGGAGTCGCGCGAGACCCTGGCGCCGCCCTCGCTGAGCGGTTCCGCGAGCGTGCCGACGGGTTTCACCGAACTCCCTTGCGTGAAGCCCCAGTCAAGGAGGGTGCGGGTCTCCTCGTACACGGCGTTGAGGCCGCTCCTGGGGTGCAGGACGGTGACGATCAGGGTCCGCCCGTCCCTCGTCGCCGCGCCGGTGAACGTGTTGCCCGCGTTGCTGGTGTAGCCGTTCTTGACGCCGATCATCCCGGCGTACGGCTTCACCCCGTGCGAGCCGCACAGCAGGCGGTTGGTGTTCTCGATGCCGGTGCTCCCGATCCGCGCGGTCCTGGTCCCGCAGTACGCCCGGAAGTCGGCGTTCCTGAGGCCGCTGCGGGCCATGAGGGTGAGGTCGTAGGCGGAGGAGTACTGACGGGGGTGGTCGTACCCGTCGGGGCTTACGACGTAGGTATCGAGGGCCTGGAGATCGGCGGCCTTGGCCCGCATCTCGGCGACCGACCGCTCGATCCCCCCGTTCATCGCGGCCAGCACCCGCACGGCGTCGTTCCCTGACCTCAGGAAGACCCCGTGCCACAGGTCCTCGACGCTGTACGTCACCCCCGCCCTGATCCCCACCACACTCGACCCCTCCGGCACACTCGCCAGCTCCCTCGCGGTGACCGTATGCCGCTCCGTCCGCGCGAACTTCCCCAGCAACGTGTCCGCGAACAGCATCTTCAACGTCGAAGCGGGCGCCAGCCGCAGGTGCGGGTTGTGCTCCGCGAGCACCTTCCCCGTGTCGTGGTCAGCCACGACCCAGGCGCGAGCAGTGATGTTCACCGACGGGACCGTACAGAACAAGAGTGAGAAAACACGAACCCCACCCAAAAACACACCCCATCAGCGACTTACCCCTCAAGGGGTACCTGGGATACCCCCAAAGTACGAAGGGTCCCTGAAGCCCTCCTCGTCCTCGTGCCACCGCAACGGCCCACCCACAACGAAACCGGTCATCCGACCCTCACCGATGACGTGTACGCACGTGTCGCCGTCGACGGAAACCCCACTTGGTGGCCATGACGGTATCCGCCCGCCGCTTGCCGAGCGCCCGCCTGAGAATCCGCTCGCTGTGCCCCGTGCCGTACGTATCGGCCGTGTCGAAGAACGTGACCCCGAGGTCAAGTGCCGTACGGATGGCCCGGGTCGACTCCGTGTCGTCCACCTGCCCCACCCGAGCGGCTGCCCGTCTGGCCGTGACCACTTCCCGCCGATCGCCCGTCACTCGAACGGCGTCACCCCACGGGCCACCCCCTACCCCCGATGCGACCGTGGACGTACCTGTCGTCACCCTGGGGAGCCACCGTGAGCTGTTGCACCGATCGCCGCCGAGACGTGGGCCTGCTCCTGCTCCGGCTGGGCACCGGCGGGATCCTGGCCGCGCACGGCGCACAGAAGCTGTTCGGCTGGTTCGGCGGGCACGGCCTGGAGGGCACCGGCCAGTACATGGAGTCCGTCGGCTACACCCCCGGCAAGGCGTCGGCGACGGCCGCGGGCCTCGCGGAGGCGGGCGGCGGGGCGCTGCTGGCCCTGGGCCTGGCGACCCCCGCGGCGGGCGCGGCCGCCTCTCCGTCGACCACGCCTTGGGCCACACGGCCAACCGCGCGTGGATGGTCCCGGCGGCACTGGGAGTGACGGCAGCGGTGACCTCGGTGGTGGTGGGACTACGGAACCGACGGGTACGGGGGTACGACGAGGGGGACGCCGTGCAGGAGGCGCTGTTCGAGGAGGAGGGGTACGAGGAGGCCGGGAGGTACGGGGAGTAGGGGTATCCCGTAATACTCGACCCCTGTAATACCCAGAGCCCGCAGCACCCGTAATACCCGGGCCCCGCAGCATTCGGGCCCCGTAGTACTCACGGCTCCCCCTCCCCCCGTACTCCCCCATTCGGCCGATACACTCCTTGAGTGTTCAACCGGCCCCCGACCCCCAGGCGCGGCCCCACCAGGGCCGTCTCTGTCGTGCTGGGCCTGTTGCTGGCGGTAGCCACCCTGTGGGGATGCGTGATGCACCCCGCCGAGGCGGAGGCCGAGACGGTACGGCATCTGGTCGCCGTCGCGTACGCCCCGCAGACCCCGGCGAAGGAACACGTGTGCGCGGTGCCCGGCCACAACCGGTGTCACGGCAGCAGTGGGGTGATCGCGAGGACGACGGCCCCCACCCCGCACCCGTCACCCCAGGCGCTCCCGGCGAGGGTGGACGCCCGCCCGGCGACGATCCCCACCCCCGCGCAGGCGGACCCGGCGGCCCCGCGCCCGCCCGACCTGCACGTGCTCCAGGTACTGCGGACCTAGAACGGACGTCCCTTTTCCGTCCGTTCACCGGCACATCCGCCGATTCCCGCTGTACGAAAGGCACTTCGCCATGTCCGCAGGCAACTCCAAGAAACCGACGAGCAGTTCGAGGCAGAGCCCGAAGGCGAAGCCCAGCGCCAACGCCCCCGCCCCGAAGAAGCGCCCCGGCAACAAGCCGTCCGCGAGCGAGAAGGCGGCCACCCGCCGCGCCCGAATAGAGGAGCAGCGCAAGGCGGAACGCGCGCGTGAGCGCCGCAGCCGCATCCTGACGATCTCCGTGTCGACGGTGATCGTGCTCGCGGTCGTCGCCGCCGGCGCCTGGCTGATCAGCGACGCGAACAAGAAGGAGGCCGCGCAGGCGGCCCCGGTCGCCGGCGAGAAGACGTGGAAGGACCTGTCGCAGAACCACGTCGAGGGCACGGTCAAGTACCCGATGACCCCGCCGGTCGGCGGCGACCACAACGGCGTCTGGCAGAACTGCGACGCGCAGGTCTACACGCAGCAGCTCCAGAACGAGAACGCCGTGCACTCGCTGGAGCACGGCGCGGTGTGGGTGACGTACAACGCCAAGGCCGCCGCGGCGGACGTCAAGTCGCTGACGGAGAAGGTGAAGAAGACGTCGTACACGATGATGAGCCCGTACGACGCACAGTCCTCGCCCCTCACCCTCTCCGCGTGGGGCCACCAGCTGAACGTCGACAAGGCGTCCGACCCTCGTGTGAACGAGTTCTTCGACAAGTACGTCCAGGGCGCGCAGACCCCGGAGCCGGGCGCGGCGTGCACGGGCGGCAAGGCGACGGCATGAGCGCGGCCACCTCATCAACTCGCCTCTCCCGGGCCCTGATCGGCGGCGCCCTCGTCGCCCTCCTCGCGGCGGTCGCCCTCACGGTCACGTTCCTGCGCCCGGCGCAGGCCAACGCCCCTGTGGGACCGGTCGATTCGGGCTTCGCCCGCGACATGGCCGTCCATCACCAGCAGGCCGTGGAGATGTCCTTCATCGTCCGCGACCGCACGACCGACGTCGACGTCCGGCGCCTCGCCTACGACATCATCAACACCCAGGCCAACCAACGCGGCATGCTCCTGGGCTGGTTGGACACCTGGAACGAGCCCAAGTCCTCCCAGGCGTCCCCCATGTCCTGGATGGGCCACCCCGCCTACCCGGCACACGACGGCTCCCTCATGCCCGGCATGGCCACCAACACCCAACTGAACAAACTCCGTTCCCTCTCCGGCACCCAGGCCGAGACCTACTACCTCACCCTCATGACCGCCCACCACAAGGGCGGCATCGACATGGCCCAGGGCGCCGCCCAGTCAGCAGAAACCGAACAGGTACGCCGTCTCGCCCAGGGCATGGTGAACGGCCAGAAGGCCGAACTGTCCCTGATGGCGGACATGTTGAAGAAGCGCTCCTGAACTGCCGGGTGGCCCACGTCCAGCGGATCCCGCTCGCCAACTGACCGGAGTCAACGACGTATTGGCGGCCTGGACGGAGTGGCGGCCTGCCCGTGTGCCGGGCAACGGGCAGGCCGTCGGCGTGGGTTCAGACGAGGCGTCGGACGAACGTGGCGAGGCTCTGGGTCGCCGTGTTCTTGGCGGTCGCCGCGAACAGCGGGTCGAGGTGGTTCATGGTCGTGTCCGTCTGGAAGGAGGTGAAGGGTACCCGGGAGGCGGAGGCGAGTTTCTGGGCCGCGGTGACGGCCGTGCCCTGGTAGGCGCTGGTCTGGAAGGCGAAGAGGGGGACGTCGATGCCGGTGGCGTGCTGGATGCGCAGGCCGAGGGAGCGGGTGACGTCCGTGTCGGCGAAGACGTCCGCGGCGTCGAGGTCGACGGAGAGGCGGGCGGGCCAGTACCACTGCCAGACGGTCGGCTCGGGGCCGGCGTAGGCGGTGGCGACGCGGGAGATGGGGGTGATGCCCGTGTCGGTCCAGTCGCCGGTGGCGGAGAACGTGCCCGAGTGGACGCTGATGTCGTTGGGCCAGCCGAAGCTCTGGTCGACGAGCAGGCCCAACAGGGCTGCGTTCGTCAGGGTGTTGGCGGGGCGCAGCGCGTCCGGCAGGCGCGGCTGGAGGACCGACGTGCCGTGGGGGTCCAAGTGGGCGTACCAGCCCGCGAGTTGGTACCAGATCTGAGTGCTCTCGGAGCGGGTGCCGACGCCGACGGCGGCCAGCGACATGTCGAACACCGCGCCGCCGGAGATCGCGTCGAGGCGCTGCCTGACCTTCTCCGCCGAGTTGTCGGGAGCCTCGCCGCCGCCGTTGAACGCGCCGAGGACACCGCCGTCGATGAGCGCGAGGCCCGCGAGGTCGCGGTGGCCGGGCCGGCCGTCGAAGTCCCAGGCGGCGTAGACGGCGGCGGTGGTCGCGCCCCAGGAGTGGCCGCCGAGGATCACCTTGCGCCGGCCGCAGCAGGAGGCCGCCTCGACGACCGTCCGCAGGTCCGAAAGGGTCTGCGGCAGGCCCCAGTCGGCCATGAATCCGGAGGCCGCCGGGTCCTGGCTGTGGTAGTGGCCGTCGAGGTAGTAGGCGAGGGGGTCGGCGGTCGCGAAGCCGGCGCGGTCGGCCAGGTTCTCCTCGCGCCGGTCAACTGCCCACACCTGTACGCCGGGTACGGCCGCGACGAGGTCGCGGGCGAGGAGGCGGAAGTCGTTCGCCGCGCCGAACTGGCCGGGGACCAGGACGAGTACGGTGCCGGCGGCCGGGTCGCCGATCTGGAGTGCGTGCACCCGGTCCGACCCGGCGGGGCCGCCGCCGGCGCCGACGGGGAAGGCGACGTACGGTTCCGCCGCCGTCGAAGCCGAAGTCCCCTTGGCCGCCCAGGCGTTGCCGCCCAGCCCGGCGCCCGCCACCGCCCCGGCGGCCATGCCGCCCAGTACCGCCCTGCGTGTCACGAACCTCGTCATGTCCGGTCGCCTCCTTGAAAGTTGGAGAACATGACTACGGGGGTAGCTTCCACCATGGAGATCCTGCGGTGATCACCGGCCCCCGGCGCCGTCCGCTCGGGGAGTTGAGGGTGGAGGGACACCACCAGCGCGAGCGTGACGGACGAGGGTACGGGGCACGCAGCACGCAAGGAGACACAGAAAGCCCACGGCTGACAGAATTTGGCTTCATCATGAACGTCGCTGCAAATTCCTCACCCTTTCCCGGCTTTCGAATTCGATCGCAAAAGATGATTGACTGGATTCACTGACGGTGGTGTGATGGGGTCCCCTTCGGCGCGGTCATGAAGAGGACCACGTGAACGTATTGAAGACGTGCGAAAAGCCGGTCAAGAGGCGCGGTATTCGAATTGCGCCGAAGAAAAGAAAATCCCGTGAAATAGCCGTCGGCCGGCCTGTGAACTTCGCCGAACTCCTCGCCCGCATGGGCGAGTTCCCTCACCTCCGCTTCACCGGGAACGCCAAGCGGACCAGGGAGCTGGACGCCCAATGCATCGGCAACTGGGTCGCCGTCGCCTGGGACGCCCTCTGCGCCCTGGAGGAATACGCCGCGAGCCGGACGTCCTGCGACTTCCGCCGCTGGTGCGAAAATCTCCCCGACTCCTGCCAACACCCTTTTCCCTCAGGGAAAGTGACGATGCGCGAGTCCGAGACCGTCGCCAACCATCACGACTGGCGCCGCCAACGCACCTTCCCCGTACCCGAGTCCATCACCCCGACCGCCCGCCTCTTCATGCAGTCCCACCTCCGCATCGGCAGCGGCAACACCGTCTCCCCCCGCCTGTACTTCCACGACGACACGGCCAACTCGGGGCTGGTGTACGTGGGTTACATCGGGGCGCATCTGGACAACACGCACACCTACCGGTAGTTCGTTAAATCCGGCGGTGATGTGGGTTGACGACGGGGCGGGTCGCCCGTAGGCCGGTGGTAGGAGTCAACTGCTCTGTTGGGGGCTGGAGATGACTGCTCGCCGTCCGTGTCCGCCTGCGCCGGGGCCGTTGGAGGAGTACGCGGCCCGGTTCGACGACCTCTTCTTCAGCTTGGCTCAGCGGCGAGGTTTTCGTGAGTATCTGACCGGGTTGCTGGCGCCGCGGGAGCGGAACAAGACGATCACCTGCCTGGCCGGGGCGGAGCCGGTGGCAGGTGCGGGCACGCCGGGGGTGCAGCGGCTGCAGTTCTTCCTCTCGGAGTCGCCCTGGGAGGCCGAGGAGGTCAACGACCGGCGGCTTGAGCTGCTGCGCGAGCAGCCGGCGACCGCTCCGCATGACGGCGGGGTCATCGTGATCGACGACTCAGGGGACCGCAAGGACGGCACGGCTACCGCCAACGTGGGCCGGCAGTGGCTGGGTCGGCTGGGCAAGACGGACAACGGCATCGTCACGGTGACCACGGTGTGGACCGACGGCCGCGTGTACTACCCGCTGCACGCCCGGCCCTACACGCCCGCCCATCGCTTCGCCCGCGGCCGGTCCGACCCGGCTTTCCGCACGAAACCGCAGCTGTCCGCCGCCCTCGCGGCCCGAGCCAAAGAGGCGGGCTTCGCCTGCCGGGCGGTGGTCGCCGACTGCGCCTACTCCGTGAGCGACGACTGGTACCTCGCGCTGCGCGACGCGGGCCTTCCCTACGTCGTGGCACTCAGGCCGCACCGCGGCACCTGGGCCCGCTCCGACCAGCCGCACACCCCCATCGATGCCGCCCGCGCCCTGGCCGGTACCGACCCGGAACATCCGGGTGACTGGACACGAGTTGAGCGCCACTTCCGCGACGGGCACACCGAGACCTGGTGGGCCGCGGATACCCGCCTGGGCGGCTACGGACCCGACTCCCCGTGCCGCCTGGTGGTGGCCACCACCGATCCGGGTGTGCTGCCGGAGAAGGCCACCTGGTTCCTGGCCACCAACCTGCCCCACCCCGACGCCCCGCACGCCGACACCAGCCCACACCCGTCGGCCGACCTCGCCGAAATCGTGCGGCTCTACGGGCTGCGGCCGTGGATCGAGCAGAGCTACAAGCAGATCAAGGACGAACTCGGCTGGGCCGACTTCCAAGTCCGCTCCGACCGCGCCATCCGCCGCCACCAGACCCTGGTCAACTGCGCCTTCTCCTTCTGCTGGGACCAGTGGTTCGCACCGCCCGGACCACTTGATGCCACCGCGCCGGATCCGTGCCCTGATGACGGGCCAGAGAGGGGGCCCAGCCGCACCCCACCAGCACCAACAGCCTTGCTGGCCCAGGGCCTTACGGGCCGTCCGTTCCTGGCTCACCCCCGCCGTCACCCTCCACCGGTGGTGGCAAGCCTGGACGGACAAGGACCCACCCTCCGAGCTCCAGGCCCTGATCGACGCAGTCACGGCCGGACACGGCCTTGACCTCTACTACCGGATTTAACGAACTACCGGTAGTCGGACCACGGCGCTTCCGAAGCCCTGGACGGCGGCAGGAAGCGACGCCTTTTCCGTTCCAGGCGACGGCGAGTTCGTCGCGGACTACGGGGACCAGCGCGTGGACTCAGGACAAGACCTCGGCGCCGGTCTGCGGATCCTGATCGACGGCATCCGGCCAGGCGGACGCGTCGGGCAACGACCGCAGCGATGCCTCCGGGCTCAGCTGTGCGTCCCGTGTGTGCGTAAGGCGACGGAGTTGCCGACCATGTCGTAGGCCCGTAGGGACCAGGCCGAAAGAGCTCGAAGTGGCTTTCACCCGTGCCATTTCCAGCCATGCGGGGCTTGAGGCATCGGATATGTTCCACGACCTGATCTAGGGTGATCGACATGCCGAGATTCGCGCGGCCAGACCGTGACTCTGGTCCGAGCCGATACCAAAGGGGTCGTCACCCAAGCAACACGCATAACCGAGAAACGAACCCTGCTCGCCCAGGCCGGCCCGTGAGCAGATGGGCTGAACAGCGCGGTACCCTCCGATCGTCGGCAAGTCCCCTGGCCGCATCCCCCACTGCGGCTGGTGAGCGACCCACACGGCGGCCTGGAGCATGTCCACGTCCTTCGACCGCCTCGCCCCATCATCCCCACGGAACCTGACGAGTTGGCGGCCCGCCCGTAGATGCTGGCCCCAGCGCCGGGTCCAGCTCTGTTCCCCTCGGCTTGCTTCCCGAGGTAACGGAAGCTCAGCCGGCACCATCGCCGTTTGGTCACCCCACCTCGTCGGATCGCCGTGAACTCCGGGATACGGGTGCCTGCCCCGCTTCGGAAGGGCATCGCCGCTCTGGTTACCGTGTATCCGTTCACGAGCAACGAGATGGTATCCGCATGAGGGATGGAACTTCGGCTTTATGTGTGATAACAGAGCATGGCCCGCGAGCCGCGAGCCGCGAGCCGCGAGCCGCG
Source organism: Streptomyces roseirectus (assembly GCF_014489635.1). Classification (NCBI taxonomy): domain Bacteria; kingdom Bacillati; phylum Actinomycetota; class Actinomycetes; order Kitasatosporales; family Streptomycetaceae; genus Streptomyces; species Streptomyces roseirectus. The sequence continues at coordinate 6,705,057 of NZ_CP060828.1, read as the reverse complement.
AGCCGCGAGCCGCGAGCCGCGAGCCGCGAGCCGCGAGCCGCGAGCCGCGAGCCGCGAGCCGCGAGCCGCGAGCCGCGAGCCGCGAGCCGCGAGCCGCGAGCCGCGAGCCGGTTGAGCGGTGCGCGGCGTGGGGGCGGTCGAGGGCGATGCCGTGTTCGGTAGGGAGCCGCTGCGTGTCCCGGTAGGGCATGACGCTCACCGGTGGGGCACGTTCCTCGGCGAGCGAACCCTCGTCGTGGCGGCCCGCACGGTCACGTCGACCGTACGGGTCCTCGAATCGCTTCCGGCGCTGCTGCGTGACGACCACCGTGTCACGGTCGTCTTCGCGTACGACCCGACCTCGGCCTTCGCCGCCGGAGTCCTCGACCTGCTGCGCGAGGCCGGCTGCCGGGTCATGCCGTGGGAGCAACTGGGTGAGGTCGACCCGGATCTCATCCTGTCCGCCAGCGAGAACATCGACGTGCCGGAGGGGAACTGCCCGGTCCTGGTGCTGCCGCACGGCGTGGGGTTCCAGAAACTCGTCCCGGACTCGCGCGGCGCGCACGACCGGCTCTCCGGCGTCGTCCCCGACTCGCTGCTGGAGTCCGGGAGGGCCTGGCTGGCCGTCTCCCACCCGTCGCAGGAAGAGCAACTGCTCGCCACCCACCCGAAGACGGCGGAGCGCACCCTCCTGGTGGGCGACCCCTGTCTCGACGAGCTGATGAGCAGTGGGCGGATGAGATCGGCCTACCGGGCGGCACTCGGCGTCCGGCCGGACCAGTCGCTGGTGATGCTCAGCTCGACCTGGGGCCCGACCTCCCTCCTCGGGACGCAGCCGGACCTACCGGCCCGTCTCCTCGCCCAACTCCCCTACGACGACTACAAGGTCGGCGCGATCGTCCACCCCAACGTCTGGTCGGCGCACGGTGCCTGGCAGCTCCGCACCCTCCAGGCGACCGCCCTGGACGCGGGGCTCCTGCTGATGCCCGCCGTGCACGCGTGGCGTCCCGCGCTGGTCGCCGCCGACGTCCTGATCGGCGACCACGGGTCGGTCACCCTGTACGGCGCTTGTCTGGACACGCCGCTGCTGCTCGCCGCGTTCGGCTCGGACGCGGTGCCGGGCACCGCCGTCCAGGCCCTGGCGGACCTCGCACCCCGGCTCGACCCGCGAGGGGACCTGCGCGGTCAGATCGACGCGGCCGTGCGGGGACACTCCCCCGGACGCTACGCCTCGGTCTCGGCGCGGGCCTTCGCCGAGCCGGGCCACGCGCTGGCCCGGCTGCGCACGACCCTCTACCGCCTGCTCGGACTCTCCGAGCCCGGCACCGAGCCGCCGTACTCGCTCGCCGTGCCTCCGGCCGCTTCTCCCGCCGCGCGGGTCACGTCCTGGCGGGTGACCACCGAGGTGGGCGGAACCGCCGAGCGGCCGGCCGTCACCGTGCGCCGCGTCCCGGCGGCCGTCGCCGGACACGCCGACGCCGTGTCCGTCCGTCCCGGCGTCGTCTCCCACCTCGCCTGCACGGACGACGAACGGGACGGGAGGATCGCCGCAAGCGCCTCGACGATCGTCCGGCGCCACTGCGCACCGAACGCCGGCGAGGCGCTGACGTGGATCGAGGACACGCTCGTCCGGCTGCCGGGAAGTCTCCTGGCCGTCTCGGCCGTCCAAGGACAGGCGTGCCTGGTCGGGCTCCGGGACAGCAGGATCGTCGAGGTGGTGGACGCCGCAGGAGCGGGCGACCCCGGGGTGTCGGCCTCGGTGGTGTACGCCGCTCTGCTCGCCGAGCTGCCGCTGGAGGGCTCCGTGCGTACGGGCGGCCGGGCCGTCGTCCTGCGTGTTCGGCCCGTCTCCTGAGCCGCTGCCCGTCTCAGCGATCGGTGTCCGACTCCGCCAGCCGGCGGCGCAGTTCCTCCGCCGCCGGATGCCCCTCACGCTCGTAGATCCCGAGTGCTTCGGTCAGGTGGCCCCGGACGGCATCGGCGTCGGCACCGGTCCGCTGGGCGATGTCCGCGAGGCCCACCAGCGGCTCGGCCGCGTAGTGCATCGCGTCCCGCTGCCGCAGTTTCTCGACCGCCTCCCGCAGGTCACGCTCGGCGGCCTCGGTGTCGCCCAGGCCGTCGCGGACGAGGCCGATCGCGCCCAGCGCGCGGGCCGCCATCCGGACGTCCGGCTCCTTGTCGGCCAGCAGGTCGTCGTGGGCGCGGCGCAGGACGGCGAGGGCTTCGGCGTGGTTCCCGTCCGCGGACAGCGCGCTGCCGAGGAAGAAGGCGGCGATGGCCGCGCCACGGGCCTCCCCCGCCTGTTCGTTGAGCGCGAGGGAACGCCGGTACACCGCCACCGCGTTCCGGGGATCGTGCTTGTCCCGGTACCGGCCTTCGAACTCCAGGACCGATGCCTGCAGTACGAGGTCGGTGACCGTCTCGGCGCACTGGAGGGCACGGTCCAGTGCGGCGCGGGCCTCGTCGTGGCGGTCCAGGTCCATCAGCGGACGGGACAGCAGACTCCGCAGCCGGGCCTCGGCCACCCGCGCCTGCTGCGGTTCACCAGACGCCGACTCAGCCTGGGCCCTGGCCGATTCCGCGCCCAGTGTCAGGGACTCCCGCCACATGTCGAGGTAGCGGCGGTGGAGGAACAGCGCCGTGAACGCCTCCGCCAACGGCCAGACCAAGGCATGGTGTTCGTGCCGGGAAGCGGCCCGCAGGACGCCCAGGATCGCGGTGCGCTCGGTGTCCAGCCACGCGAGCGGCGCCGGGCCGTCGGGGGCGGCGAAGGGGTCGACGGCGTCCTGGAGCAGCGCGGACAGGTCCGCGATCCGCTTCCGGTTCTTCTTGATCGCCCGGTCGGCGAACGCGGTGAGGACGAGGTAGTGGGTACCCACCCGCTCGATCAACGCGGCTTCCTCGGCGGGGGATTCCTCCCGGTCCGCGCACTCGCGCGCGTGCAGCCGGATGAGGTCGTGCATGACGTACCGCCGGTCCGCTCCCTTCTCCACGAGGCCCGCGCTCGCCAGCACTCCGAGCTGCCGCTTGGCCACCCGTGTGTCGACGCCGGCCGCCGCGGCGGCCACTCCCGCGTCGAAACGGCCGGTCGGCAGCAGGCCGAGCAGGCGGTAGAGGCGGGCCGCGTCACCCGGCAGCAGTCGGTAGGACGGTCCCAGCGCAGCGGACACGGAGATCTCCTCGGCAGACAGGGACAGACCGGCCAGCCGGTCCGTCTCGTTCGACAGTTCCTCGACCAGCTCGGCCACCGTCAGGTCTTCCTCCGTCAGCCGGGCCGCCGCGATCCGCAGCGCGACGGGCAGGCCGCCGCACAGCTCCACCAGCCGCCCGGTGACCGCCGGGTCGCAGTCCCGGACCCGCGGGCAGTGGACGGCGAGCAGGGCCAGGGCGCCGTGCTCGTCGAGCGGCTTCAGGCCGACCAGTCTCGCGCCGTCCGCGACCGCCAGCTCCCCCAGCCGGGCGTGGGCCGTGACCAGGACCCCGCTGCCGGTTCCCTGGGGAATGAGCGCGCGCACCTGCGCGGGTTCGGTGACGTTGTCGAGGACGAGCAGGATGCGCAGGTCGGCGGTGCGGGACCGGTACAGGCCGGCGCGCGCCGGGAGCGTCCGCGGGATGTCGTCCTCGCCGACGCCCAGCCCGATGAGACACGTGGCAAGCGCCTCGGCGACGTCCGGGCTGTCCACGCCGATCGCAGGCGCGCCCGGACGGTCGTGCCGGTCGGCGAACGTCACGTACAACTGGCCGTCCGGATAACACTCCCGGACGGTCTCCCCGAACCGGATGGCCGTCGCGGTCTTTCCCACGCCGGAGACGCCCGACATGACGACGAGGTCGACGTGATCGGCGCCGGTCCGGGCCGCCGGGAACGCCCGGCGCAGGGCGTCGATGTCCTTGTCCCTGTTGACGAACTCATAGGTCCGCGACGGCAGTTGGTTCGGGCGCGCTCTCGTTCCCGCCGGCACCGACACCGGCGTCGGCACGGTGAAGGCGATGTCGCCGTAGAAGTGGGCGCCGTGGAAGGACGGGCCCTGGTACACGCCCCCGCTCACCGAACTGACGTGTGCGCCCGGGGCCAGTTCGGTGATCAGCCGCGCCAGTTCCTCCGCCGCCTCGGGGTCGTCCCGCAGGACGCGGAGCAGACGTTCCCGAAGCCGCTCCTCGACCCGGTCCGCGGCCCGTTCGTCCCCTTCCACCCGGGCCCGCGTCAACTCACCGCTCTCGGCCTCGAGTTCGTCCCGCGCCCTACCCTCCGCCTCTCCGCGCCCGAACCACCGGGCCAGCCTCAGCTTGGCCTGCTCCCACGACTCCGTCACCATCAACCCGGTCAGCGCGGTCACCGCCGTCGTCGCGAGCGCCGTCAACTCGGCTTCCACTGAGCCCCCTTCGTGCCCTGTGCCCCTCCGAGGGCAACCGGTCCCACCGTAGAAGATCCCACCCTGCCGCGCAGTTCCGCCCGGCCGCTCCTGTGCAGGACATCACGCGCGGCTCCTTGCCGAGACGGGACGTTGATGGCGCTCCCGGTGCCGGGCATCAGGCGTCCCCGCTGCCCACGCTGGAGGCGCGGCGCCGGCGTTCGCGGGGCAGTCTGTGACGTCGTGGGAGACGTGGGCGTCGGAGGACGCGAGGGCGTACAGGAGCGGGTCGGCGAAGCCGAGCCGGCGTCCCGATGCCTGTTGCGCGCCAGCTCCGACCGGGGCATAAGCCCAGGTCGGAGCCCTGAAAGCAGACGAGTCGGGCCGTACGCCGGGTTCTGTTTCCCCGGGGTCCTCGCGGGCCTCGGGGCGACGGCCATCCATCTAGGGCCGACGTTGCCGTCGGCCTCGTGCGGTCTACCCGCGGACTCGGGCGGGCAGCCCTCGAACGTCCGCGCAGTCGCGTCCTTTCCTGTTCGGAAAGGCGCGCTCCCTTTTGACCTTGCTCCGGGTGGGGTTTACCTAGCTGCTCGGGTCACCCCGAGCACTGGTGGTCTCTTACACCACCGTTTCACCCTTACCCGGCGCCTGAGCGCCGGGCGGTCTGTTTTCTGTGGCACTGTCCCGCGGGTCACCCCGGGTGGCCGTTAGCCATCACCCTGCCCTGTGGAGCCCGGACGTTCCTCGGGGATTCCCCTAGGGGGAGTCCACGCGGCCGTCCGCCCGGCTCGTCTGCCGTGTCGACCATGTTACCGGGCGCGCGTCGCGCTTCCGTCCCGCGGAATCCGGGGCGCCGGCGGGGTCCGCAGAGCCCGTGGAGCCCGAGGCCGTCGCCAGGACCGAGCCCGCGAGGATCAGCGTGAAGGCGACGCCGATCCCCAGGGTGAGCTTCTCGTCGAGGAACAGCGCGCCCGCGGCGACCGCGACCGCCGGGTTGACGTAGGTGATGACCGTGGACCGCGTCGGCCCGATCTCCTTGATCAGCTCCAGGAAGGCGACGAAGGCGATCGCCGTGCAGATCACGCCGAGGCCCGCGAGGCAGGCCAGGACGGTCGCCGACGGCATCCGCGAGGGCCAGGTCGCCGCCGCGAAGGGCGCGTAGACGAGGGCCGCGAACGCGAGGCAGGCGGCGGTGAGGTGCAGGGACGGGACGTCCTTGAGGTGGCGGGCGGCGATCAGGGGCGCGGTCGCGTACCCGACGACCGTCACCAGCACCTCGGCGAGCGAGCGCGCGTCCCCGCCGGTCAGGTGCGGGACGGTGAGGACGCCGACGCCCGCGAGGCCGAGCGCGAGGCCGGCGACACGGCGTACACCCAGCCGCTCGGTGTCGCCGAAGAAGCGGGCCAGGGCGACGCCGACGATCGGGACGCCCGCGATGAGCAGGCCGGCCGTCGAGCTGGAGAGGTGGCGTTCGGCGTCGGTGAGGGTGAACCAGGGGCCGACGATCTCGATGCACGCGAACGCCAGCATCGGCACCCAGTGCGCGCGCACCACGCGCGGGAGGCCGCCCTGGCGGAGGGCGAAGGGGAGCAGGAGGGCGGCGCCGAGGGCGCAGCGCGTGAACACCACCATGGTCGGTGAAAGGTCCTCCACCGCCACCTTGATCATCAGATAGGGGATGCCCCAGACGACTCCCATCAGGGAGAACAGGAACCAGCCGCGTGCAGTCATGTGCCGAGTCTCAGCCCCTTCCCCCGGTCTCGTCTTGAACGCTGTTGCGGTACGCCGCCGGCGTGACCCCGAGCACGCGCCGGAACCAGCGCGTGAGGTGCGCCTGGTCCGCGAAGCCGACGAGGGCGGCGGCCTCGGCGGGGCGCACCCCGGCGTCCAGCAGGCCACGCGCGCGGTGCACGCGGTGCTGGGCGAGCCAGGCGTACGGCGGGAGGCCCATCGTCGTGCGGAACGCCCGCAGCAGTTGGTAGCGGGACAGGCCCAGGTCGGCGGCGAGCCGGGACAGGGGCGGGGGCGCGAGGAGTTCGTCGGCGAGCCGGTCCCGTACGGCGTGGGCGAGCGCGGCGGCTCCGGGGACGCGGTCGTCTGTGGGGCGCGCGGTGGAGTGGCGGCGGGCGAGGGCGGTGAGCAGCCAGGGGACGGTGGACTCGGCCTCCAGAGGATCCGGGCGGGCGCTGAGTCCCGCGTGCGTACGGCGCAGGGCCGCCGCGAGTTCCGGGTCGTGGATCAGCGGCTCGCGGAAGTGCGGCACGCCGCCCAGGGTGCCTTCCTGGAGGAGGCCGGGTTCGGCGTAGACGGCCCGGTAGGCGTACCCGTCGGTGGTGTTTCCGGGGCCTCCGGTGTGGGTTTCGCCGGGGGCCAGGACGACGATGGTGCCGGGGCCCGTGCTGATGTGTCCGCCCCGGTAGGCGATGACCTCGGTGCCGCCGACGCACACGCCGACCGTGAACTCGTCGTGCGCGTGCGGCGCGTAGACGTGCTTCTCGAACCGTGCCGTCAGCAGGTCGAGCCGTGGCCCGCCCAGCCCGAGCCGCGCTCTCGTCCAGATCGCCTGCTCGCCCATCCCGTCTCCCCCGTCCTCCGTGGTCCGTTCCGGCAACCCTCGCGTCTCGTTTCCGTATTCCGTACGCCGGTGAGGTGCCCGTTTCCGGTGTGCGGCCGTGTGTGCGCCGGTCTCTCGCCGGCCTGTGGTCTCAGGAGTCCCGGGCGGCCTCCACGGCGGCTTCGAGGGCGGTGAACGCCCGGCGCAGGTGCGCGCGGTGGGCGTCGGCCACGGTGGACGCCGGTTCGCCCGCCATGAGGCGGCGCGCGGAGGCGACGTACACCGTGCGGTAGGCGGCGACCGTGAGGGCGGCGGCGAGGGGCGGGTCGGGGTATTCGGGGGCGGTCTCGGCGAGGACGTCGGCCAGGGCCGTCTCCAGTTCCTCGACGCCCTCGCGTGCGCGGGCGCGCAGGGCGGGTGAGTCGACGACGACCTGCCAGAAGGCGGGGAAGTCGTCGTCCACGGCCGAGAGGGGGTGGTGGTCCTCCAGGAGCGCGAGGGCCAGGTCGTGCAGGGCCGTCAGCGGGGTGGTGCCCGGAGCGCGGTGGCGGACTGCGCCGGTGAAGGTCTCGACGGCCTCGGGGACTCGGTCGAGGAAGAGGTCTTCCTTGCGCGGGAAGTAGTTGAAGACCGTCATCGCCGAGACGTCGGCGGCGCGGGCCACCTCGGCGACGGTGACCTCGTCGAAGCCGCGCGCCACGAACAGGCCCGTCGCCACGTCGGAGATCCGCTGCCGCGTCGCCCGTTTCTTGCGTTCGCGCAGGGACAGCTCGACCGTGCGCTCCAGCTTCGTGAGGCCGCCCTCGGCGGGGTTCGTAAAGTCCATGCAAAAAACTGTAGCAGAAACAAACTTTGAGTGGCTACAGTATTCGCATGACGGATTTCGACGTGGTGATCGCCGGGGCCGGACCGACCGGCCTGCTGCTCTCCTGCGAGCTGCGGCTCGGCGGGGTGAAGGTGCTGGTCGTGGAGCGACGGGAGGAGGTGGACGAGACGGTCAAGGCGATGTCGGTCAACACCCCCTCCGCCGTCGCCCTCTACCGGCGCGGCTTCTTCCCCACCCTCGCCGCGATCCAGGAACAGGCCATGGAGCGGTTCCGCCACTTCCGCGAGGAACGCGGCGAAGACCTCGCCCAACCCCCCAAGTTCGCCGGCCACTTCGCGGGCATCCCCCTCGACGCGGCCTACCTGGACGCCGACGACCCGGCCTGGGCGGACGCCGGGCGCGCGGACCAAGTAGGGCTGATCCCCCAGGCCGAACTGGAGCGGGTCCTCGCCGCGCGGGCACGGGAGCTGGGGGTCGAGGTGTGGCGCGGGGTGGAGGTCACGGGGTTCGAGGAGGACGGGGGCGAGGTGGGGGAGACCGGCGGGGTGACGGTGCGGTTGGCCGGGGCCTCGCGCGCAAGGGCGGAGACCTCGCGCGCCGGGGACGTGATCGAGGCCGGCGCGGGGAGCCTTGGCCAAGCCAGGACCTCGCTCGCCGGAGGCGTTGCCGGGACCGGCACGGGCAGCGCTGCCGCAGCCCACGCCGACGGCGCTGCCCCGGCCGCCCCCGGCACGCCCCGCACCGTCCCGCCCGCCGAAACCAGGACCGGCACCGGCGCCGGTACCTCCCGCACCGCGCCCTCCCCCGAGACCGACGCCCGCGCCCGCGCGCCCCGTACCGTCCGCGCCGCCTGGCTCGTCGGATGCGACGGCGGTCGCAGCACCGTCCGCAAGCTCGCCGGGTTCGACTTCCCCGGCACGCCGCCGGAGATCACCGGCTACCAGGCCGTCGCGGACATGACGGGGACGGAGGAGTTGGCGAGCGGCTGGAACACGACGGCGACGGGCACGTACGCGTACGGCCCGATGCCCGGCCGGATCCTCACGGTGGAGTTCGACGGCCCGCCGGCCGACCGGACGTCGCCGGTGACGGCCGAGGAGTTGCAGGGCAGCGTGCGCCGGGTGACCGGGGCCCCGGTCACCGTCGGGAAGGTGCGCACGGTGACCCGGTTCACGGACAACTGCCGCCAGGCGAGCGACTACCGCAAGGGCCGCGTCCTCCTCGCGGGCGACGCCGCGCACGTGCACTCCCCCTTCGGCGGCCAGGGCCTGAACCTCGGCATCGGGGACGCGGTGAACCTCGGCTGGAAGCTCGCGGCGGTCGTGCGCGGCTGGGCCCCGCCGGGCCTCCTCGACTCGTACACGGCGGAACGGCACCCCATCGGGGCGTGGGTCCTGGAGTGGACGCGCGCGCAGATCGCCCTGATGCGCCCGGAGTCCCACGCGCGGGCACTGCGCGCGGTGGTCACCGACCTCACGCGCACGGTGGACGGCACGACCCACCTGGTCAAGCGGATCTCCGGCGTCTGGCAGCGCTACGACCTCCCCGGGGACCACCCCCTGGTCGGCGCGAGCGCCCCCGACCTGGAGCTGTCCGACGGCACCCACCTCGCCGACCACCTGCACGGCGCGCGCGGCCTCCTCCTCGACCTCACCGGCGACCCGAAGCTGCGCGCCCGCGCGGAGGGCTACGGCGACCGGGTCACCGTCCTGACGGCCGCCTGCCCCGAACGCCCCGGCCTCGCGGCCCTGCTGGTGCGGCCGGACGGGTTCACGGCGTGGGCGGCGGACACGGAGGGCGAGGGCGGCGAGCCGGTGGAAGCGGCGCTGGAACGGTGGTTCGGAGCACCGGGCGAGGGCCCGGGAAGGGGGCCCCGTGACGACACTTGACCTTGCCGCGACGTCAACGTCTGTACTGGTGGCCATGAGGATCGGAGAACTCGCCGAGACCGTCGGCGTCACCACACGGGCCGTGCGCCACTACCACCACCTGGGCCTGCTCCCTGAGCCCGACCGCCTCTCCAACGGCTACCGGGACTACACCCTGCGCCACGCGGTCGCGCTCGCGAGGATCCGCCGGCTGACCGAGCTGGGCGTGGGCCTGGCGGAGGTGCGGGACGTGCTGGCGGACGACGCCGGCAAGGACCTGGTCGAGGTGCTGGGCGAGCTGGACGAGGACCTGGCCCGGCAGGAGGGGGCGATCCGGGAGCGGCGGGCGCGCCTGCGGGTGCTGCTGGAGGCGGGGGAACTGTCAGCCGAGGGCCCCGTCTCCCCGGAGCTGGCGGCGCTGTTCGCGCGGACGTCCGCAGGGCTCGCCGACTCGCCGATGGCCGCGAAGGACCGCGAGGTGCTGGCGCTGATCGAGACGGCGGCGCCCCCGGAGGTGCGGGAGCGGATGCTGGCGGCGGTGGGGGCGGTCACCGAGTCGCCGGAGACGATCGCGCTGGCCAACGAGGCGTACGCGCTGCTCGACGACCTCGTCGACGCCGAACCGGACGACCCGCGCGTGGAAGCCGCCGCGCACCGGCTCGCCGCGTGCGTGCCGCCGGGGCTGCTGCCCGAGGAGCGGGGCGAGCCCGACAGCACGTTCCTGCGGGCGTTCTGCGCCGACTTCCCGCCGGCCCAGGCGGCGGCGATCCGGCGGACGCTGGAGCTTCTGGGGGTGGCGACGTGAGGGCCGTGCGGGCGCTGGCCCGGCACCAGGGGCGGATGTGGGCCGACCTCGCGCGCTGGGTCGGGCGGCGGCGCACCGGGGAGGGACGGCTCCTCGGGTACATGCGCGGGCAGGGGGCGATGACGGCGGCGATCGTGTTCGTGTGCCTGGTCGAGACGGCCGGGGTGAGCGTCCTGTTGTGGGACCACCCCGTCGCGCACTGGGTGGTGTTCGCCTTCGACGTCTACACCCTCGCCCTGGTCCTCGGGCTGCACGCGTCCTGTGTGGTCCGGCCGCACGTCCTGGAGCCCGGCGCGCTCCGGGTCCGGTACGCCGGCCAGGTGGACCTGCGCGTGCCCTACGGCCGGATCTCCGGCGTCCGGCGCGAGACGCGGCTCTCGCACCCACGTGCCGAGGGCGAGCTGGACCTTCCGGTGGGCGGGCAGACCTCCGTCTCGCTGGAGCTGGCCGAGCCGGTCGTCCATACAGGGCTGCTGGGGCGGGCGCGGGAGGTGCGGGTGGTGCGGTTCCACGCGGACGACGCCGACGGGGTCGTCCGGGAGATCCGGAAGATCCAGGGGATCCGGGAGAGGAGGGAGTGCGGTGAGGTCACGCGGGAGCGAAGCGGACGGTTCGTGTCGCCGGATCCGCTCGGGTGAGGCGGACGCGGAGGCGTTCGCCGAGCGGGAGATGGTCGCCGTCGACGCGGCCCACGACCGCGGGGGACTCCAGGTGGACGGTGCCGTGGTGGCCGTCCAGGTCGATGACGCAGGCGTCGAAGGTCTCGCCGACGTGACCGGCCAGGACAGCGGCCTCGACGGTGTCCACGGCGGCCCGCTCCACGGCGTTCGCGCGGTGGCCGCCCTCGGCCATCCGCTCCGGGAGGGCGTCCAGGGCGGCCAGCACCCACGCCGGCGGCGGGTCACCGGCCGACGCGGCGAGGCACAGCTCGGTCGCGTAGCGGTCGGCGAGGCGGCGCAGCGGGGCCGTGCAGTGGGCGTACGGGGCGGCGACGGCCGCGTGCGTGGTGAGGTCCGGGAGAGCGCCGTCACGGAAGACGGTGTAGCCGGCGCCCCGCAGGAGGCTCGTGCACTCCTGGAGGAAGGCCGCGTGGCGGGGGTCGCGCGGGTCGAGGGAGCGGATCAGGCGCGCGTACGGGACGTGGTGGGGCCAGTCGATGCGCAGCGCCTGCGCGACCCTGCGCAGCCGGCCGACCGCGCCGTCCGGGGCGGTGGGAAGCGTGCGCAGGACGCCCGTGCCGTACGACAGCATCAGGTCGGCCGCGGCCATGCCGGTCAGCAGGGACAGCTGCGCGTTCCAGCCGTCCGCCGGGAGGGGCGCACGGTAGGTCAGCTCGTACGCGCCGTCCCGCTCGACGATCTCCTGCTCCGGGACGTTCAGCGAGATGCCGCCGCGCTCGGCCTCCAGGCGTTCGCGCAGCTCGCCGATGGTTTTCAGGAGCGCGAGCGGTTCCTCTGCGGTGCCCTCGTCGATCTGCTTCTGCACGCCCGCGTAGTCGAGTTTCGCCCTGCTCCGCACGCGCGCACGCCGGACGTCGACCGCGATCGTGCGGCCCTCCGCGTCCAGGTCGATCGTCCACAGCGCGGCCGGGCGCACCTGGTCCGGCAGCAGGCTGGCCGCGCCCTCGCTCAGGACGGCCGGGTGCAGGGGCACCTTGCCGTCCGGGAAGTACAGGGTCGTCACCCTGCGCCCCGCCTCCTCGTCCAGCGCGCTCCCCGGGACGACGAACGCGGCGACGTCCGCGATCGCGTAGCGGACGCGGTACCCGGTGCCCTGTCGGGACAGGTGCAGCGCCTGGTCGAGGTCGGTCGACTCCGGCGGGTCGATCGTCAGGAACGGGATCGCGGTCGCGTCCTCCTGCGGCAGCGCGGGCGCGTCGGCGGCCCGTTCCGCCTCTGCCAGCGCCTGCGGCGGGAAGCCGTCCGGGACACCCAGTTCCGTACGCAGCGCGGCGAGGGCGACCCGGAGCGGGGCTTCGGGGGCGCCGGTCACACGAAGGGGGCGACGGGGCATGGGTCGAGCGTAGGGCGGGGCGGGGGCGGGGGCATGTTCAGGGGGCCGGTACCGGCCGGGGGTGCGGGTGTGGCCGGGGTGCGGGGTTCGGCGTCGGGCCGGGGCGCGGAGGCCGGCGTGGGGCGCGGCGGTGGGGTGGGGTGGCCGGAGTGGGGTGTGGTGCGCCGTACGCTGGGTGGAGTTGTCGAGAAGGGGATCGTTCGTGCTTGTGCTGCTTCCGCCGTCCGAGGGCAAGGCTTCGTCCGGGACGGGGGCGCCGGTGAAGGTGGAGGCGTTGGCGCTTCCGGGGTTGCGGGCGGCGCGGGAGGCGGTGCTCGGGGAACTCGTCGAGCTGTGCGCGGGGGACGAGGAGAAGGCGCGGGAGGTGCTCGGGCTCAGCGAGGGCCTTCGGGGCGAGGTCGCGAAGAACGCCGCGTTGCCGGGGGCCGGGGCGCGGCCCGCCGGGGAGATCTACACGGGCGTGCTGTACGACGCGCTCGGGCTGGCCACGCTCGATCCGGACGCCGTGACGCGTGCCGGGCGTTCGCTGCTGATCTTCTCCGGGCTCTGGGGGGCCGTCCGGGTCACCGACAGGATTCCGTCGTACCGGTGCTCGATGGGCGTCAAGCTACCGGGGATCGGGGCGCTCGGGGCGTACTGGCGGGGCGCGATGGCCGAGGTGATGCCGGAGGCGGCCGGCGAGAGGCTGGTGCTCGACCTGCGGTCGTCGGCGTACGCGGCCGCGTGGAAGCCGAAGGGCGAGATCGCGGCGCGCACGGCGACCGTACGCGTGCTGCACGCGCCCACGCGGAAGGTCATCAGCCATTTCAACAAGGCGACCAAGGGGCGGATCGTACGGAGTCTGCTGACGTCCGGGGCGGAGCCGTCGGGGCCCGGGGAACTCGCGGAGGTGCTGCGGGCGTTGGGGTATGTGGTGGAGGTCGCGGGGGCGGGGAGGCTGGATGTGCTGGTGGACGAGGTGCACTGAGGCGGGCGGGCACGGGGGCCGCGTGCCGAGAAGCGCCCGGCAGCCTCGTACCGCCCCCTGAGGGGCGCCTCTCAGCGCAGGTGCGACGTGTCGTTGACCAGGCGCACGCTCGCGTTGCCGTCCGCGTAGTAGGCGACCGCCGAGAGGGACGCGGCGTCGAGGTGCAGGCGGAACAGGGCCTCGGGCGGGGCCCCCAGGGCGAGGCGGATCAGGGTCTTGATCGGCGTGACGTGGCTGACGACGAGGACCGTACGGCCCGCGTACGCCGCGGTCAGGCGCTCGCAGGCCGCCGCGACGCGTGCGGCCACCTCGGCGAAGCTCTCGCCGCCGCCCGTCGGACGGGCCTGCGGGTCGCCGAGCCAGGCGTTCATGTCGTCCGGGTAGCGCTCGCGGACCTCCCCGAAGGTCAGGCTCTCCCACGCGCCGAAGTCCGTCTCGCGCAGGCCGTCCTCGACGACGACGTCCAGGCCGAGGCGGACGGCCGCGGCCTCGGCGGTCTCGCGGGTGCGGGCCAGCGGGGACGTGACGACGGCCTCGATCGTGCCCCGGCGGGCCAGCGCCTCGGCGGCGCGGGCGGCCTGCTCCCGGCCGGCCTCCGACAGGCCCGGGTCCGAACCTCCGCTCCCCGAGAAGCGCTTCTGCGGGGTGAGGGGGGTTTCGCCGTGGCGCAGGAGGACGAGGGTGGCGGGGGTGCCGAGGTCGGGGGCGGCGAGGTTGCGGGCAGCGCGGTGGTCCGGGGTGGGGGTGCCGGCGGCGGGGCGGGGGCGGGGTGGCGTGCGTGTGCCGGTGGGGGCGGGGCGGGCGCCGGGGTCGGTGACGGCAGGGCCGGCGTCGGGGAGGGCGCCGGGACTGGCGTCGAAGTCGAAGAGGGTGTCCGCGCCGGAGGCGGCAGGGCCGCCGGGACCAGGTTCGGGGAGAGCGCCGGGGCGGGCGGGGGCGAGTGCGGCGGAGCCGGCCGGTGTGGGCGCGCTCGCGGTGACCGGTGCGCGCGTGGTGCCGGCGACCGGCGTACGCGCGCCCGCCTCGGCATCGCCGTACCCCGCGATCTCCTCCCCCGCCTCGACCTCCCCGCGCTGCCCCGCGTCCATCGCCTTGTTCGCCAGGCGGTCGGCGCGCTTGTTCTGCGACCGGGGGATCCACTCGTACCCGACCTGGGCCCCCGGCAGCACCCGAGCGGCCTCCGCGGCGAGCGGCCGCAGGGCGGGGTGTTTGATCTGCCACCGCCCGGACATCTGCTCGACGACGAGCTTGGAGTCCATGCGGACGCGCACGGAGGCCGCGGGGTTGATCAGGCGCGCCGCCCGCAGCCCCGCCAGCAACCCGCTGTACTCGGCCACGTTGTTGGTCGCGACCCCGAGGAACCCCGCCCGCTCGGCCAGCAGCTCCCCGGTGACGGCGTCGGCGACGACAGCCCCGTACCCAGCGGGCCCGGGGTTCCCCCGGGACCCCCCGTCGGCCTCGACGACGAGCTCACCGGGGACGGAAGGGGAGGCGGAAGGTGACGCGGGGACGGAGGACGGAGCCGCGGCGGCGTCGGGACCGGCGTCCGGCGTCGGAGTTGCCGTGGAGGCGGGACCGGCGTCCGGCGGCGTGGGAACCGCAGTGGAGCCGGAACCGGCACCCGGCGCTGAACCCACGACAGGACCGGCACCCGGCGCCGAAGCCCCAGCCGCTCCCGCGCCCAGCCCTCGCACCGCCCCCGACGCCGCACCAGCCCCGGAGCCCGCACCCGGGCCGGAACCCAGGCCCGACCCCGAGCCGGAGGAACCCGCGCCCACTCCTGAGCCCGCCGTCCCCGAACCCTCGCTCGCCCCTGAGCCGGAGCCCTCACGCAGCCCCGAGCCCGACCCCAGGCCCTCACGCAGCCCCGAGCCAGCCCCCGGGCCGGAACCCGCACCCAACCCCGAGCCACCCCCCGGTTCAGCCCCTTCCCCCGCCCCCGGAACCTCCCGGATCCCCACCCCTCCTACAGCCCCGACTCGACCGTACGCACCAGGATCCGCCGGCAGTTCTCGCACCGCACGACGGAGTCCGCCGGCGCCTTACGGATCTCGGCGAGCTCAGCGGCGGCCAGCTCCTGGCGGCACCCCTGGCACGTGCGCGCGTAGAGCTTCGCCGCCCCGATGCCCCCCTGCTGCTCGCGCAGCTTGTCGTACAGCTTGAGGAGGTCCGCGGGGACGGACCCGGCGACGACCGCGCGCTCCTTCGTCACGGTCGCGGCCTCCCCGTCGATCTCCTGGAACGAGGCATCGCGCCGGGCGGTCGCGTCGTCGATCTTGCCCTGGACGGCGCCCACGCGCTCGGTCAGCTCGGCGACCCGCTCCTGCGCGGACTCGCGGCGCTCCATGACCTCGAGGACGACGTCTTCGAGGTCGCTCTGCCGCTTGGCGAGGGAGACGATCTCGCGCTGAAGGTTCTCCAGGTCCTTCGGCGAGGTCACGGCGCCGGAGTCGAGCCGCTGCTGGTCGCGCGTGGCGCGCTGGCGCACCTGGTCGACGTCCTGCTCGGCCTTCGTCTGCTCGCGGGAGCAGTCGCTCTCCTCGGTCGTCGCGGCGACAAGGAGGTCACGCAACTGCGTGAGGTCCTTGCCGAGGGATTCGATCTCGGCGTGCTCGGGCAGCGACCGGCGCTTGTGCGCGAGCTGCTGGAGTCGGACGTCGAGGGCCTGGACGTCGAGAAGGCGGTTCTGGTCGGCGGGCGCGGCGTTCAGTTGGGGGCTCCAAAGGGGGATGCGGAATGGCTGGTCCAGGGGTCGGTGACCGTGGCGGAGACATGGGTGCGCAGGCCCCAGCCCTCACGCTCGGAGACCGCGTCGAGCTGGGCGGCGGCCTGCTCGCACCAGGGCCACTCGGTGGCCCAGTGCGCGGCGTCGACCAGCGCGAGGGGGTGTTCGGCGCGGGCCTCGGACGCCGGGTGGTGGCGCAGGTCCGCGGTCAGGAACGCGTCGACGCCCGCGGCGCGGACGTACGCGAAGAGGCTGTCGCCGGAGCCGCCGCTGACGGCGACCGTGCGGACGACGGCCTCGGGGTCGCCGGCCACCCTGATCCCCTGCGCGGTGGCGGGCAGCCGCTCGGCGGCGCGGGCGGCGAACTCCCGTACGGTCAGCGGGTGGTCGAGTTCGCAGACGCGCCCGAGGCCACGCCGCCCGTGCGGATCGGTGGTGTCGGGCACGAGGGGGCGCACGACGCGCAGGCCGAGCGCGCCGGCGAGGGCGTCGGAGACGCCGGGGTCGGCGGTGTCGGCGTTCGTGTGGGCGACGTGGAGCGCGATGTCGTTCTTGATGAGCGTGTGCACGACACGGCCCTTGAACGTCGACGCGGCGACGGTGGTGGTGCCCCGCAGGTACAGGGGGTGGTGCGTGACCAGCAGGTCCGCGCCCAGTTTCACCGCCTCGTCGACGATCTCCTGGACGGGGTCGACGGCGAACAGCACCCGCCCGACCTCCTGCTCCGGATCGCCCACGACGGTGCCGACCGCGTCCCAGGACTCGGCCCGCTCGGCGGGCCACAGACTCTCCAGCGCGGCGATGACTTCAGACAGACGGGGCACACCCCCAAGGCTACCTGCCGGTTCCCGGGGAACACACCGGCCTGGGGAGACGGGGACGAAGGGGGCGGGGGCGGGCGGTTTCACGAGGGACGGCCATGAGGGGCGGGACGGTGGTGAGGGGGCGCGTATAGGGGGGTGGGAGTGCGTTGGGGGCGCGTGGGGGCGGGGAGGTGGGCGTGGGGTGCGCGGGGCGAGGGGTGGGGCGCGCGGGCGGGGTGAGCGGGCTCGCGGTGTTCCGGTCGGGGCGGGCCCGACTCCCGGCATCCCGGTCGGGGCATACGGCGCCCCTGTCGAGGACGCGGCGTTCCGGACCGGCGAGCAGGGCTCGCGGTGTTCCGGTCGGGGTGGGCGGGGCTCACGGTGTTCCGGGGCGGGCGTGATTCCGGCGTCCCGGACAGGGCATGCGGTGTCCCCGTCGAGGGCGCGGCATTCCGGACCGGGCGAGCAGGGCTCGCGGCGCCTCGATCGCCGGCGCCCCGCCCGCCTCCTGCGCCGGCTTCGTCGAGGTGCGCAGTGTGCGCGTGACGGCGCTGCGCCCGCCGACCTGGCTCCCGGCCGCCGAGCAGCCCCGTCCCCGGTGCGCCGACCGCCGGCCCCCTCCCCCACCCCTCGGATGCCAGCCCCGTCCCCGTCCCTGCCCTCGTCCCCGCCCTCGGCCGCCAGCCCCGCCCCCGTCCCCGCGCTCGCCACCACCGTCCGCACCCCCGCTCCCACCGCCGCCTCGCCCCGCCGTCCCCCACCCCGCCACACCCCCTGGCACAAAACCCGCCCCCGCCTCAGAGGAATCGCTTCTGCGCCACTCGTACGAGCGAAGCCCGCCCCGCTCGTCCCACGACCGCGCGTGCGAAAACTAGCTTCGGCGGCGGAGGTGATCGGACGATGACGGCTTGTGTGATCGAACCGGCCGCGGGGGACGCGGAGGGGGCCACGGGGGCGGGTTGCGTGATCACTGTGGACGGGGGGTACGGGGCGCGGCTCGCGCGGAACGGGGACGCGTGGTTCCCGGAGAGATGGTCGCTGGGCGGGCCGGAGGCGTACGTCGTGCCGTTGCCCGGCGGGCAGCCGGAGGAGGCCGGGACGGAGGTCCAACCCCTGGCGGACGGGCGGGTGTTGATCCACCGCAGGGTCGAAGAACGGCACCTGTTCTCCCTGTTGTACCCGACGGGTCCCGGGACCGGCGAGGTGCAGCTCGGCGCGGTGGAGTGCCCGGAGCTGACGCTGCTGCCGCCGTCGCCGTGCGGGAAGCGGGTGTTCGCGCTGGCGGCGGGGGCGGGGTCGACGTCCGTGTGGCAGGTGGCCGGCGGTTCCTTCGGTCCGGAGCGGCTGGCGGAGGTGCCGGGCCGGTGCGCCGGCGGGGTCTGGCTGGACCCGGCCGGTCAGCTGCTGGCGGTGGACCGCGAACTGGGCGGGCGGGTCAAGGCGGTTGTGGTGGACCTCGGCCGGGACGGCAGTGTGACGCCGCTGCTGCAGATCGCCGAGGACAGCGACGACCGGCTGCTGCTGGCCGACCCGGACAGTGGGCTGCTTCTCATCCGCTCCGACGCGCCCGGTGAACTCCGGCTCGGGTGGGGCGTGTTGGGCAGCACGTTGCCGGTCCGCTTCCCCGAGTCGCTGCGGCTGCCGGGGTGCTCGGTGACGCCGTTCGCCGTGCAGCCGGGGCAGGTGCTGCTGCCGGAGAGCTGCGCGGTGGCGCTGCGGGTCGAGGGGGCGTTCGGGAGCTGGGTGGGGACGTGGCGGGCGGCGGATCGCCGGATGCGTCAAGTCGTCGCGCCCGAGGGGTGGTTGACGGGGAGCGGGTGGTGGTCGGCGGAAGGGGTGCTGGGGTTGCCGTACTCGACG
The DNA here is from genome assembly GCF_014489635.1 of Streptomyces roseirectus. Taxonomy (NCBI): domain Bacteria; kingdom Bacillati; phylum Actinomycetota; class Actinomycetes; order Kitasatosporales; family Streptomycetaceae; genus Streptomyces; species Streptomyces roseirectus. The sequence continues at coordinate 6,686,305 of NZ_CP060828.1, read as the reverse complement.
GAGGGCGAGCCGTGCGGGGTGGCGCGGGTGCGGGCGTGGGAGGGGACGGAGGTGCCGCGCGCGGTCACGACGCCGCGGCCGGTTCCGCTCCAGCAGGCGCCACTCGACAAACTTGTAACGAAGTAGCCGTCCCCGCCTGCCCCTTGGGCCCGTTGTCAGTGTCCCTCGGTAGACTCCCCGGCCTGTAAGAGATCATGTTGACGGGGTGGAAAACTTCCGATGAGCGACGCAATCACCACGCAGCCGCCGTCCGCCGACACGCAGGCCCGCGAGGTCACCGGCCACGGCCGGCACCGCGGTCCCCAGGCGGACCACGACAGCCACACGGCACCGCACGGCCGCCACCGCCGCCCGGCGGAGGAATCCGAATCGGCTGCCGCGTAAGGCGGTTCACACACGGCGGGGCCCCGTCGGTCGCCGAAAGGCAACCGACGGGGCCCCTGTCTTCTCCCCCCTCGGAGGCCCCATGCCGACGTGCGTCTTCTGCGCCATCGCCGCGGGCACCGCCCCCGCCCGGATCGTCTACGAGGACGCCCGAACCCTCGCGTTCCTGCCACGCCGCCCGGCCACCGTGGGCCACACCCTCCTCGTCCCCCGCGTCCACGTCCGCGACCTCTGGGACCTCCCGGCGCCCGAGGCGCACCACCTCACGACAGCACTCCTCACCCTCGCCCCGGCCGTCCGCCGCGCCTTCTCCCCGGACGGGCTGAACGTCGTCAACTCGGCTGGGGCGGCGGCCACTCAGACGGTGTTCCATCTTCATGTGCACCTGGTGCCGCGCTGGCACGGGGACACGTTCGGCCCGCTCTGGCCGCCTCCTTCGGACCGGCCGGTGCCGCCCGACGATGTGGCGGACCGGATCAGGACGGAGGTGGCGAGGGCCGACTTCCGTGGAGCGGACGGGGGTTGAGCTGCCGCGCGAGTTGAGCTGCCGCGTCCCCTCACTCCCTGCGCAGCCCCAGTACTTCGGTCGCTCCGAACGTCTCGCCGGGCGGCCGGTCCGCATAGTGCGGGGTGAGTAGCGCGTCCAACTCGTCGTAGGTGAAGGCGTCTTGCTTGCTGTCGAACTTGGCGCGTACGCGCGGGCGTTCGATGACGGCGACCATGCCGCCGTGGACGACGAGGAGTTGGCCGTTGACGCGGGCGGCGGCCGGGGACGCCAAGTAGCCGACGAGTGGGGCGACATGGCCGGGGGAGAGCGGGTCGATGCCGTGGTCGGGTTCGTCGACCGCGGCGAAGACGTCCTCGGTCATGCGGGTGCGGGCGCGGGGGCAGATGACGTTGGCGGTGACGCCGTAGCGGGTGAGGGCGAGGGCGGTGGAGACGGTGAGACCGACGATCCCCCCTTTGGCGGCAGCGTAGTTGGGCTGCCCGGGAGACCCCGCGAGGAACGCCTCGGAGGAGGTGTTGACGATCCGCCCGTACACCGGGGCCCCCTCCCGCTTGGACCGCTCACGCCAGTGCGCGGCGGCGAACCGGATCGTGTTGAAGTGCCCTTTGAGGTGGACGCGGACGACGGCGTCCCACTCCCCCTCGGTCATGGAGAACACCATCCGGTCCCGGAGGATGCCCGCGTTGTTGACGAGGACGTCCAGCTTCCCGTACCTGTCGATCGCCGACTCGACGAGTTCGCGGGCCTGTTGGAAGTCGGAGACGTCCCCGGTGTGGGCGCTCGCCTCGCCCCCGGCGGCGCGGATCTCGGCGGCCACCTCCTCGGCCGGCGTCGCGGACGCCTCGCCGGAGCCGTCCCGCCCGGCCTGCCCGTAGTCGTTGACGACGACGGCCGCGCCGAGCCGCCCCAGCTCCAGCGCCTCCGCGCGTCCGAGCCCGCGCCCGGCACCGGTGACGATCGCCGAAAGCCCCTCCAGCGGACGCGACATGATGCCCCCTCAGATCTCGATGCAGGTGCGCAGCGAGGTCCCGGTGCGCATCTGATCGAGGGCTTCGTTGACGTCCGCGAGCGGGACGCGGTGCGTGATGAGCCCGGCGAGGTCGATGCGCCCGGCACGCCAGAGGGCGATCGTCCGCTCGTAGGACCGCAGGACGTCGCCGCCGCCGTACATGGACGGCAGGATCCGCTTCTCGTCGAAGAACAGCTCGAACATGCTGAGTTGGAGGTAGTCGTCCATCGCGCCCGCGCCGACGACGACGAGGGTGCCGCCGCGCCGGGTGTTCTCGTAGGCGGTGCGCGCGGTGACCGAGCGGCCGACGACCTCGAAGACGTAGTCGAACCCCTCGCCGCCGGTGACCTCTTGCTTGACCGAGGGCAGCTCGTCCGGCGAAACCGCCTTCGTGGCACCGAAGTTGAGAGCGGCCTCGCGGCGGGAGGCGACGGGGTCGACGGCGACGATCTCGGCGGCGCCCTTGAGCCGCGCCCCCTGGATCGCGGAGATCCCGACGCCCCCGCAGCCGATCACGGCGACGGACGAACCGGCTTCCACGTCAGCGGTGTTGAGGGCGGCGCCGAGGCCGGTCGTCACGCCGCAGCCGATGAGCGCGGCGATGTCGAAAGGCACGTCGTCGGGGATCGGCACCGCGCACCCGGCGTCGACGACGACCTCCTCGGTGAACGTCCCGGTCCCGGCGAAACCGAACACATCGCCGCTGGGGCGGCGGAAGTTGGGGGTGCCCGCGTTCATGAACCCGGCGAGACACAGCTGGGTCTGCCCGCGCTTGCAGGCGGGACAGGCGCCGCAGGCCGGCAGCCAGCAGACGACGACCCGGTCCCCGGCCTTCAAGTGGCTTACTCCTTCCCCGACTTCGACGATCTCGCCCGCGCCCTCGTGCCCCGGCACGAAAGGCCCCGGCTGCGGCAGTACCCCGCTCATCGCGGACAGGTCCGAGTGGCACAGCCCCGTCGCACGCACCCGGATCCTGACCCGGCCGGGCCCGAACCCCACGGCCTCGACGTCGTCGAGAACCTCCAGCTTGTCCTGACCGATCTCGTGCAGTACGGCTGCGCGCATGGCTGCGGCTCCCCTCAAGGCATCGCGAAATCAGGTGTGTTGCACGATCGTGTCGGCGAGGACGGGCGCGTCGTCCCGCTCGACGGCGCTCACCGCGACGCGCACGGCGCCCTCGCCGCGCCACATCCGGACGCGCAGCGTCTCCCCCGGGTACACGACTCCGGCGAACCGCGTGTCGTAGGCGCGGACTTGGCCGACGTCGCCGCCCAACACCGTGTCCACGACGGCCTTCAGCGTCATGCCGTACGTGCACAGGCCGTGCAGGATGGGCCGTTCGAACCCGGCGCGCTTCGCGAAGTCGGGGTCGGCATGCAGGGGGTTGAGGTCGCCGGACAGGCGGTACAGGAGCGCCTGGTCCTCGCGGATCGGGCACTCCACGGTCAAGTCCGGGTCCCCGGTGGGGGGTTCGAGGCGTCCGGAGGGTCCCCGCTCGCCGCCCCAGCCGCCCTCGCCCCGCACGAAGATGTGCGCGTCGCCGGTCCACAACGGGCCCTGGGCGTCGGTGACTTCGGTGCGCATGACGAGGACGGCGGCCTTGCCCTTGTCGTACACGGCGGCGATGCGGCCGGTCGCGGTGGCGGTGCCCTCGACGGGGAGCGGGCGGTGGATCGTCAACGACTGTCCGCTGTGCAGGACTTGGGACAGATCGACGTCGACTCCCGGCATCGACAGGCCACTTATCACCCCGGGCGAGCCGTTTCCGGCGACGGTCGCGAAGCTCGGGAGAACGTGCAGGCGGGACTCCAGGGTGTAGCGCAGCTCGTCCGGGCCGGTCGCGGGGCGGCCGGCGCCGATGCCGAGGTGGTAGAGCTGAACGTCCTTGCGGGTCCAGGCGATCTCGCCGGTGCGGGGTGCGGCGGCGAGGGCTTCACGGGCGTCGATGGGCAAGGGGACTCCCTGGGGTGGGGCTTCGGTGCGCCGAAGACCTCGGCACGGCTGTCCGCACCGTCGGCCGCACCGAGGTCGTCACGGGCCGGATTGAAACCTGTTCCAGTCCGGCGCCCTAGGTATAGCCGAGGGCAGTTTGAATGTGAAGGCTCCTGACGAGTCATCAGATCCTGGTGTCCGGAAGAAGCCGGAAGGCTGTGACATTTGTACTGCTGGAGTCGGTACGGACGGATCTGCCGTGCAAGGTGGCGAGGCGCGTAGCTTCGAGATCACAGCGATCGACGGCACGACCGGACGGGGGAACACAGGATGCGCAGAAAACGCGAGGCGGGGAAAGCCGAGGAGCCCGGAGCCCTCACCCTCAGCGGCTTCAGCATGCTGCCCTGGCTGCTGATCGGCCTGGGCGCCTTCTCCAACCTCTTCCGTCCCGAGACCCCGAACCCGGTGATCGGCGGCCTGGGTCTGCTCGCCTTCAACTCGCTCTACATCTACGTCGTCTTCCGCGCCTTCCTCCAGGAGACCAGGGAATCGAGGCGGACGAGGGTCGCACTCGCCCTGCTGACCCTGATCACCTGCGCGCTGGCCCTGGGCTACGGCGGCGCCTGGCTCCTCTTCTTCCCGCTGCTCGGCCTCGCGACGGGCGCGGCGGTGAGGATGCCGCACCTGCGCTGGGTGGGCCTCGTCCTGACCGCGCTCGCGGCGGCGATCGGCGCCCTGCGCCAGGGCTGGGACAGCCTGGACACGACGTACGCGACGTGGATCTCGATGCTGGTGACGGCGGCGGTCCTCTCCCTCGCCGACACCGTGCGGGAGCTGCGCTCCGCCCGCGAGGAGCTGGCAAGGCGGGCGGTGGAGCGGGAGCGCCTGCGGTTCTCCCGTGACCTGCACGACCTGCTGGGCCACACCCTCTCCGTGATCGTCGTGAAGTCCGAGGCCGCCCGCCGCCTGGCCCCGAGGAACCTGGACGCGGCCCTCGCCCAGATCACGGACATCGAGTCGGTCGGCCGCCAGGCCCTCACCGAGATCCGCGAGGCGGTCACCGGCTACCGCGAGAGCACCCTCACCGCCGAACTGGACCGCGCCCGCTCCACCCTCACGACCGCCGGCATCACCCCCACCGTCACCGAGTCCGGCCCACCCCTCTCCCCCCAGACAGCCGCCCTCCTCGCCTGGGTCGTCCGCGAGTCCGTCACCAACATCGTCCGCCACAGCAAGGCGACCCACTGCACCGTGACCCTCACGGGAACCCTGGAACGGGTCCGCCTGACAGTGACGGACGACGGCCCACCGGCGAGGCCGACCGGACAGGGCCCGGCCCCGTTGGCAAGGGCGACGGAAACGGACGCCGACCTGGACGGCGACGCCACGGCCACGGACTCGGCCACAGACTCAGCCACGGACGCGGACGCGGCAAGCCAGGACCCCAGCACCCCAGCGACCGGCGCCCACTCCACAGGCACCCCGGACGCAGGCATCCCGGGAACCACCGCCCCGAAACCCGACGCCCCCACCACGGACACGGCCAAGGACACAGCCACCGGCACCGGCACCGGCACCGAAGCCCCGGACACCGCCACACCGGCAAGCACTCCCGAACCCTCCACCACGCTTCCCCCAACCGCCCCTCCCCTCACTCCCCCAACCCGCGGCACCGGACTCATCGGCCTCCGTGAACGCCTCGCCGCAGCCGGCGGCACGCTGGAGGCCGGGCCGGGTGCGCGAGGCGGGTTCACAGTGACGGCGGAGCTGCCGACGGAGGCCGAGGACTACTCGGGAAGCGGCCCCGGCCGACGGGACCCCGTGCACGGCGCCGGGAGTCTGGACGGTTGGCATCCGGAGGCGTGTGCGCCGGGTGTGTATACCGTGCGCCCCGCCGAGGAGCCCTGCCACACCGCGCCGTCGGCGGGCCCCGACCCTAGGCTGTCCCCGTGACCAGCAGCCCCCTGAACTCGCCGTACTCCCCGATGGACCCGTCGGAGAGCGAGATGCCGAGCAGTCACCGTCCCGCGAAGTCGATCCGGGTGCTCCTCGCGGAGGACCAGGGCATGATGCGAGGCGCGCTGGCGCTGCTGCTGGGGATGGAGCCGGACATCGAGGTGGTGGCGCAGATCGGCGCCGGGGACGTGATCGTGGACACGGCGCTGGTGTGCCGTCCCGATGTGGCCCTCCTCGACATCGAGCTGCCGGGCAAGAGCGGGCTCGACGCGGCGGCGGAGTTGCGGGACGAGGTGCCGGACTGCCGGGTGCTGATCCTGACGACGTTCGGGCGGCCGGGGTATCTGCGGCGGGCGATGGAGGCGGGGGCAGCGGGGTTCCTGGTCAAGGACGGGCCGGTGGAGGAGCTGGCGCAGGCGATCAGGAAGGTCCTGACCGGGGAGACGGTGGTGGACCCGGCGCTGGCGGCGGCAGCCCTGACGGCCGGCCCGAACCCGTTGACGACCCGTGAGCGAGGGGTCCTGGAGGCGTCGGCCGACGGCGCGACCGTGGCGGACATCGCGGTGAGGCTGCGGCTGTCGGAGTCGACGGTCCGCAACTACCTCTCCGCGGCGATCGGCAAGACGGGCACCCGCAACCGCACGGAAGCGGTCCGAGAGGCAAGACAACAGGGCTGGCTGTAGAAACCCACCCAGCCCTGAGAGCCGCCCACACGGACCCCGCCTACACGGACCCGCCACACGAACCCCGCCGACGAACCGCCGGCCAACCCGAACCCCGCCGAGCCCCGTCCACCCGCACGACCCCGCCCACAAGTCACCGGCTCACACGGACCACCAGTTCACACGAGCCCCGGCTCAGACGACCAACCCCGTGGTAGGGCCGCCCGCACAGGCCCCGCCCCCGAACCACCGGCCCACCCCACCCGTCCGCCCTACCCACACCCCGCCTACGCCCCACCCCGCCGGAACAACGCGGTCCACAGGAAGTCCTCGCCGAAGCAGGAGGCCCCCTCCCCCAGCTTCCGCATACGCCGCAGCTGGACCTCGGTCAGCCCGGCGAAGATCGTCCGCAGGGAGGCGTCGGTGTAGGCGAGGCCGCCCTGGAGGCCGCCTTCCCGGTAGAAGTCGGCGTCGGGGAGTTCGGAGCCCATCCCGCCGACGGCGAAGCAGTTCAGTCCGAAGTACCCGCCGGGTGCGAGCGCCCGGTCGAGGAGACCCAGATAGGAGACACGGCGATGAGGAGGCAGGTGATGGAAACACCCGGAGTCGTAGACGAGGTCGTAGGACCCCGTCAGCTCGGTGCCGACGAGCTTGAACGCGTCGCCGAGGTGGAAGCGCACGTCCACACCCGCCTCGCGGGCCCGTTCGCCGGCCCAGCGGACGGCGGCCGGGGAGATGTCGACGGCGTCGACCTCGTAGCCGTGGGCGGCGAGGTAGCGGGCGTTGCGGCCGGGACCGCAGCCGAGTTCGAGGGCGCGCCCGCCGGTCAGGACCCCGCGTTCGACGAGGTCGGCGAGGTTTTCGTCAGGCTTGTCGACGAAGAACGGCACGGACCGCGAGCGGTCCGCGTAGAAGCGGTCCCACCAGTCGCCGCCGGCGCCGTCGCTCCACCGGTCGGCGTCGGCCGTGAAGAGGCTGTCCAGCAGGTCGAGCACGTCGTCGACGGTACGTATGTTCCGGTCCATCCGGCCCCCTTCCCCACGAGATCATTTTACCGGCCCACGCAGGGACGAACCGGGTCAACTCCCCCTGGTTCCCAGGTCACTTCACCGTTTCCGGAGCACCCTCAGCGACCCCTGCACACCGACTTCCTCGAAGGCCCCGGACTCCAGTGCCCGCAGGTAGATCCGGTAGGGCGCCTGCCCGGTGAACTCGTCCTCGGGCTCGGGGAAGACGTCGTGGATGACGAGGAACCCGCCCGGCGCGACATGGGGCGCCCACCCCTCGTAGTCGGCGCCGGCGTGCTCGTCGGTGTGGCCGCCGTCGATGAAGACGAGCCCGAGGGGCGAGTTCCACAGCCGGGCGACCTGCGGGGACCGTCCGACGACGGCGACGACGTGCTCTTCGAGCCCCGCCTTGTGGAGGGTCCGCCGGAAGGTGGGCAACGTGTCCATGACGCCCAGCTCGGGGTCGACGGTCTCGGGATCGTGGTACTCCCACCCCGGCTGCTGCTCCTCGCTGCCCCGGTGATGGTCGACGGTGACCGCGACGACCCCCGCCCGCCGAGCGGCCCCGGCCAGCAACACCGCCGACCGCCCGCAGTAGGTCCCCACCTCAAGCACCGGCAACCCCAACGCCCCCGCCTCGACAGCGGCCGCGTACAGAGCCAGCCCCTCATCCTCGGGCATGAACCCCTTGGCCCCGAGAAAGGCGTCCAGAACCTCCGGCTCGGGCAGAACAGCGAGGGCGTCCATGGGGGGTTCCTTCCGAAAGCGCGACGATGCCGCCCCCATGCTGTCGCACGACCGTACGAGCCCTCTTCTCACCCCACCCTCAAAACACCCCAGCCACAACGCGCCCCCTCAGGGGCGCGGGGCTGTGTCGATTTGCGGCTCCGCCACGTGGGCGCGACCAGCCACACCAAACCCGCAGCCCGCCACACAGCCCCGGCCCACCCCCTACTGAACGGAGGAAACAACCCCCTCACTCGCGGGCAACGCGAGATCCACCTCGACCACGTCCACCCCCGCATGACTGGCCGGCGAGGCCAGCGGCCCATGCCCCACCGCCTTAGCGGCAAGCACATACGCCCCCTCCCCCGGCACGGCGACGACGTACTCCCCGTCCTCACCGGAGACAACAGCCCCAGCCTGCCGCCCCCGCCGGTCGATGAGCGTCACCTTGGCCCGGGCGACAGGCTCCCCGGAAGCGGACAACACCCGCCCCCGAAAGCCCTGGAGAACAGCCGAGGCCCGCTCAAGATTGGCCTCTTCCTCACTGCTGGCCCGCAGCTGGGTATGCCCCCCGTCCTGCGAAGCACCCCGCCCCGGCAGGAACAACGCCAGCACGAGCCCCACGGCAACAGCGGCCGTGGCGATGAGGAAGGACACCCGGAACCCATGCATCGTCGGGACGGCAACGCCCCCCACATGGTTAGCGGTGTTCGCGAGGACCATCCCGATCACGGCGCTGGAGACGGACGTCCCGATGGACCGCATGAGCGTGTTGAGCCCATTGGCGGCCCCGGTCTCGGACGCGGGGACGGCACCGACGATGAGCGCCGGCAGCGAGGAGTACGCGAGCCCGATCCCCGCACCGAGGACGACGGCGATGACGAGGCTCTGCCAGGCCGCGCTCATGAGCCCGAGCCCGGCCCCGTACCCGACGGCGATGATCATCAGCCCGAGGATGAGGGTGACCTTGGGCCCGTACTTGGCGGAGATCCGCGCGTACACGGGCGCGGTGAACATCATGGTCAGCCCGAGCGGGGCGACGAGCAGACCGGCGACGACCATGGACTGCCCGAGCCCGTACCCGGTGGCGGTGGGGAGCTGGAGCAGCTGGGGCAGGACGAGGGAGACGACGTAGAAGCTGACGCCGACCATGATCGAGGCGAGGTTGGTGAGCAGGACCTCGCGCCGGGCGGTGGTGCGCAGGTCGACGAGGGGCGCCGCGGCCCGCAGCTCGTAGAGCCCCCACAGTACGAGGACGACGACGGCCGCGGCGAACAGTCCGAGGGTGGTCCCGGAGGACCAGCCCCAGTCGCTGCCCTTGGTGATGGGCAGCAGGAGCAGGACGAGCCCGGCGGACAGTCCGATCGCGCCCGGCAGGTCGAAGGACCCTTCGGCGCGCATGGGGGACTCCGGCACGACGAGCAGGGTCAGCACGATGGAGAGGGCGCCGAGGCCGGCGGAGCCGTAGAAAAGGGCGTGCCAGTCGGCGTGCTGGGCGACGAGCGCGGCGGCGGGCAGCGCGAGGCCGCCGCCGACGCCGATGGACGAGCTCATGAGCGCCATGGCGGAGCCGAGCTTCTCGCGGGGCAGCATGTCACGCATGAGCCCGATGCCGAGCGGGATGGCGCCCATGGCGAAGCCCTGGAGGGTGCGGCCGGTGATCATGGTGAGGAGATCGCTGGTGACGGCGCTGATCAGCGAGCCGACGACCATGACGGAGAGGCTGGCGACGAGCATCCGGCGCTTGCCGAAGAGGTCGCCGAGGCGGCCCATGATCGGGGTGGCGACGGCGCCGGAGAGGAGGGTGGAGGTGAGGACCCAGGTCGCGTCGGAGGGCGCGGTGCTCAGGAGCTGGGGCAGGTCCTTGATCACGGGGACGAGCAGGGTCTGCATGACCGCGACCACGATGCCCGCGAAGGCGAGGACCGGTACGACGGCACCGCTCACTTCGCGGGTGGTCCGGTCGGTCGGCGTATGCGACATGGGCTGGGGCCTCCAAGGCCACGGAAGGGCCGGGTAGAGCGGAGAAAAGGGGTACGTGCAGCCAGAACGACGTATGCACAGGCAACTATTCCGTTGCTTTGCGCGTCTAACGAATCCTTGACCATTTCTTGGGAAACCGGAGGAACGCCTCCGCTGCACGCCGTGGACCTCACGGAATCACGACACCGGGCCCCCGCACAAAGGCGTAAGCCCTCCGCACGAGCCGCACTGCTCCGAAAACCCGATGTGCGGACGACAAACCGCTTGCGACCATGACGACCATGCCCTCCACCCCCGAACCCGCCACGGCCCCCGCCACCGCTCCCCCGCCGACCCCGGCCGGCCGCCGCACTCCCCCGGCCTGGCTGATCGTCGCCCTCGCCTGCGCCGGACAGTTCCTGGTCGTGCTGGACATCTCGGTGGTGAACGTCGCCCTCCCGTCGATGCGCGCCGACCTCGGCCTGAGCGCGGAGGGCCTGCAATGGGTGGCGAACGCGTACGCGATCACCTTCGCCGGCTTCCTCCTGCTGGGCGGCCGGGCCGGCGACCTCTACGGCAGGAAGCGCACGTTCCTGACCGGCCTCGCCCTGTTCACCCTGGCCTCGCTGGCCGGCGGCCTCGCCCAGTCCGAATGGGAGCTGCTGCTGGCCCGCGCGGTCCAGGGCCTCGGCGCCGCGATCCTCGCCCCCTCGACGCTGACGCTGCTCACCGAGGCCGTCCCCGAGGGCCCGGCGCGGGCGCGGGCGATAGCGACATGGACGGCGGTCGGCGCGGGCGGCGGCTCGGCGGGCGGCCTGGTCGGCGGGATCCTCGTCGACACCCTCTCCTGGCGCTGGGTCCTGCTGATCAACGTCCCGATCGGCGCCCTGGTCCTCGCGGGCGCCCTCGCCTGGCTCCCGGAGACCCGCGCGGCGGCGGGCCGCCGGCTCGACGTCCCCGGCGCGGTCCTGGTCACGGCCGGTCTCGCGACACTGGCGTTCGGCATCTCCCGCACCGAGTCCGAGGGCTGGACGGCGGCCTCGGCGCTGCTGCCGCTCGCCGCCGGCGTCGTCCTCATCGCGGCGTTCCTCGCGGTCGAGGCGCGGGCGAAGAGCCCGCTGATGCCGCTGCGACTGCTGAAGCTGAGGCAGGTCGCGTCGGCGAACGTGGCGATGTTCATCAGCGGCTCGGCGACGTTCTGCATGTGGTTCTTCATGACCCTGTACGCGCAGAACGTCCTCGGCTACACCCCGCTGGAGGCGGGCCTCGCCCAGATGCCCAGCTCGTTCGCCGTGATCATCGGCTCGAAGCTGGCACCGAGACTGATGCGGACGGCGTCCCCGCGCGCGGTCGCGGTGCTGGGCGCGCTGATCGCGGCGGCCGGCTTCGGATGGCAGTCGGCGATGAGCGCGGACGGCACGCTCCTGACCGACATCGTGCTGCCCGGCATCCTGATGATGCTCGGCGCGGGCCTGGCCACAACCCCCCTGGCGGCACTGGCCACTTCGGGCGTCGGCGGCGCCGACTCGGGCGTCGTCTCCGGCCTCGTCAACACCTCCCGCACGATGGGCGGCGCCCTCGGCCTCGCCGTCATGGCGACCATCGCCGCCACCCGCACCGGCGACCACACCACCCCCGCCGCCCTGACCGACGGCTACGCCCTCGTCTTCCGCACCAGCGCCGCCGTCCTGATCGCGGGCGCCGCCCTGATGTGGGTCTGGCTGCCGCGCGCGGGCGGCGACAGGGCCTAGGGTGGCTGGCGTGTCGTACACAGGCCCGGAATTCGAACCCGAGCGACGCCGCTCCCCGCTGCGCCGCCCCCTGGTCGTGGTACCGGCGGTGCTGATCCCGGTGGTGGCGGGCTGGCTCGCATACGGCGCGACCGGCGACGACGGCGGCAGCAGCGGCAAGGGCGACGGCAACGCCAGAACGGCAGCGTCGTCGTCGGCCCCGCTGTCCCCACCCCCCTCCGCCGGGACTGCCGACGCGAAGACCCCGGCGAAACCCCTGACCGGCAAGGTGATCGTCATCGACCCCGGCCACAACCCCACCAACTACCAGCACCCCTCCGAGATCAACCGCAAGGTCGACATCGGCACCACCAAGAAGGAGTGCGACACCACCGGCACCTCCACCAACGCTGCCTCCACCAACAGCACCTCCACCGCCCCCGCTTACGCGGAAGCCCAGTTCACCCTGGACGTCGCCCACCGCATGCGCACCCTCCTGGAGCGCGAGGGAGCGAAGGTGAAGCTGACGCAGGACGCCGACCGCCCCTTCGGCCCCTGCGTCGACGAACGCGCACGGATCGGCAACGCGGCGAACGCGGACGCGGTCGTGTCGATCCACGCGGACGGCTCGGCCAAGGGCAACCGGGGTTTCCACGTGATCCTGCCGGGCGCGGTGCACGAGGGCGCGGCGGACACCCGTCCGATCGTCGGCCCCTCGAAACGGCTCGGTGAATTCGTGGCGAACGGTTTCCGCCGGACGACGGGCAGCGCGCCGTCCAACTACGTGGGCGCCGGCACCGGTCTGGTCACCCGCACCGACCTCGGCGGCCTCAACCTCTCGACGGTCCCGAAGGTGTTCATCGAGTGCGGCAACATGCGCGACCGCGAGGACGCCGCGCAGCTCACGAGCGGCGCGTGGCGGCAGAAGGCCGCGCAGGGGATCTCTGAGGGAATCGTGAGTTTCCTGCGCGGGTAGCTTCACCGGACCTCACCGGGCGGACAGGCCGTCGGCGCGGACGATAATGTCGTCCTTACGTTGACGACCGACGAAGGACCTGAAGTGAATATCCGCTCCCTCACTAGAGGCGACGGCGTGGTGATCGGGGCAGCGGTATTGCTGTTCATCGCGTCGTTCCTCGACGTCTACTCGGCCGACCAGGCCCCGGACGGCTTCGACTTCCCGAGCGCTTGGGCGAGCGGTCCGATCCTGCTGGGCGTGGTGCTGGCCGGACTGATCGGGGCCGCACTGGTCGTCGTCTCGCGCGCGCTGCCGCAGGTGCCGAAGGTCGCGGGCCTCGACCTGCGCCAGTTCGGCATCGCCTTCACGGTGTTCGCGGCCTGGAGCGCGCTGGGCAACGTGTTCGACCCGATGAGCGCCATGAACAACTTCGAGGGCTCGCGGGACACCATCGACGCGGGCACGGGGCTGATCCTGCTGCTCGTCGCGTCGCTGGTGATGGCGGGTGCCGCGATCGCGACGCCGCTGGTCCCGGCACTCCAGGGGGGTCTCGTCCCGGCCCCGAAGCCGCCGGCCCCGCAGCCCTACGGCGCCCAGCCGCCCGGTGGTTACGGCTACCCGGGCGCGCAGCAGCAGCCGGCGTTCGGCGGTCAGCAGCCGCCGTTCGGTGGCGGTCAGCCCGCGCCCGCTCCGGCGGCGCAGCCGGTGCCGGAGTTCTCGCCGTTCTGGTTCGCGGTGCCGGTGCCCCGGCCGCTGTTCCCGGAGGACGGCTCGCCCAACCCGATCGCCGAACTCGCCCCCGGTACCTGGTACTTGGCGGTCGAGCAGGGCGGTCAGGGCCTCATCGCCCAGACGCAGGACGGCCGTCGCGGCGTCCTGCGCGACAGCTCGGGCATCCAGCGCGGCTGACCCGAACGCCCTTCGCGCACACGGCCCCTCGCCCTTCCGGGCGGGGGGCCGTTGCCGTACAGTCGCACCCTGCCCCTATCTGACGAACCGTCAGGAGGCGTCATGCGGCTCGGTCTCGCGCTCGGCTACTGGGGCCGGGGCCCCGACCCCGGCCATCTGCCGCTGGTCCGGGAGGCGGAACGGCTCGGCTACGCCTCGGTGTGGACGGCGGAGTCCTGGGGCTCGGACGCGTTCACCCCGCTCGCCTGGTTCGCCGCCCACACGTCGACGATCCGGCTGGGGACGGCCGTCGCGCAGATGTCCGCCCGGCCGCCGACGACGACCGCGATGCACGCGCTCACGCTGGACCACCTCTCCGGCGGGCGCGCGATGCTCGGGCTCGGGCTCTCCGGGCCACAGGTCGTCGAGGGGTGGTACGGGCGACCGTTCCCCGGATCGCCGCTGACCGCGACCCGGGAGTACGTCGACGTCGTGCGCCAAGTCCTGCGCCGCGAGGGGGCGGTGGAGCTGGACGGGCGGTACCACGCGCACCCGTACCGGGGGGCCGGTGCGACGGGGCTGGGCAAACCGCTCAAGCCGATCACCCATCCGCTGCGGGCCGACCTGCCGGTCCTGCTCGGCGCCGAGGGGCCCAAGAACGTCGCCCAGACCCTCCAACTCGCGGACGGCTGGCTGCCGTTGTACTGGTCGCCGGACCGGCCCGACGCGTACGGGAAGCTGGACGTGCCCGAGGGGTTCATCGTCGCCCCCATGGCGCAGGTCCGGATCTGCGCGGACGTCGCGGCGGGGCTCGCGCCCGTGAAGGCCATGCTCGGCTTCTACATCGGGGGCATGGGCACGGCGACCCGTAACTTCCACGCCGACCTCATGGCGAGGATGGGGTACGGGCAACAGGCCCGCCGCATCCAGGAGTTGTTCCTGTCCGGGCGCCGCGAGGAGGCGATCGCCACCGTCCCCGACGCCTTCGCCGACGAGATCTCACTCGTCGGCCCACGCCAACGCGTCGCACGCCGACTTGAGTTGTGGCGCGCGGGCCCGGTGACGGACCTGCTGGCCATGTCACCGGACCCGGAGAGCCTGCGCGCACTGGCGGAAATCAACGCGGGTTAGTGGCAAAGGAGTTGGGCCGCCGGGGTCGGCCACCGCACGACCCCGCTCAGCCCCGCCGCGCGACCCCGCTCAGCCCCTCCACTCAACTCCACTCAACCCCGCTCACCCGCCCGCCAGTTGCCCCGCCGACGGCACCTTGTCCGTCACCGTCGCCCCGGCGCTCTTCCCCGCGTCCTTCACCTTGCCGATGATGTCGTCGAAGGAGCCGGCCGCCGAGTCGTCGCCCTTGCGCAGCTTCGACGGCAGGTCCTTCAGCGCGTCGATGCCGGAGGTGAGCGGTGCCATCGCCTTGGAGAGCAGGGGATCGCCCTCGGCGTTGCGGCCCGCCGCCTTGAGCCGGTTGTACGCGAACGTCCCGGCGAGCCCGGCCTTGATGAGCGCGAACGTCCGCCCCTTGGCGCCCTTCTTGAACTTCCCGGCCTTCCAGGGCTTCACGATCCACTGGTAGGTGGCCCCCGCCGCGAGCCCCGCGTTGGCGACGAACCGCGTCTTGGCGAGCCGCTGCCGCTCGGCCGTGGCCGTCGGGCTGGGGTCCCCCGCGGCGACGGCCGCCGCCACGGTGTCCTGCGCGGCCCCGCTCCCCTTGCCCGAACACGCGGCGCCACCCGCCAGCAGGGCACAACAGACGCTGAGCGCCACAAGAAGGCGCCGTATCGGTACGGCCACGGAATCCTCCGGGATGTCCTCCCCGAGCAGATCTTTCCCGCCCAGCCTCACCGAAGAGGTACGGACCCGCCACCCGGAATCCGTCACGCACAGCGACAACCGCAGGTCAGGGCGGTATGTTTCATCCCGCCCCGTCCGGATACCCGGCATCCATGTCTCCGGATCGAAGCAGTGGCGGCGTCGGCTCGCTCGTGGCGGGCCTCGCCAACGTGCTGGCTCTCGTCCTCGCCCTGTGGATCGCGCTGGACCTCCTGGACGCGGACCGGGCGAACGACTTCGTGCGGTTCGTGCACGACGCGGCGAACTGGCTGGCCGGCTGGTCGCGCGACCTGTTCACGTTCGACGAGAGGTGGGCGCGGGTGGTGGCCGGGTACGGCCTCGCCGCCGTCGTCTACCTGGTGATCGGACACGCCATCGCGAACCTGGGCCGACGGCACTGACGCACCGTCACATCCCCATGGCTCAGCAGCAGTCCGGGTCCAGCCCCACCGGCAACTGCTCCCCGCCGAACACCGCGCACGTCGCCTCGTGCCCGCCCAGCGCCGCGACGGCGAGCAGCAGCGACCCCGCCGTCCACGTCGTCAACTCCCGTGGCCAGACGGCGTCGTCGGAGAAGACGTACCCCGTCCAGTAGAGCCCCGACTCGGGGTCGCGCAGGTGCTGGATGGACTGGAGGATCGACAGCGCCCGGTCGGACTCGCCCATCGCCCAGAGCGTCAGGGCGAGTTCGGCGGACTCGCCGCCGGTGACCCAGGGGTTGGGGACGACGCACCGCACCCCGAACTCGGGCACGACGAACCGCTCCCACCCCTCCTCCACCCGGGACTTGGCCTCGGCGCCGGTCAACGCGCCGCCCAGGACGGGGTAGTACCAGTCCATGGAGTAGCGCCCCTTGTCGAGGAACCGCTCGGGGTGCCGGCGTATCGCGTGCCGCAGCGCCCCGACCGCCAACTCCCAGTCGGGCTGCGGCTCTTCACGCTGCTCCGCGATGGCGAGGGCGCACCGCAGCGCGTGGTGGACCGACGAACTCCCGGTCAGCAGCGCGTCGTTGGTCGGCGTCCCGTCGTCCTCCCGGCGCCACCCGATCTCCCCGCCGGCCTGCTGGAGCCGCAGCACCCACTCGATCGCCGCGTACACGACGGGCCACATCCGGTCGAGGAACGTGTCGTCGCCGGTGGCGAGGTAGTGGTGCCAGACGCCGACGGCGACGTAGGCGACGAAGTTGGACTCGCGGGCCAGGTCGGTGACGTCGTCGTGGGCGCCGTCGGCGTACGCGGCGTACCAGGAGCCGTCCTCGTTCTGGTGGCGGGCGAGCCACAGGTAGGCGCGTTCGGCCGCCGCGTGTTCGCCGGCCGCGTCGAGCGCCATCGCGGCCTCGGTGTGGTCCCACGGGTCGAGGTGGTGTCCCCGGAACCAGGGGATCGCCCCGTCCTCGCGCTGCACGGCGAGGATGCCGCGCACGGTCGCCACGGCCTGTTCGGCGGTGAGGACCCCGGGCAGGACGAGGTGTTCTGTCCGGGGAGCGGTCACCTGGCGTCCACCCGCGGCAGGTGGGGCTTGGTCGCGTACGCCACGAAGCTCTTGCCGATCAGCGGGTTCAGCGCCTGCTCGGCGACCCGGGTGGCCAGCGGTTTCTTCATGATGTCCCAGACGAGCAGCTTGTGGTACGCCTTCACCGGCAGCGCCTGGTCGTTGTCCACGCCGAACGCGCACTTCAGCCACCAGTAGGGCGAGTGCAGGGCGTGCGCGTGGTGCGTGCCGTACGGCTGGAGGCCGGCCTCGCGGATCCTCTCCAGCAGTTCGTCGGCCTTGTAGATGCGGATGTGGCCGCCCTCGACCTCGTGGTACGCGTCGGACAGCGCCCAGCACACCTTCTCCGGCCCGTACCGGGGGACGGTGATCGCGATCCGGCCGCCGGGCTTCAACACCCGTACCATTTCGGCGAGTACGCCCTTGTCGTCCGGGATGTGCTCCATGACCTCGGAGATGATGACGACGTCGAAGGACTCGTCGGGGAACGGCAGCGCGAGCGCGTCGCCCTCCATCGCGGTGGCGGTGGCCCCCTCCGGTGCCTCCCCGGCCTCCTTCATCGCCGCGAACCACTTGGCGACCTCGCGGATTTCGTCCGCGTTCTGGTCCAGCGCGACGACCTGCGCCCCCCGCCGGTAACACTCGAACGCGTGCCGTCCGGCTCCGCATCCGAGGTCCAGCACACGGTCCCCCGGGGCGAGCGGGAACCGGGAGAAGTCGACGGTCAGCACGTGGTCCTGCTTTCGGGGGTGAGGGTGGAAGGAGAGGGTTCGACGGGGGTGTCCGCAGGGGCCGCGCGCCCGGACCGGCCGCTCGCGCAGCGTCCGCCGTCCCGCGCGCCCTCCGTGCGCCCCCGGCTCCTGGCGATCGCCTCGCGGTAGTGCGCGACCGTCCCCTCGGCGGCCCGCGCCCAGGTGAACCGGGACAGCACCCGCTCCCGGCCGGCCGCCCCGAGCCGCGCCCGCAGCTGCGGGTCGCCCAGCAGCCGGCCGAGTCCGGCGGCCAGCGCGCCCGCGTCGCCGGGCGGCACCGCCACGCACGTCTCGCCGTCGGGCCCGGCGACCTCCGGGATCGCCCCGCCCGTCGTCGCGACGAGCGGCGTCCCCGTGGCCATCGCCTCGGCGGCCGGCAGCGAGAACCCCTCGTAGAGCGACGGCACGCACGCGACCTCCGCCGAGCGCACCAGGGCGACCAGCTCGTCGTCCGAGATGCCCTTGACGAACTCGACGGCGCCGTCGAGCCCGTACCGCTCGATCGCCTGCGCGACCGGCCCCTCGGCCGGCTTCTTGCCGACGACGACCAGATGCGCGTCGGCGTGCTCGGTGCGCACCTTCGCCAGCGCCTCGACGAGGAAGACGAGCCCCTTGAGGGGAACGTCCGCGCTGGACGTCGTCACGATCCGCCCCGGGACGACGGGTATGGAGGGGTCCGGCGAGAACAGGTCCGTGTCGGCGCCGATGTGGACGACGTGGACGCGGTCGTCGCGGACGCCGAGATGGTCGACGATCTCCTGGCGCGAGGTGCCGGAGACGGTGAGGACGGACGGGAGGCGGCGGGCGACGCGCTTCTGCATCCGCGTGAACCCGTACCAGCGGCGCACCGAGTACCGCTTCTGCCAGCCCTCGGCCGCGTCCAGCTCCAACTGCCGGTCGACGGTGATGGGGTGGTGGACGGTGGTGACGAGCGGCGCGCCGACGTCGCCCAACAGGCCGTAGCCGAGCGTCTGGTTGTCGTGCACGACGTCGAACTCGCCGCGCCGCGCGCGCAGATGGCGGCGGGCGCGCAGGGAGAAGGTGAGCGGTTCGGGGAAGCCGCCGGTCCACATCGTGCCGACTTCGAGGGCGTCGATCCAGTCCCGGTACTCGTCGCGCTTCGGGGTGCGGAAGGGGTCCGGCGAGCGGTACAGGTCGAGGCTCGGGAGTTCGGTGAGGCTCAGGCCGTCGAAGCCCTCGTCGAGGACGGGGTAGGGCTGGGAGCCGATCACCTCGACGCGGTGCCCGAGGCGGGCGAGTTCGCGGGAGAGGTGGCGCACGTAGACGCCCTGGCCGCCGCAGAACGGGTTGCCCTTGTAGGTGAGCAGCGCGATCGCGAGCGGACCCTCACGGTCGGCCGCCGAGTCGGCCCGCCTGGCCTCAGCGGTCACTCCGGGCCCCCTTCTGCTTGCGCGTGGGTGAGACTACGCCGGGACGGTAATCTAGAACAAGTTTCAGACTTGATCGTCCGGGAGGCTCCGAATCTACCGGCAGGTAGGGGGCCTGTGAGCAGTGGATCAGGTGATTCACGCCACGGCCGCCCACCGTACGATCACCCGGCACCACGGACGGTACCCATGCCCCCGGAACCCCCCTCCCTGACGGAGCGTCAGCAGGCCCGCCGTCGCAGGATCCTCCACACCACCGCCCAACTGGCCGGCCGGGGCGGCTTCGACGCGGTCCAGATGCGCGAGGTCGCGGAGTCGTCCCAGGTGGCCCTGGGCACGCTGTACCGCTACTTCCCCTCGAAGGTGCACCTGCTGGTGGCCACCATGCAGGACCAGTTGGACCACCTGCACACGACCCTGAAGAAGAAGCCCCCCACGGCGGAGTCCCCGGGCGCCCGGGTCGCGGAAGCCCTCATGCGCGCGTTCCGGGCGCTCCAGCGCGAACCCCATCTGGCCGACGCGATGGTCCGCGCCCTCACCTTCGCCGACCGCAGCGTGAGCCCCGAGGTGGACCAGGTGTCCCACCGGACGACGGCCATCATCCTGGACGCCATGCGCGAACCGGACCCGACTCCGGCCCAGCTCTCCGCGGTCCGGGTGATCGAGCACACCTGGCACTCGGCCCTGGTCACCTGGCTCTCGGGGCGGGCCTCGATCGCCCAGGTGAAAATCGACTTGGAAACGGCCTGCAAACTGCTGGACCAGCCGCCGCAGTGAGGAGAAAGGCCCTCTAATCCTCAGGCGGGAAAACCACCTCCCCGCTTTCCGCGAGGGAAATATAAATCGCCTCGACGGGACAGTTCTCGGCCGCCTCCAGAATGATCTCGCTCGCGTCGGTCTCCGCCTCCGAGGGCCGGGCCTGCCGACCCTCGTCGAGCTGGAAGAACCCCTGGGTCCGGTGGACGCACTGCGCGGACCCGATACACAGGGACCGGTCCACGTCGAGCCGCCAGCGATCGCCCACGGCTAGGCCCCGGCCGGCAGGTGGATCATCTTGTGTTCGAGGTATTCACCGAATCCCTCGGGCCCGAATTCCCGACCGAGGCCGCTGTTCTTGTACCCGCCGAAAGGGCCGAGCATATCGAGGCTGAACGTGTTCACGTTGTACGTCCCGGTCCGCACCTGACGGGCGATGTCGATCCCGCGCTCGACGTCCCCGGTCCAGACGCTCCCGCTCAGCCCGTACTCGGAGTCGTTGGCGATCCGGACGGCCTCGTCCTCGTCGCCGTAGGGGATGAGGCAGATGACTGGACCGAAGATCTCCTCGCGGGCGACCCGCATCCCGTTGTCGACCCCGCCGAGCAGCGTGGGCTGGACGTACCACCCCCGGTCGAGCCCGTCCGGCCGCCCGCCCCCGACGAGCACCTTGGCGCCCTCCTCCTGCCCGATCCGGATGTACTCGAAGCTCCGCTCCTGCTGCCGCCGGGCGACCAGCGGTCCGATCTGCGTCGCGGGGTCGAGCGGGTCCCCGACCTTCAGCTCGCGCACGGCGGCGACGAACGCCTCGGCGAACTCGTCGTAGCGCGCGCGGGGCAGCAGCACCCGCGTCTGCGCGACGCACGCCTGTCCGTTGTTCATCCAGGCGGCGGGCCCGATCCCGGCGACGGCGGCGGAGACGTCCGCGTCGGGCAGGACGATCGCCGCCGACTTCCCCCCGAGCTCCAGCGTGACCCGCGTCAGGTTCCGCGCGGCCACCTCCATGACCCGCTTCCCGGCGGCGACGGACCCGGTGAACGCGACCTTGTCGACGTCGGCGTGCCCGACCAGGTACTCCCCCGTCTCCCGTCCGCCGGGCAGGATCGACAACACCCCTTCGGGCAGCCCGGCGTCCCGGCAGATCTCGGCGAGGACGTAACTGTCGAGCGGCGCCTCGGGCGACGGCTTGAGCACGACCGCGCACCCGCTCAGCAGCGCGGGACCCAGCTTGGACGCGGCGACGAACTGCGGCGTGTTCCAGGGGATGACGGCGGCGACGACCCCCATGGGCTCCCGCCGGACGAGGATCTTGCCGAGCACCCCGTCCCGCCGCTCCTCGAACACGAACCCCCGCGCGACGGTGATCGCCGCGTCCCACACCATCATCGACGCGAGCGCCTGCCCGAGCACGCTCCAGGAGTACGGCGACCCGTTCTCGCTGGAGATGACCCGCGCCAGCTCCTCGTGGCGCGCGGCGATCCCGTCCTTGATCCGCGCGACGACGGCGATCCGCTCCTCCAGCGGCAGCCGCGGCCAGGGCCCCTCGTCGAACGCCCGCCGCGCCACCCCGACGGCCCGGTCGACGTCCCCGAAGGACGCGTCCGGCACCCGCCCGATGACCTCCTCGGTGTGCGGCGAGACCACCTCGATGACCCCGTCCCCCAGCGGATCGACCAACTCCCCGCCGACGACCAGCTGCCCGTACTCCACGACCTCGCCCATCACGACCACGCCCTCGGTATCGGCCCCGGTTTCTGACGGTGTTTCAGGAACTGATACCAGTTCTAGTTATAGTGGGCAATGGCCATGGGGCGCCGGGCATCGGAGGGCACATGACGGGGACCGGGACGACGAGTCACGACCATGGCGGCGGTGTCCGCTCCCTCCAAGTCCCCATACCGGACAACCCGTTGGGGTACACGCTGGTCTACGTGATCGACACGGACGGCGGCCCGGTGCTGGTGGACACCGGCTGGGACGACCCGGCGTCGTGGGACACCCTCGTCCGGGGCCTCGCGGCGTGCGGGACGTCGGTCGAGGAGCTGACCGGCGTGCTCGTCACGCACCACCACCCCGACCACCACGGCCTGTGCGGCAAGGTCCGCGAAGCGTCCGGCGCGTGGATCGCGATGCACGAGGCGGACGCGGCGATCGTCCGCCGTACGCGCGAGACGCGGCCGGAGCGCTGGTACGCGTACATGGCGGCGAAGCTGACGGCGGCGGGGGCGCCGGAGTCGCACGTGGCGCCACTGCGCCGGCCCCCTGGGCGCCCGCTCCCCGGTTTCTCCCCGGCGCTCCCGGACCGGGAGATCGTCCCCGGCGAACTTCTGCCCCTCGCGGGCCGGCGGCTGCGCGCGATCTGGACGCCGGGCCACACTCCGGGCCACGTCTGCCTGCACCTGGAGGAGGACCACCCGCAGAACCTCCCCGGCAGGGGCCGTCTCTTCTCCGGCGACCACCTCCTTCCCGAGATCACTCCCCACATCGGCCTGTACGAGGACCCGGACGACGCGACCGTCACGGACCCGCTGGGTGACTACCTCGACTCCCTGGAACGTATGGCCCGTCTCACCCCCTCCGAGGTCCTGCCCGCTCACCAGTACCCGTTCACCGACGCCCCGGCCCGCGTCCGGGCCCTGCTGGACCACCACGACCAGCGGCTTTCAGCATTGCACGCGCTACTGACAACGCCCCTGACCCCGTGGCGGCTCGCGGAACTCATGGAGTGGAACCGGCCCTGGGAGGAGATCCCGTACGGCTCCCGGAACATCGCGGTGTCGGAGGCGGAGGCGCACGTCAGGCGGCTGGTGAAGCTGGGGCGGGTGGAGGCGGTGCCGGGGAGCGATCCGGTGACGTACGTCGCGGTGGCCGAGTAGAGGTCCGTTGCCGCGCTCGCATAAATGCGGGGGCCACGTAAACGCACTGGCGCGCGGTCCTTCGTCCGAGTGAGTACCGGCATGACCCCGGTTCGCCTGGGCAGAGCTGGTGCCGTAACACTCATCACTCTCCGGATCCTTATGCCTCCCATGAGTTACGGAGAGCCCCAGGAAAGGAACCGCGCGCATGCGCATCCGCACCACCCTGGCCGCCGCGGCCGGCGCTCTGGCCCTGCTCGTCGCCGTTCCCACCTCGGCGTCGGCGGCCGACGGCACCTTCTTCTACGCCTACACCGGCCTGGACGGCTCCCCGCAGGTGGCCACCCTGGTGGACCCGCCGAGCCGGGGCTGCGTCACGCTGCCGGAGGTGGCGAACCCTTCCTCCAGCTCCCCCGCGCGCTACGCGTACAACGACACGGGCTCCACGGCCGTGGTGTTCGAGAACCCCGACTGCACGGGCGAGGCGACGGCGCTGGTGCCGCAGTCCGGCGGGGGCGAGCGCACGGAGTTCCGTTCGGTGACTTTCAGCTAGAAACAGCCGAAATGCGCCGTTGAGCGGTGAACCACCCCACATGACCCATGTCACCTACGAAGCCGGTTCGTAGCCCCAGACATGGGTCATGCCCACGCCAATCATGCCCCTGACCTGCGGATTGAGACCCAGCTCACACGAATCCCGCCCACCCCAAATGCGACGAGAACTAGTAAAGGGGGTGTTTGCGGGCACCGCTTCCGCCTGCTTCTCTGGATGACGTCGCACGGCGCCGACAGCCCACGGGCTTCGGCGCCGACGCATGAGCCGGAGGTGCGACTCCCCCGGTGCGAGCGACCGCCCTGTCCCCGAAGAAAAAGGTTCCCGTGTCTTTCGCTGCCGTCCGCCGCATCGCCCTGTCCCCGAAGAAGGCCCTCTCCACCGCCGCCGTGGCCACCGCCGCCGTCGGCATGGCCCTCACCGCGGCCCCCGCCCACGCGGCGTCCGCGTCCGTGGACTCCGCCTCCGAGGCGAAGGCGATCGCCAAGCAGCTGATCCCGGACTCGGCCCAGTACAACGCCTTCGCGCACATCGTCGAGCACGAGTCCGGCTGGGACGTCGACGCGACGAACTCCTCCTCCGGCGCCTACGGCCTCGTCCAGGCCCTGCCCGGTTCGAAGATGGCCTCGGCCGGCTCCGACTGGAAGACCAACGCCGCCACGCAGATCAAGTGGGGCCTGGACTACATGACTTCGCGGTACGGCAGCCCGGCCGCCGCGTGGAGCTTCTGGCAGTCGAACGGCTGGTACTGATCCCCCGCCCGGCCGACTTTTCGGTCAACTGGCGCTGACCTTCAGCTCCTTGACGCCGTTGATCCACGCCGACCTCAACCGCCGGGGATCCTCGACCAGTCGAATACCCGGCAGTGCGTCGGCGATCGCGTTGAAGATGAGGTCGATCTCCAGGACGGCCAGTGACTTGCCCAGGCAGTAATGCGGACCCCCGCCTCCGAACCCGAGGTGGGGGTTCGGGTCTCTGGTGACGTCGAACTCGCCCGGCCGCTCGAAGACTTCGGGGTCGTGGTTGGCGGAGGCGTAGAACAGCCCCACCCGCTCCCCCTTCTTGATCTGCTTGCCGCCCAACTCCGTGTCCTGCGTGGCCGTTCGCTGGAACGACACGACCGGAGTGGCCCAGCGGACGATCTCCTCGGCGGTGGTCGAGGGCCGCTCGCGGCAGTACAGCTCCCACTGCTGAGGGTGCGTCAGGAACGCGTGCATGCCGTGGGTGATGGCGTTGCGCGTCGTCTCGTTCCCGGCGACGGCGAGCATCAGCACGAAGAAGCCGAACTCGTCGGAGTTCAGGTTCCCTTCGTCCTCGGCGGCGACGAGGGTGGAGACGATGTCGTGCGCCGGGCACTTCTTGCGCTCGCCGGCCATGGTCATCGCGTAGGAGATGATCTCGGCGGCGGACTGCTGCCCGACCTCCTCCGTGACGGCGTACTCGGGGTCGTCGTACGCGATCATCTTGTTGGACCAGTCGAAGATCCGCGCCCGGTCCGCCTGAGGGATGCCGATCAGCTCGGCGATGGCCTGGAGAGGCAGTTCACAGGCGACCTCGGTGACGAAGTCGAAGGGTTCGGAGCTGCCCCGGACGGTCTCGACGATGTCGTGCGCGCGGTTGCGCAGCCGCTCTTCGAGCGCGCGGATCGAGCGGGGCGTGAAGCCGCGCTGGACGATCTGGCGGACGCGGGTGTGCTCCGGCGGGTCCATGTTCAGCATGATCAGGCGCTGCGCCTCGATGGACGCGCGCTCGATGTGGTCGTTGAAACGGATGATCGCGGTGTTGACGGAGGACGAGAAGAGCTCCGGGTGGGTCGAGACGTACCGGACGTCGGCGTGCCGGGTGACCGCCCAGTAGCCGTCGTCCTGGAAACCCGCGACGTTGCCGGACTGCGGTATCCAGCGCACCGGTTCGACGCTGCGCAGCTCGGCGAACTCCGGGAGGGGGACTCGGTGATGCAGCAGGTCGGGGTCGGTGAAGTCGAACCCGTCGGGAAGCGCTGGACAGGGCATGAGACAGCTCCCGCAATCTGACGGCTGATCAGAAATAGGTGCGGTGACCGTAGTTCAGGGCGCTTGAGGCTGCAAGACCCTTGCGGTGATGTACGCCACATCCGCAGACTGGCAGCGGAACTAGAACACGTACTAGTTACCCCCGGTTCCGCACCCGGCCCCCGGAAGGATCCGCACCCATGGCCGCCGAACCCGTGATCGTGGAAGCAGTCCGCACCCCCATCGGCAAGCGCGGCGGCGCGCTCGCCAACCTCCACCCCGCCTATCTCCTGGGTGAGACGTACCGCGAACTCCTGGGCCGCACCGGCATTCCCGCCGACGCGGTCGAACAGGTCGTCGGCGGCGCGGTGACCCAGGCCGGCGAGCAGTCCGCCAACCCCGTGCGGACGGCCTGGCTGACCATGGGCCTGCCGTACGAGACGGCCGCGACGACCGTCAACTGCCAGTGCGGTTCCTCCCAGCAGGCGTCGCACATGACCGCCAACATGATCGCCGCGGGCGTCATCGACGTCGGTGTCAGCTGCGGCGTCGAGGCGATGTCCCGGGTGCCGCTCGGCTCGGCCTCCAAGCACGGGCCCGGGAAGCCGTTCCCCGACGAGTGGAACGTCGACCTGCCGAACCAGTTCGAGGCGGCCGAACGGATCGCGCGGCGGCGGGAGTTGACGCGCGCGGACGTCGACGGGCTGGGCGTGCTCTCCCAGCAGCGGGCGGGCGCCGCCTGGTCGGAGGAGCGCTTCAAGCGGGAGACGTTCGCCGTGCAGGTCCCCACGACGGAGGAGGAACAGGCCGCCGGACAGGGGATGTGGCGGCTGGTCGACCGTGACGAGGGGCTGCGCGACACGTCGTTGGAGGCGCTGGCCGGCCTGAAGCCCATCATGCCGACGGCCGTCCACACCGCCGGGAACTCCTCCCAGATCAGCGACGGCGCCGCCGCGATCATGTGGGCGTCCAAACGGATGGCCCGCGCGCTGAAGTTGAGGCCCCGGGCCCGGATCGTCGCGCAGGCGCTGGTGGGGGCCGACCCGCACTACCACCTCGACGGGCCGATCGACGCGACGCACGCGGTGCTGGGCAAGGCCGGGATGTCACTCAAGGACATCGACCTCGTCGAGATCAACGAGGCGTTCGCGTCAGTGGTGTTGAGCTGGGCCAAGGTCTTCGGCCAGGACCTGGCGAAGGTGAACGTCAACGGCGGTTCGATTGCCCTCGGCCATCCCGTCGGCGCGACGGGCGCCCGCCTCATCACCACCGCGCTTCACGAACTGGAGCGCTCCGACAAGGAATTCGCGCTGGTCGTGATGTGCGCGGGGGGCGCGCTGGCCACCGGAACGATCCTTCAGCGGCTCTGAGCCCAGTCGACGAAGTCCGAGAACACCGTGGGCCGGAAGGCGAGTCGGGGACCTGCGGGGTTCTTGGAGTCGCGGACGGCGATGCGGGCGGGGGGAGTTGAGGCGACCTCGACGCATTCGCCGCCCTGGTCGCTGCTGTAGCTGGACTTACGCCACAGAATCTCCGCGCTCCGCGCCATAGCGTTCCTCCATCACCCGCCGAATCAACTCCGCCGAGTCCTTGATGGAGTGTGCGGCGGCCTGGAGATGATCGTAACGGAGCGAGCAGTCTTTGACGGTGTCCGGGTTGGCGGTGGGATGCCCGGTGCCGTACCCCTCTGTGTAGACGATGGTGGGGTCGTCCGAGAAGCCGAAGACCGTGAACGACCCCGTGAGTCCCGCGTGCGCGCCAGCCGCGAACGGCAGGATCTGGATGTTGACCCTGGGGTTGTCCTCGAAGGACAACAGATGCGCCAGTTGCTCCCGCATGACGTTCGGACCGCCGATCTCCTGGTACAGGGCGGCCTCGCTGACGATGGCCCAGAAGACCGGGGGTTCGTCCTTCTCCAGGATGCGCTGGCGGGCGAGGCGGGCGGTGGTGCGGTTGTCGAGGTCGACCTGGTCCATCGTGCCGAGCGTGGCGCGCGCGTACGCCGGGGTCTGGAGGAGGCCGTGGATCATGCCGATCTGGAACGTGAGGATCTCGACGGCCCGCGCCTCGAGCTCCGCCACCTGCTGGAACCACGCCGGGAGTTGTGAGCGCAGGACGAGGATGACGAGGCGCGAGAAGAAGCCGTCCGTGTTCAGCGCGGCGTCGATCCGCTGGCTGAAGTCGAGCGTGGGGACCTTGCGCGCGTTCTCGATCTGACCGATCAACGAGCCCGTGAAGTTGATGATGTCGCCGAGCTGCCCCTGTGTGAGCCCAGCGGCCTCGCGGAATCGGCGCAGCTCGAAGCCGTAGTAGTCGAGCGGCGACGCCCCCGGGTCGAGAACGTTGATGTGGGTCACCCAAGTCCCCTCTCTGGCACAGAGTTTCGACAACCCGCAAACAACGGGACGGGTTGTATTCATCTGGTAGCCCAGAGTAGGGAAGAGGGTCCAGGCTCGTACCGTGAACGAACACTTTCCCCCCATCCCAGTGGGTGGCCCCCTCTTTCCCACGTACTGCCTGATCCTCACGGTCGGCACCCACTCCCCGCTGCACATCCGGCGCATCGTCCGCACGCTCCTGAAGGAGTGGGGCACGGAGGAGGTGACGGACACGGTCGAGCTGGCCCTGACAGAACTGGTCACGAACGTCCACCGCCACGTCCCCGAACGCCGCTGCCAGGTCCTCATCCTCCGCCAGCCCAACGCGATCCGCGTCGAGGTCACCGACCCGAGCCCCCAACTCCCCTTGTTCAGGAAGGGCTTGCCCCTCGACCCCGAATCCGACCGCGGCCTCCTCCTCGTCGACGCCCTCACCGACAAGTGGGGCACCGACCCGATCCGCGACCTGGGCAAGACGGTGTGGTTCGAGTGCGCGACGCCGATGGACCTGGACAACATGCCCTGAACCCCACCGAGGGCCTCACAGCAACCGCCACGAGGCCCTCCGGCTACCGCGTTCGCGGACCTCATCCCACGTCGTGGCGAACGAAGTTCGGAACGTCCGCGACAGCGGACGAATCATCGAGCAGCCTTGCCGGCACGCCTTCCGGAGTCCGGACACGGGAGACCGAGATGCCATGAAGACACGCTCCGCACCAGAACAACACGTAGCCGATACCGCTGTCGCCGTCGACGACGTATCGAATCTCAAGCCGACGCCGACCGCAGTCCGGACACGGCTCGCCGCTCACATCGCGTTGTAGAAGTTCCAGAACTGATCGACTTCCACCGGGTCACCGCTCAGCTCGGCGAAGGAGAAGGTGCGGTGGTCGTCTTCTCCGGTTCCCTGTCGGGTTCGTCCGTCGCCGTCTTCGTCACCGTCCGCGCCCGGGGGCCCATGAGGGCGTAGGAGAGGCCGAAGCCGGCGAGGACGACGGCCGCGCCGCCGACCGCGTCGAGGATCCAGTGGTTGCCGGTGGCGACGATGGCGGAGACGGTGAAGAGGGGGTGGAGGAGGCCGAGGGCCTTCATCCACCACTTGGGGGCGACGATGGCGATGACGAGGCCGCACCAGAGGGACCAGCCGAAGTGGAGGGACGGCATGGCGGCGTACTGGTTGGTGAGGGCCGTGAGGGTGCCGTAGTCGGGCTTGGAGAAGTCCTGGACGCCGTGGACCGTGTCGATGATGCCGAGCGTGGGCATCAGGCGCGGCGGGGCGAGGGGGTAGAGCCAGAAGCCGACGAGGGCCAGGAGCGTCGCGAAGCCGAGGGACGCGCGCGCCCAGCGGTAGTCGACAGGTCTGCGCCAGTACAGGACCGCGAGGACGGACAGCGGGACGACGAAGTGGAAGGACTCGTAGTAGAAGTCGAAGTAGTTGCGCAGCCAGGAGACGCCGACGACCCAGTGGTTGACCGTGTGCTCGATGTCGATGTGCAGGAACCGCTCGATGTCGAGGATCTGCTGCCCGTGCTCCTCCGCGCGCACGCGCCCCGCCGAGTTGCTGCCGCCGGTCGCCGCGAGGCGGACCTTCTGGTACGCGGCGTACGTGACGCGGATGAGCAGCAGCTCCAGGAGCAGGTTCGGGCGGCTCAGCACGCGGCGCATGAACGGCAGCAGCGGCACCCAGCGCCAGCGCGCGGGCACCGGCGCCGCGTACTCCGTCGGCGTCGGCGCGGCGTACAGCGGGTCCTTGCGCGACAGGAACGGCAGGAACGTCGCCGCGGCGATGGCCGCGAACAAGACGATGTTGTCGCGGACGGGGTACAGCGCG
Organism: Streptomyces roseirectus; assembly: GCF_014489635.1. NCBI lineage: Bacteria > Bacillati > Actinomycetota > Actinomycetes > Kitasatosporales > Streptomycetaceae > Streptomyces > Streptomyces roseirectus. Next base: position 6,656,752 of record NZ_CP060828.1, on the reverse strand, counting down.
GCCATGTTCGGCAGCATCATCTTGGCCGGAAGCGTCATCACCAGGACGACGGCGACGGGCCACACGTACCGGTCCGAGGCCCGCTTCCCGACCCGCCCGACGACCGCGAGCAGCACCCACAGCAACTGGTGCTGCCAGGTCGTCGGCGACACGGCGACGGCGGCGCACCCGGTGATCGCGACGGCGAGCAGCAACTGCCCGTCGCGCGCGTACCGCACGGCGCGGCGCACGCCGAGGACGGCGACGGTGGCGCCGAGCGCGAGGAACAGGGCGATTTCGAGGGGCCCGGTCATCCCCAGGCGCAGGAGCGCGCCGTGCAGGGACTGGTTGGCGAGGTCGTCGGCCTTGCCGCCGAGGCCCGTGCCGGCGATGTGGTGCACCCAGTACGTGTACGAGTCGTGCGGCATCGCCGCCCACGCGAGCGCCGTCGCCCCCACGAACGTGCCGACGGCCGTCGCGGCGGCCCGGCGCCTGCGCGTGAACCACAGGAGCGCGGCGAACAGCAGCACCGTCGGCTGGAGGGCCGCCGCGACGCCGATCAGCGCGCCGCCCGCGTAGCGCCCGCGCGCGACGAAGCAGCCGAGCAGGACGAGCAGGACCGGGATGACGCTGGTCTGCCCGAGCCAGAGGGTGTTGCGGACCGGCAGCGACACCATCAGGAGGCTGATCGCGACGGGCGCCGCGAGGAAGGCCGTCCGGCGGCTCACGGGCTGCGGGAGCGCGCGGGCGACGACGATGCCCAGGGCGACGACCAGCAGCAGCGTCCCGAACGTCCAGCCCCAGCCCAGGGCCTGTTCGGCGGACTTGGTGAGCGGCTTGAGGACGAGGCCGCCGAAGGGGGTGCCGGTGAACTGCGAGGAGTCGTACAGCGAGCCGTTGACATGGAGCACGCCGTTGGGCCCGACCCAGGTCTCCAGGTCGGTCAGGCGCTCCCCGCGCGGGGTGGACAGGACGACCGCGATCTGCCGGACGGCGAGGACCGCCACGAGCAGCCACAGGCCGATGCGGGCCGCGCGCAGACGCGCCTGTCGTGCGTCCGCAGGGTCCGACGGCCCCCCGAAGGGTTCCACCGGTCGCCCGCTGTGCTCCGCATTCGCCACGGCTGGTTGGCCTCCGCCCCGTTCGTTCGGTTCTGCTTGTCTGGTGGTTCTCCCGGAGGCCCACCAGGGGTTTCTTCCGGACGAACCCTACGGGTACGCCCCTCCCCCTGACAGAGACGCAGGTCACGCCCGCTTCACCTGGCAGCCCTTCTCCTTTTGTCCGGAAGACAGTAGTGCGTGTGAGGGACCCTCGCGTCCTCGGGGGCCGTTTTCCGGCTCTTCATGGACGTGATTTGAACCGCCGCCGAACGCGGGCCCCGCTCCGCCCGTACCGTCGTAGACCCGCGCGGGTCACAGCACTACGAGTAGTGACGGATGACTACGGAGGGCTTCTGGCATGGCGGTCGGTTTTCCGTGGAGACGGCTGGGATCGCGAAAAGGTTCAGCGGCGGGAGGGGGCTCAGCGGCGAGAAAGGGGTCCACGTCCGCACGCGCGCGTGCGCTCGCCGCCCTCCTGCTGCCGGCCGTCCTCCTGCCGGTGGCGCCCGCGTACGCCGGTGGCGCGCTGATCGTTCCTGCCGACCGCCGGCTCACCGTGACGCGTGAGGTGTCCGTCGTCCGCTGGGACGGCGCGCGGGAGCAGATCGTGACCCGTCTCACGGTCGCCGGGGACGCCGGGCGGGCGGCCTGGTTGTTACCGGTCCCCGCGCGCGCGACGGTCAAACTCGGTGAGCGGCGGCTCCGCCGTCTCGGCCCCTTCGACGTGACGCACCTCTCCGCCGCCGACCCCGCCGCCTGGCTCCGCGTCAACGGCACCCCCTACCTGACGGTGGTCGCCCAGGAACTCCCCGCGACCCTCGCCACCGACCACGCACTCCACCGCGCGCCCTCCGACGCGCCCGTCCGGCAGACCGTCTACGCGGACCAGCTCCGCACATTCGCCGGCATCCCCGCGTGGCTCCTCACGGTGGCGGCGGTGATCCTCGCGCTGGCCGCGACGGCGATCCGGCTCGCCCTCCGGGGTGAGCGGACGGGCGGAGCCCTGCGGACGTCGACGACCCTCAACCCTCCAGGACCTCAAGAAAGGAGCACGGCACCCATGACCGCCACCACGGAGGAGCCCCGCCCGGCCGGCCTCACCGCGCGCGTGACCGACGCGCTGGAGGCGCTACGCGCACGCGTGCGCAGCGAACCGTCGGACACCGGGGCCCTGCGCGCGGGCACGAACGGCATCCCACCGATGCCGGCGCAGGCACCGACCGTGGGGGTTCCGCCCCGGCCGGGGACGGCACCGGCGGGCGGCTTTCCGCCGATGCCGGAGGTGATGCCGACGGTGGGGGTGCCGCCCATGCCCGAGGGTGCGCCGGTGATCGGTGCGCCGGGTGAGGGGTTCGCGGTGTACGACGCTCCCTCGGCCGACCGGTCCACGCCCCGCGTGCCTCCGATGCCGAGTGCGGCGCCGACGGTTCCGCCGGTGGTTCCGCCGGTGGTTCCGCCGGTGGTTCCGCCGGTGCCCTCGTACGACCCGCGCGCGGGTGGGTCGTCGCACCTCCACAAGTACCCCTTCTGTGCCCCGCCGTTGAACCGGGACACCTTCGGCAGCCGGCAGAAGCACAGACGCGTGCAGCAGGTGCCCCGGCAGGGGGACGGCCGGGTGAGCGGGCATCTCGATCGGGTGAATCAGGGGGCTGGAGAGGACGGGTGGGAACCGGGGGCGGCGTGGTAGGCGTTGGGGGGTCAACGACGTGGAGAGGCAGGGGACTGTGAGCGACGAGCAGGTGTGGTCAGCGGTGGACGGGTACGTCGAGGAGGAACTGGGCCTGGGGGACGAGGTGTTGGCGGCGGTGTTGCGCGAGAGCGAGGCCGCCGGGCTGCCGCCGATCAGCGTGTCGGCGGCGCAGGGCAAGTTTCTGCGGATGCTGGCGGAGATCCAAGGCGCCCGGCGGATCCTGGAGGTCGGGACGCTGGGCGGTTACAGCACGATCTGCCTGGCCCGCGCGCTCCCTGAGGACGGCCGGCTGGTCACGCTGGAGTACAGCCAGAAGCACGCCGAGGTCGCCGAACGGAACATCGCGCGGGCCGGGTTGGACAAGGTCGTGGAGATCCGGGTCGGCGAGGCCCTGACCACCCTGCCCGCCCTGGCCGACGAGCACCCGGACCCCTTCGACCTGGTCTTCATCGACGCCGACAAGGCCAACAACCCGCACTACGTCGAGTGGGCCCTGAAGCTCACGCGCGCGGGCAGCGTCATCGTCGTCGACAACGTCGTCCGGGACGGCCGGGTCATCGACGCCGACAGCACCGCGTCCGACGTCCAGGGCACCCGCGCCGCCCTCCACCTCATCGCCACCCACCCCCGCCTCACCGGCACCGCCATCCAAACAGTCGGCACCAAGGGCTACGACGGCTTCGCCCTCGCACGGGTCGTGTCCTGAGACGACGGGCCGACACGGGCGGGGGGACGAATGACGCCGCCGGACAGGACCGGGGCCGGAAAGCCCCGCGCGTACACCGGGACGCCCCCGGGTCCGCGCCCTGTCCGGCCCGCGTCAGGCACACGCGGTGCCCCCGGCCGGGCTCAGCCCTCGTGGTAGAAGCCGACGTTGACACTGCGCGGGCTTGTGCGGTCGGCGACGACGATCTCGCCGGAGCCGCCGCGCGGGAGGGTGACGGTGCCGCCGTAGGGGATGGGCTGGGCGTACTGGCCGGAGAGGAGGCGGACCTCGGAGGAGGGGTCGTCCTGGGAGCCGCGGAGCCAGGTGACCTGCCAGACGCTCTCGGGGCCGCAGAGGAATTCGAGGTGGACGCGGGAGACGAAGAGCCAGTCCTGCGGCGTGACGAGCCGGCAGACGGAGGTGTCGCGGCCCACACGCAGCACCGTCCCCGGCTCACTGGGCGCGTCGGCCATGAGCATCCCTGCCGTGGCCCCCTCCTCCACCGCGGAGACGGAGGCCATGGTGAGTTCGAGCACGTGCGCTCCCCTTGTGTACGCCGGACGTCCGCCCGGCATGTCCCAACCCCCCGGACACACGGCGTCCGAAACGGCATTGCACAGCGGCGGAAATGATAAATCGCCCGGCGGCAGCGCGTCCGGCACAATGGACGCATGACCGAGCGAAAGCCACCGGGTGTGCCGTTCGAGTCCTGGGTGGACAAGCAGATCCAGGACGCGCAAAGACGCGGGGACTTCGACGGCCTGACGGGCTCGGGGCAGCCGCTCCCCACGGAGTTGACGTCGACGTACGACGAACTGTGGTGGATCAAGCGGAAGATGGCGCGCGAGGGCCTGTCCGCGCTCCCGCCGGCGCTGGCCCTGCGCAAGGAGGCGGAGGACGCCCTGGAGGCCGCTCTCGACGCCCCGTCGGAGCACACGGTCCGCAAGATCCTCACGGAGGTCAACGCGAAGATCCGCGACATGATGTTCCGTCCCCCGCCCGGCCCGCCGCTCGGCAAGAAGCCGTACGACGTGGAGGCGGTCGTGGCGGAGTGGCGTGCGCGCAGGGAGAGTTGAGCGAGGCAGGGAGAGTTGAGCGGGCCCGCTTCTCGCGCCGGCCTTCTCGCGTCGGCGCGTCGACACAGGAGTGAGCGAGCCCGGTCCTCCCCAACGGACCAGACCCGCTCGTCCCTTCACACGCGGCGACTCACACGTGCAGCAACCGCTCGCACAGCTCCCGGTAGTCCCGTAGCGCCAGCCGGAGTTGTTCGGTGTCGCCGGACGCCGCGCCGTCGCCGTCCGGCGACTGCCAGGCGCCGCGTACGGTCCGGCGCCGCCGGGTGACCGCCTCGGTGAACCGGGCCGCCAGTTCCTCAAGCACCTGGTCCGCCTCGGCGACGGCTTCGCGGGGCTGGTCGACGAACTCGGCGACCGCGTGCCGCATCCGCTCCTCCAGCTTGTCGCACTCGTCGTGCGCGAGGAGCGGGGCACCACGGCCGGCCTGGGCCCCGTGCCGGCCCTGCCCGGTGCCGGCGGTGTGACCGGTGCCGGTGTGGCCGAACTGACCGCTCTGACCGGCCTGTTCGACATGACCGTCCCGACCGTCACGGCCGCGAGCGCCCTCCGCCTTCACCCCGGCCGGTGTCGGCGTGGGCATCGGCGAACCGGCACGCGCACGAGCCTGCGGCCCGGCGGCGAGCGGCGCACCCCCGGACGCGCCGCCTGGCGTGCCTGCCGGCGCCGCCCCGGCCGCACCCCCCGTCCGCGCCTCCGGCGTCCCCTGTGCTCCCGTGTTCTCACTCATCGCTCGCCCCTCCTCACTCGCTCACTTGGCATGAGACCGCTGGAACATCGCCGGAACGCGCCCGCTCCCGGCCTTCTCCGTCCCCCGCGACGCCATCCGCGACGGCCGCTTGGGCTCGCCCACCAGCTCCATGAACAGCGCCCGCGCCTCCAGGACGGCCTTGCGCGCCTCCTCCGTGTCGCCGCCGCCCTCGCCGACCACGTGCCGGACGTGCCGGTACCCGTCGACGTGCGGAGCGTGGTGCACGGCGAGCGCGGCGACCTGCTCGTCGAAGTCGTCGGCGCGCGGGAACCCGCGTGCGCCCGCCAACTCCCCGAGCAGTTGGTCGACTTCGGCGGCGGCCTCGCGGGGCGACTCCACGAAGTCCTCCTGCGCCGCCCGCCACCGGGCCAGGTACCGCTCGCGCTCACCGGCTTCGAGGGGCCGTTCCCGCAAGCCTCCGTGTCGTTCGACGAGGGTCGTCAACTCCCGCTCGGCCGCCCGTACATCCCCGTCGTGCCGGGCCACGGCCCGTCCGTACTCGGGCCCGAACCGCCGCTTGAGCGACCCCCCGCCGTGCCGCGTGCGACGAATCCCCAGCACAGCCGCCGCGACAACGACGACCGCGCCGATGACGATCAGAGCGATGATCACGCCTGTGGACATGGCTGCCTTCCGGTGTGTCGGCCCAGGCGGGCCGGTTCACCCTCCGGGTTGCCCGTAACCGCCCGCACAAACGGCCCGTGCACGAACAGCCCGCGCACGAACGGCCCGTGCACGAACGCCCCCGGCACGAACGGCCGCCGCACACCCCGCCCGCCACGTATTCCGCTTGCGCCACCCCTCCCCCTCCGGACAATGACGTCCATGTCCTGGACGATCACCCCGGAGTCCCCCGACTCCCCCGCCGCCACGGCCCTCTGGCGCGCGTACTACACCGAGGTCAGCGACCGCTGGTACCTCCTGCACGAGGGCCGGCGCACCGACCCCGCCGAACTGGAACGCGAGATCGACGCCCGGACGGGAGCCGAACTCGCCCCGCCGAAGGGTACGTTGCTGGTGGCCCGGTACGAGGGTGAGGCGGCCGGCACCGCGGGCGTACGCCTACTGGACGCGGACACCGCCGAGTTGACCCGCGTCTTCCTGCTCCCGGCGCTGCGGGGCAGGGGCGGGGCGGCGCTCCTGGTGAGCGAAGCGGAGCACGCCGCACGGGAGTTGGGCGCCACCCGCATGATCCTGGACACCCGCAGCGACCTGACCGAGGCGAGGGCGCTGTACGCGCGGCTGGGCTACACGGAGACGGCCCGGCACAACGACGACGTGTACGCGGAACACTGGTTCACGAAGCCACTGGCACGGTAACTCCCGTCCACGCCCCTCACCTCACCTCACCGCACCGCCTCCGGCCGCTCCCGTACCGACCCGCACAGCTCCCCGTTCAACTCCCGTACCAGCAGCGTCAGATCGGTCGGCCGGTCGGGCCCCCACCAGTCCCCCAGCAGCTCGGCGAGGGACTTCTCGCGGGCCTCCGCGAGCCGTTCGGCGACTTCGCGGCCCCGCGCGGTGAGGTGGAGGTCGGGGCCTTCGCGGCGCGCGAGCCCGGTCTCCTCGGCCTGCCGGGCGCCCTCGATGACGACGGCGAGCGGCACGGGGCTCTGCTCGGCGAGCCTGCCGGGCTCGACGCTGCCGTACTTGCGGATCCGCAGGAGGATCCAACTGGCCGCCGGGAGAAGGTCGTAGCCCGCGCGGGCGGTGATCGTGCGGTAGATCTCGCAGCGCCCCTCACGGGTGCCGAGGACGGAGAGGGCCCGGCACACCTCGTCGTAGGAGGAGCGCTCGACGGGGTTGGTGGCGAGGGTCTGGGTGACGTCGGGCGCGGTCACCGAGCCGCGCAGCCGGTCCTCCTTGAGGAACCAGGCGAGCAGGAACCCGACGACGGCGACGGGCACGGCGTACAGGAAGACGTCGGTGATGGCGGACGCGTACGCCTGGAGCGCGGACGGCCGCAGATCCGGGGGCAGTTGGGCGATGCCGCGCGGGTCCGACGTCAGCGCGCCGGCGTCGAATCCCGCCGGGAGGCCGTCAACTCCCCTGAAGGCGGAGGCGAGTTTGTCCGAGAGGCGGTTCGCGAAGATCGCGCCGAAGACGGCCACGCCGAACGACGCGCCGATCGAGCGGAAGAAGGTCGCGCCGGAGGTGGCGACGCCCAAGTCCTCGTAGGACACGGCATTTTGGACGATCAGCACCAGGACCTGCATGACGAGCCCGAGCCCCAGCCCGAACACGAAGAAGCAGACACTCATCTCGCCGGTCGAGGTGCCCGGTTCGAGGCGGTGCAGCAGGAGCAGCCCGACGGTCGTGACGGCCGTCCCGGCGATCGGGAACACCTTCCAGCGGCCGGTGCGGCTGACGATCTGCCCGGACAGGGTGGACGAGAGCAGCAGCCCGGCGACCATCGGCAGCATATGAACGCCGGACATCGTCGGCGAGACGCCCTGCACGACCTGGAGGAACGTCGGCAGGTAGGTCATCGCGCCGAACATCGCGAACCCGACGACAAAGCTGATGACGGCGGACAGGGTGAAGGTGCGGATGCCGAACAGCTTCAGCGGCAACACCGGTTCGGCGGCCCGGCGTTCGACCGCGACGAAGGCGACGGCGAGACCAACTCCCAGCACCAGCAGGCCGATCACCTGGACCGAGCCCCACGCCCACGTCGTCCCGCCGAGGGAGGCGACCAGGACGAGGCAGGCGGCGACCGAGGCGATCAGGAGAGTGCCGAGGTAGTCGATGACGTGGCGGGTGGTGCGGCGCGGAATGTGCAGGACGGCGGCGATGACGGCGAGCGCGACGACGCCGACGGGCAGGTTGACGTAGAACACCCAGCGCCAGCTGAGGTGTTCGGTGAACAGGCCGCCGAGCAGCGGGCCCAGGACGCTGGTCGCGCCGAAGACCGCGCCGAACAGGCCCTGGTAGCGCCCACGTTCACGGGGCGGGACGAGGTCGCCGACGATCGCCATCGACAGGACCATCAACCCGCCGCCGCCCAGGCCCTGCACCGCCCGGAACGCGATCAACTGGGGCATGTTCTGCGCGGTTCCGCAGAGAGCGGAACCGATCAGGAAGAGCACGATCGCCGTCTGGAACAGTCGTTTTCGGCCGTACTGATCGCCGAGTTTGCCCCACAGGGGTGTCGCGGCGGTGGATGCGAGCAGGTACGCGGTGACCACCCACGAGAGGTGTTCGAGGCCGCCGAGGTCGCTGACGATCGTGGGGAGCGCCGTCGAGACGATCGTCTGGTCGAGGGCCGCGAGCAACATGCCCAGCAGCAGGGCACCGATCGACACCATGACGTTTGCGCCAACGTGTTCTCGGTGTGGATCCTTCGCGGCCGTCCGTGCGTCCAAGGCCATGGAGACCTCCTTCGGCTCTCGTGTCCCTTCCATGGTGGTCGGTGTCACCCGGAACGGCCCGTCGAGACATGAGGGAGGGGGTTTTCGGCCAATTACCGGGCTGTGGCGTGTGGTGCGATGGAGGCGTGCCATGACTGTGGGGGATCTGCATAATTTCCGGAGTTCCAACGGGGAGGGATGAAGAAATGAACGAGCCGAAGGAGCGTGAGGGGCCACGCACGCCGCGGGGGCCGTACGGGCATCCCTGTCCGGAGTGCGGCGCCCTGCGCGCGCCCGACAGCACGCCGTCGTGCGACTGCGCCCAGCGGGCCACGGAAGCGCTGCGCGAGGCGCGCCTCGCCGACGCGGCCGCCGCCGAGGACTTCGATCCCCTGCGGATCCGCCCCTACGTGGAGCTGGCGGGTACCGCGGGTGCCCCTGTCGCCGGCGGCGTGAAACCACCGGTCGACGCGACGATGCCCCTACGGGCGGTACCGCCCGCTCCCACCTCTGCTGAATCGTTTCCGGCCGGGGACGCGCCGACGGCTCCGCTGCCGGCGGTTCCCGCAGGGGGGACGGGGGCGGGTGGCTCCGAGGTACTAGGGGGTGCGGAGGGTACGGCGGCTTCCGGGGCCGTAGGGGACCTAGGGGATGTACGGGGCGTAGGGGACGCGGACGGCGGCGCGTCGTCCGGTAACCGGCGGCGTAGGACCGTCCTCCTCGCGACCAGCGGTGCGGTGGTCGCGATCCTCGCCGTCGCCGGTTTCGGGACGGGCCTGTTCGCGTACGACGCGCCTGTCCGTGACGCTTCGCCGCCGGAGGACATCCGGGCGGCGGTTCCGGCGCCGGCCGCGTCTGTCGCGGTCTCGTCCGAGCCGCCCGCGAAGCGTCCCGCCGAGCCCGTTCCGACGCCCGCCGAGCCGGCCCCGTCCGCGAGCGCGGCGCCCTCGCCCTCCCCCACTCCGTCCGCCGGTTCCCCGTCCCCGTCGTCCTCCGCGAGCCCGTCACCCTCGGCCCCCGAGTCCCCCGTCGGCGAAGCGGGTGACCAGCGGCAGATACCCAGTCTCACCGTCGCGCCCCTGCGACGCGGTGACACGGGCCCCGAGGTGCGGGAACTCCAGCTCCGGCTCACGCAGTTGTACCTGTACGACAAGGAAGCCGACGGCGTCTTCGACGAGCAGGTCGAGAGCGCGCTCAAGAACTACCAGTGGTCCCGCGAGATCACGGGCGACGAGCTGGGCGTGTACGGAGCGGCCACCCGTGAGCGGCTGGAGAAGGAGACGAAGGAGCCGTGACGGCCGTGTGAGGTGGGCGACCGGCCTCGCCTCCTCGAAATGCGCTTCCTCAGAAGTGCAGCCGGATCCCGCCGTCCCCCACCTCCACCGCGACCTCCCGCAGATCCCGGACGACGACGTCCGCGTCGTGCGCGGCGGCCCGTGCGCCGACGCCCACGACACGCATCCCCGCCGCCTTCCCGGCCTGGATGCCCGCGCCGGAGTCCTCGAAGACGACGCAGTCGGCGGGGGCGACACCGAGTTCGGCGGCGGCCTTGAGGAACCCCTCGGGGTCGGGCTTGCTGGCGCCGACGGACTCGGCGGTGATGCGCAGCGCGGGCAGCGGGAGGCCGGCGGCGGCCATGCGGGCGGTGGAGAGGGGGACGTCCGCGGAGGTCACGAGCGCGTGCGGGACGCCGGCGAGCGCGGCGAGGAACTGGGGCGCGCCGGGGACGGGGACGACGCCGTCCATGTCGGCGGTCTCCTCCGCGAGCATGCGCGCGTTGTCCGCGAGGTTCTGCTCGACGGGCCGGTCGGGGAGGAGGACGGCCATGGACGCGTGGCCCTGCCGGCCGTGGACCACCCGCATCACCTCGCCGCCGTCGAGCCCGTGGCGCTCGGCCCAGCGCCGCCAGATCCGTTCGACGACCGCGTCCGAGTTGACGAGCGTCCCGTCCATGTCGAGCAGGAGGGCGCGGGCGGCGAGGACGACAGGCTCGGAGACCGACATGCATCACTCCAGACGCCGGATACGAGGACCAAGGTGGCCCCGCCCGCCGGTCAGGGAAAACGAGCGGGAACCACTTTGTTTCCCCACGGTACAAAACGAACCCCGCTCCCCGCCACCACCCGCCGAAAACTTCACCGCCCGTTCAGCTCGCCCAGCCGCTCAGCTCGCCCGCCCCCGGACCCACGCCCCGCCCGCGCCCGCTGACCCCGGCAGCCCCACGCCGCGAGCCGAACCCGCGAAGAGCCGCCCGCCGAGCGGAACCGGAGACCGCCGCACCGGCCCGGACCGGCATCGACCCGAACCCGCACCGCACCCCGGACACCCCGGCCGGCACAGTCACCGCGACAGCGGACACCTCGCCCGGCCGGGCCCACGCCCCCCGCAGACCCACACCACGAGCCGGACCGACCCCACGCCGCGAACCAGGCCGGCGAAAGGCCGCACGCCGAACGAAACCGGCGACAACCACCCCAACCCGAACCCACAGCACACCCCGGACACCCCGGCCAGCACAGTCACCGCGACAGCGGACACCTCGCCCGGCCGAGCCCACGCCCCCGGCAGACCCACACCACGAGCCGAGCCGACCCCACGCCGCGAACCGGGCCGGCGAAAGGCCGCATGCCGAGCGGAACCGGCGGCAACCGCCCCGGCCTGAACCCACAGCACACCCCGGACGCCTCGGCCGACACGGTCACCGCGACAGCGGACACCCCGGTCGGCACCGCCATCGCCGCAGCGGGCACGGCGGACGGCGACAGCCGCCGAGCCCACGGCCGCGCGACGCGCCGTTTCGTCGGGCGTCGGGCATCGGGCATCGGGCATCGGGCGTCGGGCGTCGGGCGTCGGGCGTCGGGCGTCGGGCGTCGGGCGTCGGGCGTCGGGCGTCGGGCGTCGGGCGTCGGCGGAGCCTGCCCCCGTGCGGCGCCACGCCACGTCCGACGACTGATGCGGGCCGGTCCGGCAAACCGCCACCGCCACGGCCGCGCCTCACCCCGCGCCAGCCCTCACCTCGCCATCACCGGCCCTCACCCCGCCACCGACACCCACCCCCTCGCCGTCACCGCCACCGCGGCCCCTCACCCCTCCACAGCCACCACCGCCCTCCCCCCTCCACAGCCACCGCCCCCGCCAACCCTCACCCCGCCACCGCCTCCCAAAGGCTCCACACCCCGAGCCCCAGCATCAGCAGGGCGGCGATCTTGGTGATCAGGGTCAGCGGGACCCGCTTCATGAGGGCCTTGCCGCCGACGATGCCGAGGGCGGCGACGGCCCAGAGGCCGAGGACGGCGCCGAGGCCGACGGAGAGGGGGTCGTCGTAGCGGGCGGCGAGGTTCGCGGTCATGATCTGGGTGAGATCGCCGAACTCGGCGACGAGGATCAGCATGAACCCGGTGCCCGCGACCTTGAGGAAGGACTGGTCCTCGGGCCGGCGGACCTCTTCCTCGTCCTCGTCCTTCTTCATGAGCAGCATCGCGGCGCCGCCGAGGAAGAGGACGCCGGTGAGGGCGTGGACGAGTTGCTGGGGCAGGAGCGTGAGGACGCTGCCGGCGGCCACGGCGAGGACGACGTGGAGCAGGAAGGCCGCGGCGACACCGGCGAAGACGTACGAGGCGCGGTAGCGGGTGCCGAGGACGAGCCCGGCGAGCGCCGTCTTGTCCGGCAGCTCCGCGAGGAAGACGACGCCGAAGACGAGCGCCGTCACGCTGATGCTGATCAAGGGTTCCTCAATCGGTCGGGGCCGCCCCACCGAGAGTGCTGAGCCTTCGTACGAGGGCACCTCGGCGAGACAGCACACGTGGGGCCCGTGTCGTACGACACGGACGTGCACTGCTTGCCGAAGGTCTCGCTGGTGAACCCCTAGGGGTCACCTCCGGGCGCCGGCTCAGGCGGGCTGAGCAGTATGTCGACGGTCCGGCGAAGAGCTACTCCCCTTCTGCGCCGTCCATCGTACGCGACGCCGCGCACCGCACCCCAGGGCCGAAGGTCCCCCGCCTCCACGCCCCCGCCCCTTCACACTCTTCCCCCGCCGCGGACCTTGTTTTGTCATGCTCGCGTCACTAACTTCTTACCGATCGCACACCCCACGGCAACACGCCCTCGCGAGCATTCCCTCGCCCGCACTCCAACACCCCCACACCACCAGGGAGTTCGCATGCGAAAGTTCTACGCGCGTGGACGGCTCAGCGTACTCGCCGCCCTCACCGGTCTCATAGCCTCCGTCGGCGCCCTGAACGCGCCGACCGCCTCGGCCGCGCTCCCCACCCCCGTCAGCGCCGCCACCGCCCGCACCTACCTGTCCCAGCTCACCGTGGCCACCGAGAACCGGACAGGCTACGACCGGGACCTGTTCCCGCACTGGATCACCGTCTCCGGGACCTGCAACACGCGCGAGACCGTACTCAAGAGGGACGGGTCCGGTGTCGTCACCGACTCCGCCTGCGCCAGCACCAGCGGCAGCTGGTACTCCCCCTACGACGGAGCCACCTGGACCGTCGCCTCCGACCTCGACATCGACCACCTCGTGCCGCTCGCCGAGGCGTGGGACTCCGGCGCGAGCGCCTGGACGACCTCGCAGCGCCAGGCGTTCGCCAACGACCTCACCCGCCCGCAGCTCATCGCGGTCACCGACAACGTCAACCAGGCCAAGGGCGACCAGGACCCGGCGACCTGGATGCCGTCGGTCACCTCGTACCGCTGCACGTACGTCCGCGCGTGGGTGCAGGTGAAGTACTACTACGACCTGTCCGTCGACTCCGCCGAGAAGTCCGCGCTCACCGGCTACCTCGCCAACTGCTGATACTTCAGCGGGAGATGTCACAGCGCGAGGGGCTGTCTCGTCCCAGGGAGCGACAGAGCTTCCCGATCAAGGAGTGGACGATGGACCTCGCGCTGTGGATCTCGGCCGGACTGCTGGCGTTCGTCTCGTTCTTCGGCGGTCTCACCAAGACGTTCGTCCCCCGTCAGAAGCTGGCCGCGGCGCACGGCGGGGGCTGGACCGGGGACGCCACCACGGGCTTCGTCAAGTCGCTCGGTGTCCTCGAACTCCTCGCGGCGGCCGGGCTGTCGCTCCCCGCGCTGCTGGATATCGCACCGACTCTCGTGCCGGTCACGGCTGTCTGCTGGACACTCCTCATGATCGGCGCGATGATCACCCACGGACGCCGGGGCGAGTCCGCGCTCGTGGCGCTGAACCTGGTCTACCTCGCGCTCGCCGTGTTCGTGGCGTGGGGCAGGTTCGGCCCGGCGCCGTTCGCGGGCTGAGGGCCCGTGTCACCTCCCCGTCCGGGGCGTGGCACGGACGGGGAGGGAGCCGTGGTGGCCATGGACAAGGCCGAGGAGTTCCAGGAGCTGCGCCCGCTGCTGTTCTCCCTCGCGTACCGGCTCCTCGGCTCGGTGAGCGAGGCGGAGGACGCGGTGCAGGAGACGTGGCTGCGCTACGCGGCCTCGCCCGTGGAACCCCGTTCGGTCAAGGCGTTCCTGTCGACGACGGTGACGCGCATCGCGCTCGACGTGCTGCGCTCGGCCCGGGTACGCCGTGAGAGCTACGTCGGCCCCTGGCTCCCGGAGCCGCTGCTCACCGACCCCTACGAGGACCCGGCGCGGGCGGCGGAGCTGGCCGACTCGGTGTCGCTCGCGGCCTTGTTGCTGCTGGAGCGGCTGAGTCCGCTGGAGCGCGCGGTGTTCGTGCTGCGTGACGTGTTCGACTTCCCGTTCCCCGAGGTCGCCGAGGCGGTGGGGCGCTCGGAGTCCGCGTGCCGTCAGCTCGCCGTCCGCGCCCGGCGGCACATGGCCGCGGACCGGCCCCGGTTCACCACGACCCGTACGGAACAAGAAGAGTTGGCGGCGCGCTTCTTCGACGCCCTGCGCGAGGGCGACGTGCTCGGTCTGCAAGGGCTGCTCGCGGCCGACGTCGCCGTGCTGAGCGACGGCGGCGGCAAGGCGCCCCAGCTGTCCCGTCCGCTCGCCGGCGCCGAGCAGGTGGCCCGCCTGTTCGCCGTCGCCTTCCCTCAAATGGCGCGTGCGGACGTGACGTTCGCGCGCGAGGTGGTCAACTCGGCGCCGGGCGCGCTGTTCCGCGACGCCGGGGGCCGGGTGCTGCACACCATGGCGCTGGACATCCACGAGGGGCGGATCCGGGCGATCCACCTGACGATCAACCCCGACAAGCTGGGCCACCTCGGTCCGGTGGCGGACGTGTGGGCGGTCGACCGGGCGGTGCGGCGCGTCCGGCGCGGGTGACCGCCCCGCGCTGACAACGTTATCGACAGCACGAAGACATGTTTCGTGCCCCTCGCATATTCAGCCGCCACTTACCCGGTTTCTTAACGCACCACTTTCCGTACCACGGGGATCCATTTGGTGCATTTGGTCGCGGATCCCCGTGGACACGGGAATGTGGGTATTTCAGGAACCGGTACTGTTCCAGTCAGGCGTGTACACGAGCGCGCTCGTGAGGGCGAGCGCCATGACGGCGAAGGGGGCCGCGAGGACGGCTGCGCGGTAGAGGGCGCTCTTCAACGTGCTTACCTGACGGTGCATTTGGGTATTCCTGTCGCTCAAGGTCTCGCTGACGGGAACAGCCTCACCGCCGTGCGTCAGCACAGGATCAGCGGAGGATGGACGGAGGATCTACGCCTGCGAAGGTCGGGCAATTCACCCCCGGTGCGAGATTCCGAACGGGACGTGTTCATCTGTTCATGCGTTCCACAATCCGTCCTGCTTAGCGGTAATCCCGCGGCTGTCTCATCCACTGAATGAAAAACCTCCGGCCTCGATTGCTTGAAGTCGCAAGCGCTCGGCTAGGATGACCGCGCGGTGCTTGGTCCGACCAGAGAGGTGGCCCGGTGGCGGTCCTCTACGTGTCCCTCCTCGGTTTTCTCGAAGTACGCCGGGACTCGACCCCCCTGGACCTCGGAAACCCACAGCAGCAGGCCCTGTTCACCGCCCTCTTGCTGCGCCGGGGAAGAACCGCCTCGGCGGCGGACCTGATGGAGTCGATCTGGGGCGAGGAGATCCCCGCCTCGGCGCTCACCACCTTGCGCACGTATGCCTGGCGGCTGCGCAAGATTCTGGAAACCAACAGCAAGTCCCCCGAGTTTCTGGTCTCCGTGGGCGACGGATACCGCCTCGTCGTGCACGACGAACACATCGACTGGTACGAGGCGAAACGATTCAGCCGAGAAGCCGTCGCGGCCAATGGTCCGCACCACGCGCTGGACTCCTTGGAACAGGCCCTCGCCCTGTGGAAAGGAGAACCCCTCGCGGGGATTCCCGGCCCGTACGCGGCACTTCAGCGCGAGCGGATCAACGAGACCCGGCTCGCCCTTGAGGAAGAGCGGCTGGACACGGTCATCGCGCTCGGCCAAGGCCAGTTGTGCATTCCCGAGTTGGTGGAACTGGTCGGCCGATATCCCTTACGGGAACGGCTGTACGCCCTCCTCATGCGCTCCCAGGTCCAATCCGGCCGCCGCGCCGACGCCCTGACGACCTATCACGAGGCACGCCGACTCCTGGTCGACGAACTCGGCGTGGAGCCCGGCGCCGAACTCACCGCCGTGCACCGGCAGATACTCAGCGGCGAGCTGGACGCCGTCCCGGACCCGCCCGACAGCGGGTGGACGGCGGACGACCGGACGGCGCCCCCGGCCGCGCTGCCCCCCGCGCAACTCCCGCCTGAGCCCGCCGACTTCATCGGCCGCGCGCATGTCGCCCAGGCGCTCACCTCGGCGATGAACGCGGAGAACCGGCCGACGCTGCCGGTCGTCGTGCTGGCCGGGATGGGCGGCGTCGGCAAGTCCTCGCTCGCGCTGCACGTGGCGCACCGGGTCCGCGAGGCGTACCCCGACGGGCAGTTGTACGCCGACCTCGGCGCGATGGCCGCCCCGGAGAGCGTGCTGGCCGGCTTCCTCCAGGCGCTCGGCGCCCGCCCCGAGGACGTCCCGGAGGCGCTGGAGGCCCGTACGGCGCTGCTGCGCACGATGCTGAACGACCGCAGGGTTTTGATCGTGCTGGACGACGCGCGCGACGCCGCGCAGATCCAGCCGCTGCTGCCGGGCAGCGCGCACTGCGGGGTGCTGATCACCAGCCGGACCCGGCTCGGCGGCCTGCCCGCCTCGCTCCAGGTCGAGCTGGAGGCGTTCTACCTCGACGAGGCGCTGGAGCTGCTGACCCACGCGATCGGCGCCGAGCGGGTGCGCGCGGAGCCGGAGGCCGCCGCCGCGCTGATGGAGTCGTGCGCGTACCTGCCGCTCGCCGTGCGGATCGTGGCGGCCCGGCTGGCGGCCCGGCCGCGCTGGTCGATCCGCTCGCTGGCCGCGCGGCTGGCCGACGAGCGGCGCAGGCTCAGCGAGTTGAAGGCGGGCGAGCTGACCGTGTCCGCCGTCTTCGACGTGATGTTCCGCCAGCTCCCGGCCGACCAGGCGCACGCGCTGTGCCTGCTGTCGTGCGCGAACAGCCCCGACCTGTCGCTCGCGAGCGCCGCCGCGCTGCTCGACGTGGACGAGCTGGACGCCGAGGAGTTCCTGGAGTCGCTGGTCGACGCGGCCGTCCTGGAGGCGCCCTGCGCGGGCCGCTACCGGTTCCACAGCCTGCTGCGCACCTTCGCCCGGGACAAGCTCTCGCGCGACCTCTACCACGAGCCGCTGCGGCGGCTGCTGCACTCGCTGCTGGCGTCGGCGGTGAACGCCTTCCGGCACGCCGTGCCCGGCGACCCGATCGAGGACGCCCTGACTCCCGCCCGGATGCCCGGCCGGCGCTTCAGCGACCTCGCCGACGCCCGCGCCTGGGCGGTCGCCGAGGCGCCGACGGCGCTCGCGGTGGCCGCGCAGATCGCCCGCGAGTGCTCGGAGGACGAGGTCTCGCACTGCGACCACCGGGTGTGGCTGACCCCGGCCGCCGATCTGCTGATCGCGCTCAGCGCCTACTGGGGCGAGACCAGTCACGTCGCGTGGAACACCACGATCCACGAGCTGACCCGGGCCGCGGTGCTGGCCGGCGACGAACGGGCCGAGGGGCGGGCCCGGTTCCTCAGCGGGAACATCCATCTCGCCCGCTCCCGGCTCGCGTTCGCCGTCGAGCACTCCACGCTCGCGGTCGCCCTGACCCGGCACACCGAGGACCACGTCATCCTCCGCCAGGCCCTCAACGACCTGGGGCTCGCGCACCAGTTGCGGGGCGACTTCCCGGAGGCCATCGCCTGCTACGGCGAGGCGATCGAACTGGCCCGGCGCCTGCGCCACGTCACCGGCGAGGTCGCCACGACCCTCAACCTGGCGCTCCTGCACGTGAACACGGGCGAACCGCAGAAGGCGATCGACGTCTGCGAACAGCTCATGGGCGACTCGCCCTCGCTGTACGGGAACCCGGCGGGCGCGGCGTACGCCTTCTACGTCCTCGGGTACGCGCACCACACGCGCGGCGCCCACCAGCTCGCCGTGACCTGGTACGAGCGGTGTCTGTCGGTCTGTCTGGAGGCGGGGCTCACCAGCCGGGAGGCCAGCGCCCGGTTCCGGCTCGCGGACTCGCTGCGGGCGCTCGGGCACGCCGAGTCGGCGGTCGCGGAGGCCGTGCGCGCCGTCGAGATGTGCGAGCGGGCGCGCGACGTCCGCAATCTGGCGCAGGCGCTGCTGGTCCTGGGCCGGATCAGGCTGGACCTCGGCGAGGCGGAGGCCGCGCGCAGCGCCCTCACCGACGCCCGGCGCATGATGGCCGAGCTGCGGCTGCCCGAGGAGCACCGGGCGGCCGAACTCCTGCTGGCCGTACCGGTGTCGGTGTCCGGCGGGAGCGGGTCACGGTGAGCCGGGCTGGCGCGAGGTCACCGCGAACAGGTGCGCGCCGCGCGCGCCGGAGTCGGGGTCGATCAGCAACTCCCGTTCCATCTTGAGGACGTTGGCGAAGGTCGCCTCCTCGTTGGGGAACCGCTCGTAGTAGGAGGTGGAGGCGGGCAGGACGAGCCCGGGGAAGCCGGTCAGGGCGTCGACGCGCAGCTCGAGTGCCATGCAGAGCAGGCGGATCTGGCCCGGGGTGAACAGGTGCGCGTGCGGCGCGCCGGGTCCGCCCGGGTCGTGTCCGGCGAGGCTGTGCAGGGCCGCCTGGAGGTCGCCGGAGCCGAGGTATTCGAGGGCGGTGTGCCAACGGCTCGGCAGGAAGGACACCATGAGCCCGCGCGGCGCCATCAGCCCCGCCAACTCCCTCAGGCCCGCCTCCGGTTGGGAGAACGCGCTGAGCGGCGAACAGTCGTGGAAGACGAGGTCGTAGCCGCCGTCGTCCCGCAGCTCGGCCAACTCCCCCGGCCGCGCGGCGAGATGGCGGACCCGGCCGTCGCAGCCGGCGCGGGCCGAACGGGCGCGGGCCTCGCGGGCGGCCTGCGCGGTGGGGGCGATGTGGACGCCGCTGCTGTGCGGGTACTCGGAGGCGATCCGGCGCGCCCAGCGGCCCGCGCGGGCCGAGACGTCCACGAAGGTGAACGGGTGCGGCAGCCGTGAGAACACCGACTGCTGCAGCGCGGTCCACAGTAATGCGTCGGTGAGCCTGCCGTAGAGACGTCCCGGGACGTCCTCCTCCCCCGTGCGGATGGTCTCGTCGCTCTGCACTGAACTCGTCACTGTGGCCTCTCGGTTCACGGCGGTGCGGATCCCGCGAGCCTCCCCGTGGGCTCGCCGGGCGTCATGGCGGCACGAGGCCGCCCGCGCAGGCCGTCCGTACGTGGCCTGGCTCTGCTCGTCGCGGTGAACGCCTGCCGGACCGGCGTCGCGACGCCGGCGTCAGGTGCGTCCGGACGCGGGCGCTGTGCGGCCCGGTCCGCCCTGGGGTCGCCGGGGGGCCGGGAGTTGGCCGTTCGCGGGGCGCGCGGGCGCGGGTCTCGCGGGTGCGCCGCCGCGCTCCGGTACGCGCAGCCGGGAGCCGAGCACCATGCCGAGCTGGAAGCGGTTGTCGACGCCGAGCCGGTCCATGAGGGCGCGCAGGATGTTGGTCACCGTCCGGGGGCTGATGCCCAGCCGGTGGGCGGCGCTCGAATCGGTGTGCCCGGCGTACAGCAGGGCGATCAGCTTGCGCTGCCTCTCGTCGAGGTCCAGGGCCACGGGCGCCCGGCGGCGCGCGTCCGGCGGGATCGGCCTGACGGCCGCCGGGAACTCAGGAGCTGCCATGGGTGCTTTGCCTCTTCCCGTTCTGTCCAGGTCATCCGGGTCGTCCGGGCCGCGTGAGCGCGACTTCGGGCAGGTGCTCAGCCTGACAGCAGCCGATCAAGGGCCGATCAGCGTCGGATCAGCGCGGTTCCGCTTGCGGATCAGCGGGGGCCCGGCGGCGGGCGCGGCGCGGGCGGAGCGGCCTGACCAGCGCGGTCCGCGCGGGGGCAGCGGCGTGATCGTACGGCGGGAGCGGCGCGGTTCCGTAAAGGTTTCCCGTCCGTTTCGGTGTGGGGGAACTGTGACCGCTGGGGTCCGCGTTGGCTTCCGTGACGAGCGGGGGCAATGATGAGGCGGCCACTCGCGCCCCCACACGCCTGGGAGTCCACCTTTGTCCACTGTGTTCACCGTGCCGCAGCAACGGGGCGCCGAACCGGCGCCGCTCTCGGTCGCCCTGGTCGGCGCCGGTCCGCGCGGCACCAGCGTCCTGGAACGCCTCTGCGCCTCGGTACCGGACCTGCTCGCGCCGGGCGCCCGGCTGACCGTGCACGTCGTCGACCCGGCCCCGCCCGGACCCGGCCGCGTCTGGCGCACCGCGCAGTCCCAGGAGCTGCTGATGAACACCGTCGCCTCCCAGGTGACCCTGTTCACCGATGACAGCGTGAACTGCTCCGGCCCGATCCTGCCGGGCCCGAGCCTGCACGAGTGGGCGGACGGCGAGATAGGCCCCGACGACTACCCGGCCCGCGCCTTGTACGGCCGTTACCTGGAGTGGGTCTTCGCCCGCACCCTGCGCGCGGCCCCCTCCTCGGTCCGCGTCGAGACCCACGCGGCGCGCGCGATCCGCCTCGACGACCGCGCGGACGGCCGTCAGCATCTCGTCCTCGACAACGGCCGTACGCTGACCGGGCTTTCGGCCGTCGTCCTCGCGCAGGGCCACCTGCCGCTGCGCCCCACCCCGGCCGAGCGGCGCGACGCCGGGCACGCCGAGGAGCACGGCCTGCGGTACATACCGCCCGCCAACCCGGCCGACGTCGACCTCGGCGCCGTCCGGCCCGGGGAGCCGGTGCTGCTGCGCGGGCTCGGGCTCAACTTCTTCGACCACATGGCCCTGTTGACGACCGGGCGGGGCGGCCGGTACGTCCGGGACGAGCGCGGGCTGCGGTACCTGCCGTCCGGGCGCGAGCCGCGCGTCCACGCCGGGTCGCGGCGGGGGCTGCCGTACCAGGCGCGCGGCGACAACGCGAAGGGGCCCTACGGGCGGCACCTGCCCGCCGTCCTCACACCCGAGGCCGTCTCCGCGCTGCGCAAGCGGGCGGACTCCGGTGAGGCGCCCGACTTCCTGCGCGACGTCTGGCCGTTGGTGGCGAAGGAGGTCGAGACCGTCTACTACGCGGCGCTGGTGCGGCGGGCCGACTTCGCGCCGCGCTACCTCGCCGTGCCGTACGGGGATCCCCAAGAGGGCGAACTGCTCGCGGAGTTCGGGGTCGGCGAGGCGGACCGGTGGGACTGGGAGCGGGTCTCGCGGCCTTACGCGGAGCGGGAGTTCACGCATCGGGGCGAGTGGCGGGAGTGGCTGCTCGCGTACCTGCGCGCGGACGCCGCTGCCGCCGCCGAGGGCAATGTGGCCGGGCCGCTGAAGGCCGCCCTCGACGTACTGCGGGACCTGCGCAACGAGTTGAGGCTCGTCGTCGAGCACGGCGGGCTGCGCGGACAGTCGCGGCGCGACCATCTCGACCGCTGGTACACGCCGCTCAACGCGTTCCTGTCCATCGGGCCGCCCCGGCGCCGCATCGAGGAGCTGACCGCGCTGATCGAGGCGGGGGTCGTGGAGGTGCTGGGGCCCCGGCTGGAGGTCACCGCGCAGGACGGCGCCTGGCTCGCCCGCTCCCCCGACGTGCCCGGCTCGGAGGTACGGGTGACGACGCTCGTCGAGGCGCGGCTGCCGGAGCCCGACCTGCACGGCACCGGGGACGCGCTGCTGGCCCACCTCCGGGAGACCGGGCAGTGCCGGGCCCACGTCGTCGACGGGTACACCACGGGGGGTGTCGACGTCTCCGCCCGGCCCTACCACCTCCTCGACCGGGACGGGACACCCCATCCCCGCCGGTTCGCCTTCGGCGTGCCGACGGAGGGGGTCCACTGGGTGACGGCCGCGGGGGCCCGGCCGGGGGTGGACTCGGTGACGCTGTCGGACGCGGACGCGGTGGCTCGGGCGGTGCTGCGGGTGGTGGCGGGAGAGGGTGCGGGGGCGGGCTTGGGGGCGGACTCGGAGGCGGGTTCGGGGGCGGAGGGGTCTGAAGTACTACGGGTATGACGGGGTGGGGCGTCCCCTGAGTGCGGTGTCCAAGGGGCGCCCCTCCCCCTCGCTCAGCTCGCGTCGGTCCAGGTGAACGGGACCGTGAAGCAGCCCACGCGCTTGCCCTTCAGGCCGGGCTCGTCATGGATCACGACGGACGCGGCCTCGCCCGGCCGGAAGGTCCAGGGGTGGACCGCGACGCCGACGCCCGACCCGGCGTCGCCCGTCGTGAAGTCGAGCCAGACCTCGTTCTCGGCGTCGACGTGCTCCGGACCCGTGCCCGGCACGTGCTGGTAGTGCCCGCCGGCCGCCGCCGGATCCGCCCCGCACGCCTTCTGATGCACATGCGCGCCGAACGCGCGACCGGAGGGCAGACCACCCACCCGGAGGGTTACGACGGTGGCGCCGCCGGGCGTCGTCCGCTGCACGACCTCGATCGACGCCCCCGCGGGAACGAGGTCCTGGTCGTAGGTGACGGCGTCGGACGGGACGAAGGCGGTCGGCGGCGCGAACCGGGCGTCGGCCCGCAGGACCACGTCACGCGCCGCGCCTGGCCCGGCCGCGAGGGTCGCGGCGACGGCTCCCGCGCAGATGGCTGCCAGCATGGATGCTCACCATTTCCGAGATGTTCGGCGATATTCGACGTTTCACACGCTCTGGCGCGATCGCTACCCCCTTGTTCCGTTGTTAACGGACCCGGGACTTGAGCGCCGCTCGAAACGTGCCGGACGGGTGAACATTCCGTGGGTGTCGTACGTACCCCCCTTGGATCTCCTGTCACTCCCAAGGCGTACGCTGTATGGCTGTCATCGGGGGAGTCACAGGAGTCGTGGTGTTGGAGAGTCTGGGATCGCTGACCGGCGGTCCATGGATCTACGCGGTCGTGGCCGTGTCCGTGCTGCTCGACGTCTTCCTGCCGGTGCTGCCGAGCGGGGTCCTCGTGATCACCGCGGCGACGGCCGCTGCCGCCGGGTCCGGCGCGGCGGTGGCCGGACAGGTCCCCGAGCACGTGCCCGACATCCTCTTCCTGATCCTCTCCGCGACGACGGCGTCCGTCCTCGGCGACCTCGTCGCCTTCCGGCTCGCCTGGCGCGGCGGCGAGCGGCTGGACCGGGCGATCGCGCGCTCCCGGCGGCTCACCACCGCGCAGGAACGTCTCGGCGACGCGCTCGCCCGGGGCGGTGGGCCCCTCATGGTCCTCGCCCGCTTCGCTCCCGCCGGGCGCTCCGCCGTCTCCCTCATCGCCGGTGCCGCGCACCGGCGCGTCCGTGACTTCCTGCCGTGGTCCGTCCTCGCGAGCCTCGCGTGGGCGGGGTACAGCGTGGCTCTGGGGTACTACGGGGCGCACTGGCTGGGGGCGAGCTGGCTGTCGACGGGGGTGTCCGTGGTGGCGTTGTTCGGGGCGGGGGCGGGGGCGGCGTTTCTGATGCGTCCGACGAAGACGGGCTGAAGGCGGGCTCGGGCGGGGCCTCGGCTGGATCCGCCGGGACTGCCGAGGTCGGTGCCGGAGGCTGTCTAGGTCGGTTTCGGGGTACCCCCCTGGGGGATGTACGGGTACCCCCTAGGATGGCGGGCGTGAACCGAGCCGAGCCGCGTGCCGTGCGGTCGTCCCTCAGGGGATGGCCGTCGCTGGTGTGCCTGCTCGGGGTGCTCGTGGGGCTGCTGGCGATGCATGGGCTGGCGCCTGGTGGGGCGCATGCGGTCGGGCACGAGCGGGCGGGCGGGATGAGCGCGGGGGCGGGTGCGCCGGCCGCCGGTTCGGATACGCAGCCCGCTGGTTCGGATATGCCGTCCGCTTCTGTCGCGGCGCACGCCTTCGACACCGAGACGCTGAGCGGGTGTTCCGAGGACGGACACTGCGGTGGGCACGCCCGGCATGCCGACGCGACGTGTGCCGCCGCGAAGGTGAGCGGGACGCCGGTGCCGGCGGGGCCCGTTCCCGACCCGGTCGCCGTCGCCGTCCCCGACGAAATCGTCCGCTGCCGGGTCGGTGCGGACTCCGAGGCGGCGCGGGCTCCGCCGTCGCTCGCCGAACTCCAACTCCTGCGGATCTAGAGGCGCCCGCGCCACCGCGTCGTACGCCGGCGTGGGGTGCTGCCGCGTCCGAAAGACCTTTCCGTACGCAGGAGTTCACGCAATGAACAGCAAGATCGGCCGTATTCGGCCTGCCCGTTTCGCCGTCGTGGCCGTCGCCGCCGCGCTTCTTCTCGCGGCCTGTGGGGGCGGCGGGGACGACGAGGGGAGCAGCGGGGCGGACTCGGTGGCGTCGCCGTCGGTGTCGGCGTCCGCGTCGGCGTCCGCCGGGGGCTCGGCGTCCGCGTCCGCGCACAACGCGCAGGACGTCGCCTTCGCGCAGGGGATGATCCCGCATCACCGGCAGGCCGTCGAGATGGCGGCGCTGGCCGCCGACCGGGCGTCGTCCGCGCAGGTCACGTCGCTGTCCGGGCGGATCCAGAAGGCTCAGGACCCGGAGATCGAGACCATGAGCGGGTGGCTCAAGGGGTGGGGTGAGGAGGTGCCCGCCGAGGGCGGGACGGACCACTCCGGGCACTCCGGGATGGCCGGGATGATGGACGAGGCCGACATGGACAAGCTGGAGAAGGCGTCCGGGGCGGAGTTCGACTCCCTGTTCATGGAGATGATGATCGAGCACCACGAGGGCGCGATCGAGATGGCCAAGACCGAGAAGGCGAAGGGGAGTTACGCGCCCGCGCTCGCCCTGTCCGACGCGATCGTCACCGCGCAGCAGGCCGAGATCGCCGAGATGAAGGGCTACCTCGCGAAGAAGTAGCTCACGGCGGCGGTGGGGGCTCGTGCGCGTGCTTCAGCAGCGAACGGGCCTCCACCCGCTCCCCCACCCCCACCTCCGTCCAGAACCGGTGTCCCGTCACGAACACCGCCAGCTCGTGCTCCCTGCGGCGCAGCTTCTCCACCTCCGCCTGCTCGTCCTGCGACCACCCCGGCGAGGCCGGCCGCTCCACCCTCCGCCACCCCTCCGCATCACTGAACCCCTCCAACGGCACGACCGACCAGGGCAGCCGCTTCAGCAGGGCCTCCAACTCCGCCCGAACCTGATGCAGCTCCTCCTGACCAGCCCGCAGATCACTCGGAAAGTCATACCTCTCAGCCACACCCCCAATGGTACGCCTGTTCGATTTATCGAAGCGAGTTCCGCACGAGTCCCACACGAACGAGTGAGCCGCACGTGTGTGCGATTTACAGGCGAGGCAAGGCGCCCCACCGGACACACGGACCGGCGGAAGCCGACGGGCGACTGACGGCCGAGGGCTGGGCAACGAACGGGGCAGCGGGGCAGGCGGACCAGCGAGGCGACCGACGGGCAGGCGGAACCACGAACCGGCACAGCGGACTCGCGGTGAACCGAGCACCCGCCCTCACCTCTCAGCGCCGCCCTCGGATCACGCCCCGCCGGGCCGGCGCCCGCACATCCCGGCGGAGCACCGGCACCGGCACCGGCGAGCAGCCCACGGGGGCCACACCCGCCGCACGTGACCGCCTCCGTAGGGGGTCGCCGTCGAGCCGTGCCGACGAACACGGACGGCGGCGCGCATGTGCGATGGCGGCGCCCCGCCGAGTGATGCGGAGCATCCGGACCGCGCCCGCCCGAGCGCCCCGATCGCCGGCCCGACCGAAGCCCGCACCGCCGCGTGAGCCGGCCGGCGCAGCGGGACCACCCGGCCCCGGACTGCCGGGCGGAACTCGGCCACGACCTGCGAAGCCGCGACGGCCGAGCGGCTACACCACTCGGCGGGCCGGTGAGGCGACCGACAGGCAGGGGGAACCACGAACCGGCACAGCGGACTCGCGACGGACCCAGCCCGCGCCGCGGCCCCGCATCACCGCCCGGCGGACACCGTCAATGTGCGGCCCCACGCGTCAGCGGGACGTGAGCCAGGCGGCGAGGCCGCTGCTGGCTGCGGTGGCGAGGGTGGCCAGCAGCCAGCCGGGGACGCGTTGGATGGTCAAGTGGAGTCCGCCGCAGCGGAGTTCGAATGCGGGGGCCTTGGCGGCGTCTGATGTCTTGGACATGTACGGAGCTTCGGCCCAGTTCAATTTCGCCTTTACTGCTTTCTTCAAAAGCACACTAAAGGGTTGGACTATAAGTCGGAAATGCCCTGTTTTCGCTAGGCGTCTCTCTGACGACTAGCCCGGCAACTCCCCAACCACCCGCTCAGCCACCGGCGCAGGCACCCCGTGCTCACGCGCCGCCCGCAGCAACGCGCCGCCGATCGCGTCGAGTTCGAGGGGCCGGGCGGCTTCGGCGTCGCGCTGCATGGAGGACTTCATGGTGGGCGGGAGGGAGTCGTAGCGGGCGAGGGTCTGGGCGGGGTCGCTGGGAGCACCGGCGGCGGTGCTGATGGCGGCGGTCTCGGTGACCAGGGCGGTGAGTTCGGCGCGATGGGCGGTGCGCAGGGGCCCGATGGGGAGAGCGTGACGCGTGGTGAGGAGCGCGAAGGGCGCCAGGAAGGAGAGCTTCGCCCAGAGCGCCTTGGTCTCGTCGGCGAGGACCCGCGTCTTGACACCGGCCTCGTTCAGGACGACGGACAGCGCGTCCAGCCGAGCCGGGTCCACCGGGTCGCCGGACAGGTCGACCTCCGTGAACGGACTGGCGTGTTCGACGACACCGGGCGCCGTGCGCGTGGACTCGACGCGGATCACCCCGGGCGCGACCAGCTCGGGACGGTGGTGGGCGCGCAGCGCCGCGGGGTGCTCGACGCCGTTGAGGAACGGGACGAGAAGCGCGTCCCCTAGTACTTCGGAGGGAGCCCGCAGCAGCGCGTCGTCCAGCGCCGTCTGCTTGACGGTGACGAGGACGGCGTCGGCGTCGGCCCGGAGCCGCGTGTCCGCCTCGACCTCGGCCGTGAACTCCCCGAACGCCGCGCTGCGCACCCGGATCCCGTCCGCGCGCAGCGTCGCCGCCGTCTCCTCGCCGGCCAGGCAGATCACCCGGTGCCCGGCCTTCGCCAGCAGCGCGGCCAGCAGCCCGCCGACCCCGCCGGGGCCGAGGACGGCAACGGTGAGCCTGTCGTTCGCCATGACATGTTCCTTTCGCCGGTCGGCCCCGTACACCGGTGGCCGCCACGCCGATGATCATGCCAACCGGCCCGGAACCTGCCAAGGCCCGGCGGAATCCTCCCGAGGGGTGGACACTGGCGTCATGTGCCGCAGCATCAAGACCCTCCGCCCGCCGGCCCTCCCCCACGAGGCCACCGGCGACGACTTCCACGCCGCCGCCCTCCAGTACGTCCGCAAGGTCTCCGGCTTCCGGACCCCGGCCGCGCACAACAAGGAGGTGTTCGACCGGGCGGTGGCCGCGATCGAGGCGGCGACGGCGGAACTGCTGGAGGGGCTTGAGGTACGAGGGGCCGCGAAGCCGGGGGACGCTTGAGGCGGCCTCCTGAAAATCTCCCGACCGGGTACGACGAAGGCCCCCTAGGGGTCACCTGGAGGGCCTTCGACCTGCGTGGGCGCGGACGGTTTCGAACCGCCGACATCCTGCTTGTAAGGCAGGCGCTCTACCCCTGAGCTACGCACCCAGAACGAGTCGACAGCCTACCTTGTCAGGGGCGCTTCCCCGCAAACCCGTACCTCTTGAGGGCTACCCCGAAGGCAGTTCCCGGGGGTTAACCCCACCCCCGTTCCGGGAGGGAGCCGGATCGATCGCGACCCCCCGCGGCCCTAGCGTCGAAGGTGTCCGCAGCGACCGATCAGGGGGACCCCGACATGGCCCGTACGACCCGCACCCGCCGCCTGCTCCTCGCCTCCGGCGTGGCCCTGGTCGCCGTCCTGGGCACCGCGTGCGCGAACTCCTCGGACGACACCGCCCCGGAGAGCAAGGGGTTCGGCTTCGAGGGGTCGACCCTGACGATCGACTCGGAGAACACGGCGCTGGAGATCGTCGCCGCCGAGGACAACAAGGCGGGCCGCGTCGAGGTGACCCGCTGGTTCGACGGCTCCGTGGCGGTCGGCAAGGACCCGAAGCTGACGTGGTCGATGTCGGACGACCGGCTGAAGCTGCGGATGCGCTGCACCGGCCTCGTCGCGAACTGCTCGTCGAAGCACCGCGTCGAGATCCCCCGGGGCGTCGCGGTGAAGGTCGTCTCGCACGACGGCAGCGTCAAGGCACGCGGCCTGCGGAACGCGCTCGACGTCAGGTCGAGCGACGGCTCCGTGCGGATCACCGACACCTCGGGCCCGCTGGACCTCGACACGAAGGACGGCTCGGTCCGCGCCGACGTCTCCTCGCGCACGGTCACCACCCGCTCATCCGACGGCTCCGTCCGCCTGAACCTGTCCGCCGTGCCGGACCGCGTCGACGTGAAGACGAACGACGGGAACGTCACGATCGAGGTGCCGAAGGCGACGTACAAGGTGACGGAGAAGGTGAACGACGGCGACCGGCGGGTCTCCGTGCCGCGCGCCGACGACAGCGCGCACGGGATCACGGCCAGGGTCAAGGACGGCGACCTCACGGTCCGCACCGCCGGCTGAGACCACCGCCCCGCCCGCACGCCGGGATCACCGCGCCGTCCGTGCGAACCGACCGCCCCGTGTGTTCGTCCTTCACCGGTGGGAGAATGGAAACCGGGCCAGGCAGGACGGACGACAGCGCGGGAGAGGGACGTGACGGCGACACCTTCACAAGCGAGTCGACCGGACCGGCCCCCGAGGGATGCCCGTACGACCCGTAGTACCCCCAGTACGACCCGTAGTACCCCCACACCCCTGGGCGCCGCCCTCACCCCCCTGCGGGACACCCTGGCGCTCCTCACCGCTCTCCCCCTGATCGCCACGCTCGCCCTCCCCTCCGCCTTCGCCGGCGGCGGCACCCGGCGCTGGTTCGGCGGCCGGTCGGAGAGCATGCGGGTGGAGGCGCAGGCGGCGAAGGACGCGGCAGCGGCGGCGTTCTACGAACTGGACACCGCGCAACGGGACTTGCGGATCTCGATCGAGACGATCACGGCGGTGGACGACTCCCCCGCCGCCCGCCGGGCCGTCGACCGGTTCACCGACATCGGCCGCCGCATCGACGAGGTGAGCCAGCAGTACATCACCGCCGTCGACGCGCACGACCTGGACCGCGACGACCTGGAGACCTCGGCGGCGTCCCAGGCCCGCGCCCAACTCACCCGCGCGAAGGACGAACTCACCCGGGCCAAGGAGGAGTTGGACCGCTTCGCGAGCGGCCTCGGCCCCCTGCTCGGCAAGGCCGAGACCCAACTGGCCCGCCTCGCCCCGGCGGTGGAGCGCGCCCGCCAGTCCCTGCTGGCCGCCTCCAACGCCCTGGACGCCGTCCGGGCGAGCGGCCTGAAGGCGGACGACCTCGCGGCCCGACTCGCGGCGCTGGCGCCCGAGTTGACGAAGCTGAACCAGGGCGCGGGGCAGCACGGCGTGCCGCGGACCCTGGAGCGCGCGGAGCGGGTCGCGCGGGAGGCGGAGACGATCCGGGCGGAGGCCGAGCGGCTGCCGGAGCGGGCCGCCGAGATCGACCGCCGGCTGGTGTCGCTGCGAACCCGCGCGCAGGCGCTGACGACCCGCGCCGAGCAGGTCGACCCGGTCCTCAGCGAGCTGCGGCGCCGGTTCACCGCGGCCTGCTGGCAGGACCTCCAGCGCGTGCCGGAGCAGGCCGCCGCGAACGTCCGGCAGGCGGAGGCGAAGCTGCGCGAGGCGCGGTCCGCGCGGGAGGAGCAGCGCTGGCCGGACGCGACGTCGCTGCTGTCGACGGTGCGGGCGCTGCTGAACGCGACGGACGAGTCGGTGTCGGCCGCCGGGGACCGGCTGACCAGGCTGAACGCCGTCCAGAAGGACCCTCGGCAGGAGATCGACCGGACCCGGTTCGCGATCCGTGACGCGCAGCGGCTGGCGATGACGGGCCGGACGACCCCGGACCCCCGCCACGCGCGCCCGCTGGACGAGTCGGTGGCCCGCCTGGACCGGGCGGTCGCGGGTCTGGAGGGCCGTCACCCCGACTACTGGCACTTCCTGACGGAGACGGACGCGGTGCGGCAGACCGTGGCGCGGGTCGTCTCGCAGATCCGGGAGGAGCGGGGTACTACGGGTACTACGGGGCACTGAACGCGCGAGGGCCCGTCACCTCGGAGGGTGACGGGCCCCGTCGTACCTGAGGGTTACATCAGGTGCGGTACGCGTAGTAGTACGCGTTGGAGTACGAGGCGAGCACGCTGGACAGCGACCGCCGGTAGGTGTTCGTCGAGTGGTACGTCAGGTACGGCATCCCGTTGGCGACGTACGACACGATCATCGTGTGGTCCTTGGAGCCGTCCCGGTCGAAGTCGACCTGGAGGACGTCGCCGACCTGCATCTGGTAGACGTTCGCGAGCGGCGTGGAGCGCTTGGCGTTCTGGGTGAACCAGGACCACTCGTTGACGCCGACGAACGAGTACGACTGGATCTCGCTGTTGCCGAACCACTTCGTGTAGTCGTACACGTAGCCCGGCGCGTGCTTCCAGCCGCCCGCCTTCAGGGCCTGGCTGACGAAGTTGGTGCAGTCGCCGCCCGCGCCCTGCCCGTTGAAGTTCGGGTAGTCGGGGTTGTAGTTGCTCCAGTGCTTCTCGGCGTACGCGGCCATCGCCTTGTAGTCGTACGTCCCGCCGGTGAGGACCTTCGGGACGGCGGCCGGGTTGCGGGTGGTCGCGGCGCGCGGCGCGGCTGGCATGTCGGTCGCGGCGGCGGCCGGCTTGACGGTGGCGACGGCGGGGGCGGCGACCTGGTTGACGGTGGTGCCGCCCTGGTCGGTCGCGCGGACGCCGGAGAGCTGCCAGTTGCCGCTGTGGTCGGCCTTGAAGGTCAGCTCGTGGTGGGCCTGGAAGCCGGTGGTGTTCGGCTCCTTGGCGCTGGTCTTCTCATAGGTGAGGACCGTGGTCTCGGTGACCTGGGCCTTGGCGGTGCGGCCGGTGACCTTGACGGTGTCGAGGCTGACGCTGGTGGCGCCCTTGCTGTACTTCTCACCGAGCTTGGCCAGCGTGTTCTTGCGCTGGGTCAGGGTGCCGAGGGTGCTGCTCTCGGTGCTGCTCTGCTTCGAGGACATCTTGACGCGGCCCGAGAAGCCCTTGGCCGTGGGCTTCTTGCGGTTGCCGTCCACCAGCGCGTCGGTGCGGTCGGTGAAGACCGCGTCGGCCAGCTTCTGGAAGGTCGCCCTGGTCTTGGCGTCCACCGTGGGGTCGCTCGGGGTGGCGGCGCCGGCGGACCAGTTCGGCAGCAGCGCCACGCCCGCGGCGACCGACGCGGCGGTCGCCGTGAGTATCGTGACGCGACGCCGCGAACGGCTCAATTTCCTTGACTTCACTGATAGTTCCCCTCTTGCCCGGCGGGGGAGGGATGCCGGGTAGCGGAATCCTCGCATGCCATGTGTGGCTGTTGTGAAGGGAGTTGGCTTCGGAGCGGCAAGCTGTTACGAGACCGTCACTGGACGACGGTTGACCAGTCCGGGCTCTGGGCAGGATCAAGGGTTCGCAGCCGGTTCAGGGTCTCGGGCTTCTGGACGTCCATCCAGTCCGCCAACTCCTTGAAGGACACGCACTTCACGTCCTTCTTGACGCACACGTTCCTGATCATCTGGTCGACGGCCCGCATGTAGATGCCGCCGTTCCAGTCCTCGAAGTGGTTGCCGATGAACAGGGGCGCGCGGCTGCCGTAGTAGACCCGGTTGAAGCCCGCCATGTAGGTGTCCAGGGTCTCCTTCTCCCACTGCGGGTACTTGGCGGGGTCGCCGTTCACCTCGCCGCCCGACTGGTTGTAGAGGAAGTTGAAGTCCATCGACAGACCTTGGTACTTGCCGCCCTCGTAGGGGAGCATCTGGAGCGGGAAGTCCCAGATGCCGTCCTTCTTCTCCGGCCACACCTGGAACTTGCCGGGCGAGCTGGCGTCATAGCGCCAGCCGTAACTCTTCGCCGCCTTCAGGAGGTTGGGCTGCCCCTCCAGGCAGGGCGCGCGCCCGCCGGTGACCTCCTTGCGGAAGTCGAAGGGCAGCGGGTCCATCTCGTCGAAGCCGGTGTTGGTCTTCCACTTCTCCGCGAACTCGTAGAACTGGTCGATCTCGCTCTTCCACTCCTCGACGCTCCAGTCCTTGCCGCCCTTGGCGTCGCAGAAGTGGCCGTTGAAGTGGGTGCCGATCTCGTTGCCCTCCTCCCAGGCCCGGCCGAGCTGTTCGAGCGTGGTGCGGATGTGTTCGTCGGTCGCGTAGCTGATGGCCGCGCTGCCCCGCGGGTGCTGGGGCGGGCTGTAGAGGTTCTTCTTGTCCTTGGGCAGCAGGTAGATACCGGTGAGGAAGAACGTCATGTGCGCGTTGTACTCCTGCGCCAGACTCCGGTAGTGGGAGAAGAGCTGGTCGTCCCCCTGGAGCGCGCCGTCCCAGGAGAAGACGACGAACTGGGGAGGTTTCTCACCGGGCTTGAGCGGTTCGGGCTTCAACTGGCCTTGCTGCGGGCCGGTGTAGGAGGTCGAGCCGTCGCCGAGCACCTTCACCTTGCCGTCCCAGGGCTCCTCGGTCTCCTTCACCGTCTGTCTGCCGCCGGGCCCCTCGGCGGCCGTCGGCGTGGTGCGGTCGGTGCGGGAGAGCACCAGGTAGCCCGCGGCGAGGGAGGCGACGACGAGGAAGGCGGCCAGGGACAGGAACCCCGAACGCCGTGCCGTGCCCGTGGACTTGGGGCGCGGCTCGGGGGCCTTGCGGCGGCGGCCCGACGGTTGCTTCATGTGCGGTTGCTCATTCTGCTGGGGGACGGGGGCTGGTCGGCGAGGCGCCCGGTGGTCAGTCGAGCGGGTCCATGGCCCGCGACCAGATGCCGTACGGGACGCTGTCGCCGGCGGTACCGGCGATGCCCTCCAACGGCAGGGGTTCGAGGCTCTTGGTGAGGTCGATGCGGTAGACGACGACGGCCGTGGAGACCTGGTCGGCCGTGCCGACGTACCAGGAGGCGGTGTCCTTGTCGGTCGTCCCGTGCTTGCCGGCGACGTTCGCGGAGGCGGGTGCCGAGGGGTTGGCGGCGCGGTAGGCGTCGCCGAGCGCGTCGGTCACCTGCCCGGCGACCTCCTCGCTCATGGCCCGCCGCTTCTCCGGGACGGCCAGGTCGACCTGGCTGCCGTTGCGGGTGAGCTTGCGCACCGAGTACGGCTCGGTGTGGGTGCCGCCCGCGGCGAACGTGGAGTAGCCGCTGGCCATCCGGATCGCGCTCGGCGTGGAGCTGCCGGTGGTCAGGGCGGGCACCATCGCGCCGATGCTGGAGGACAGCAGGCCCGAACTCTCCGCCGTCCGGCGCACCTTGTCGAGGCCGGTGTCCATCCCCAGTTGCATGAAAGGCCCGTTGACGCCGAGTGCGAGGGCCCGGCGCAGGCTGATGCTCCCGTACGACTTGCCCGCGTCGTTCTTCGCCGCGACCGGTTTGCCACTGCGGTCCCAGTACGGCCCCTCGGGCGTCTTGATCAGCGCCCCGTCGTTCCCGTCGTACAGGCTCTGCGGGGAGACCTGCTCGATCGGCCCCTCCCGGGTCTTGCGGACGCCGTGTTCGAGACCGGCGGCGTAGACGAACGGCTGGAACGCCGAACCGGCGGGCACCGTCGTCGCGTTGGACTCGTTGTAGCCCTGCGTACGGTGGTCGGGGCCCCCGTAGACGGCGATGATCCGGCCGTCGGCGCCGACCGAGGCGGCGCCGTAGTGGGCGGCCTTGGCGTTCTTCGGGTCGTCCTTCTGGGCCTGCTTGCGGGCCTTGGTGACCTCTTCGGTGAGCCTCGTCTCGCGGCCCTTGTCGAAGGTCGTGTAGATCTGAAAGCCGCCGAGGTCGAATTCCTTGTCGGAGATGTTCGCCGACTTCTTCACGTACTGGGTCGCCAACTCGACGAGATAGTCGGTCTGTTGACCCGTGTCATAAAGCGGGTTGCGCTTCAGGGGCTCCGGGAACGCCGTGTATGTCGCGCGCTCCTGCTTCGACAGCTTGCCGATGTCGACCATCCGGTCGAGGATCCACTTCCAGCGTTCCACCGCGCGCGCGTGGTTGGCGGCGCCGAGCGTCGGGTCGTACAGGCCGGCGCCCTTGAGGAGCGAGGCGAGCATCGCGCCCTCGCTGGCGTTGAGTTCGCCGACGTCCTTCCCGTAGTACGCCTGCGCCGCGCGCTGGATCCCGTACGTCCCGCGGCCGAACCAGCTGGTGTTCAGGTAGCCCTGGAGTATGTCGTCCTTGCTCATCTGGTTGTCCAGCTTGAGCGCGATCATCGCCTCGGTGAACTTGCGGCTGATGGTCTGGTCCTGGTTGAGGTAGACGTTCTTGACGTACTGCTGGGTGATGGTCGAGCCGCCCTGGGTGTCACCCGAGCCGACCGTGCGCAGCAGGGCGCGGCTAATACCTTTGAGGGAGATACCGGGGTCGCTGTAGAAGCTGGCGTTCTCGGCGGCGATGACGGCCCAGCGGACGTCCTCCGGGACGTCCTTGAGGGGCATGTCCTGGCGCTGTACCCAGCCGGTACGGGCCATCGGGGCGCCGCTGGCCCAGAAGAAGACGTTGTCCTGCTGTTTGGCGTACGAGTTGAGGTCGGGGATGTCGGTGGCCGCGTAGGCGACGCCGAGGAGGACGACGCTCAGGCCGGTGCCGGCGAGGACGGCGCCGGCCGACTGCCGCCAGGACGGGACCCAGCGGCGCCAGCCGTCGCGGTCGGGGCGCGGGTAGCGGGGCCGGTGGCGGCGGACGTAGGGGGCGGCGGCGCCGATGAGGCGGCGCAAGGGGGAGGGCCGGAGCTCCTTCTTGCGGGCCAGTCTGCTGGACCCGTCGGAAGGCTGCCCGGCCCCGGGTATCTCCAGGTCGGCGACCCGCAGTTGCATGGTCTCGTCCGCCCGGAAGGAGGCGGGGACCTTCAACTGCATGGTCTCGTCCGGCCTCTGGGGCTCCTCCCCCTCCCCCCGCCTGGTCACGACAGCGTCTCCCTCCGCATTCGTGGCTGCCCGCGCAGAAGAACGCACCGGGCGCACGGGGAGGTGTTTCGTCACCCGGTCACGGTTGCGAAGCCCCCCGCGTCCCCCCGACCTCGCGGCTCTCGCGGCCCACTCAAATTACCAGTGCTCTTCGCAAGTTCTCCACACAGGAAAGTGACAGAAATGAACGCAATCACTGCGTACGGCGGAAACCGGCGAGGGCGACTTCGTCACAGTCCCCGGCCCAAGACACGTCCACGGCACGGGTGTTACCCGTAGTACCCCTACGTCAGAGGTACTTCAGAGGTACTTCAGAGGTGCTACGGACACTATGGGCACTACAGGTACCAGGGGTCAGGAGCCCGACCACACCTACCCCACACTCCCCACCCAACCATTAACCTTGTGCGCATGCCCCGCTACGAGTACCGGTGCCGGTCCTGCGGCGACACCTTCGAGCTGTCCCGCCCCATGGCCGAGTCCGCCGCCCCGGCACAGTGCCCCGCCGGCCACGCGGACACGGTGAAGCTGCTGTCGACGGTAGCCGTCGGCGGCACAGCCTCCACCCCGAAGCCCCAAGGAGGCGGGGGATGTTGCGGCGGAGGCTGCTGCGGCTAAGGGGTGGGGTGGTTCCCATCCATGGCCGAGTGCAGGCCGTGCGTGGGCGATCACGCCTACGCGGCAGAGCGGCGCGCGCCACCTGCTCCAGGGGCGCAACGCTGTATCCGGCTACCGCCGCGTAGGCGTAATCACCCGCACTCGACCACGCGCAGCACCCAAGTCCTTTAGGGGCGCGGGGAACTGCGCGACCAGCCACAGCGGACCCGCAGCCGCCCCCCGAATCCTCACACCCCCGAACGCGCCGCCTTCAGGAACTCGCGGAGGATTCGTTCGCCGGCGAGGACCCCCCGCTCGGGGAGGGCGGTGACGCCCGGTTCGAGCCAGCCCGTGTCGGCGAGTTCGCCGTGGCCGGGGCGCCAGGCGTGGTCGACGGCGTGGAGGAGGTCCGCGTCGAGGAGGGAGTCACCGGCGCCGAGGCTCAGCTCCGCACCGGTCCGGCGGAGCACTTCGTGGACGGCGGCGCTCTTGCGCAACGGCTTGGGGACGACGTAGAGCTTGCGCCCCTGGAGGGACACGCCCCAGCCCAACTCCTCGGCCCAGGCGGTGAGTTCCTTGACCCACTCACCGGGGAGAAGTTCCCGCTCGACGACGAGGTAGGCGAACAGATCCTCGGCGACACGCTGCTTGCGCAGCCAGACGGGATCGGCCACAGCCGTCAGATGCGCCTGGATCTCCGCGAGCGGCGCACACTCCTCGGCGAGCCGCGCGGTGACGACCCCGTGCCAGTCGGGGTCGCTGACCCCGTCGACCAGCAGATGCCCCCCGTTCGCACAGATCGCGAACTCGGGCGCGGGACCAGGCAGGTTGATGCGGAGGTACTGCTTGCGCGTCCGCGTCGTCGTCGGCACGAACACGGCCGCGTCCCCCAGCTCGGAGAGCAACTGCGCGGCCGTCTCGGTCATGAAGGACAGCGGACGCGCCTCGTGGACCTCGACACACAGCAGCCGGGGCGCACGCGCGTCCGGCATCGTGAGGGCGAGGGCGGACGGCGAGTAGATCAGCGTCCGGTCGAGGTCGCTGGCGACGAGAACCCGCATCAGACACTCACCGCTTTCCCGTCGGCGCCGGTGGCCCCGCGCGTGTACTGGGGATGGATCAACCCGACGCAGGTGTAGGGAAGTTCGGCGACCTCCTCGACCGGCACCCCCCGCTGCTCGGCGAGCAGCCGGACGTGCCGCAGATCGTCCCCGGCCCCCGCGCGCGCGAGGATCTTCCACGGCACCCGCCGCAACAGCACCCGGGTCGTCTCCCCCACCCCCGGCTTGACGAGGTTCACGTCGTGGATGCCGTACTCCTCGCTGATCCGCTCGACGGCCGCCCACCCTTCCCAGGACGGCGTCCGGTCGCTCGCGAGCAGTTCCTTGACGGCCGTGTCGACCGCGTCCCCCACCTCGGCGAACCGCGCGGACACGGCGTCCAGGAAGCCGACCGAGACGTCGGCCCCGGCCAACTCCCGGTAGAACTTGGCCCCGTGGAAGTCGTCCGGCCCCACCAGGTCCGCCCGCAGCACGGTGCGTGAAATCAGCCCGGAGACGGTCGAGTTGAGACACGCCGACGGGATCAGGAAGTCCTCGCGCGTGCCGTACGTCCGCACACAGGACCCCGGGTCGGCGAGCACCGCGATCTCCGGATCGAACCCGACCGCACCCCCCGCCCGCTCGAACTCCTCGATCGCGGCGGCCAGTTCACGCGTGATCGCCCCCTTGCCGGTCCAGCCGTCGACGAACACGACGTCGGCCGGGTCGTGGTGCGCGGCCAGCCAGCGCAGCGCGTTCGCGTCGATGCCCCGCCCGCGCACGATCGACACGGCGTAGTGCGGGAGTTCGAGACCGTGCCGGTGCTGGGCCCAGCGGCGCATCAGGACACCGACGGGGGTCCCGGCGCGGGCCAGCGAGACGAGGACGGGGCGTGGCGACCGTTCCGCGAGGACGGTCTCGGTGACGACGCCGACCGCCTGCGCGAGCCGCGCCGCCGACTCCGTCAACGCGTCCTGGAACAGGGCCTGGTACGCCTCGCTCGGCTGGTACTCGATCGGTAGCGACTCCGCGTAGTGCGCGCCGCCGCTCTGCACCGCCTCCTCGCGTTCCTCCGTCGGCGCCTCCAGCGTGACGTCCGAGAGGTCCTGGAGCAGCCAGCCGACCTCGTCGGGGGCGTACGAGGAGAAGGCGGGGCCTCTGAGGGGCTCTGGCAGCATGCGGGGCCTTTCAAGGTCGTGCGAAAGGGGCGTGTACGACGGGATCACCGCGAGGATCACCTGCGGGGTGTGCTGGGCCAACTGGGCCAACAGGCCCTCCGGTGCGTGGAGTTCGGGCGTGTCCGCTGTCGAGTCGACGACCACGATCACCGCGTCGAAACCGGCGCCGGCGATGTTGTACACGTACCGGTCCCCCGGGCCGTCCGCTGGGTTGTCGTGCGCCGGGAAGGTGAGGCGGGTGCGGATCGCGTAGCCGGGGTCGTCCACGGCGAGGACCGGGGAGCGGGTCGTCGTGGAGTAGCGGATCTCGGCGTCGGCGATGCGCTCCAGCTCGTGGGCGAGGCGGAGGGGGGCGTACATCAGCTCTTCGAAGCCGAGGACGTGCACGCGGGTGGCGTCCGCCGGTAGCGCCTCGGCCAACCTCGCGGCCATGGCCGGGACTTCGGCGTCCAGGCGTATTCGGTGGTGGGCGGTGAAGCCGTGCCGGCCGCCGTCGGGAAGGCCGGGGGGCCAGTGCAGGTCGACCCTGGTGATGTTGTTCGTCGGGTGCGGGTCTGTGGGGGCTGGTCGCGCCCACGCGGCGGTAGCCGCAGATTCAACACAGCCCCGCGCCCCTAGGGGGTTGCCCTCAGCGGCGATCGATTCGTACCGCCCCACCAACTCCTGCCCCTTCTCCAGCACCCCCTCCGGCAGCAGCACCGTCCCCGACGCCGTCGTCACCAAGTCGATCCTCGCGCCGATCTCCCCCGCGAACGCGTCCAGCCTCCCCGCATCCGCCTCCGACCTCATATCCACCAACGCCACCACCACATACCGGCGTCTCGGATACCGCTCGTGCAGGTCCCTGATCGTGTTCAACACCGTGTTCCCCGTGGAGAACTCGTCGTCGACCAGCACCAACGGCCCCTCGCCCGCGAGGAGTTCGGGGTCCTCCGGCAGCAACAGGTGGGACGTCGCGTGCGAGTGGGCCTCCTCGAAGCCCCCGGCCCGCTCGACTCCCGCCACCGGCCGCCGGGTCGAGTGCAGGTACGTCACGTCCCCCACCCCGTCCGCGACGGAGTGCCCGAGCCCCGTCGCGGTCTCGGCGTACCCCAGCACCACCGCCGACTCGGCGTCGGCGCCCAGGAGTTCACGGACCCGGCGGCCGAGGGCGAAGCCGTGCCCGTAGACCACCGACGGCAGTTGGGGGACGTGCTTGCCGAGGACGTTGGAGACGAGGAGGTGCGCGCGTTTGGGGTTGCGGCGCAGGGCGAGCCCCAGCATCCCGGGCAGGGCCGGATCGCCGGCCAGTTCGACCCCGAGCCGCTTGGCCACCCAATCGCCGGACCAGACCGCGTCGTTCACTTCGCTCCTCATGACGTCACCGATACGCATCGCACGGACTCAGGCGGGGATCCCGGCCGCGAGCAGGTCGACGAAGCTGACGTCCTCGCGGGCCACGCCGAAGACCTCGGCGCGCAGCATGGTGCGTTCGGCCCAGGCGCGGTGCGGCTTCACCTCGTTCATCTTGTTCGTGTACTGCGAGCGCAGCACGCCCCCGCCGCCGCGCTCGGGGCGCAGGATGTCGACGGCGTCGCTGTGCTCCTCGTGACTGACGACCGAGAGGGCGTGGACCGCCGGGACGTGCGAGGGGTGGATGCAGGTCTTGCCGAGCAGGCCGTTGGCGTGGTCGAGGGAGATCTCGCGCAGCAGGCCGTCCATCGCGTGCTCGATGAGGCGTTCGCGCAGCTCGACGGCCTCTCCCTCGAAGAAGGGGCTGGCGCGCAGCTGCGGTTTGAACATGCGCTGCGGGACCCGGAAGTACTCCCACACCGGCCCGGTCACGGTGAACCCGGTGCCGTCGGCGCGGCCGAGCATGTTGACGACGTCGGCGATCACGGAGGCGACGATCTGGACGTCGTACGCGGTCATGTCGGGGGCACGGCGCAGGCCGTAGGAGGAGCAGAAGTCGGTGACGCCCAGGCGCAGGGCGAGGACGCGGTCGCGGTACTTGTCGACGGCGCGGGCGATGCCCTCCAGGGCCTCGACGCGGGTCTCCCGGTACATCAGCTCGGGTGTCTCCAGGACCGGCATCCCGAACAGGCGGCGTCCGCCGGCCAGTTCGGCGGCGGTGAGGGCTTCGAGGAAGGCGGTGCCGCGTTCCTCGGTGAACTTGGGGAACACGAACCCGCTGAGCAGCCGCGCGGAGTCGCCGAGGCGGCGGACGAGGTCGGGGATCTGGTCGGCCGTCCGCACCCGGATGAAGAGCAGGGGCAGGCCCTCGGGGCGGGTCGCGAGGTCGGCGAACTGGTGGACCAGGTTCGCCTCGCCGGCCTCGACGTCCTCGTCCCCGATGGAGTCCTCCAGGCACAGGACCATGGAGACGACGCCCTGGGCGGCCTGCTTGAGGACGTCGTCCGCGAGGCGGGGGCGGGTCGCGGGGCTGTAGAGCGTGGCGCCGAGGGCCGCGGACAGGAGCCGGGCCGGGGAGTCCGCGGCGAACTCGCACGGTTCCTGGTGGAAGAGGCGCCGCCTCTCCTCCGGGGCGATGTGCCCAAAGTGACGCATGTCTCTCCCCGTGACGGACGACAAACCTGGTGGATTCTGTGAAACAGGTGACCGGTAATAGTACGTACCGATCGGTTCAAAAGTTCCCGCCGGGCATGAATTTCTGGTAACGCCCACCGGGACCCGGCGATGGACTCTTGCGTGCGCCTTGCCCTTGGTTGTCGTGATCAGCGGCGAGAGGGCAGGATGACCGCATGACGCACGCGATGCTGAAGGGGTCGAACGTCCCGCTCGAAGCCGACACGGTCCGTGCCGTGCTGCGCTGGAACCCCGGGCAGGACGTGCCGGACGTCGATGCCTCCGCGCTTCTCCTGGGCCCCGGCGGACGGGTGCGCTCCGACGAGGACTTCGTCTTCTACAACCAGCCCCGGCATCCTTCCGGCACGGTGTGGCGGCTCGGCAAGAAACGCGTCGCCGACGCCCTCACGGACACCATCCAGACGGATCTCACCGGCGTCGAGTCCGCCGTCGGCCAAATCCTGCTCGTCGCCTCGGCCGACGGGGTCGCCTTCGACCGGGTCCGGTCCCTGCAGATCCTGCTGTACGACGCGAGCCTCGACGGCGCCGACCCGATCGCCGTCTTCGAGATCCGCCCCGAGACCGGCGAGGAGACCGCGCTGATCTGCGGCGAGCTGTACCGCCGGGGCGAGGGGTGGAAGTTCCGCGCGATCGGCGAGGGCTACTCGGACGGGCTGCGGGGCCTCGCCGTCAACTACGGCATCTCGGTGGACGAGTCGGAGGGGGAGCCGGAGACGGACTCCCCCGCAGCAGAGGAGCCCCCCGCGAGCCACCAGACCTTCTCCCAGCCCCTCCCGCCGGAGCAGCCCACCCCGCCGGAGCGCCCGCCGGCGCCCCCGCAGCAGCCGGCCTACGGCTACCCGGCGTCCCTGCCGACGTACGGGCAGGCGGCCCCGGCGTACGGCTACCCGCAGGAGTTCCGGATGCCGCCGCAGGGACCGCAGTTCATCGGACGATAGGACTTTTCACGGGGCTCGGAGTGACGGGGCTGAGGGCTGAGGCGTGGACTACTTCTCGGCCTTCGCCTTGTACCCCCGCCCCCACTGCAGCCCCCACCCGTACAGCCGGTCCAGCTCCGCCTGGAACCCGTACACGAACTTCACCTCGCGGCGCACCATCAGCTCCCCCTTGACGTTCTCGATCATCACGACCGCGCAGGACCGCGCCTGCGGGTGCCGTTCGTCGAGGCCGACCTCTATTCGGGGCCCGTTGCTCGGGTAGAGCGTGACCATCGCGTGCGTACGGTCGAACGCGGGCGTCTGGTCGTAGATGTAGACGAACACCAGCAGCCGCCTGATGTTCTCGCGGTGGTCGAGGTTGACGTACATGGTCTCGCCGG
Source organism: Streptomyces roseirectus (assembly GCF_014489635.1). Classification (NCBI taxonomy): domain Bacteria; kingdom Bacillati; phylum Actinomycetota; class Actinomycetes; order Kitasatosporales; family Streptomycetaceae; genus Streptomyces; species Streptomyces roseirectus. The sequence continues at coordinate 6,615,013 of NZ_CP060828.1, read as the reverse complement.
ACGCCGACCCGAACCGGTCGTCGCCGCTGAGCTTGACGTACGGCGGCCCGTTGACGTCGCCGAGGAAGCCGCCGAGCGGCTGGACGACGCCCCGGGAGCCGTCGGAGAGCTCGTACAGGCAGCCGAGGTCGAGGTCGACGTTGACCATGCTCTGGCTGTGCCCGACGACCTCCGGCGGCTTGAGCGCCTTGAAGGGGTGGCGCAGCAGGCTCTCGCGCTGCATGCCGCCGAAGTCGGACGTCCGCATCCGCCAGGTCAGGTTGACGCGGAGGTTGCCGCTGGCCGCGCCCTGTTTCGTCAGGGAGACCTGCGGATGCCGTTTGCTCAGCTCGATCGCGTTGCTCGCCGCGCTGCCCGAGTCGAAGTCGGCCGCGCGGCTGCCCAGCAGCCCGTCGAAGAACCCCATCGCCCGCCTCATGTCCCTCTCGTCCAGCCCCGCCCGGGATAGCCCGACGGGGCGGCCGTACGGACAGCCGCCCCGTCAGAAGCTTTCCTCATCCGGAAGGTGATCACACTCCGGTCTCACGTCTCAGACGCCGGAGGGCACCTCCGCCTTCTCGTCAGAGCCTTTTCCCTCTTCGGCCGCCAGCGCGCGGTTGCGGCGGACCGAGGACCAGAAGGACCAGGCGATCAGGAAGACGCCGATCAGGCCGGTGATGACCTCGTGGATCTCGTACTGGATGGTGACCATGAGGAGGACGGCGAGGGCGCCGATCGCGTAGTGCGCGCCGTGCTCCAGGTAGACGTAGTCGTCGAGGGTGCCCTGGCGGACCAGGTAGACGGTCAGCGACCGGACGTACATGGCGCCGACGCCGAGGCCGACGGCCATCAGGACGATGTCGTTGGTGATGGCGAAGGCGCCGATGACGCCGTCGAAGGAGAACGACGCGTCGAGGACTTCGAGGTAGAGGAACATGAAGAACGCGGCGCGGCCGGCGAGCAGGATGACCGGCTTCTGCTTGCCCGAGCGCTTGGCCTCTTCCTCCTGCTCGTGCTCGCGTTCCTCCTCCTCTTCGAGCTTGCCCTCGAAGTATCCGGAGAGCCCGCCGACGACGAGGTAGGTGATCAGGCCGAGGATGCCGGAGAGCAGGACCGTCTCGGATTTGTCGACGTGTCCGCCGCCGTGGATGTGGGCGTTGGGGGCGACCGTGACCGCGGCGATCAGCAGGACGACGAGGGCGATGCAGACCGACAGCATGTCGACCTTGCCGAGTTTGGCGAGCGGGCGCTCGATCCAGCCCAGCCACTTGATGTCCCGGTCCTCGAAGATGAAGTCCAGGAAGATCATCAGCAGGAACATGCCGCCGAAGGCGGCGATCGACGCGTGCGCGTCGGTGACCAGTTCCTGGTAGCGGTTCTTGTCGTTGAGGGCGAGGTCGACGGCTTCGATCGGGCCGAGTTTGGCGCTGATCGCGACGATCACGACCGGGAACACCAGCCGCATGCCGAAGACGGCGATGAGCACGCCGACCGTGAGGAAGATGCGCTGCCAGAAGGCGTTCATCTTCTTCAGGATCCCGGCGTTGACCACCGCGTTGTCGAACGACAGGGAGATCTCCAGGATGGACAGGATCGCCACGACGCCGAGGCCGGTCCATCCGTCGTAGAGGACCCCGACGACCAGACCGATCGCGGTGACCGCGAACGACCAGCCAAAGGTTTTCAGAAGCACTGGCTACCCAATCCGTAGGTACGGGTCTCCCCCGCGCCGTACTCGGCTTTACGAAACGTTGACTCCGAAGTCTAGAGCGATGCCCCGCAATCCCGACGCGTACCCCTGACCCACCGCACGGAACTTCCACTCCCCCTGGTAGCGGTACAGCTCGCCGAAGATCATCGCGGTCTCCGAGGAGGCGTCCTCGGAGAGGTCGTAGCGGGCGAGTTCCTGGCCGTCGGCCTGGTTGACGACGCGGATGAACGCGTTGGAGACCTGGCCGAAGGTCTGGCCGCGCTCGTCGGCCATATGGATCGAGACCGGGAAGACGATCTTGTCGACGTTCGCCGGGACCTTCGTGAGGTCGACGATCAGCGACTCGTCGTCGCCGTCGCCCTCGCCCGTGAGGTTGTCGCCGGTGTGCTCCACCGAGCCGTCCGGGCTGGTCAGCTGGTTGTAGAAGACGAACCACTCGTCGCCCAGGACCCGGCCGTTGTTGCACAGCAGGGCGCTGGCGTCGAGGTCGAAGGGGGCTCCGGTGGTGGAGCGCGCGTCCCAGCCGAGGCCGACCAGCACTTGCGTGAGGTTCGGCGCGGCCTTGGACAGGGAGACGTTTCCTCCCTTGGCGAGCGTGACGCCCATGTTGCTGGTCCTCCCCTGGTGGTGCTCCTGAGGTTGTCCTGCGCTCCCGGCGCCGCCGCTAAACGGGCGACGGCGCCGGGGTGCGCAAACGCGCGTCAGACGTTGACGCCGAAGTCCTGGGCGATGCCGCGCAGGCCCGAGGCGTAGCCCTGGCCGATCGCGCGGAACTTCCACTCGGCGCCGTGCCGGTACAGCTCGCCGAAGACCATCGCCGTCTCCGTCGACGCGTCCTCGGAGAGGTCGTAGCGGGCGATCTCGGCCTCGCCGGCCTGGTTCACGACGCGGATGAACGCGTTGCGGACCTGGCCGAAGGACTGCTGGCGGTTCTCGGCGTCGTAGATCGAGACCGGGAAGACGATCTTGTCGACGTCGGCCGGGACGCCGGCGAGGTTGACCTTGATCTGCTCGTCGTCGCCCTCGCCCTCACCGGTGATGTTGTCGCCGGTGTGCTCGACGGAGCCGTCCGGGCTCTTGAGGTTGTTGAAGAAGACGAAGTTCGCGTCGCTGGCGACCTTGCCGGACGAGTCGACCAGCAGGGCGCTGGCGTCCAGGTCGAAGTCCGTGCCGGTCGTGGTGCGGACGTCCCAGCCCAGACCGACGATGACCGCGGTCAGGCCGGGGGCCTCCTTGGTCAGCGATACGTTGCCGCCCTTGCTGAGGCTGACTCCCACGAGTCCTCCATTGGGTTTCTGGGGCGGGGAGCCCCGTCGTGCTTCGGATGTCGGATCAACGTTCCGATCCTAGTGACGGGTTCCCGGACCCCGCAGGCCGTGACCCCGAAGAATCACAGGGTGTCGAGGGCCTTGACGTACTCCTCAAGATCGCGCGCGTCGGGCAGGGCGTTCACGACGGTCCACCGGACGACGCCCGCCTTGTCGATCACGAACGTCCCGCGCACCGCGCAGCCCTTGTCCTCCGCGAACACGCCGTACGCGCGCGAGACCTCGCCGTGCGGCCAGAAGTCGCTCAGCAGCGGGTACTCCAACCCCTCCTGCTCCCCGAACACCCGCAGCGTGTGGATCGAGTCGTTCGACACCGCCAGCACCTGCGTGTCCCGGTCCTCGAACTTCGGCAGGTTGTCCCTGACCTCGCACAGCTCCCCCGTGCACACCCCGGTGAACGCGAACGGGTAGAACAACAGCACGACGTTCTTCTCGCCCCGGAAATCCGAGAGCCGCACCGTCGCCCCGTGGTTGTCCTTGAGCTCGAACCCCGGCGCCTCGTCCCCGACCTGCACCACCATCGCGTCCCTTCCCTTCCACTGACCCATTCGAGGGAGAACAGCGTACGGGGAGCAGGTAAGGCCCACGGAGGCCAGGTAGCACCAGGGCCACGGACCCAGCACCGGACACAGCTCCGGGACGCGCGGGGGCGGACGCCGGGCCTACGGGGCCGAGGGCCGGGTAACGGGCAGAGGGCCGGGCCTGCGGGGCCGGGCGCCGTCGGACGCCGGGGAACGGGCAGGGGCACCGGGGGCATGGACGCAGAGCCAGGGGCAGGCCGCAAGCACAAGGTCGGGGCGTGGGCGGGAACGCTGCGGAGGCGGGCGCCGGGGCTCGGGCGCCGGCGTCGAGGCGATGGGCACGCGCGCCCCGTGTCACACAGAAGCGGGCCCGCCCGGGAGCGGACGCGGGCCCTGCCCCGATCGGACACGGCTCCCGCCCGGGAGCGGACGTGCGGCCCACCCCGAGGCGAGAGCACCCGCGCGCCCGCGGTTCCGGCCGAAGCCGTGGGGCCCCCTCCTGGACTGGCTGAACCCCTCGGCGTTCCCCGTCGGCCCGCCCCGGTGGGTGCGCAAGGCCAGCCCCACCGCGCGCCCGCGAGGCGCCCCGGTCCGGCTGCTGTGCTCCCGTGCCGGCCGTCGGGACGGCAACGCGCGAGCCGGTCCGCGCCGACGGGACGTGGGGCCCGTCATCCCGTCACGCCGCGCCCCGACATCCGGACGTATCCGGGCTGGTCGCCCGAGCAGAGCCCGCCCCCGAGACGGCGGCACGCGCGCGTAAGGGGCGGGGAATGCGAAACGGCGGGTGCGGCTCTCCCCGGAGGGGGATGCGCGCCCGCCGTTTCGGGTGAGGAAGGGGTTACCGCTTCGCGGCCTTGGGGCTCAGGAGGCGGGTGCCGACCCAGTCCTTGCCGGCGCTGACGCTCTTGGTCTGCGAGAGACCGGCCGTCTGGGCGGCGTCGTTGATGTCGCTGGGCTCGATGTAGCCGTCCCGCCCGGTCTTCGGGGTGAGGAGGAGGATGGAGCCGTCCTCCTCAAGGAGCCCGAGGGCGTCGACCAGGGCGTCCGTCAGGTCGCCGTCGTCGTCACGGAACCAGAGGACGACGGCGTCTGCCACATCGTCGTAGTCCTCGTCCACCAGCTCACTGCCGACGGTCTCCTCGATGGACTCACGGAGCTCCTGGTCTACGTCCTCGTCGTAGCCGATCTCCTGGACCACCTGGTCGGGCTGGAAACCCAGCCGTACGGCCAGGCTCGTCTCCGCGTGGTCCGCGGTCGCGCTCACGGTCTGCCTCCTGATCATGTTTCCTTCGATGACAACTCGGCCACGCGTACGCGCGTGGTGTTGGCCGTAGTCCACACGGGCGGGGCGGATCGCGCAAGTACCCGGCGGTTCGGACCGCCTAAACGGTGACGATCCGGGCCGTGTCGCCGCAACTCCAGGCACGGTTTCCACAGCAAAGGTGACACACACCACACCCTTCTGCCCCGTTTGCGCGTTTGGAAATCGCCGACTCGCAGAAGGTGACGTTTGACGCCCCCAGGTACACGATGGGGAACGGTGCAGCAGGCATACCGGAATATGCGGCTCCCGGGGCCCTCACGGGCCTCCGGCGGCCCTCTGACAGGTAAGGAACAGCGTGGCTTCCGGATCCGATCGCAATCCGATCATCATTGGCGGCCTTCCGAGTCAGGTTCCTGACTTCGATCCCGAGGAAACCCAGGAGTGGCTCGACTCCCTCGACGCCGCCATCGACGAGCGGGGCCGCGAACGTGCCCGCTACCTGATGCTGAGGCTCATCGAGCGCGCCCGCGAGAAGCGCGTCGCCGTCCCCGAGATGCGCAGCACGGACTACGTCAACACGATCCCCACCAAGAGCGAGCCGTTCTTCCCGGGCAACGAGGAGATCGAGCGCAGGATCCTCAACGCGACCCGCTGGAACGCGGCCGTGATGGTCTCGCGCGCGCAGCGCCCCGGCATCGGCGTCGGCGGCCACATCGCGACGTTCGCGTCGTCCGCGTCCCTGTACGACGTCGGCTTCAACCATTTCTTCCGCGGCAAGGACGAGGGCGACGGTGGCGACCAGGTCTTCTTCCAGGGCCACGCCTCCCCCGGCATCTACGCCCGCGCGTTCCTCCTGGACCGCCTCTCCGAGCAGCACCTCGACGCGTTCCGCCAGGAGAAGTCCCGGGCCCCGTACGGGCTTTCCTCGTATCCGCACCCGCGTCTCATGCCGGACTTCTGGGAGTTCCCGACCGTCTCGATGGGCCTCGGCCCGATCGGCGCGATCTACCAGGCCCGGATGAACCGCTACATGCACGCCCGCGAGATCGCCGACACCTCGAAGTCGCACGTCTGGGCGTTCCTCGGCGACGGCGAGATGGACGAGCCGGAGTCGCTGGGCCAGTTGACGATCGCCGCCCGCGAGGGCCTGGACAACCTCACGTTCGTCGTCAACTGCAACCTCCAGCGCCTCGACGGGCCCGTGCGCGGCAACGGCAAGGTGATCCAGGAGCTGGAGTCCGTGTTCCGGGGCGCCGGCTGGAACGTCATCAAGCTGATCTGGGACCGCAGTTGGGACCCGCTGCTCGCGCAGGACCGCGACGGCATCCTCGTCAACCGGATGAACACCACGCCGGACGGCCAGTTCCAGACGTACGCGACCGAGTCCGGCGCCTACATCCGCGACCACTTCTTCGGTGACGACCAGCGACTGCGGGCGATGGTCGATGGCATGACGGACGATCAGATCCTGCACCTCGGGCGCGGCGGGCACGACCACAAGAAGATCTACGCGGCGTTCAAGGCCGCCGTCGAGCACAAGGGGCAGCCGACGGTCATCCTCGCGAAGACCGTCAAGGGCTGGACGCTGGGCCCCAACTTCGAGGGCCGCAACGCCACGCACCAGATGAAGAAGCTGACGGTCGCCGACCTCAAGGGCTTCCGTGACCGCCTCCATCTCCCCATCTCCGACCAGCAGTTGGAGTCCGGCCTGCCGCCGTACTACCACCCGGGGCGGGACTCGGAGGAGATCCAGTACATGCACGACCGCCGCACCTCGCTCGGCGGGTACGTGCCCACGCGGGTCGTCCGCGCGAAGCCTCTCTCCCTGCCGGACGACAAGGCGTACGCGACCGTGAAGAAGGGTACCGGGCAGCAGTCCATCGCCACCACCATGGCGTTCGTCCGACTGCTCAAGGACCTCATGCGGGACAAGGAGTTGGGCCGCCGGTTCGTGCTGATCGCGCCCGACGAGTACCGCACGTTCGGCATGGACTCCTTCTTCCCGAGCGCGAAGATCTACAACCCGCTCGGCCAGCAGTACGAGTCCGTCGACCGTGAACTCCTGCTCGCCTACAAGGAGTCGCCGACCGGGCAGATGCTCCACGACGGCATCTCCGAGGCGGGCTGCACGGCGTCGCTGATCGCGGCGGGCTCGGCGTACGCGACCCACGGCGAACCGCTCATCCCGGTCTACGTCTTCTACTCGATGTTCGGTTTCCAGCGCACCGGCGACCAGTTCTGGCAGATGTCCGACCAGCTCGCGCGCGGCTTCGTCCTCGGCGCGACCGCCGGACGCACGACGCTGACCGGCGAGGGCCTTCAACACGCCGACGGCCACTCGCAGTTGCTGGCCTCCACGAACCCCGGCTGCGTCGCCTACGACCCCGCGTACGCGTACGAGATCGCCCACATCGTCCAGGACGGCCTGCGGCGCATGTACGGCCCGGACAGCGAGGACGTCTTCTACTACCTCACCGTCTACAACGAGCCGATCCAGCATCCGGCGGAGCCGGAGGACGTCGACGTCGAGGGCATCGTCAAGGGCGTCCACCGGATCTCGTCCGGCACGGCGGGCTCGACGCCGGCCCAGATCCTCGCCTCCGGTGTCGCGGTCCCCTGGGCGCTGGAGGCCCAGAAGATCCTCGCGCAGGAGTGGAACGTCAAGGCGGACGTCTGGTCGGCGACCTCCTGGAACGAGCTGCGCCGCGAGGCCGTCGAGGTCGAGCGCCACAACCTCCTCCACCCCGAGGAGGACCAGCGGATCCCGTACGTCACCCGCAAACTCTCCGGCGCCGAGGGGCCGTTCATCGCCGTCTCCGACTGGATGCGGTCCGTTCCCGACCAGATCGCCCGCTGGGTGCCCGGCACCTACCAGTCCCTCGGCGCCGACGGCTTCGGCTTCGCCGACACCCGCGGCGCCGCCCGCCGCTTCTTCCACATCGACGCCCAGTCGATCGTCCTCGGCGTCCTCACGGAACTCGCCAAGGAGGGGAAGGTGGACCGGTCGGCACTGAAGCAGGCGATCGACCGGTACCAGCTGCTCGACGTCGCGGCGGCGGATCCGGGGGCGGCGGGGGGCGACGCGTAGGCCCTCCGGCACGTGAGCCCTCCGGCACGTGAGCCCTCCGACGGGGGCCCGCAGACCCCCTTGTAGACCCCGGGACCTTGTAGGTCCCGGGGTCTACAAGGTTCCGGGGGCTACATCCATCCGCTCCCCGGCGTCCCCGCGAGCCACAGCAGGGCGAGCAGGGTGTCGAGGGCGCCCAGTACCACCGCGACCAGCGGTGCGACCGCGCGGGGTGCCCAGCGGCGGCCCATCGCCAGCCAGCCGCACACCACGGCCACCGGCCCCAGCAGGATCCCCAGCACAAAGAAACCGGCGACGGCGAAAACCACCCCGACGATCCCGAGCGTCCCACGGTCCAGCCTGTCCCCTGACCTCATCCGGCCACGTGGACGGGGGTTCCTACGTGTTCCGCGCCCGAACCCTGACATGGGTCGACTCCCTTGCGCGTGGGGGCACTTCACAGAGCCGGGTACCCAATGAGGCGGTTTCACACGGGAGTACGCGCCTCGCGCCCCTACACGTCGAACCGGAGGACCCGGCCGTCGCCAGATGACGACCGAACCCGAACCGACCGGACGGACCGAGCTGGCCGCTCCCCGCCTGACGGCGGAGCCGGCTCAGGCCGGCGGATCCCCGGGGCCGCGGCGCGCTGTCCCCCTCCGGCAGCGCGCCGCAGCCCTGGGCATGACCCACTGTGACGCGCGCCGGGAACGCCGCGCGAGGAACCTTTAGGGAAGTCACCCTGATTGGGGAACTTCATTGACGTTCCGTCAGTTCCGTTGACAGGCGGCGAGTTGACGGGGTGTCAGAAAAGAGGTCGACGTGCAGGCGCTCCCGGCCAGGTCAGATGTGCACCCCGCCCCCCGAACCCCCCGCGTTCTGCCCCCGTTTCGTCAGGAACGCCACCAGCACGGCGAACACGGCGACCCCTGTGGCCACGAGCGACGCGAGGCTCATCCCGGCGATGAAGGTGTCGTGCGCGACGCCGGTGATCTTCGCGGCGACCTCGGGAGGCGTACCCGGCGCGATCGGGGCCGCCCCGACCTGCACCGCCTCGGAGGCTTGGTCGAGCTGGGCCGGCGTCATCTCGGGCAGCCCCGCGGCCTTCCAGTTCCCCGGCAGCGCGCTGTCGACCTTGGAGGCCATGATCGCGCCGAGGACGGCCGTCCCGAGGCTGCCGCCGATCTGCATGGCGGCCTGCTGGAGCCCGCCGGCGACCCCGGAGAGTTCCATGGCCGCGTTGCCGACGATGACCTCGGTCGCGCCGACCATGACCGGCGCGAGACCGAGGCCGAGGAGGGCGAACCAGATGGACATGGCGAGGCTGCCGGTGTCCGTGTCGAGCGTGGAGACGCCGTACATGGCGACGGCGGTGCAGGCCATGCCCCCAGCGAGGGGGACGCGCGGCCCGAAGCGCGTGATCATCGCGCCCGCGAGCGGCGAGCCGACGATCATCATGCCGGTCAGCGGCAGGAGGTGGAGGCCGGCGTCGATGGGGCTGAGCCCATGGACGTTCTGGAGGTAGAACGTCACGAAGAAGAGCCCGCCCATGAAGGCGATGGCCATGAGGACCATGAGGACCACACCGGCGGAGAGCGGCACCGAGCGGAAGAGCCCGAGCGGGATCAGCGGCTCCTTCACCTTCGTCTCCCAGAACGCGAACACCCCGAACCCGGCCACCGAGACCGCGAGGAACGTCCAGGTCAGCCCGCCGCCCCAGCCCCACTCGGGCGCCTTGATGAGGGCCCAGACGAGACAGAACACCGCGCCGGACAGCAGCCCGATGCCGAGGAGGTCGAAGGAGCGCGGCGCGTTGTCCGCGCGGTGGTCGAGCAGGATCCACACGCCGAGCGCGACGGCGAGGACACCGACCGGCACGTTGATGAAGAACACCGACTGCCAGCTGACGTGCTCGACGAGCACCCCGCCGAGGATCGGCCCGCCCGCGGTGGACGCGCCGACGACCATGCCCCAGATCCCGATGGCCATGTTCAGCTTCTCGGCGGGGAACGTCGCCCGCAGCAGCCCGAGCGCCGCCGGCATCAGCAGCGCCCCGAACAGCCCTTGCAGGACACGGAAGACGACGACCGTGGTGACGCTGGAGGAGAGGCCGATCGCGCCCGAGGCGAGCGCGAAACCGGCCACGCCTATCAGGAACGTCTGGCGGTGCCCGAAGCGGTCGCCGAGCTTGCCCGCGGTGATCAGGGAGACCGCGAGGGCGAGGAAGTAGCCGTTGGTGATCCACTGCACCTGCGCGAACGTGGCGCCGAGGTCTTTCTGGATGGCCGGGTTGGCGATGGCCACGATGGTGCCGTCCAGGGCGACCATCATGACGCCGACGGCGACGGTGATCAGCGTGAACCAGGGGTGCCCGCGCAGCCCCTCGCCGCGCGCTCCCTCGCCCGGTGTCCCGCCCGGTGGCGGCGCCCCGTCCCCGTGGCCCGCCGTTTTTAACGTGGTCTGACTAGTCATGCCTTCTACGCTAGTGACAGCTACTGACAATTGACGAACCCTTACACAAGCCGGTGACTGACACCTATGCCGACGCTGCGCGAACGCAAGAAGCAACACACCAGGGACGCCCTGGTCAGAGCCGCGCTCGCGCTCTTCACGACCCAGGGATACGAACACACGACCGTCGACGAGATCGTGGCCGCCGTCGAGGTCTCGCAGCGCACCTTCTTCCGCTACTTCGCGAGCAAGGAGGAGGTCGCCCTGTTCGTCCCGCGCGTCGCCGAGGACCACTTCGTGGCGTGCCTACGCGCGCGCCCGCCCCACGAGCCGCCGTTCGAGGCGATGGGCCGGGCGCTGCGCGAAAGCCTCGGGACCATGGACGAGGCGATCGAGCGCGTCGTCCCGATGGAGCTGTACGTCCACGGCTACCGCGTGATCGAGGAGACGCCCGCGCTGTTCGCCGCCCATCTGCGGCGCTCGGCGGAGCTGGAGGAGCTGATCGCCGGGATCGTCGCGGAGCGCGAGGGCGTGGACCTCGCCGAGGATCTGCGGCCGCGCCTGGTGGTCGCGCTGTTCAGCGGGGTGATCCGGGTCGCGGAGCGCGGCTGGGCCCACGGCGGGAGCGTGAGCCTGGCGGACATGCGGGAGCGGACGGCGCTGTACCTCGATCAGGTGGGACCCGGACTCTTCGGGACCTGGCGCGAGAGCTGAGGGAATCCGGCGGGAGAGCTGACCGGACCGCTGCCCACACCCCTATTTATCAAAACGTGATCCCCGTCACTGAAAGCCCCCGAGACCCTTCCGTTCTCCTAGTGTGTCCTCCCAGTGACTTCCTTCGACTCCTCTCCCCAGCTCGGCGTCTGGCGCGCACTCCTCGCGCTGGCCGTGGTGTTCGTGATGCTGTCGACCACCGGGTGGACCGCCCTGCGCAACCACCACTCCGACAGCGCCCTCGAAGCCTCCCGCTCCGCCTGGCGGCACGGTTTCGCGGACGGCCACAGCCTGCCGGACCCCGACCAGGCGCCCGCGCTCCTGGCCCGCTTCTTCGCCACCCTCACCGGCTCGCAGCGCAACGCGCTCGCGCACGCGTACCCGCTCGCCGTCGGCAACATGAACGGCGCCCCGGTCAAGCTCCGCTACCGCGCCAACCGCGTCGCGCTCGGCCAGGCCATCGCCGTCGAGCGCGCCCGCATGCACGACCGCAGGCTCAGCGAGGACGGCCAGCGCGAGGCGGGCCGCCGCATGCACCGCTTCGAGAGCATGGCGACCGGCGGCCGGCAGATCCTCGCCTTCGACCCCGAGGGCGAGGGCCGGGCCGCCGAGGTCTTCGGCGACCTGACGACCGCCGCCCGCGTCTCCGTCGTCGTCCCCGGAGTCGACACCGACCTGCTCACCTTCGAGCGGACGGTCCGCAGGTACGCCGCCCCCGTCGGCATGGCCCAGGCCCTGTACGCCGCCGAGCGCGAGGCGAGCCCGCGGACCGGGACGGCCGTCATCGCCTGGGCCGACTACACCGCCCCCGCCGGGCTCGGCATCGACTCGGCGACCGCGATGCGCGCCGAGGACGGCGCCGTCCGCCTGAACGCCCTGCTGCGGGCGCTGCCCGGGAAGGCGCCGGTGTCGCTGTTCTGCCACAGCTACGGCTCCGTCGTCTGCGGGGTCGCCGCGCACGCCATGCCCGCGCGCGTGGCCGACATAGCGGTCGCCGGGAGCCCCGGGATGCGCGTCGAGAAGGCGTCCCACCTGCACACGTCCGCGCGCGTATGGGCGATGCGGGACGCGGACGACTGGATCCAGGACGTCCCCTACCTCGAACTCGGCGGGCTCGGGCACGGCGAGGACCCCGTCTCGGCGGGGTTCGGCGCGCGCCGCCTGTCCGCGAAGGAGGCGCGCGGGCACGCCGGGTACTTCGAGCCCGGCACCGACAGCCTGCGCAACTTCGCCGAGATCGGCACTGGCGCGTATGACGCGGTGCGGTGCGCCGGAGATGACGGCGCCTGCAGGGCGGGTTTGTCCGCTACTACCACGGTCGGACGCGCGTAGAAACAGCAGGAAGTGCGGTATGCGCGAGGAGGGGACGAAGATGCGGGTCCCGCATACGATGAGCCGCATGGGTGATGTACTGGCCGGTTCGCATGCCGCCTGGGAGTTCGAGTCCGACTCCGTGCTCATCCGCTACGAACGGGGGATGCGGGCGCCGAAGCTCTTCGCGGCGCTCGGTGAACGGCGTGTCCCGCTCGCGGCGGTCGAGGGCGTGTCCCTGTCCCCCGGCAGACGCGGGACCGTCGTCCTGAGCCTCGACCTGCGCGAAGGCGCCGATCCGCTGCTCGCCGCGGCCGACGGCCAGCTCAAGGAGGGCGCCGACCCCTACCGGCTCGTCCTGCCCGCCGAGCGCGACGCCCTCGCCGAGTACTACGCGGAGGAGCTGCGCGGCCTGCTCACCGCCACGGGCCCGGCGGAACGGTTCCTCATCGACGCCCCCGAGGTCCCGCTCGCCTTCAAGGCGTACGACGCGAAGGCGTCCTTCGACGGCCGCACCGTCCGCTTCCGCTGGTTCTGGACGGGCGCGTCCTCCGCGAAGTGGAAGGCGGGCGACCAGAGCTTCGACGTCGCCGAGCTGACCGGCGTCGAGTGGCGCTCGCCGGAGGTCTTCGAGGGGCACCTGCGGCTGCTGCGGGGCGAGACACCGGCCGCGCAGCCCGACCAGGACCCCGCCTCCGTCGTCTTCGGGCTCGGGTACGGGCCCGTCCACGAGTCCCTGCCGTTCGCCGCGGCCGTCCTCGCCGCCGTGCGCGGGCAGCGGGGGACGGCGGCCCTGGTCCCGGCACCGGCCCGGCGCGACCCGGCCGACGTCGCCGACCGGATCCGCCACCTCGGCGAGCTGCACGCGGCGGGGCTGGTGACGGACGAGGAGTTCTCCGCGAAGAAGGCGGAACTGCTGGCGGAGCTGTAGGGGGGCGGGCCTACGCGGAGTAGAACTGGATCTTCCGGTTCAGTACCGCCAGCGTCCCGTTCAGCTCCGCGATCCGCGCCTGGACGTCCCTGCGCGTCGACTCCAGCAGCTCCCGGCGCTCGTCGAAGGTCCGCTCGCCCTCCCGCGCCAGCTCCGCGTACCTGACCATGTCCGCGACCGGCATCCCCGTCAGCCGCAGCTTCCCCACGAAGTCCAGCCAGTCCAGGTCGCGGTTGCAGTACCGGCGCTGGCCCGTGTGCGAGCGGTCCACGTGGTCCAGCAGCCCGATCCGCTCGTACCAGCGCAGCGTGTGGGCCGTCAGCCCGGTGAGCGCGACGACCTCGCTGATCGTGTAGCTGTCCTTCCCGTCCGGACGGGGATGGGGCGGCGGCGGGGCTGCGCAGACGTCGGCGGGGGCTTGCGGGGCTTCGATGGCCAGGGACGAGGTCTGCATCACCGTCATGCGTCCCACGCTAAGACCTTGGAGTGGGCTCGAAGCAAGCGGAAACGGTAAGAAAGACGACGGTAGGCTCGTCGTATGTCGCTGAGCAGCCTCACCCAGATCGAGAACTGGCCGGTCCCGACGGCCGCGGCGGGCGTCGTCCGCGCCGACGGCACCGTCCTCGGCACCCACGGGCCGACCGACCACCTCTTCCCGCTCGCCTCGGTGACCAAGCCGCTCACCGCGTACGCCGCGCTCGTCGCGTACGAGGAGGGCGCGATCGACCTCGACGAACCGGCCGGGCCGCCCGGCGCGACCGTCCGCCATCTCCTCGCCCACACCTCCGGCCTCGCCTTCGACGAGCACCGCGTGATGGCGCCCCCCGGCGACCGCCGTCTCTACTCCAACGCCGGTTTCGAACAGCTCGGCGACCACATCGCCAAGTCGACGGACATCCCGTTCCCCGAATACCTCCACCAGGCGGTGTGCGAGCCGCTGGGCATGGAGCGGACGACGCTGGCCGGGTCCCCGGCGAAGGACGGCGTCTCCACCGTCGCCGACCTCCTCCTCTTCGCCGCCGAACTCCAGGCACCCCGACTCCTGGACCCCCGCACGGTCCTCGACGCCATGACCGTCCAATACCCCGGCACCAAGGGCGTGTTGCCGGGCTACGGGCACCACAACCCCAACGACTGGGGCCTGGGCTTCGAGATCCGCGCCACCAAGTCCCCCCACTGGACCGGCACTTCCTCCTCCCCCCGCACCTTCGGCCACTTCGGCCAGTCCGGCACCTTCCTCTGGACCGACCCGGACGCCGGCCTGTCCTGCGTCGCCCTCACCGACCGCCCCTTCGGACCGTGGGCGATCGAGGCGTGGCCCGCGTTCACGGACGGCGTTCTGAGGGAGATCCAGGGCGCCTGAGAACACCCCCTCGGTTAATCTCGTGCCCCACGGCACACGGTGATCTCGGGGGAGCGATGAGCGGGGCACAAGCGGGCGGGGTCTTCGGGGCGTTGGGGGTGGAGGACCCGGGGACGGTGGGGCCCTACCGGCTGGTGGCGAAGCTGGGGGCCGGGGGGATGGGGGCCGTCTATCTGTCGCACACGCCCGGCGGGCATCCCGTCGCGGTGAAGACCGTGCGGCCGGAGCTGGCGGAGAACGCGGAGTTCAGGCGGCGGTTCCGGCAGGAAGTGGAGGCGGCCCGGCGGGTGCAGGGGTTCTACACGGCGCCGGTGCTCGACCACGACGTCGAGGGCACCCACCCCTGGCTGGTCACGGCGTACGTGGCCGGGCCGAGTCTCGCCGAGGCCGTCGGAAGGCACGGCCCGCTGCCGGTGCCGTCGGTCCTGCTGCTGCTCGCCGGTGTCGCGGAGGCGCTGTCGGCGATCCACGGCGCCGATGTGGTGCACCGGGACCTGAAGCCGTCCAACGTCCTCCTCGCGGCGGACGGCCCGCGAGTGATCGACTTCGGGATCGCGCGGGCGTCGGACGCGACGTCGCTGACGGGGACGGGGGTCGCCCCGGGCACCCCGGCGTTCATGTCGCCGGAGCAGGCGGCGGGCAGGCCGGTGACGCCGGCGTCGGACGTGTTCTCGCTGGGCCAGATCGCGGTGTTCGCGGCGACGGGCAGGGGCGCGTACGGGGACGGCTCCGCGCACGCGCTGCTGTACCGCATCGTCCACGAGACGCCGGATCTCACCGGGCTCCCCGCCGAACTCGCCTTCGTCGCCCGCTGCCTGGACAAGGACCCCGCGAACCGGCCCACCCCGGCCGAGGTGATCGCCCTCTGCCAGCAGGCGTCCCCGACTCCCCTGCGCCAGTCCGGCGAGTGGCTGCCGGCGGCGGTCGGCGCGGACATCCCGACGCACGCCCCTGAACCGGCGGCGGCTCCTCAACCCACGGACACCGCGAGGGCGTTGGGTACGCCAACCTCTCAACTCCCTGACACCCCAACCCCGTTCGGCCCGGCAGCCCCTCAAGCCCCGACCCACCCCGCCTACCACCCACCCCAACTCGCCTACACCCCCACCCACATCAACCCGCCCCAGCCGCCGCCCCCGGTCTGGCATCCCCCGGCCCCCCGCCGCACCACCCTCGCCCGCCCGCTCGGCCTGGCCCTCGCCGCTGTCCTTCTCGTCCCCCTGGCCCTGTGGGGCGTCAACCGCCTCACGGACACCACGGGCACCACGGAGGACTCGGGTGATGACACCCCGGTCAGCGCCACCCCCACCGCGCCTCCAACTGCCCGCACCTACAAGGACATCGACCTCCCCCTCGACTACTTCATCCGCTTCGGCGACACCCCGCCGAAGCCCGTGAACGACGGCGGCTCGACGCGCAACGGCGAGGACTCGGACTTCTACTTCTTCCAGGGCAACGACGACGAACTGATCGGCAGTGTGGGCCGCGAGGTCGTCGTGCTGGGGGCGAACCAGCAGGGCACGCTCCAGACGTGCCGGACGGAGACGCGCTTCACGAGGGAACTCCCGCTCCCCCAAGTCCCGGTCGGCACAAGGATGTGCGTGCACTCGGCGGCCGGGCACATCGCGCTGGTGACGTACCGGGGAACCTCCCCGAAGACGGATCCGAGCCGCTACATCACGGTCGACGTGACGATCTGGCGAAACGCGGAAACCTGAACCGCCGAGCCCTAACCGCCCAGCTCCCACACCAACACCTCCGCACCCCCGCCGGAGGCGACCAGCTCCAACTCCCCCTCCCCGGACAGCCGCAGCGCGTCCCCGGCGCCCAACTCGACGTCCCCCACCCGCACTTCACCACGCACGACGTGCACGTACCCGAGTTTCGCCTCGGGTACGGCCGTCCGCTCCCCGGCGGTCAGCCGCCGCACGTGCAGCATGGCCCCCGCGCGCGGAACGGCGTACGGCGTGGAGTCGGCGATGCCGTGGACGACGTCGTAGGAGGGCTCGCCCCCGGGTTCGAGGGGGGCCAGCCACATCTGGAGGAAGACGAGGGGGACGTCCGCGTCGTTGCGTTCGACGTGGCGGACCCCGGCGGCGGCGGAGAGGCACTGCACGTCACCGGGCCGCACGACGGTCTCGTGCCCGGCGGAGTCGCGGTGGGTGAGTTCGCCGGAGACGACCCAGGTGACGATCTCGGTGTGGGAGTGGGGGTGTTCGTCGAACCCGGCGCCGGGCGCGAGCCGTTCCTCATTGCAGGCGATGAGCGCGCCGAAGCGGAGGTTGCCGGGGTCGTAATGGGGCCCGAAGGAAAAAGAGTGCAAAGTCTCGATGCCCCGCGCGGCATCGCCACCCCGGTACCGCGAGTCCTCGCGCCGCACGTCCATCACCTGACCAAGGTATCCCCACGCCTCATGACCCCGCTCCGATGAGGCACCCTTGTCCCGTGCCCGAACCCAGACCCACCACCCCCCCGCCCTCGGCCTCGGCCCATCCGCACTCCGCGACGCTGCGGCGGCTGGAGAAGTCGTCCGGATCGCTGGCCGCGCAGGCCATCGCGAGGATGGACGAGAGCCTGTCGTGGTACCGGGCGATGCCCCCGGAGAACCGTTCCTGGATCGGCCTGGTCGCCCAGGCGGGCATCGCGGCGTTCACGGAGTGGTTCCGGCGTCCGGACGCCCCGCAGGCGATCTCGACGGACGTCTTCGGCACCGCGCCGCGCGAACTGACCCGGGCGATCACCCTGCGGCAGACGGTCGAGATGGTCCGCACGACCATCGAGGTCATGGAGTCCGCGATCGACGAGGTGGCGGCCCCCGGTGACGAGCAGGTGCTCCGGGAGGCGCTGCTGGTGTACGCCCGCGAGATCGCGTTCGCTACCGCGCAGGTGTACGCCCAGGCCGCCGAGGCGCGGGGCGCCTGGGACGCGCGCCTGGAGTCGCTGGTGGTGAACGCGGTGCTGAGCGGCGAGGCCGACGAAGGGGCGGTTTCCAGAGCGGCCGCGCTGGGCTGGAACTCCCCGGAGCACGTGTGCGTTGTCCTGGGTACGGCTCCGGACGGCGACTCGGAGCTCACTGTCGAGGCGATCCGCCGGGCCTCCCGGCACGCCAAGCTCCAGGTCCTCACGGGCGTCCTGGGCTCCCGTCTCGTCGTCATCGCGGGTGGCAGCGACAACCCGGTCGCCGTCGCCAAGTCGCTGATCGGACCGTTCGCGGCCGGACCGGTCGTCGCGGGGCCCGTCGTACCGGACCTGCTGACGGCGACCCGCTCCGCGCAGGCCGCGGCCGCCGGGCTGAAGGCGTGTTCGGCCTGGCAGGACGCTCCCCGGCCGGTACTGGCGGACGATTTGCTTCCGGAACGAGCGATCGCGGGCGATCCCACCGCGCGCGGTCAGCTGGTGGAGGAGATCTACAGACCGCTGGAGGAGGCCGGTTCCGCGCTGCTGGAAACACTCTCCGTGTATCTCGAACAAGCCAGCAGTCTCGAAGGCGCGGCCCGGATGCTCTTCGTCCATCCGAACACCGTGCGCTACCGGCTCCGACGTGTGACTGACGTCACCGGATGGTCACCCTCCGATGTACGCTCGGCCTTCACTCTGCGGATCGCGCTGATCCTGGGGCGCCTGGCCGACGGAGATCCCCAGACCTAGGCTTTTGTCGGGGCTCCACAAAACCCCCTGCTGTTCTTCGTCCCTGTCCCCACGGGCGGCCTTGGCCGTCCCCAAGAGAGAGTGTGAGAGTGCTCGTACTCGTCGCTCCCGGCCAGGGCGCCCAGACGCCCGGCTTCCTGACCCCCTGGCTCGACCTCCCCGGTGTCGAGGACCGCCTCCGTGCGTGGTCCGACGTCATCGGGCTCGACCTGGTGCACTACGGCACGAACGCCGACGCGGACGAGATCCGTGACACGTCCGTCGCCCAGCCGCTGCTGGTCGCCGCCGGCCTCGTCTCCGGCGCGGCGCTGGGTGACGTCACGCCCGGCGCGGTCGCCGGTCACAGCGTCGGCGAGCTGACCGCCGCCGCGTGGGCGGGCGTCCTCAGCGAGAACGACGCGCTGTCCCTCGTCCGCAAGCGCGGCCTGGCGATGGCCGAGGCCGCCGCCGTCACGCGGACCGGTATGGCGGCGCTGCTCGGGGGCGACCCGGCGACGACCGTCCCGCATCTGGAGAAGCTGGGGCTGACCCCGGCGAACATCAACGGCGCGGGGCAGATCGTGGCCGCCGGTACCGCCGAACAGCTCGCGGCGCTGGCCGAGGACAAGCCCGAGGGCGTCCGCAAGGTCGTCGCGCTGAAGGTCGCGGGCGCCTTCCACACGTCGCACATGGCCCCGGCCGTGGCGGTGCTGGAAGAGGCCGCGTCCGGCCTCGACCCGGCCGACCCGACGGTGCCCTACGTCTCCAACAAGGACGGCGAGGCCGTCGCGTCCGGCGCCGAGGTGCTGAGCCGCCTCGTCGGCCAGGTCGCGAACCCGGTGCGCTGGGACCTGTGCATGGAGACGTTCAAGGAGCTGGGCGTCACCGCGATCATCGAGGCCGCGCCCGGCGGCACCCTCGTCGGCCTGGCCAAGCGCGCGCTGCCCGACGTCCCGAGACTGGCCCTGAAGACCCCCGACGACCTCGACGCGGCCCGCGAGCTGATCGCGGAACACGGCGCCTGAGAGGAGATCCCGATGGCGAAGATCAAGCCCGGCAAGGGTCATCCGTACGCGCGCATCCTCGGTGTGGGCGGCTACCGCCCCGTCCGCGTCGTGCCCAACGAGGTCATCCTGGAGACGATCGACTCGTCCGACGAATGGATCCGATCGCGTTCCGGCATCGAGACCCGGCACTGGGCGAACGACGAGGAGACCGTCGCCGCCATGTCGGTCGAGGCGTCCGGCAAGGCGATCGCCGACGCGGGCATCACGGCCGCGCAGATCGGCGCGGTGGTCGTCTCGACCGTCTCGCACTTCAAGCAGACGCCGGCGATCGCCACCGAGATCGCCGACAAGCTGGGCACCGACAAGGCCGCCGCGTTCGACATCTCGGCGGGCTGCGCGGGCTTCGGCTACGGCCTCACGCTCGCCAAGGGCATGATCGCCGAGGGCAGCGCGGAGTACGTGCTGGTCATCGGCGTGGAGCGGCTGTCCGACCTGACCGACCTGGAGGACCGGGCGACCGCCTTCCTGTTCGGGGACGGCGCCGGCGCGGTCGTCGTGGGCCCCTCGAAGGAGCCGGCGATCGGCCCGACGGTGTGGGGCTCGGAGGGCGACAAGTCCGAGACGATCAAGCAGACGGTGCCGTGGACGGACTACCGCGACGGCGTCGTCGACAAGTTCCCCGCCATCACGCAGGAGGGTCAGGCGGTCTTCCGCTGGGCCGTCTTCGAGATGGCCAAGGTCGCCCAGCAGGCGCTGGACGCGGCCGGCATCACCGCGAGCGACCTCGACGTCTTCATTCCCCACCAGGCCAACGAGCGGATCATCGACTCGATGGTGAAGACGCTGAAGCTGCCGGAGCACGTCACGGTCGCGCGTGACGTACGCACCACCGGCAACACCTCGGCCGCCTCGATCCCGCTCGCGATGGAGCGGCTTCTGGCGACCGGGGCGGCGAAGAGCGGCGACACGGCGCTCGTCATCGGTTTCGGGGCGGGTCTCGTGTACGCGGCGACGGTCGTTACCCTCCCCTAGGCACACCGTTGCCGGATCACGCACTCCTGCGCCTGGCCACGGTAAGCAGCACAGCCAACCCTCTGGAAAGAAAAAGAAGGAGCGCCACCATGGCCGCCACTCAGGAAGAGATCGTCGAAGGTCTCGCGGAGATCGTGAACGAGATCGCCGGCATCCCCGTTGAGGACGTCCAGCTGGACAAGTCCTTCACCGACGACCTGGACGTCGACTCCCTGTCCATGGTCGAGGTCGTCGTCGCCGCCGAAGAGCGCTTCGACGTCAAGATCCCGGACGAGGACGTCAAGAACCTCAAGACCGTCGGTGACGCGACCGACTACATCCTCAAGCACCAGGGCTGAACCGCCCTGGGCGCTGAGCCTGTGGGGTGATTGCCCCGCCACCCGGCGGTGGCGCCGTTTCATCCTCGAAACTCCGTAGGAGAGAGAATTCCCGTGAGCCCGACCAATCGCACCGTGGTCGTCACCGGTATCGGCGCAACCACACCGCTGGGTGGCGACGCAGCCTCGACCTGGGAAGGTCTGATCGCCGGTAAGTCCGGTGCCAAGGCCCTGACCCAGGACTGGGCGGCCGACCAGGCCGTCAGGATCGCGGCCCCGGCCGCGGTGGACCCTTCCGAGGTGCTGCCGCGTCCGCAGGCCCGCAAGCTCGACCGCTCGGCGCAGTTCGCGCTGATCGCGGCGCGGGAAGCCTGGGCGGACGCCGGCTTCACCGCCCGCGCGGGCGAGGACACTTCGGTCAACCCGGACCGGCTCGGCACGGTCATCGCCTCCGGCATCGGCGGCGTGACGACCCTGCTCGACCAGTACGACGTGCTGAAGGAGAAGGGCGTACGCCGCGTCTCCCCGCACACCGTTCCCATGCTCATGCCGAACGGCCCCTCGGCCAACGTCGGCCTGTACGTCGGCGCCCGCGCGGGCGTCCACACCCCGGTCTCCGCCTGCGCCTCGGGCGCGGAGGCGATCGGCTACGCGATCGAGATGATCCGCACCGGCCGTGCGGACGTCGTCGTCGCGGGCGGCACGGAGGCGGCGATCCACCCGCTGCCGATCGCCGCGTTCGGCAACATGATGGCGATGTCGAAGAACAACGACGACCCGCAGGGCGCGTCCCGCCCGTACGACAAGGCGCGGGACGGGTTCGTCCTCGGTGAGGGCGCCGGTGTCGTCGTCCTGGAGTCCGCCGAGCACGCGGCGGCGCGCGGGGCGCGCGTGTACGCGGAGGCCGTCGGGCAGGGCATCTCGGCCGACAGCCACGACATCGTGCAGCCGGAGCCGGAGGGGCGGGGCATCGCCGCCGCGCTCAGCCACCTGGTGTCCAGCACCGACCTGGACCCGGCGGAGATCGTGCACGTCAACGCGCACGCGACGTCCACGCCGGCCGGTGACATCGCCGAACTGAAGGCGCTGCGCAAGGTGTTCGGCGACCACGCCGACCACTTCGCGGTGTCCGCGACGAAGTCCATGACCGGGCACCTGCTCGGGGGCGCCGGCGGGGTCGAGACGGTCGCGACCGTCCTCGCGCTGTATCACCGGGTCGCGCCGCCGACCATCAACGTCGACAACCTCGACCCGGAGGCGGAGGCCAACGCCGACGTCGTCGTCGGCGAGGCGCGCAAGCTGCCGGTGGAGGGGCGTATCGCCGCGCTCAACGATTCGTTCGGGTTCGGTGGGCACAACGTGGTGCTGGCGTTCCGGACGGTCTGAGAAGGCTTTGTAGGACGCTGAAGTAGGACGCTGAAGGGGCCCCACCTGAAAAGGTGGGGCCCCTTCGTCAGTTCACACCACCTGGTGCAGCCAGCGCACCGGCGCGCCCTCGCCCGCGTAGCGGAACGGCTCCAACTCGTCGTCCCACGGCTTGCCGAGGAGCTTGGTGATCTCGGCCTCGATGTCGCTCTCGCCGCGCTGGGAGCGGAGCAGGGCCGCGCGCAGCCGGTCCTCGGGGATCAGGATGTCGCCGTGGATGCCGGTGACCGCGTGGAAGATGCCCAGGTCCGGGGTGCAGCTGTAGCGCTCGCCCTCGGCGCTCGCGCAGGGCTCGGCGGTGACCTCGAAGCGCAGCATCTGCCAACCGCGCAGCGCGGAGGCGAGTTTGGACGCGGTGCCGGCCTGGCCCTTGAAGGAGAACTCGGAGCGCCAGGTGCCGGGCGCGGCGGGCTGGCGGATCCAGTCGAGGTTGACGCGCGTGCCGAGCACCCCGGCGATGGCCCACTCGACGTGCGGGCACAGCGCGCGCGGCGCGGAGTGCACGTACAGAACTCCACGTGTCGTCACCGGGACCTCCGGGCAGAGCGGGACATCTTGCAGGGCTGGCTGAGCGGCGGCGTCGGGGCAGCCACGTTGATGGCGAGGCTACCGTGCGACGGGGTGCGGAGTGTGACGTACCGTCGGTCCAGGTGCCCCGAAAGGCCCGCCATTCACTCGGCAGGACGCTTGTGCGGGTGGGGAACGTTCCGTGGATCGGGTGTGGAAACGGGAAAGGAAGCGGATCGGGAACTCGGCCGCGTTGTAGAGGGTGTGGGGGATTTGTTACCGGACGACTGAAGGGGCCGGGCGGACATGGTGACGACGCGAGGGCGGGGGGTGCTCGCCGGGATGCTGGCGGGGGTCTCGCTGGCGGTGGCGGGGTGCACGGGCGGCGCTGGGGGCGGGGGCGGCGGTCCTACGGCCCCTTCGTCGACGCGCGCGGCGGCGAAGCCGTCCCCGGTGTGGAACGCGCGGCCGGCGTCGCTGGCGGCCGTCGGGGACTCCATCACGCGCGGGTTCGACGCGTGCGGGATCCTCCGGGACTGCCCGGAGGCGTCGTGGGCGACGGGCGACAGCACGGAGGTCGACTCGCTCGCCGTGCGGCTGCTGGGGCCCGCGAAGGCGGAGACGCACAGCTGGAACTACGCCAAGACGGGTGCGCTGATGGCGGATCTGCCGGGGCAGATGGCGCAGGCGGGCACGCGGCAGCCGGGTCTGGTGACGGTGATGGCGGGGGCCAATGACGCGTGCCGGGACTCGGTGACGCAGATGACGCCGGTCTCGGCGTTCCGTACGTCGTTCGAGCAGTCGATGGCCGCGCTGCGGTCGGTGTCGCCCAAGTCGCAGGTGTACGTGGCGAGCGTGCCGGACCTCAAGCGGCTCTGGTCCGAGGGGCGGACCAGTCCGCTCGGCAGGGCCGTGTGGAAGGTGGGGATCTGCCCGTCGATGCTGGCCGACGCGGACGTCCTCGACCAGGCGGCGACCACGCGGCGGGACTCCGTGCAGGAGCGGGTGCGGGAGTACAACGCGGTGCTGGAGGAGGTGTGCGCGAAGGACCCGCTGTGCCGGTTCGACGACGGGGCGGTGTACGAGTTCCGGTTCGGGACGAAGCAGTTGAGCCGGTGGGACTGGTTCCATCCGAGCAAGAGCGGGCAGGCGCGGCTGGCGGAGATCGCGTATGCCAAGGTCACCGAGCCGGGGGCGTGAGCGGGTGGAGACCGGTGTCTTAGGGTTTCGCTCATGAGCGAACACTTCGGAACACTTTCCGACGGCACCCCGGTGCACCGCTGGACCCTGGAGCGGGCCGGCACCCGGGTGCGGATCCTGTCGTACGGCGGGATCGTGCAGTCCGTCGAGGTCCCGGACCGGGACGGGCGGGCGGCGAACGTGGTCCTCGGGTTCGCCGACCTGGCGGGCTACCTCGACCGTCCGGAGCCGTTCCTGGGCGCGCTGATCGGCCGTTACGCCAACCGCATCGCGGGCGCCCGCTTCACGCTGGACGGCGTCACGTACCCGCTGGCCGCCAACAACGCGCCCAACTCGCTGCACGGGGGCCCGGCGGGCTTCGACAAGGTCGTCTGGGGCGGCGCGCAGGCCGGGCCGCACGCCGTGCGCCTGAGCCGGGTCTCGCCGGACGGCGAGGAGGGCTTCCCGGGGCGCCTGGAGGTCTCGGCGGTGTACTCCCTGGACGCGTCGGGGGCGCTGCGGATCGCGTACGAGGCGACGACCGACGCGCCCACCGTCGTCAACCTCACCAACCACAGCTACTTCAACCTCGCGGGTTCCTCCGTCGCCACCGATCACGAACTGCGCGTCGCCGCCTCGCGGTTCACGCCGGTCGACGCGACGCTGATCCCGACGGGCGAGCTGGCCGACGTCACCGGGACGCGGTTCGACTTCCGTGAGTCCCGGAAGACGGGCGGGGGTTACGACCACAACTTCGTGCTGGACAAGGGGGTGACGGGCGAGGCCGTGGAGGTCGCCGAGCTGCACGATCCGGCGTCGGGGCGGGTGTTGACCGTGTCGACCACCGAACCCGGGCTCCAGGTGTACACGGCCGACCACCTCCCGGCGCCGTTCGTGCCGTGCGCGGGGATCGCGCTGGAGACCCAGCACTTCCCGGACTCGCCGAACCGGCCGGAGTTTCCGGGGACGGTGCTGCGGCCGGGGGAGGTGTACCGGTCGGAGACGGTGTACGGGTTCTCCGCGCGGTAGTCGGGGATTCTTCGTGGAACCCCGGTCCAGGGGTCAGGGTCCCGGACCGGGGTGGCTCCACGAGGCGATCCCTGTACCGGACACGCTATCCGGTGTGCGGGGATTCCGCCGTCTCCGGACGATCTACCCCCTTCGATTCCCGACGAACCCTTCACAACTCCCCTTCTGTGCGGGCTGTTTGCGTGGCTTGTGGGGGAGACGCGGTATGGCGTGGACGTCGTCCGCCACGGGAGACTTGTGCCGTCCCGGCAACCACCGCAGAAACGGAACCCCCACATGCTCCGTGTCCGTCTCGGCGTCCTCGGTCTGGCACTGCTGACCGGCCTCGCCTCCCCCGCCACCGCGAGCGCGGCTCCCGCGGCCGCGCCGACCGTCGAGGAGCAGCGGCTCGACCGCGCCGTCCCGCAGGAGATCCTGGCGCGGTCCGGATTCGCCTCCGTGGCACCGGAGTTCGCGCGGGCGCTGGCGGGTGCGCGGTCGTACGCGGACGCCCGTGCCGTCGTCGCGCGGGACGGGGCCGCGTTGTGGCGGCGGGCGGTGGACCATGCGCAGGGGCGGGGGCCCGTGGGTGGGGATCTGAGCCGGGGGGACGATCGGCCGCTGTACTGGGCGCGGCTCGGGATGACGCGGGAAGTGCGGGGCTGGGAGCCGGAGTTCGGGCTCAGTTCCGGGCAACGGGCGGCGTTGATCGGTGAGTTGGAGCGGACGTCGCGGGGGCAGGCGGACATCGGGTATCCGGCTCGTGAGGGCGGGGTCAAGCGGGTCCTCGTCACCGGGTTCGATCCCTTCACCCTCGACGCCGACATCCGGATCTCCAACCCCTCCGGCGCGTCCGCCCTCGCGCTCGACGGGACCGTCGTGCGTACCGCGCGGGGGCTCGCGCGGATCGAGACGGCCGTGTTCCCGGTGCGCTGGGCGGACTTCACCGACGGGGTCGTCGAGCGGGCCCTGCGGCCCCATCTGCCCTCCCTCGACCTCCTCACGACCGTCAGCCAGGGGCGGGTGGGGCGGTTCGACATCGAGCGCACCAACGGGGCCTGGCGCGGGGGGTTCTGGGACAACGACAACATCGGGCGCACGGAGACGATCCCGGTCACCGATCCCGCGTCCCAGCCGCAGTGGACGACCACGACCCTTCCCTACGCCGCGATCGTCGCCGCCCCCACGGGGCCGTTCCCCGTCTACGACAACACGACCGTCACGGAGATCCCGGCGGGCGGTACCTTCCCCGTCGAACGGCCCGACGGCCCCACCCCCGGCTCAACCGCCCGCGAGGGAGGCGGCGGCGACTACCTCTCCAACGAGATCGCCTACCGAGCGACCCTCCTCCGCGACCGCCTGGGCCTCAGCACCTCCCTCCCTGCCGGGCACGTCCACACCCCCGTCCTGGAGTTCGGCCCCGACAACCCGGACCAGGTCACCGACCCACAGTTCGTGAGCAACCGCGAGGCGATCGTGGGGCAGGTACGGGAGATCGTGCGGGTGGCAGTGGGGAGCTGAGGCCGGGGGCGGGGGCTGGTGGGGCGCCGGGGGCGCTTCGGGCAGCCCCCGCCCGGCTGGGGGTTCAGCGGCCGGGCGAGGTGAGCCACGCGGGACGGCCGTGCCGGGGGCAGTGCTGGCGGGTGTCCGCCGGGCCGGGAGGCGGAGAGCGGGGCGGGGCTGGGGGCGGGGGCTGGTGAGGCGCTTCCGGCAGCCGCCGCCGGCCGGAGGGTCGGGCATGGCCGGGTGAGGTGAGCCACGCGAGACGGCTGCGCCGGGGGCGGTGCTGACGAGTGTCCGCCGGGCCAGGAGGCGAAGGGCGGGATGGGGCTGGGGGCGGGGGCTGGTGAGGCGCTTCCGGCAGCCGCCGCCGGCCGGAGGGTCGGGCATGGCCGGGTGAGGTGAGCCACGCGAGACGGCCGTGCCGGGGGGCGGTGCTGACGAGTGTCCGCCGGGCCAGGAGGCGAAGGGCGGGATGGGGCTGGGGGCGGGGGCTGGTGAGGCGCTTCCGGCAGCCGCCGCCGGCCGGAGGATCGGGCATGGCCGGGCGAGGTGAGCCACGCGGGACGGCCGTGCCGGGGGGCGGTGCTGACGAGTGTCCGCCGGGCCAGGAGGCGGAGAGCGGGGCGAGGGCCCCGGCCGGGTGAGGGGGACGGCATTGCGGGGGCACACGCCGGGGCTGCTTCCGACGGGCAGCCGCCTGGCCGGGCGAGGTGGGGGGCGTTGCGGGGTGGTCCGTGCCGGGGGCGGTATCGATGGGCGTCCGCCTGGCCTGGAGGCCGAGGGCGGGGTGGGGCTGGGTGAAGTGGGCGGCGGCGCGGGACGGTCGTGCCGGGGCTGCTTCCGACGGCCGGTCGCTTGCCCGAGGGCACACGGGGTGCGGCGAGCTGAGCCGTCGCGGGACGGTGTTGATGGGCTCCTGTTCCGTCCCGGCGGCGTTCAGGGGGCTGGTGGGTGTGGGCGGACGGGGGCCTGTCGTGCCGCGTCGGGGTGGTCAGACCGTGTTTGCCCGGGTCTCGTCGTCGGCGGTCTCGGTCTCGTCGTCGTCCTGCTCGTTCTCCTCTTCGAGGAGGTGGCGGGTCATGAGGGTGGCGCCTGCTACGGCGCCGGGCATGAGGAAGACGGCGACGACGGGGAGGAGGAAGGCGAGGGCGAGGGGGGTGCCGAAGCCCCAGACGAGGGTTTTGCGGGTGCGGAGGAGGGTGAGGCGGGCGCGGAGTTCGATGCCTCGGCGTTGGAGGGCGACGGAGGTGAGTTCTTCGGTGAGGAAGAAGCCGGTGACGAAGAGGCCGAGGACGGGGATGACGGTCTGGCCGACGACCGGTACGAAGCCGAGGCCGAACAACAGGAGGCTCCACAGCCCGGCCCGCGCGAGCACCCGGACGCTGTCCCGCGCGGACACCCACAGGTCCCGCCAGAGCGGCAGCCCCGACTCGGGCGCGGTGCCGTCCACCGA
Source organism: Streptomyces roseirectus (assembly GCF_014489635.1). NCBI lineage: Bacteria > Bacillati > Actinomycetota > Actinomycetes > Kitasatosporales > Streptomycetaceae > Streptomyces > Streptomyces roseirectus. The sequence continues at coordinate 6,587,315 of NZ_CP060828.1, read as the reverse complement.
GACGTCCCTGTCGACGCTCTCCGACAGGCTCTCGTAGAACGGCTGCCCGATCAGCAGCGTGACGGCGGTGAAGGTCAGGACGGCGAGCAGGAGCGCGAGCGCGAACAGGACGACGGTGAGGAAGCCCCGGAAGATCCCCTGCCACGGGCTGGACCAGTCGTCCGCGAAGGGCGTGGCCCAGGCGACGAGGTCGCCGCCCCACAGGATCAGCGAGCCCAGCGCCGCCACGTACAGCACCAGCGTGATCAGGCCCGGGATCAGCCCGAACCCGTACTGCTTCCCGTGCCGGGCGACCCATCGCTGCCCCTGCACCAGAAACCCGAAACCCACCCCAAGATCGCGCATACCAAAACTCTATCGGCCCCGACTGACAACACCCCTCCCCCGGCGTTCGCGGCTACTGCGCGGGGGCGTCGCCCTGAGCCGACGACTCGCCCAGCATCCTGCGGAGCAGCCCGCGCAGGAGTTCCCGTTCGACCGGGCTCAGCTCGGCGAAGGGTTCGCGCGCGAAGTGGAGCGCGTCACGGAGGTCGCGGGCGGTACGGCGCCCCTCCTCGGTGACGGCGGCGAGTTTGACGCGGCGGTCCGCGGGCGCGGGTCGGCGTTCGACGAGGCCCCGGGTCTCGAGCCGGTCGACGATGCCCGTGACGTTGGACGGCTCGCACTTGAGGCGTTCGGCGATCTTGCGCATGGGAAGCGGTTCGAGGGCGAGGAGGGAGAGCAGGCGGGCCTGCGCGCCCGTGAGGGAGTGTGCCGTGGCCGCCGTCTCGTAGTCCTCGTGGAAACGGGACACGACCTCGCCGATGAGTTCGATGACCTCCATGGTGAGGGGGTCGTGGCGGCGGGTGCTCTCTGTGACCATGCGCACCAGCGTACCCCGATACTTGACAACATGAAATATTCAGGGGCATTGTTGTTTCAGGTAGTGAAGTAATGCGAGGAAAGGGCCCCGATGATCAACCGTGAATGGCACCTGCTCAGCCGCCCCGTCGGCTGGCCGAAGACCGAGGACTTCGCCCTCGTCGAGGCGGAGGTCCGCCAGCCCGGTGAGGGTCAGGTCCTGGTCCGCAACAAGTACCTCTCGGTCGACCCGTACATGCGCGGGCGCATGAGCGACGCGAAGTCGTACCTCCCGCCGTTCGAACTGGGCAAGGCCATGCAGGGCGGCGCGGTCGGCGAGGTGATCGAGTCCAATGCCGAGGGGATCGCCCCCGGTGACCACGTCCTGCACTTCGGCGGCTGGCGCGAGTACGCGACGTTCGACGCGAAGCAGGCCGTCAAGGTCGACGCCGACGCGGCGCCCCTGTCCACGTACCTCGGTGTCCTCGGTATGACCGGCCTCACCGCGTACGCGGGCCTGCTGCGCACCGCCTCGTTCAAGGAGGGCGACTCGGTCTTCGTCTCCGGCGCGGCCGGCGCCGTCGGCAGCCAGGTCGGGCAGATCGCCAAGCTGAAGGGCGCCTCCCGCGTCATCGGCTCCGCCGGGTCCGACGAGAAGGTCAAGCTCCTCGTCGAGGAGTACGGCTTCGACGCCGCGTTCAACTACAAGACCGGCAAGGTCTCCGACCTGCTGCGCGAGGCCGCTCCGGACGGCGTCGACGTCTACTTCGACAACGTCGGCGGGGACCACCTCGAAGCCGCGATCGGCTCGCTCAACGTGGGCGGCCGGATCGCCGTCTGCGGGATGATCTCGGTCTACAACAACACCGAGCCCGCCCCCGGCCCCCGCAACCTCGCCCGCCTCATCCAGACGCGCGGGCGCATCGAGGGCTTCCTCGTGGGTGACCAGTACGACCTCCAGCCCGCGTTCGTCGCCGAGGTCGCCCCGTGGGTCGCCTCGGGCGCGCTGAAGTACCGCGAGACGGTCACCGAGGGCGTCGAGAACACGCTGGACGCGTTCCTCGGCGTGCTGCGCGGCGACAACATCGGCAAGGCGGTCGTCAAGCTCTGACCGACCCGCGCGCGGGAGCCCGGACCGCTCCCGGGACCCCGCCGCGCACGGAAGCCGCACCCCCGGACGTGGGGTGCGGCTTTCGCTTTCGCGCAGACACCCTCTTGTTGCCGTTGAGTCGAACAGGTACATCTCGCCGTACCGATCTACGGATCTACAGAGGAGGTACGCGTGCGCACCACGAGAGCCACCCCTGCCAGACCTTTGCTGATCACCGCCCTCGCGCTCACCGCGACGGGCTCACTCCTGCTCACCCCGCACACCGCGACGGCCGAGAACGAACCCCTCACCAGGGAACGGGAGTTCACGGCCGAGGCCGCCGACTCCCCGGCGAGCGCGGCGAGTCGCGCGCTCACCGCCCCCGCCCCGGACCTCGCGTCGGACACCCGCGGCTACCCCCGGCGCCAGGTCCTCGCCCCGGACCCGGTGAACCCCGGCGACAAGTCGGTCAAGCTGGGCCTGACCCCGTACCACGCGATCGCGCCGAAGCTGAACTCCCTGCAACGGCTGGGCGATCGGGTGAGCGTGGAGGTGACGGGCCGCTCGGCGGGCGGGCACCGGCTGTACCTCGTCACGGTCACCGCCCCGGAGAGCGCGGCGCGGGCGAGGGCGCAGGAGAGGGCGCGCCGCCTCATCGAGGACGCCCGTGTCACGTCCGCGCGCCAGCTCCCCGGCTACAAGACCCCCGTCTTCTTCAACGCCAACATCCACGGCAACGAGTGGGAGGGCACGGACGCCTCCCTGAAGCTGATCGAACGCCTCGCGACGGCGAACGACGCCCGTACGAGGGACCTCCTCGCCCACACCCGCCTGTACTTCAACATCACCGCCAACCCGGACGGCCGGATCGCCGGCACCCGCGCGAACGGCGGCGGCTTCGACCTGAACCGGGACTTCGTCACCGCCTCGCAGCCGGAGACGCGGGTGATGCGGCAGATCCAGATCGACAAGCAGCCAGCGGTGATGCTGGACCTGCACGGCTACGTCAACGGCACCCTGATCGAGCCGACGACTCCCCCGCACGGCGAGAACTACGAGTACGACCTGTTCCTGAAGAACACGTACGCGAACGCCCTCGGCATGGAGAAGGCCGTCAACTCCCTGGGCTACACGCCGGGTCGGGACGGGGTCGAGCCCGCGCAGATCCCGTTCCGCGACCAGGACGAGGGCTGGGACGACTGGCCGCCCATCTTCACCCCGCAGTACGCGGCCTTCCACGGCACGGTCGCCGCGCATACGGTCGAGATCCCGCTCCCGGTGAACAACGCGGCCTACAACCTGCCCGTCGAGGAGCTGCGCCGCCGCTCCGGCATCAACACGGCCGTCGCCGGTGCCGCGTTGAACGCCACCCTCGACTTCGTCCGCGCCCGCCGCACGGCGCTGATCGACGACCAGATCGAGGTGTTCCGCCGGGGCGCCCGGGGTGCGGCGCAGACCCCGGTCTCCTCCTCGACTGTCCCTGGTGTGCCGGGAATCGGCCCGGAGGACGTCTACACGACGACCTTCCCGCGCGCGTACGTGATCGCGGCGGGCACGAGCGCCGCCGCCCGGCTGGTCGACCACCTGATCGCCAACGACGTGCGTGTCACGCGTACGACCGTCAACTTCGGTAGG